>JAHEBW010000021.1 GCA_024642065.1 Polynucleobacter sp. | reverse complement strand
AAAGAAAAGTATTTATATATTTTGTTTTCTTTGGCAAAGATGGACAACCGAAAAAGGCACTAGCGAAGGATCAATAAAATCAATTGGTTATGTTTTTGGTTAAGAAAAGTGTAGTTTTCTTAACCTGAGCTATCCTATTTGCCATTTAGTTACTTATATTTAATGAGCTGCCCTTGATTGGTAATCAATAGAACAAGCAGTTCGGTTTTCAAGTATCATTTCCCTAGTCTTTTATTAGAATAAAAGTTTTTATGACCGATAAGAAAAAACTTTCCGAGAGAGATATCTGCAGCAAATTCATTACGCCAGCAATTTTAGAAGCTGGTTGGGATTTGCATAGCCAAATTCGTGAGGAAGTAAGCTTCACCAAAGGCCGCATTATTGTCCGAGGAAAGCTTCATAGCCGAGGCGAGCAAAAGCGCGCGGATTATATTCTCTACTATAAATCAAATATTCCTATCGCGGTTATTGAAGCCAAGGATAATAGCCACGGGATTGGCTCTGGAATGCAACAAGCCCTGAATTATGCTGAAACGCTTGGTATCCCATTCGTATTTAGCTCAAATGGTGATGGCTTCTTATTACATGACAGGACGGGGCTTGCGGCTCAAACAGAAGAAGAATTAGCACTGAATAGATTTCCATCGCCATCAGAGCTTTGGCAACGATACTGCCAATGGAAGGGGATCGAAACAGAAACAGCACGTCAAACGGTAGAGATGCCCTACTACGATGACGGCACAGGCCGTGCACCGCGTTACTATCAAGCCAACGCTATTAATAATGTGATCGAAGCCGTTGCTAAAGCCCAGCAACGTATTCTTTTGGTCATGGCAACAGGCACTGGCAAAACCTATACCGCTTTTCAAATTATCTGGCGCCTTTGGAAGTCAGGCGCTAAGAAACGCATCTTATTTTTAGCTGATCGCAATATCTTAGTCGATCAAACAAAGAATAACGACTTCAAGCCATTTGGCGCCGCAATGACAAAAATAACAAAGCGCCAGATTGATAAAAGCTATGAGATCTATCTTTCTTTATATCAAGCCGTCACGGGAAATGAAGAAGATAAAAACATCTATAAACAGTTTTCCCCAGACTTTTTCGATTTGATTGTTATTGATGAGTGTCACCGCGGCAGTGCGGCAGAAGACTCAGCTTGGCGCGAAGTGCTTGAATACTTCTCTTCAGCAACACACGTTGGCTTAACCGCTACCCCTAAAGAAACGAAAGAAGTTTCAAGCAGTAATTACTTTGGCGACCCAGTTTATAGCTACACTTTAAAGCAAGGGATTGAAGACGGTTTTCTTGCCCCCTATAAAGTTGTCCGTATCGATATAGACAAAGATATTCAAGGATGGAGACCCACCAAAGGGCAGGTCGATAAACGAGGTCAAATAATTGACGACCGAGTTTATAACCAGTCAGATATGGATCGCACGCTTGTATTAGAAAAGCGCACCGAATTAGTGGCAATGAAAATTACAGAGTTTTTAGAATCAACCGATCCTTATTCTAAAACCATCGTATTTTGTGATGACATTGACCACGCCGAGCGAATGCGTCAAGCCTTGGTAAATCTAAATCCCCTCCGTGTTAAGGAAAACCGCAAATATGTCATGCGGATAACCGGAGATGAAAAAGAAGGTAAAAACGAACTAGAAAACTTCATTAATCCTGAAGAGCGTTATCCTGTTATTGCAACAACTTCAAAATTAATGACCACGGGTGTAGATGCACAAACTTGTAAATTGGTTGTGCTAGACCAGCACATTAAATCCATGACAGAGTTTAAGCAAATCATTGGACGCGGCACTCGCATTAACGAGGACTACGACAAATACTGGTTCACCATCATAGACTTTAAGAAAGCGACTGAGCTTTTTGCGGATAAAGATTTTGATGGAGAACCAGTGGTGATTTACGAGCCTAAAGGCGATGATTCTCCTGTGCCCCCAGACGATAACGATGGGGACGGCACTGCCCAAGGCGGTGATGGTGAGTCAACAGCAGGGCCAGGTAAAGGTGGTCTTATCGATGAGCCAGGAAGAGTGAAGTATGTGCTTGGCGATGTTCCGGTTTATGTTGTTGCACAGCGTGTGCAATATTACGGACCTGAAGGTAAGCTAATTACCGAATCACTCAAAGACTATACACGCAATACCGTGCGCAAAGATTATGCCTCACTCGATGAGTTCTTGCGCCGCTGGTCTAAGACAGAGCGTAAGGCAGCCTTAATTCAAGAGCTTGAAGCGCATGGCGTGTTGCTTACGCCATTGGCCCAAGAAGTGGGTAAGGATTTTGATACTTTCGATCTTATTTGCCACGTCGCCTTTGACCAACCACCACTCACACGCCGTGAGCGAGCAGAGAATGTTAAAAAGCGTAACTACTTCACTAAATATGGTGACCAAGCGCGCAAAGTGCTAGAAACCTTATTAGAAAAATACGCAGATACAGGCATAGAGAACATTGAGGATATTAAAATTCTCACTATAGATCCCTTCAAAAATATGGGCTCAGCTCAAGAGCTTGTTTCTGCATTTGGCGGCAAGCCAGCTTATTTGGCCGCCATTCAAGAACTAGAACAGCATTTATACGCTTAACTTAAAGAGATTATGATGAGTATCAGTTCCACCATTAAATCCATCCAAGACATCATGCGTAAAGACGTTGGTGTTGATGGAGATGCCCAACGTTTAAGCCAATTGGTTTGGATGCTATTCCTCAAGATTTTTGATGATCGTGAGAGCGAGTGGGAGTTGTTGCAAGAGCATTATGAGTCGCCACTACCTGAACAATATCGTTGGCGAAATTGGGCGGCCAATGCCGAAGGCATGACAGGCGAGGCACTCAAACAGTTTTTAGATAACGACATGTTTCCAGCACTCCAAACACTAGAAGCCAAAGGCGGCGACCAGCGCGCTTATGTCATACGCTCAGTGTTTGAAGACGCCTACAACTACATGAAGTCAGGTCAGTTAATTCGCCAAGTGATTAACAAAATTCAAGAAGGCGTGGACTTTAACAAATCACAAGAGCGCCATTTGTTTGGCGACATGTATGAACAGCTGTTGCGAGATTTGCAAGCCGCAGGGAATGCAGGTGAATTCTATACCCCACGCGCCGTCACTGAGTTTATGGTGCAGATGGCAAATCCACGTCTAGGTGAAAAGGTCATGGACCCAGCCTGCGGAACCGGTGGTTTTTTAACCTGCGCAATCGAGCATATCCGTAGCCAAGATGTAAAAACAGTAGAAGATGAAGCGATGCTTCAAAATAGCATTCACGGCGTTGAGAAAAAACCAATGCCGCATTTGCTTTGCACCACCAACATGATTCTTCATGGCATTGATGTGCCAAGTAACATCCGTCACGATAACACCCTCGCGCGTCCACTCGTTAGTTGGGGGCCAAGTGAGCGGGTAGATGTCATCGTCACCAACCCGCCGTTTGGCGGTAATGAAGAAGATGGCATTGAGACTAACTTCCCCGCTACGTTTAGAACCCGTGAAACCGCTGATTTGTTCTTAGTGCTGATTATGCAGCTACTTAAAAGTGGTGGCCGTGCGGCATTGGTGTTGCCTGATGGCTTTTTGTTTGGCGAGGGCATTAAAACTCGCATTAAAGAAAAGCTATTAGAAGACTGCAACCTGCACACCATTGTGCGCCTCCCCAATAGCGTGTTTGCCCCTTATACCAGCATTAAAACTAACCTGCTATTTTTTACTAAAGGCAGCCCAACGCAAGACATCTGGTTTTATGAGCACACCCTGCCAGCAGGCATCAAAGCGTATAACAAAACCAAACCCCTCAAGGTGCAAGAGTTTGAACCGCTTGCCGCATGGTGGGGCAATGAAGCAGAGCAATTTAGCAGTCGTGTAGAAACCCCCTCAGCGTGGAAAGTCAGTATTGATCAGATTAAAGCCCGCAACTACAACCTAGATTGCAAAAACCCACATGTGGGCGAGCAAATCAATCACGACCCAGATGTGTTGCTGGCGCAATATCAAACCATGCAGCAAGACATTGGGAACTTGCGTGGGCAGCTTAAAACCATTCTGGCTGCCGCTTTTGCACAGCAAAATAGTTAAGGGTTGAGAATGAGCGCCCAAGAAAACACCAGCCACCAACAAAGTGTGCATCAACTACTTACCCAGCATCTAGCTATCTGGACTACCGCCGAAACTGAAAAGAAATCAGGCCGTGGCAGAGCCAATGGCAATGCGGGCAGTGTGTATGGTATTAAAAAACTGCGTGAGCTGATATTAGAGTTGGCTGTGCGCGGCAAACTCGTCCCGCAAGACGCCAATGATGAGCCTGCCGGCGAACTAGTCAAACGGATTGAAGTAGAAAATGGTAAGCAACTTTTTGATTTAGGTGAGGAAGAAAAGCCATTCATGTTGCCTGAAGGATGGATACATGCAAGATTAGGATTTATATTTAATATAGTTTATGGAAAAGGCTTATCAAACGCTGAGCTTACAGATGAAGGTTATGATGTATTTGGTGCTAATGGGATTATTGGAAAATATCCCAAATATCTTTACGAGGAACCGCAACTTTTAATTTCGTGTCGAGGTGCCTATAGTGGAAAGCCGAATATATCACCTAAAAACTGTTTTGTTACAAGCAATTCATTAGTACTTGGCAATAGTTGGAAAAACGTAAATTTAAGATTTTTCTATCACGCATTATCAATTGCAAACAAAGAAAAAATAGTTACAGGCTCAGCACAACCGCAAGTAACAACTACAAATCTTGAACCATTTGTTATTGGTGTACCACCCCTTGCCGAACAACACCGCATCGTTGCTAAAGTCGATGCACTGATGGCGCTGTGCGACCAGATTGAAAACCAACACCTCAACGCGGCAGAAGCGCATGAAACCTTGGTGAGTGATTTATTAGAGACACTCACGCACAGCCAAAACGCCGAAGCGTTTCAAAGCCACTGGCAACGCATAGCTCAGCATTTTGATGTGCTATTTACTACCGAAGCCAGCATAGACGCCCTTAAACAAACCCTGCTACAACTGGCCGTCATGGGCAAACTCGTCCCGCAAGACCCCAACGACGAACCAGCCGGTGAACTGCTTAAACGCATACAGGCTGAAAAAGCTAAGCTGATAGCACAAGGAAAACTCAAAAAAGAAAAGCCGTTGGCACCAATCACTGAGGACAAAAAGCCATTTGAATTGCCGAAGGGGTGGGAATGGGTAAGGTTAAATGAGCTATTAAGTAAAATTGGAGCAGGTAGTACACCACTTGGCGGTAAGCAGATTTATGTAAATGAAGGTGTACCTTTCCTGAGATCTCAAAATATATGGGATGATGGTTTGAAGCTTGATGATGTGGCATATATTACGCATGAGATACATCAAAAAATGTCAGGAACACATGTGTGTGCAGGTGATCTTCTTTTTAACATCACTGGGGCATCAATAGGTAGGTGCGCAATTGTCCCAAAAGATTTTGGGATCGGAAATGTTAGCCAGCATGTAACAATAATCCGTTTACTTTTTAAAGATGCTCTTGGGTTTATTCATCTGGTATTGATTTCAGAACATGTGCAACAGGCAGTAATGGATGTACAGGTCGGCGTGTCGCGAGAAGGTTTAAGTATCGGAAAGCTTGGTCAATTTATGATTCCAATTCCACCACTTGCCGAACAACACCGCGTTGTCGCCAAAGTCGATGAATTGATGGCGCTATGCGTCCAACTCAAAACCCGCATTCAACAAGCCAGCCGACAGCAGCAGCTATTAGCAGATGCATTGGTTGCGCAGGCAGTAGATTATTTTGATTAGTGATGAATTTTTCTCTAAGTTGCCTCAGGGTGCATTGCTAGAATCAGTTCAAGATTTTAATGCTGCCTGTAAGCATATTGTTCTCTTGTTAGAAGAATCGGAGTTTATATATCAAAGAGGTGGTTACTCAACATCTGTGTTTATCGCTATCACGGCGATTGAAGAAACAGCAAAAGCCAACTTTGGTTTATTCACATCTGGTGGTGCTCATAAAAGGAAGGATAATATTTTTTATGATCATCATTCCAAACACAAAATAGGCGCCCTGCCAACTGTAGCTATGGGTACTCGCCTCCAAGCGGCCATTGGTAAGGATGCTTTAAATGAAATAATGTTCGCAGCTCACAATAAAGACCTATTAAAACTTAGAGAGAATTCACTTTATTTCGAAAAAACAGAATCTGGCTCAATTCAATTTCCTAGAGATATAGTTGATCAAGAGTTAGCCCGTAATATTCTTCTTTACGCAATTGAAGTATTTGATGACAGTATTGTTGGGTATACCCAACTTTCAATTGATATTTCAAAAAGAACAGATGTTCTATTCAAACGAATTGCAGCGAAATAAAATATCACTTGCGTATACCGATTTATTTTAGAGGGAATTTTGAGCCAATGCCTGCTGCCCAGCCTTAATCTTCTGTCTAGCCTTTTCAGCTTTGATGGCTTTCTGTGTGTTCTTAACTTGAGTTTTCATGCCTTGGATACGCGCCTGATCTGGCGTTAGTGGTTTCTTAATGGCACTAGCAAATTCATAAAAACGCATAATAATTATCCAATTTTAGTAGGTGCAAATGGCACATTACTGCGCCCGAATTGATACTGAGCTATTAAGCGAGCGTGAAGGTCATTATCAGCAAAGATCACTGTTTTCACCCATGTTCCATTTACTCTCGCTTGTACTTGATATCGATACATATAACTATTTATCAAACATAAGCGTCGTGTTACGCGACGCTTATGTTTTTATTTCATCCTTCGCTAGTGCTGAAAGCCAGCTCTTAAGTTAGTGCTCGCTGTTTCTATTTGGCTATCTAATTCGCCACTTTCAACTGCGACCTTAATGGTCTCAAGTGCTTTGATTAAGTCCTTTGGACTATCAACTTCAACGCTAGGTTTTCCTTTTGCTAGCTCTAATACGCTAGTGCCGTACTTGATAGAAATACAAACTTTTCCGTTTGCTGAGATAAACCACCAAGGCCTAATTCGTTTAGGTATTTCTAGTTGTTTACGTAATCCTGTTTCCTGATCCTTAAATGATCGGTATTTCTTAACTACAAATTCTGTGCCTTCGATTTGGCTTTTGGCTAATTGGATCTGTTCCCATAAGCGATGCGATAGTTTGTTTCTGCGTTGTTGAACTGGCGCAATGTGTTGTGGTTTAGTTTCCGCTGTTAACTTCAATGTACCTAATGTGCTCATTTGTTTTCTCCTTTTAGTGAATGGGCACTCAGTAAGTTAATGTCAGATTCGTTAGATGGACAACCGATTTATTGGTGATCTTTCGTTTTGAGTCATTTTTTACCAGTTTTAAGTGGTTTTTCTTATACAGGCATAAATACTTTTGCGAGTTGCTAGGTTACAAAGTTAGGTCGCATTAAGAAAAAAGAAGTTGCTGTTGAGTTAAGTGAGTTAGTTACTTGAGTCACTAGGGGTTACAAATGAGTAACTCTGACTAAGCAACACAAACAGCAACTTTTTTCTCTTGCCTTCAGCGACTAACTCGAAGCAACGATCTTTTCTGATCGACTCCTCTTGTAACCAGTACAACCTCGCAACTAAGAAACTTAAACAGGAGAAAGGAAATGAGAGAAATAGCGGTAAGAGGTTTTACTAACGAGAAATTCAACACAACATTTGGTAAAGGATTATTTAGACGAGCTGTATTCAATGGCAGTGTGGAATTAAGAGATCCAAGTCTTAAATATCTAGTCGACTACTATCAATATCCAGAGTGGGAAGCACTAGCCAAGGTTAATAAACAAATGGATATCATCAATAAGCTAGATGGATCAGGCATGCCAGAAAACGAAGATTTATTGTTTAGTTGGCTAGTACATTACGATCCACTAACCAAGATCAAAACTAAAGTTGATGGGTATTCAGTTTATTCACCAAGCACCCAAGAGTTGTATATCACTATTAACGACCCAGACAATCAAACTAATGAAGAATGGTCATTGGATGTTCACAACTGTAAAAATCTAGGGCATCACAAACCTGTATTTATTGCTACGAACGTAGACTTGAACTAGCTTAAATCGGTGCCTTAGACATGCGCTAGGGCACTAAAAAGCTGAGATCTTTTAAAGTTAAGCGTCGTGTAACGCGACGCTGGTCGCACATGATCTGAAAGTATCAAACAAAGGTAAAAAGAAGCGCCAATAGCATCCCCACTTCAAGGATAAGCAAAATCAACAGACTTATTACAGTGGGAACATTGTAAGGAATTCTAGACGTAAAAAAACGACTTGATTTTCATCTAAGCCGTTAATTTAAAGCAATAAATTTTGGTGGCTGGGGGCGGAATCGAACCGCCGACACGCGGATTTTCAATCCGCTGCTCTACCAACTGAGCTACCCAGCCATCATTTCTTGATGTTTGCACATCGCGAAAGACCGGCATTATAA
>JAHEBW010000017.1 GCA_024642065.1 Polynucleobacter sp. | reverse complement strand
ATGCAAGTATTTGCACGTTAATTTAACGCTACACATTGATTGACTCACGCACCAACCTGTTGAATTTTGACCCTGAGGGGCTCAGCGAATATATCGCTAGCCTTCAGGAGAAGCCTTTTCGTGCAAAACAGTTGATGCGTTGGATCCATCAACGAGGAGAGGCCGATATCGCTCAGATGAGCGATTTGGCCAAATCCTTCCGCAGTACCTTATCTGAAAAAGCAGAAATCTCTGCTCTACCAATAGTGAGTGATCAGCACGCATCCGATGGCACACGCAAGTGGTTATTAGATGTTGGAGCTGGTGATGCTGTTGAAATGGTTTACATCCCAGAAGATGATCGAGGCACTTTATGCATCTCATCTCAAGCGGGTTGCGCAGTTAACTGCCGCTTCTGTTCAACGGGCAAACAAGGCTTTTCTCGAAATTTATCCCTTGGTGAAATTATTGGCCAGTTATGGATGGCTGAACACACCTTGCGTCGCGAGCCTAACGCCATTCGACGTATCGATAGTTATGACGGTACGCCGATTCAAGAGCATGAAGGCCGAGTTATTTCGAATGTGGTTTTGATGGGCATGGGTGAGCCTTTGCTGAATTATGAACCTGTTGTAGGTGCTATGCGTTTGATGTTGGATGACCATGCTTATGGTTTGTCGCGTCGACGTGTGACTCTATCAACATCCGGTGTGGTTCCTATGATGGACCGCTTAGCAAATGATTTGCCAGTAGCTCTGGCAGTGTCTCTTCACGCACCAAATGATGCTTTGCGTGATGAGTTGGTGCCCATTAATAAGAAGTACCCTTTAAAAGAGCTTATGTCCGCGTGCATGCGTTACCTGCCTTTTGCGCCGCGTGACTTTTTGACCATTGAATATTGCATGTTGGATGGTGTTAACGATACAGATCAGCATGCCAAGGAGTTGATTGATCTTCTCAAGAAGATTCCTTGTAAATTAAATTTAATTCCATTTAATCCATTCCCTGAGTCTGGTTTGAAGCGTTCATCAGCAGCTCGCGTTCAAGACTTTGCCAAGCGTTTAATGGATTCGGGAATCATCACAACAGTTCGTAAAACTCGCGGTGATGATATTGCCGCAGCTTGTGGTCAGTTGGCTGGTGATGTTAAAGATAGAACAAATGTTCGCGAAAGAATGCAAACCATTAAGTTTGACAAAGGAGTGATGGGTTCATGAGTGATGGAGTGAATGCCGCAGCTAATCGTCGTGTTTCAAAGCAAGCTTTGATTCAATGGCGAGATAGTCTGATCACTGTTGGTGGTGATGCTCCTGTTCGCGTTCAATCCATGACTAACACCGATACAGCAGATGCAATCGGCACAGCGATTCAAGTCAAAGAGCTTGCCCAGGCAGGGTCTGAAATAGTTCGTATTACAGTTGATACACCTGCTGCCGCTGCAGCGGTTCCAGCTATTCGTGAGCAGTTGGATAAGATGGGCGTACATCTTCCTTTGGTTGGCGACTTCCATTACAACGGCCATACGCTATTAACGGATTACCCAGATTGTGCTCAAGCACTTTCAAAATATCGAATTAATCCTGGCAACGTTGGGCAAGGTGCGAAACGAGATACCCAATTTTCACAAATGATTGAGTTGGCTTGTCGATATAACAAGCCCGTTCGTATTGGTGTTAATTGGGGGAGCTTAGACCAAGATTTATTAGCAAAGTTATTGGATCAAAATGCTCTACAAGCACAGCCTCTAGAATTAAGACAAGTCATGGCTGAAGCATTGATCCAATCAGCACTTCAGTCAGCTGAGCGCGCAGAAGAGTTAGGCTTGCCTGGAAATCAAATTATTTTGTCTTGCAAGGTCAGCGCTGTTCAAGATTTGATTGCTGTCTATCGCGATTTAGCTAAACGTTGTGATTATCCGTTGCATCTTGGTTTAACTGAGGCAGGTATGGGTAGCAAAGGTATTGTTGCTTCAACCGCTGCTTTATCTGTTCTGTTGCAAGAAGGTATTGGCGACACTATTCGTGTGTCCTTAACTCCTGAACCGGGTGCTCCTCGCGAGAATGAAGTGATTGTGGCGCAGGAAATTTTGCAGACCATGGGTTTGCGTAATTTCACACCGATGGTGATTGCTTGCCCTGGCTGCGGTCGAACTACCAGCACATATTTCCAAGAGTTAGCTTCCAAAATTCAAACTTATCTGCGCCATCAAATGCCAGTATGGAAAAAAGATCATCCTGGCGTTGAGGCGATGAATGTTGCTGTGATGGGTTGTATTGTTAATGGACCAGGTGAAAGTAAACATGCCAATATTGGTATTTCATTGCCTGGTACTGGCGAGTCACCTGCGGCGCCTGTATTTGTAGATGGCATCAAAGTAAAAACTTTACGCGGCGATAAGATTGCCGAAGAGTTTCAAATCATTGTTGATGAGTATGTAAAAAACACTTATCAAGTTAAAAGTTAACAATAGGCAAATGCATGAGCCAAACTAATAACCAAGAAAAACAAAGCAAAATTACTGGCGTAAGAGGGATGAATGATCTCTTACCAAGTGAAGCTCCCCTATGGGCTCATTTGGAGCAGTCTATTCAAAGTTTGGTTAGATCTTATGGTTACCAACAAATTAGAACGCCTATCGTTGAACAGACAGCTTTGTTTAAGCGTGGTATCGGCGAGGTTACCGACATTGTTGAAAAGGAAATGTATTCTTTTGAAGACAGTTTGAACGGTGAAAAGTTAACACTAAGACCAGAAGGTACTGCTGCTGCTGTTAGAGCGGTGATTGAACATAATTTATTGTACGAAGGACCTAAGCGACTCTGGTATTCAGGTCCTATGTTTAGACATGAGCGTCCCCAGCGTGGCCGCTATCGTCAATTCCATCAATTAGGTATCGAAGCCTTAGGTTTTGCTGGTCCTGATATTGATGCTGAAATTATTCTTATGTGCCAACGTCTTTGGGATGATCTGGGTTTATTTGGCATTAAGTTGGAGTTGAATTCTTTAGGTCAAGCCAATGAAAGGGCTGCTCATAGAGAAGCATTGATTGAGCACTTTAAAAAGCATGAGTCAGATCTTGATGAAGATGCTAAGCGACGTTTGCATACCAATCCATTGAGAATTTTGGATAGTAAAAATCCAGCTATGAAGCCCATTGTTGAATCGGCTCCTCAGTTGTTGAGTTTCTTGGGTGAGGAGTCACTCAAGCACTTTGAAGGTGTTCAAAGATTGCTAAAAGCAAATAATTTGCCATTTACTATCAATCCTCGTTTAGTGCGTGGTTTGGATTACTACAACCTCACTGTTTTTGAATGGGTAACAGACCAATTAGGATCTCAGGGAACTGTTGCTGGCGGTGGTCGTTATGATCCATTGATGGCTCAAATGGGAGGTAAACCATCTCCAGCATGTGGTTGGGCGATGGGTATGGAGCGAGTGATTGAGTTGATGAAAGAACAGGGTATTGCTTCTGATCTTGAATCTGCTTGTGATGTATATGTTTTACATCAAGCTGGTGACACACTTGAGGCTGCGATGGTGGTCGCTGAACGATTAAGAAGTGCAGGTATTGAAGTGATATTGCATTGCTCCCCAGATGGTGAGGCAGCTAGCTTTAAGTCACAAATGAAAAAAGCTGATGCTAGTGGCGCTGCTTATGCCATTATTATTGGACCGGATGAATTACTTGCTGGTCAGGCTCAGTTAAAAGATTTGCGTCGCGATGGTCAGCAGATGACGGTTGCGATTGATGGTTTGGTTGATGAAGTCATCAATCAGTTGGTAGCGATTTCAGAATAAGTGATGACAATATGCATTTCAATCTAGAAGAACAAGAACAATTAGCTGAATTTAAAGCTTGGTGGAAACAGTACGGCAAGTTGCTAATTGCAGCTGCTGTTGCAATTTCATTGGCATACTCAGCCTATGTCGGATATGGTTGGTGGCAACAACGTCAATCAATGGGTGCTAGCAAGCTTTACGAGACCTTATTGTTGTCTGCTCAAAAGCAGGATATTCCAGGGACTCTCAGAGCTGCCAACGATCTACAAGATCAGTTCTCATCAACAAGCTATGCCGGTATGTCTGCTTTGGTTGCTGCGCAAGTGGCCAATGCTTCAGGGGATATGGTTGGGGCCGAAAAGAATCTTCGCTGGTCTGTTGATAATGCCAAAGTAGATTCTCATCGGGATATTGCAAGATCAAGATTAGTTTCATTGTTAATTGATAAAGGTGATTTTCCAGAGGCGCAAAAAGTTGCTGCCGTCTCAGTCTCTAAACCATTTGAGGCATTGATGCTTGAGAGACGTGGTGATGTTGAATTAGCGCAGCAAAAAAATCCAGAAGCTCGAAAGTTTTACCAAGAGGCTTGGGACAAGTTAGCAAAAAATCCAGAAGCTGCTGATGAAGCCAAGCGTTTACTTAAAATCAAGTTAGATGCAGTAGGAGGTCGTTAATGTACCGTCCCATGATCCGTGTTGTTGCTCTTTCTATATTGCTTGCAAGTATTGGGCTAACCGCTTGCTCTAGTTCTAATAAACGCGAGCCATCCAAGTTAGTCAGTGTTGAAGAAAAGCTAAGTGTGACCTCTGTTTGGTCAACGAGCGTTGGTAAATCTGACACATTTGTAATGCGTCCAGTTGTGGCAGGTGACTATATCTACACTTCAGCTGGCAATGGTCTTGTTAGCAAAATTGATATTTTGAGTGGCAAACGTGTTTGGGAAGTTAAAGCTCCAACTGAGTTGTCCTCCGGTCCTGGTAGTGACGGTAATGTAGTTGTCGTTGGTACAACTAAGGGTCTTGTTTATGCATTTAACTCTCAAGGTGAAAAAATTTGGGAAGAGAATGTTGGTAGTGAGGTTCTAACTGAGCCGTTGGTGCTTGGTGGTGTTGCCGTGGTTCGCACGATTGATAATCGCTTTTTTGGTTTAGACGCTAAAACTGGTAAACGCCGTTGGACTTATTTACGTCCACAAACAGCACTCGCTTTAAGAACAAGCTTTGCGATGGTCCCTGTTGCTGCAGATGCCTACATCACTGGTTTTTCTGGTGGTAAGTTGGGTGTAATGGGTTTGAGTAGCGGTAATGTGCTTTGGGAAACATCCTTGGCTTACCCGAAGGGTTTCTCAGAAATTGAACGTATGACAGATGTTGCTGCAAGACCTAGTTTGATTGGCCGTCGTTTATGCGCTGTTGCTTTCCAGGGGCGCATTGGTTGTGGTGATATCAACACAGGAAACTTCCTTTGGACTAAAGATTTCTCAAGTTATACAGGTACGGCTCAATCTCAAGAGTTTGTTTTTGCGGCTGATGAAAAATCACATGTAGTTGCCTATCGCGCTGATGATGGCGTTGAAGTTTGGCGCAATGAGACGATGACTTGGCGGGATGTAGGAGAGCCATTGTCAGTTGGTCGTCTATTAGTGATGGGTGACAAACAAGGTTACTTGCATTTCTTAGAGCAATCTAGCGGTAAACCAGTTGCTCGTATTCGCGTAGATAGTAGCGCTATCAGTGCAGCGCCGATTGTGGCTAGCGGCATGTTGATTGTGCAAACTAGAAGCGGCTCTTTGGCTGCCTATAGACCTAACTAAGCAGAGCTAAGACCATAAAAATAATAACGATCAGAAATGGTCTTAGAGAATAGTTAGAAAGTTAAAAGTATTTATGAAACCAGTTATTGCCATTGTTGGACGTCCTAACGTAGGGAAATCAACGCTATTTAATCGCCTCACACGCTCGCGTGATGCTTTGGTGGCTGATTTTTCTGGTCTAACACGTGATCGTCACTATGGTAATGGCCGCGTGGGTGATCGCGAATTTATCTGTATTGACACAGGTGGTTTTGAACCCGTTGCTAAAACTGGCATCTTGGCTGAAATGGCTAAGCAAACAAAACAAGCTGTGGTTGAGGCCGATGTAGTTATTTTCTTAGTGGATGCTCGTTTAGGTATGGCGCCACAAGATCGAGTTATTTCTGATTTCTTGCGCAAGACTGGTCGCCCAGTTATTTTGGCCGTGAATAAAGCTGAGGGTATGGCTTATTCAACCGTGACAGCTGATTTCTATGAATTAGGTTTGGGAGAGCCCATTGCGATTTCTTCAGCGCATGGTGATGGCGTTCGATCAATGATTGATGAAGCTTTGGATGCGTTAGGAATACCTGATGAGCCAGAGGAAGAAGATCGTACTGATAAGCCGATGCGTATCGCTGTGGTTGGTCGACCTAACGTCGGCAAGTCAACTTTCATCAACACGCTAATTGGTGAAGAGCGTGTGATTGCCTTTGATATGCCAGGGACCACTAGAGATGCGATTGATGTGCCATTCACACGCAATGGCAAGCCTTATGTGATGATCGATACAGCCGGTCTTAGAAAACGTGGCAAGGTTTTTGAGGCGATTGAAAAATTCTCCGTTGTAAAAACTTTGCAGGCCATCGCAGATGCCAATGTGGTGATCTTGATGCTGGATGCTCAGCAAGATATTTCTGAGCAAGATGCTCATATTGCAGGTTTCATCGTTGACGCTGGCCGAGCTTTGGTTCTCGCTGTTAATAAGTGGGACGGTATGGATGATTACAACAAAGAGCGTGCTAGAACTGATATTGCCAGAAAACTTCGTTTCTTAGATTTTGCGAACGTTCATCCGATTTCAGCTATTAAAGGTTTTGGTATTAAAGAACTTTTTAAAGACGTTGATGCCGCCTATGCTGCCGCCATGTCTAAGCTACCAACTCCTAAGTTGACCAGAATCCTGGAAGAGGCTGTGGAGTTCCAGCAACCTAAGCGCGTGGGTATGTCTCGTCCTAAGATGCGTTATGCGCACCAAGGTGGTTCTAATCCGCCGATTGTGGTGATTCACGGTAACGCTTTAAGTGGTGTGACAGATAGCTATCGCCGCTACCTAGAGGGTCGCTTCCGTGAAGCCTTCAAGCTTCGTGGTACGCCACTTAGATTGGAATTCAGAACTGGCCAAAACCCTTTCGTTGACCAGGATAAAAGCAAGAAAAAAAGAGGTAAGTAGCAATTTTCTACAGCTTCGTTACACTGATGTTCTAGAAAGACATGTTTTAATAAAAATAGAGTAAGACTCCAAACAATTAAAAAGAAAGAAGGAGCAGGCATGAACACTAATAAAGGCCAACTTTTGCAAGATCCATTTTTAAACGCTTTGCGTAAAGAACATATCCCAGTTTCCATTTATTTGGTAAACGGCATTAAGTTGCAGGGTAATGTCGAGTCATTCGACCAATACGTTATTTTGTTACGTAATACTGTGACTCAAATGGTCTATAAGCACGCCATCTCAACAGTTGTCCCGGCCCGTGCAGTGGAGTTCCGCGCTGACGAAGGAACGCCTGCCGCTTAAATCAGGTATGGACGCCGTTAAAGCAGCTCTTGTTGGAATAGATCCTGGAGGTAAACCTGACTTCGCAGATAGCATGGCGGAGTTAAGTCTATTGGCTTCAAGTGCTGGATCTCAACCTGTCATGACTATGATCGCTAAGCGGGCCAAACCTGATCCTGCTTTATATATGGGTTCTGGTAAGGCGACAGAGTTGCGCGAGCAAATGGAAGCTAATGAGGTTGAATTAGCAATTTTTAACCACGCGCTTTCCCCAGTCCAGCAACGTAATTTAGAGCGTCATCTAAAGTGCCATGTGATTGATCGTACCGGTCTCATATTGGATATATTTGCCCAACGTGCAAAAAGCCACTTTGGTAAAACCCAAGTTCAATTAGCGAATGTCCGTTATCAGGTGTCTCGATTGGTTAAGGCTTGGAGCCACTTAGAAAGACAAAAGGGTGGTATTGGTATGCGCGGCGGCCCCGGCGAAACTCAGATGGAGTTGGATCGACGGATGCTTGAGAATAAGGCGAAGCGTTTACAAGCAGAATTAGAAAAGCTGCAAAAACAGCAAGCCACACAAAGAAGATCTAGGGAAAAGGGTGGTGTTTTTTCAGTTTCTTTGGTCGGTTATACGAATGCGGGTAAATCCACCTTATTCAATGCATTAACTAAGGCAGGTTCTTATGCCGCGGATCAGCTTTTTGCCACATTAGATACAACTTCTAGACGAGTTTATTTGCCAGTTATTGGTAATGCTGTGATTTCAGACACAGTTGGATTTATTAGAGATTTGCCACACCAATTGGTAGAAGCTTTTAGGGCCACCTTAGATGAAACAGTTCGTGCTGATTTATTGCTGCACGTAGTCGATGCCAGCAGCTTAGATCGTGAGCAACAAATGATCGAAGTTGACAAGGTTTTAGCAGAAATTGGGGCTGATCAAAGCCCTCAATTAGTTGTGGTTAATAAGATTGATCAAGTTCCTGCTTTAATGGAGCGTGGCCCAGTTCTTCGTTATGACCGAAACGGCAAGGTTGTCGCTATTTATATTTCGGCAAAAGAGGGTCTTGGTTTAGATCTATTAAGGGAAACTTTGGCTGATTTGGCAAAGAACACTGATAGAATTAAAGCCCCGGTGGATGTGGTTCCATCAGTGGCAGATTTAGATTCACCGGCCCCAGCTAAGCGTTGGGAATCTTTAGATGTTTTTCATACTCGTACAGGACTGTATTCTCCCAACGATGCGTAAATTACTACAAATATTTTCGGTTAATGATCCC
>JAHEBW010000001.1 GCA_024642065.1 Polynucleobacter sp. | reverse complement strand
GTTACAGATCGAGACATGTTGGTTAAAGTACCTCTCTAAGAGGTGGTGCGGTGGCGACCAATTCAGATGCACAAGGCATCCTAGCCGCCATCCTAGAACAGTCTAGCCGGCATTTATTCGGACCTACGTCCCAGCCGGCTACGCCTCCTAAACTGCAGGTTATTTCACTTGCAGGACTTACCGAAAAAATTACCCATCTAAAGCCTGAAGAAGTTGCTTTAGTCAAAAAGGCATTTCAATATGCCGATTCAGCTCACCTAGGACAATATCGTCAAAGTGGTGAGCCATACATCACCCACCCTTTAGCAGTTGCTGAGCTATGCGCTAGCTGGCAGTTAGATGCTGCATCCATCATGGCGGCTCTTTTGCATGATGTGATTGAAGATACTGGATCGACTCGTGAAGAGTTGGTAGAGGTATTTGGTGGGAAAGTTGCTGAATTGGTTGAGGGCCTTACCAAGCTCGATAAATTAGAGTTTCAGAGTCATGCTGAAGCCCAAGCAGAGAGCTTCAGAAAAATGTTCATGGCGATGGCACGAGATGTTCGCGTGATTTTGGTGAAGTTGGCAGATCGTTTACACAATATGCGTACTTTGGATGCCATGGCTATTGCCAAGCGCAAACGTGTTGCTTTAGAAACTGCTGAGATTTATGCGCCGATTGCCCATCGTTTAGGTTTAAACCAGGTCTATCGTGAACTACAAGATCTGAGCTTTATGCATTGGCAGCCGTTCAGATACGCCACCTTGAACAATGCTATTAAAAAAGCACGAGGCAACCGTAAGGAGATGGTGGCAAAGATTTTGGATGCCGCCAGAATGGCTTTGAGTAAATCTGGTTTGGAGTCAGATCTAAGAGGTCGAGAAAAAACGCTCTACAGTATTTACAACAAAATGCGTCAGAAGCATCTGAGCTTTTCTCAAGTATTAGATGTTTATGCTTTTAGGGTTACGCTCAAATCAGTAGATGAGTGCTATAGAGCCTTAGGCGTATTGCATGCCTTGTATAAGCCGATGCCTGGCAAGTTTAAAGATTACATTGCTATTCCTAAGCTCAATGGCTACCAGTCTTTGCACACCACTTTGGTGGGCCCATTTGGTATGCCTGTGGAATTCCAGATTCGTACTCAAGATATGCACCAGGTCGCAGAAGAGGGTGTTGCTGCCCATTGGGCCTATAAAGAGGGTGACGATGATTTAACGGAGATGCAGACTAGAGCGCATCAATGGTTACAGTCTCTAATTGATATTCAAAATAAGAGCGGCGACTCTCAAGAGTTCTTGGAACACGTCAAAATCGATTTATTCCCAGACGCTGTTTATGTGTTCACGCCGAAGGGCCAGATTAGAGCTTTACCAAGAGGCGCCACTGTATTGGATTTCGCCTATGCCGTTCATAGTGACTTGGGTAATGAGTGTGTGGGCGCCAAAGTTAACGGCGTTCAATTGCCGTTAAGAACCGAGCTTAAAAATGGCGACATTGTTGAAATTAGTTCAGCACCTCATTCTCAACCTAATCCTGTTTGGCTCACATTTGTTAAAACTGGTAAAGCAAGAGCTGCGATTCGTCACTTCCTCAAGACACGCAGATACTCTGAGGCAATTCAGTTGGGTGAGCGTTTGTTATCACAAGCTTTGCGTCAGCAGGGTAGCGACGCTGCTTTGGTAAGTGATGAAGTTTGGGAAAAGTTATTGCATTGGACTGGAGCTAAAGGTCGCGAAGAATTATGTGCTGATATAGCCATGGGACATCGTGTGCCAGCTGTGATTGCTAAACGTATTGAAATGATTCTGAATGAGAGTAAGGGTCATTTGTCACAAATGCGTTTGGATACATCTGACTGGGATCCCGCAGAAGATGTTCCTGCACATCATCGTCAAGCCATCACCATTGATGGAGCTGGTGGTGAGTCAGTTGTTTTCCCGCCATGCTGCCATCCTATTCCGGGTGATACGATTCTTGGTTATCTAGGTAAGGGCGAGGGTCTTCAAATTCATACAGATGAATGTCGCCAAGCCCTGCGCTTACAGCATCGCGATCCAGATCACTGGGTGGATGTTGTGTGGTCAGAAGATATCAAGCGAAGTTTTGATGTGGCTATTCGTGTGGACGTTAAAAACGGCAAAGGTGTATTAGCCAGAATTGCTGGAACACTTACATCAGCTGATGCCAACATTGCACACGTTGCAATGGAGGATCGTTTTACTGAATCAGGCGCAGTTTCAATTCGATTTGTTGTTCAAGTGGAAAGTCGTTATCACTTAGCTAAAGTGATGAGACGTCTGCGTCAAAATGCAGACATCTTAAGAATCACCCGAGTTTTTGGTAAGTAACACTCAAGATATCTATCTCTTGAACGCCGGTGGGTGTTCTTAGTTTGACAGTGTCACCTTCGCGAGCTTTGATTAAGGCCTTAGCAATTGGTGAGATCCAGCTCACATGTCCTTTGTCCATATCCACTTCGTCAACGCCAACAATCGCAATGCTCGTTTCTTGACCATCTTCATCGGCATAAGTAACAGTGGCGCCAAAAAACACTTGGTCTGTTTCCTCTCGGGTTTCAGGATCGACCACAACAGCATCTTCTAAGCGTTTAGTCAGGAAGTAAATGCGACGATCGATCTCCCGTAAACGCTTTTTACCGTACTGATAATCAGCATTTTCGGAGCGATCTCCATTAGATGCCGCCCATGTCACAGTCCTAACAACAGCAGGGCGTTCTACGTCTAAAAGATGCAAAAGTTCATCTTTAATTCGTTGATGTCCTGCAGGAGTTATGTAGTTTTTAATTTCCATGGCATAATATTGGTCTTAAGCGGCTGTAGCTCAGTTGGATAGAGTACTTGGCTACGAACCAAGGGGTCGTGGGTTCAATTCCTGCCAGCCGCACCAAATAAGAAGGGCCTAGTTTATAACTAGGCCCTTTTTCATTCAAGTTAAACATTAAATTATCAATATTTATTTATATTTATTGTGTTTTTTGTGTTCAAATTATTCCCATAGAGAACTACGAGGGGGATGGAATGTTGCAACGGTTGATGAAGGCATTATTGCCACTTTTATTGTTAAGCTCCGGCCTTTCTTTCGCTCAAAATTATCCAACTAAGCCCATTCGTTTAATCGTTCCTTTTGCGCCTGGTGGAAGTACCGACATCATCGCCCGTGCAATCGCTGATCCCCTAAGTAGGGTGCTTGGCCAATCCGTGATTGTTGAAAACAAAGCTGGTGGCGGCGGATCGATTGGCGCTCTAGATGTGATCAAAAGCTCTAAAGATGGTTATGTGATTGGTATGGCAACTGTTTCAACAACAGCCTCTAATCCTGCCATCAATAAAAAGATTGGTTACGACCCTATCAGAGATTTTCAAGCGATTACAAATATTGCGGCGACACCAAATGTATTAGCGGTACATCCAAGTTTTCCAGCTAAAGAGTACAAATCTTTTATTGAATTGGTAAAGCGCCACCCTGGTAAGTATTCCTATTCAAGTTCTGGTACTGGTGGAATTGGTCATTTGCAAACAGAGCTATTTAAAAACATGAGCGGTACTTTTATTGTTCATATTCCATATCGCGGCGCAGGCCCAGCATTGGTAGATACAGTTGCTGGTCAGGTGCCTATGATTTTTGATAATTTACCTTCAGCACTTCCTTTTATTAAAGATGGTCGTTTGGTACCGATTGTTGTGGCTGCCCCAAAACGTTTAACTCAGTTGCCTAATGTGCCGACTTTTGCTGAGGTGGGATTGGCACCAGTCAACAGAATGGCTTACTACGGCTTATTAGGCCCATCTGGTATGTCAAAAGAAGCTATCGACAAGATTCATCAAGGTGTTCTAAAAGTTCTTCAAGACCCCGCTGTTAGAAAGCGTATTGAAGATACAGGTTCATTGATTATTGGTAATTCACCGGATCAGTTTGCTGCTGAAATTAAATCTGAATTTGAGATTTATAAAGGTTTGGTAGCTAAGCAAGGTCTATCTTTAAATTAAAGATAGACCCAGAGATGGGGGCCTTAAAAGCGCGACTGAGTGGTTTCGCTTGAGGCCTCAGCATCTTGCCCTCATTTAGCTTATATTTAGCGGTGTTGCTAATCAGCAAGAGATCAACCGCATAAGCTAACCCAAGAAGGATTTATGACTCCAGTATCACGCTCGCTAAGATCGATAGAGTTCGTCTGGCTATTGGTGGCTTTAGTCGTGTCAGTCGCCTCTTTAAGTAGCGTTGCTTACCTTGCGGACAGAATGCAAAGAGCGTTTGAGCGTGATGCTAAACAATTAATTGCATCTGACGCCTTAATTCAAAGCGATCAAGCTTTACCAGCCTTATTTGCTAAAGAAGCCCAATCTAGAGGTTTGGAGATTGCGCAAACGATTGTCTTCCCAACCATGTCGAGCGTACCTCAGCAAAGTAAATTGGTGGCATTGAAAGCAGTGACCGAGGCTTACCCATTAAGGGGGTCCTTAAAGGTCAGCGTTGATGGTGTGGCCAAGGGTGTTCCTGTTAAATCCATTCCTGAGCCTGGAACGGTTTGGGTTGATCCCGCCTTATTGCCAAGCCTTAACGCTAAGGTGGGTGACCTGCTCAGCTTAGGTCAATCAAAATTTAAAATTGCTGGCGTGATCACGCAAGAGCTAGATAAGGGCGCAGGTTTTCTGAACTTTGCCCCTAGAGTCATGATGCGCGAATCTGAATTAGCAGCTACGCAGTTAATTGGATTTGGTAGTCGTGTCACTTATCGATTTTTAATCGCAGGTTCAGAGTCTGGTGTGAGTGATTATGTGGCCTGGGCCAATCAGCAAATTGCCGATCAAAAGCTCAGAGGTGTGAAGGTGGAGGGGGTTGATAATGCGCAGCCTTTAATGAGAGCTACCTTAGACCGTGCAGAGAAATTCTTATCCTTAGTTGCCATGCTCACTGCCATGATTGCAGCGGTAGCGATGGCTTTGGCATCCAAAAGATATATCTCCAAACAATCTAATCCAGCAGCGATTTGGAAATGTTTGGGTGCCAAGAAGTCGCAAATCTTGTTTGAGCACTTCAGAGCCAGCTTATTAGTCGCTATTTTGGGTGGTCTGATCGGCGCCTTCTTAGGATGGCTTGGACACCAAGCACTTTTATTTTTCCTCGGGGATTTATTGGTTGCTGACCTTCCCTCAGCATCTATTTGGCCATTGATTTGGTCGCTATTAGTTTCTATTGTTTTATTAATTGGCTTTGTTTGGCCGCCTCTTTTATCTCTAAGTGATGTATCTCCACTGCGCGTCTTAAGAAAAGACATCCCATTTCCTAAGACCTCAGTTTGGTTGCTGATGTTGTTGGGCTTGCTCAGCTTTTTTGGTTTATTGATGTTGGTGGCTAAAGACTTAAAGCTCGCTTTAATTACATTAGGTGGTTTTACTCTTTGTGGAATTATTTTTATTGCTGTTGCCTGCTTGGTTGTTTATGCCTTCTCTAAGATGGCAGAACATTCTTTATTAGGTCGTCATGTGATCCAACGTTTTGCTTGGCAATCTTTGTCGCGCCGCAGTGTGTTTACAGGATTACAGATTGCTTCTCTAGCGATTGCGATCATGGCCCTATTGCTATTGGCGGTGGTGAGACAAGATCTTTTAAGTGCTTGGAAAAATGGCTCACCTCCTGATGCACCGAATCGATTCTTGATCAATATTCAACCAGAGCAAAAAGATCTTATCCGCGAGAAGCTTTTAAGTTCTGGTGTTGATAAAGTTATTTTGTATCCAATGATTCGTGGTCGATTGACTCACATTAATCAGCGGATGGTGATGCCTGATCAATACAAAGACGATCGCGCACAACGATTGGTTGATCGAGAATTCAACCTCTCCTATTCCAGTGATCTGCCTGAGAAAAATAAAATTGTTTCGGGTCAATGGCATGGTCAAACTCAATTGCCTGAAATATCAATGGAGCAAGGAATTGTAAAAACTCTAGGTTTGTCGCTTGGAGATACGCTGCGCTTTGATGTAGCGGGTATGCCTATTGAGGCAAAGGTGACATCAATACGTCAATTAGACTGGGGCAGTATGCGAGTTAACTTCTTTGCTATCTTGCCACCTGCCATGATTGTCGATATGCCTCAGACATGGATTACGGCCTATAAGCAAACCACGCGAAGTGATCAATCCTTACCAATCGATATTGCTCTAGTCAGTCAGTTTCCTAACATCACTGTAGTAGATATCGAATCTGCATTAAATCAAGTGCAAGATGTCCTTAGTAAATTATCTGCAGCCATTGAGCTTTTATTTATGTTGACTGTATGTGCTGGTGTTTTGGTTTTAGGCGCATCTTTAGCAAGTACCCAAGATCAGCGTTTGCGTGATGCGGGCCTCTTAAAAACATTAGGCGCTACCAATACTCAAATTAGCCGTGCCTTCTATACAGAACTGGCAGCCATCGGAGTCATTGCAGGAGGTTTGGCTGCATGCGGTGCTTTGGCCGTTGGATGGGCCTTAGCTAAGTTTGTTTTTGAGATTCAGCTCAATCCTTCTTGGATCATGATTATTTACGGGATGGGTTTTGGTGCTTTTGTATGTGTCATGGGCGGTGCTTGGCTGCAACGCAAAATGACCAACACTTCTGCTAACGAGATTTTGCGTGAAGCCTAGTCTTTTGGAATTCAGTTAAATTAACGAATATGTCAGAACAAAAAACAACTTATGAATTAATTGGCGGCGCAGAAAAATTGCGCGAGCTAGTTGACCGCTTTTATGACTTGATGGCGTTGGATCCTGCCTATGCAGGTATTCGAGTGATGCATCCTGAAGACTTGAGTTCCTCAGGTGATAAGTTGTTTTTATTCTTAAGCGGTTGGATGGGTGGGCCGGATTTGTTTGTCCAGCAATATGGTCACCCGCGTTTAAAGGCGAGACACATGCCATTCCCAATTGGGATTTCTGAAAGAGATCAATGGCTGCAGTGTATGCGCCAAGCTCTTCATGATGTGGGTATTAGAGGGTTGTTGTTTGAGCGTTTGATGCAATCATTCTTTACCACTGCTGATTGGATGAGGAATCAGGCTGGGTAACTGAACTAAGCGTGTGCCAGCCCAACGGTCTGGCAAAGTTTGTCTGTGCTTGCGATCGAATAAAGCACTCAGTGGCCATAAAAATAAAGTCACCGAAAAAAAGATAATTGAAAAATACGTACCCATTTTGTCTGGGCTACCTACTTTTAAACACACAAACAAAATAATGGCGGCAGGTACGATCCATAGTGAGCCTAAAGCGTATCGCATCAAGGCTTGTGAACGCTTCATGATCTTGCCATCTTTGCTTACCAACTGAATTTTCCAAGTTTGCATCGCTAGTGTTTGGCCTGTTTTTGTCCAGTACCAAGAAAAATAGAAAGCAAAGACAAGGTAGATATGCGCCAGTAATAGCCAAGCTGGTGCGGTGATTTCTAAAAAAACACCGATTAATAAATGAGGAACTAAGAAGGTGAGAGCGGCAACCCCCATCAATACGAGCATCTCATATAAATTTAAGATGATTCTGCGTTTGACCGTAGGCGCTGAAAGTGAGAGCAAATAGTCAGCGGGAAGGGGGGTAAATTTTTCGCTAGTGTTCACGCGAGCTATTTTAGCGTTGGTGAAGTAACTGTGGTGGGTTTAGTTGATGTCGCTTTTTTATCAGCAAGACGTTTTTTGTCTTCATCTGAAAGTTGTTGATAGCTTTCCCATGCAGCGGCCTTTTTCTCTGCCGAGAATTTTAGAGTGCGCAAGTAGTTGTCTCGAGCACTCTGCCTCTCTTTGGTAGATAGGCCAGCCCATTCACTCATTCTTGACTTTAGGTTAGAGCGTTCGGCGTCTGACATTTGTGGGTAACGGTTGGCAACCTCAAGCCATTTTTTTTGGCGAGCTTGATTAAGTGATGACCAATCTTCCTCTAGAGGAGCCAAAACTAAACGTTGGTCATCATTCAACTGTGACCAAGGCTGAGCTTGCACCATTGGTGCTACCGACATCGATAAAGCGATAGCTACACAAAAACGACCAATCACGCGACTTGCGTGAATAAATCGATTTTGGTATTTCGAGGATGAGGGCTGCTTGGCAGGCGACAAAAGAGGCATGATTAAATTTTGTCTTCGTCGTCGTCTTCAACAATGAGGTCTTTGCCATTGGTCATCAAGAAACGCACATAGCCATCATCCTTGTAGGCTTCTGGAGGAACAATATCAGTCAAAAGAGCAGAGTCGACGGTAGCAATATCTTTGATACGCTCGTCTTGTTGCCAGTTAGCAATGGCAAATAAGCCCAAGCCCAGGGCAAGAATGGGGGCAATTCCAAGGGCGCTCCAAATTTTGGGGGCCAAATTAGAAGAAAATGCCCCAGACATGCCAGCTAGAGACCATTGTGATTCAGTGGCATATTCTTTTTGGCTTGGGTAATGGCTCAAAGCAAGCGCTCTGGCTTGATTAAGTCTCGCAAGGATGTGCTTAGGCAGTTGTTCGGCCCCATCATTTAATAAATCGCGGGCAAGTAGACCCACACGTAATTCCGCGTTGGAGGCTTGTTCGCTATTTTTGGTTTCGATGTTCACAGCTTAAATCCTTGTTTCTTAAGGGCTTCTGCCAAAGATGAAGCAGCTCGAGAGCAGTGAGTTTTCACACTTCCCTCTGAGCAACCCATTAATTTGGCTGTTTCAGATATATCTAAGTCATCCCAATAACGCATGAGGAAGGCTTCTCGTTGACGTGATGGGAGCTTAGATACGGCTATTTCTAACATTTCGATCAATTGTTTACGTTCTAATTGGGTTTCACCCCCCTCAGAACCGGTATTTTCTTGATTAGATTCAAGGAAATCCAAGGGGTCTGACTGTTCAGACTCGTCAAAACTATCCTTAGACCCACCTTTGAGGGCGGAAAACAGGCTAATCCACGTATTTTGGGTTTTTTGGCGTCTAAACCAGTCTAAAGTGGTGTTTTGCAGGATCCTTGTGAACAGCAAAGGCAGCTCATTGACCTCATGACCGCTGTATTTCTCGGCCAATTTCATCATGCTATCTTGCACAATATCCAAAGCGGCTTCCTCGTCCCGTGTAGCAAACACGGTGCGTTTGAAGGATTTAGCCTGAACTCCTTGAAGGAAGTCAGACAGTTCTTTTGCAGAAGCCATACCCTCTATTAGACAACGTCTTATAAACCTACCCCTAATATGGCGTTATGGTCTAAAATAGCCAGTTCGACTTGCCGGACCTTTCATAAGATGGTTTTCTCCGGACTAAGCGACCGCCACTCGAACCCGAGCCACAAGCACGGAGCCAGAGTAGCCCAAACAATTTTTTGCCGAAAATTGCAAAGGACTATTAAAAATGAATGCAAATACCAGCGCGGAACTTTTGAACCCTGCTAACAAAAATCAAAACCAAGACGGCCCAGAAATGATTGGCGCCGAAATTTTGGTCCATGCCCTTCATGCTGAAGGTGTGGAATATGTCTGGGGTTACCCAGGCGGTTCTGTTTTATTTATCTACGACGAAATTTTCAAACAAGATAAGTTTGAACATATCCTAGTGCGTCATGAGCAAGCTGCTGTACATGCTGCTGATGGTTATGCACGTGCGACGGGTAATGTCGGTGTTGCTCTTGTGACTTCAGGTCCGGGCGTTACGAATGCTGTTACTGGCATCGCAACGGCTTACATGGATTCGATTCCAATGGTGATCATTACAGGTAACGTTCCTACGAACGCTATCGGTGAAGATGCCTTCCAAGAGTGTGACACTGTGGGTATTACACGCCCAATCGTTAAACACAATTTCTTAGTTAAAGACCCTGCTGATTTGGCATTGACGCTTAAGAAAGCTTTCCATATTGCTAGAACTGGTCGCCCAGGTCCTGTGGTTGTGGATATTCCTAAAGATGTGTCATTCCAAAAAGCTCGCTTTAACTATCCAACAGAATTGACTATGCGTTCTTATAACCCTGTGAGCAAAGTCCACAGCGGACAAGTTCGTAAAGCAGTTTCTTTATTGATGGAAGCAGAGCGCCCATACATCTACACAGGTGGTGGCGTGATTCTTTCTGATGCAGCTCCTGAACTAAAAGCATTTGCTGACTTGTTGGGTTACCCAGTAACCAATACCTTGATGGGTCTTGGCGGTTTCCCAGGAACAGATCCACGTTTCTTGGGTATGTTGGGTATGCACGGTACTTACGAAGCCAACATGACAATGCAGCATTGTGATGTGTTGATTGCGATTGGCGCTCGTTTTGATGACCGTGTGATCGGTAATCCAGGTCACTTCTCAAGCGTTCCAAGAAAAATCATTCATATTGATATTGACCCTTCAGTTATTTCTAAGCGCGTTAAGGTTGATGTGCCTATCGTTGGTGATCTCAAAGAAGTTTTAGTTGAGATGACTGAGATGTTGAAATCTGCTGGCCCACGTAAAAATCAAGCGAAGGTAGATGCTTGGTGGTCACAGATCAATGAATGGCGTAAAAAAGACTGCCTCAGTTTTGATCGCGATACAGAGATTGTTAAACCGCAATACGTGGTTGAAAAAATTTGGGAATTAACAAAAGGTGACGCATTCATTTGTTCTGACGTTGGTCAGCATCAAATGTGGGCAGCTCAATTCTACAAATTTGATAAACCTCGTCGTTGGATTAACTCTGGTGGCTTAGGCACCATGGGTGTTGGTTTACCGTACGCAATGGGTATTAAAAAAGCATTCCCTGAATCTGAGGTTGTGACGATCACAGGTGAAGGCTCTATCCAAATGTGTATTCAGGAATTATCAACTTGCAAGCAGTACGACACGCCTGTGAAAGTTGTTTCTTTGAATAACCGTTACTTAGGTATGGTTCGTCAGTGGCAAGAGCTAACGTATAACAAACGTTATTCAAGCTCTTACATGGATTCATTGCCTGACTTTGTTAAGTTGGCTGAATCATATGGTCACGTTGGTATGCGCATCGAAAAGAAATCCGATGTTGAGCCAGCATTGCGTGAAGCCTTCAAATTAAAAGACAGAACTGTATTTATGGATTTCCAAACTGACCCAACAGAAAACGTTTGGCCAATGGTTCAAGCTGGTAAAGGCATTACTGAAATGCTTTTAGGAAGTGAGGATCTGTAATGCGCCATATTATTTCTGTTTTATTAGAGAACGAGCCAGGTGCTTTATCGCGCGTGGTTGGATTATTCTCAGCTCGTGGTTACAACATTGAAACATTGACAGTAGCGCCTACTGAAGATCCTTCTTTGTCACGTATGACTATTGTTTCAATCGGATCAGATGATGTGATTGAGCAAATTACCAAACACTTAAATCGTCTAGTTGATGTTGTTAAATTGATTGATTTGAGTGATGGCCCTCATATTGAGCGTGAGCTCATGTTGATCAAAATTAGGGCTGTTGGTAAGGAGCGAGAAGAAATGAAACGCCTTGCGGATATTTTCCGTGGGCATATCATCGATGTTACCGATAAGTCATACACCATCGAGTTGACAGGTGATAGTAGTAAATTAGATGCTTTTATTGAAGCCATCGACCGTAGCGCCATTTTGGAAACAGTTCGAACTGGCAGCTCTGGTCTAGGCCGAGGCGAACGTATCCTTAAGGTGTAACTTTTTTAACTAATAACAAACTGATCTCATATAGGAAATAGCATGAAAGTTTTTTACGATAAAGACGCAGACTTATCTCTCATCAAAGGTAAACAAGTAACTATTATTGGTTACGGTTCACAAGGTCACGCACACGCACAGAACTTAAATGATTCTGGCGTTAAAGTGACTGTTGGTTTGCGCAAGAACGGTGCTTCTTGGTCTAAAGCTGCTAACGCAGGTTTGCAAGTTAAAGAAGTAGCTGATGCTGTTAAAGGTGCTGACGTTGTAATGATGTTGTTGCCTGACGAACAAATTGCTGACGTGTACAACAAAGAAGTAGCACCAAACATTAAAGCTGGTGCAGCTTTGGCATTTGCTCACGGTTTTAACGTTCACTACGGTCAAGTTATTCCGCGTCACGATGTTGACGTGATCATGATCGCTCCTAAAGCTCCTGGTCATACAGTACGTGGTACTTATGCTCAAGGTGGTGGTGTTCCTCACTTGATCGCTGTTCACCAAGATAAAACTGGTTCAGCTCGTGATGTTGCTTTGTCATACGCAGCTGCTAACGGCGGCGGTCGTGCTGGCATTATCGAAACTAACTTCCGTGAAGAAACAGAAACTGACTTGTTCGGTGAGCAGGCAGTATTGTGCGGCGGTACAGTTGAGTTGATCAAAGCTGGTTTCGAAACTTTGGTTGAAGCTGGTTACGCTCCTGAGATGGCTTACTTTGAGTGTTTACATGAGTTGAAATTGATTGTTGATTTGATCTACGAAGGTGGTATCGCCAACATGAACTACTCAATCTCTAACAATGCTGAATACGGTGAGTATGTAACTGGTCCACGTGTTGTGACTGAAGATACTAAAAATGCAATGCGTCAATGTTTGAAAGACATTCAAACTGGCGAATACGCTAAGAGCTTCATCTTGGAAAACAAGGCTGGCGCACCAACATTGATTTCACGTCGTCGTTTGACTGCTGAGCATCAAATCGAAGAGGTGGGTGGTAAGTTGCGCGCGATGATGCCTTGGATTGCTAAAAACAAACTAGTTGATCAAAGCAAGAACTAATTAACAAGAAGAATCTAAAAGATATCCAGAGAGAACATATGGCCATACATTACCCGCATCCCATCATCGCCAAAGAAGGCTGGCCGCATGTAGCTATTGCGGGGTTTGTTCTATTTGTTGTTCATTCAACAGGTGGTTGGGTTTGGTCTTGGCCTTTCTGGATTATTTTTGCTTTTGTTCTTCAGTTTTTTAGAGATCCAGGTCGTTTAGTACCTCTAATGAAAGATGCGGTTTTATCTCCAGCAGATGGCCGCATCATCATCGTTGAAAAATCATTCGATCCATACGCTAGTCGTGAAGCATTAAAAATTAGCGTGTTCATGAATGTGTTTAACGTGCACTCCAATCGTTCTTCTATTAATGGAACGATTAAAAAGATGGAATATTTCCCAGGTAAGTTTGTAAATGCTGACTTGGATAAAGCATCTATTGAAAACGAGCGCAATGCGGTTGTTTTTGATGCCAACGGTCACACAGTGACTTTGGTTCAAGTGGCTGGCTTAATTGCCCGTCGAATTCTTTGCTACGCACATTTGGGTGACAAGCTCAAAAAGGGCGAGCGTTATGGTTTTATTCGTTTTGGTTCTAGGGTGGATGTTTACTTACCTCTAGAAGCAGAGCCATTGGTCAGTGTTGGCGATAAAGTATCTGCAACAACGACAGTACTAGCCAAATTGCCAGGATTAGACTAAAAACTAGTCTATGAGCACATTTAGACGTAGAAAACTAAGACCATCTAAGGCTTTGCCTAGCAACGTGACACCGTTGCGCAAATCAGATTGGGTGGCTGACTCTAGTAATCAGATGAGACCGCGTAATCGTGGCATCTATCTTTTGCCGAATGCTTTCACAACCGCGAATCTATTTTGCGGTTTCTTTGCCATTGTTCAATCAATGAACCAGCGATTTGAAATTGCTGCGATTGCTATTTTTGTGGCTTTGGTTATGGATGGTATGGATGGTCGCGTGGCCCGTATGACCAATACCCAAAGTGCATTTGGTGAGCAGTATGACTCTCTAACAGATATGGTTTCTTTTGGAGTTGCCCCTGCTTTAATCGCTTACGAATGGGTTCTTAAGGACTTAGGTAAGTGGGGTTGGTTGGCTGCATTTATATTCTGCGCGGGCGCCGCATTGCGTTTGGCTCGCTTTAATACCAACATTGGTGTGGTTGATAAGCGCTTTTTCCAGGGTTTACCTAGTCCTGCTGCTGCATCTTTAATAGCTGGCTTTGTTTGGTTGGCTGTTGACAATAAATTACCAGTTCAAGATTTAGCCTTACCTTGGGTGATGTTTGTACTGACTATTTATGCGGGTATCACCATGGTTTCTAATGCCCTGTTTTACAGTGGTAAAGCCTTGGATGTGCGTTATCGCGCCCCATTTGGCGTGATGATTTTGGTGATTCTTGGCTTTGTGCTGATTTCTAGTGATCCTCCGGTAGCTTTGTTTGGCTTATTTGTGGCTTATGCCTTGTCTGGTTATGTTTTCTGGGTATGGCAAAAGATTTTCTTGCGCAAGAAGAAAGCCTCAGATATGCTTTCTGACAATTGATGCATTTTTGTGTATATTGGAGTTTATGAATTACAGCTTGTCACTGCTATTACTACTAGAACTAGGTCAAAACCTGGGGTCAGTGCACGCTTAAACACTTAGTAAAAGCAAAACAACACGAACCCCAGTCGAACTGGGGTTTTTTATTTTTGAAATGATGTGAGTTGGGGAGTTGTTATGACAGATAAGTTAATCATTTTTGATACCACTTTAAGAGATGGTGAGCAATCACCTGGTGCCTCTATGACTCGTGATGAGAAAGTTCGCATTGCTCGTCAGCTAGAGCGTTTGCGAGTGGATGTAATTGAAGCGGGCTTTGCAGCCAGCTCTGATGGCGACTTTGCTGCTATTTCAGCCATTGCCCAGGTTATTAAAGATTCAACTGTTTGCTCTTTGGCTCGTGCCAATGAAAAAGACATTGGCCGAGCTGCTGATGCCTTGAAGGGCGCCAACTCTAAACGTATCCACACATTCATTGCTACTTCACCATTGCATATGGAAAAGAAGTTGCGCATGACGCCTGATCAAGTGTTTGAGCAGGCCAAAGCAGCGGTTCGCTTTGCGCGTAATCACACCAATGACATTGAGTTCTCACCAGAAGACGGTTACCGATCTGAAGTTGATTTCTTATGTCGAGTGATTGAGGCTGTGATTGCTGAGGGCGCAACAACCATCAACGTGCCTGACACAGTTGGTTATGCAGTTCCTGAGCTTTATGGTCAATTTATTAAAACATTGCGTGAGCGTATTCCTAACTCCGACAAGGCTGTGTGGTCTGTGCATTGCCATAACGACTTGGGTATGGGCGTTGCAAACTCATTGGCGGGTGTCAAAATTGGTGGCGCACGTCAAATTGAGTGCACCATTAACGGTTTAGGTGAGCGTGCTGGTAACACTTCTTTGGAAGAAGTTGTGATGGCTATCAAAACTCGCAAAGACTACTTCGACTTGTCAGTTGGTATTGATACCACTCAAATCGTCCCAGCTTCTAAGATGGTGTCTCAGATTACTGGTTTTGTTGTTCAGCCCAATAAAGCAGTGGTTGGCGCAAATGCCTTTGCTCATGCTTCAGGTATTCACCAAGATGGCGTTTTAAAAGCTCGCGATACCTACGAAATCATGCGTGCCGAAGATGTGGGTTGGGCTGCTAACAAGATTGTTTTGGGTAAATTGTCTGGTCGAAATGCTTTCAAACAGCGTTTGCAAGAATTGGGGATCGAGTTGGAGTCAGAAGCTGACATGAATGACGCTTTCTCAAGATTTAAGACTTTGGCTGACCAAAAAGCAGAGATTTTTGACGAAGATATCACGGCAATTGTTGGCAATAATGCTGAAGAAGCTAGTGACTACTATCGTTTTATCTCAATGTCACAAAGGTCTGAGACTGGCGAGCGACCATTTTCTAAGGTTGTTTTCAAGTCTGGCGGAGAAGAGTTCATTTCTGAGGCTGAAGGTAATGGCCCGGTTGATGCAACCTTAAATGCCATCGAATCTAAGGTCAAAAGTGGTGCAGAACAGCTTTTGTATTCAGTGAATGCCATCACAACTGGGACAGAATCCCAGGGTGAAGTAACGGTTCGCCTCTCAAAAGGCGGCAGAATCGTCAACGGCGTGGGTACGGATCCGGATATTGTGGCTGCTTCGGCAAAAGCATATTTAGCTGCCTTAAATAAGCTTCATGACCCTAGTCAGCACAAATTGAACGCCCAAATGACTGTTTAGGCTATAATCTTGGCTCTTTCTAGGTGTTTGCCTAGAAAGAGTTTAAGAAGCAGTTTTCTACAATTCGCACGACATCTTGGGTGAGAACCAGATTAAAAATCAGTTCCAGCTCGAATGTTCGCAAGTATGGAGTATTAAAAATGGCTATTGTTACAGCTAAAGTAGCGGAAATCGTTAAAGCGAATGCCCGCGCAGCAAACGATACAGGCAGTCCTGAAGTTCAAGTAGCTTTATTGACAGCACGTATCAATGACTTAACACCTCACTTCAAAGCAAATGCTAAAGATCATCACAGCCGTCGCGGTTTGTTGAAGATGGTTAGCCGTCGCCGTCGTTTACTCGACTATTTGAAGGGTAAAGATTTAGATCGTTACCGTGCTTTGATTGAGAAGCTCGGTCTACGTAAGTAATACCGACGATGCCTGCCTAAGTCTGACTTTGGCAGGCATTATCGTTTAGAGCAGTCGGTGGCTGTTCGCAGTAAGGAACCGTGTCATTCCAAAGACAGGTTAATTTCCTCTCTAGCCTTTCTTTGGAATGGCATCCTTTCTCCGTAAAGCCCCCTATGCTCCAGTGCTGCCATAGCGCTGCATTTCTATGGCAAATGTTGATTGGAGATATACATAAATGACGATGTTTAATAAAGTAGTAAAGAGTTTTCAATGGGGTTCACATACTGTTCGCATGGAAACAGGTGAAATTGCCCGTCAAGCAGGTGGTGCAGTATTAGTTGATGTGGATGACACAGTTATTTTGGCAACAGTGGTTGGTGCAAAGAATGCTAAACCAGGTCAAAACTTCTTCCCATTAACAGTTGATTATTTAGAGAAGACATACGCTGCAGGTAAGATCCCTGGCGGTTTCTTCCGTCGTGAAGGTCGTCCATCAGAAGGTGAGACATTGATCTCACGTTTGATCGATCGTCCACTACGTCCATTATTCCCAGAAGGTTTCTTGAACGAAGTTCAAGTGGTTATTCATGTTGTATCGATTAACCCAGATGTACCAGCAGATATTCCTGCTTTGATTGGTGCTTCTGCAGCTTTAGCTGTTTCTGGTATTCCATTTAACGGCCCAGTTGGCGCAGCTCGCGTTGGTTACAAAGATGGTCAATACATGTTGAACCCAACACGTACAGAGCAAGCTACTAGCCAATTAGATTTGATCGTTGCTGGTACTCAAGCTGCTGTATTGATGGTTGAATCTGAAGCTCACCAATTGTCTGAAGAGATCATGTTGGGTGCGGTTGTTTACGGTCACGAGCAAATGCAAACTGCGATCAATGCCATTAACGATTTAGTTCGTGAAGGTGGCAAGCCTGAGTGGGATTGGCAGGCAGCTCCTAAGAATGAGCCAATGATTGCTAAGGTTACTGCTTTGGCTGAAGCTGGTTTGCGCGAAGCGTATCAGATTCGTCAAAAGCAAGCTCGTTCAGCTAAGTTGAAAGAAGTAACAAAAGACGTATTAGCAAAATTGACTGCAGAAGGTGAATTTGATGAAGTTGAAGTTGGCAACATCATGTTCGAAATCGAAGCGAAGATTGTTCGCGGTCAAGTATTGAATGGCGAGCCACGTATTGACGGTCGTGACACACGCACAGTGCGTCCAATCGAAATTCGTACAGGCGTATTGCCACGTACACACGGTTCTGCATTATTCACACGCGGTGAAACACAAGGTTTGGTTGTAACAACTTTGGGTACTGCACGTGACGAGCAAATCATTGATGCCTTAGAAGGTGAGCAACGTGATCGTTTCATGTTCCACTACAACATGCCTCCGTTTGCCACTGGCGAAACAGGTCGTGTTGGTAGCCCTAAGCGTCGTGAAATCGGTCATGGTCGTTTAGCTAAACGTGCATTGATTCCAGTATTGCCTTCAGCAGAAGAGTTTGCATATAGCTTGCGCGTTGTTTCTGAAATTACAGAATCAAACGGTTCATCTTCAATGGCTTCTGTTTGTGGCGGCTGTTTAGCTATGATGGACGCTGGTGTGCCATTGAAAGCGCACGTAGCTGGTGTAGCTATGGGCTTGATTTTGGATGGCAATCGCTTTGCAGTTTTGACAGATATCTTGGGTGATGAAGATCACTTGGGCGACATGGACTTTAAGGTTGCTGGTACTTCAAACGGTATTACTGCTTTGCAGATGGATATCAAAGTACAAGGTATTACAAAAGAAATTATGCAAGTTGCTTTAGCGCAAGCTAAAGAAGGTCGCTTGCACATCTTGAGCAAAATGCAAGAAGCAATGGGCGGCGTTCGTACAGAATTGTCAGCACACGCTCCACGCATGGTGACTATTAAGATTCATCCAGACAAGATTCGTGAAGTGATCGGTAAAGGCGGCGCAACTATTCAGGCTCTTACTAAAGAGACTGGTACAAGCATCGACATCACAGATGACGGTACAGTGACTATTGCTTCAACAAGTGCAGAAGGCATGGAAGAAGCTAAGCGTCGTATCGAAGGCATTACTGCTGAAGCTGAAGTAGGTAAGATCTACGAAGGCCCAGTTGTGAAGTTGCTTGAGTTTGGCGCATTGATCAACATCCTTCCTGGTAAAGATGGTCTATTACACATTTCTGAGATCGCTAATGAGCGTGTTAAAGATGTGAAAGATTACCTACAAGAAGGCCAAGTTGTTCGCGTGAAATTATTGGCAGCTGATGAGCGTGGTCGTCTACGTTTATCTTTGAAAGCAGCTTGCGCTGATGAAGGAACTAGCATTGCTCCATTGAATGGTGTAGCTCCTCAAGCAGACGCAGCTCCTGCTCAAGCACAAGAACAGCAACAGTAATCTAATTAACGGCATGCGTGCTGTTGAAATTAGCCAACACGGCAGTTCTGATGTCCTGAAAGCGGTGACTCGACCAAATTTGGTGGAGCCCGCTTTTGGTTCTGGTGAAGTCTTGATTCGTGTAAGAGCTGCGGGTGTTAATCGACCTGACGTTCTTCAGCGCCAAGGTTTCTATCCAGCGCCACTAGGTGCATCTGATTTGCCTGGCCTAGAAGTTGCTGGAGAAATTGTTGGTGGTGATTTAACGCACTCAGATAATTTTTTTAGTTTAGGTATTGGTCATCGCGTCTGCGCATTGGTTGCAGGTGGTGGCTATGCTGAGTATTGCATCGCGCCGCTGGCGCAATGCTTGCCAGTGCCTAGAGGTTTATCTGATGTTGAAGCGGCAAGTTTGCCGGAGACTTATTTCACTGTTTGGAGCAATGTTTTTGATCGAGCTCGTTTGGGTTTGGATGGGCGAGGTCAAGAAACGTTATTGGTTCACGGTGGAAGTAGTGGTATTGGTGTCGCAGCTATACAAATTGCGACAGCCATGGGTCATCAAGTCATCGTTACTGTGGGACATGCTGATAAAGCAAAAGCTTGTCTAGATTTAGGCGCTAAATTAGCCATTAATTACAAAGAACAAGATTTTGTTGAGTTAGTTAAAGAGCATACCGGTGGTGTGGGTGCTAATGTCATTTTGGATATGGTTGCTGGCAGTTATTTGACTAAAGAAATTAACTGTTTGGCAGATGATGGGCGTATTGTTGTAATTGCGCATCAAGGTGGCAGGATGTCAGAATTAGATGTTGGTCAAGTTTTACGTCGTCGCTTGACGATCACGGGGTCAACATTAAGAGCAAGATCAGTAGAATTTAAAGGGGCTATTGCTAGAGCTTTAAGGGCTTATGTCTGGCCTTTGATTGAGTCACAAAAGATTAAACCGGTGATACATGAAGTATTTGCTTTAGAGGCTGCGGCACAAGCTCATCAATTGATGGAGTCGAGTCAGCACATTGGCAAAATTGTATTAACCATGAATGACAACTGAACAAGAAGAGAGATCAATGAGACCACTAACCATCATTGGTAATTGGAAGATGAACGGTAGCTTAGCTGCCAATCAAAAACTACTAGAAGAGTTGCTAAGCCAAGGTGCCGCAACTTTCGAGGCTCTTTCTCATCAATTGCCGATTCGTGTAGGTCTTTGTGTGCCTTACCCGTATTTGCCACAAACTCACGATTTATTAAAAAATTCAAAAGTAGCTTTGGGTGCTCAGGATGTGTCCGACCATTCCAATGGTGCTTATACCGGTGATGTTAGCGCTGTGATGTTGCAAGAGTTTGGATGTCAGTATGTGATTGTTGGACATTCTGAAAGACGTCAATATCACCAAGAAGGTGATGGCTTGGTGGCCAGAAAAGCCAAGGCCAGTCTGCAAGCCAAAATGACGCCAATTATTTGTGTTGGTGAAACAGAGCAAGAGCATGATGATGGCAAAACCTTGGTGGTTGTACGTCGTCAATTACAAGCCGTGATTGATCTATTACAGGGTCAAATTGCCTCGTGCATCATTGCTTATGAGCCAGTTTGGGCCATTGGTACTGGAAAAGTGCCAACGCCTGCTCAAGCTCAAGATGTGCACCGCGAACTCAGATTGCAGTTAGCTACTTTTGATGCTGAAGCGGCTTCTAAAGTGGCAATTTTGTACGGCGGTAGCCTAAAGGCTGATAATGCTAAAGATTTATTGGCAATGCCAGATATTGATGGTGGTTTAGTGGGTGGTGCATCCCTTCATGCACAAGAGTTTCTGGCTTTATGCCAAGCAAGTATTTAATTTAGTTTTTGGAGAATCAGATGGAATGGCTTAAGACTTTATTGGTCGTGTTGCAAATCGTTGCTGCGGTGGGTGTAATTATTTTGGTGCTTGTGCAGCAGGGTAAGGGCGCTGATATGGGTGCTGCCTTTGGTGGTGGCTCTTCAGGTGGCTTATTTGGTTCTGCTGGATCAGCCAACTTCCTTTCACGTTTGACAGCCATTTTTGCAACTGTATTCTTTGTAGCAACCCTAGGTATTACGCTTTTGGGCTCAACAAAGTCTCAAAATTCAGGTGTTTTATCAGGCACTAGCTCTCCAGCTCCAGTAGTTGAGTCAGAGTTACCAAAACCAGCCGAAGCTAACCCAGTTCCTGCAGCAGCCGGCGCCGGCCAAAATATCCCGAAATAATTCGGGAAAAACCTCAAAAAACCCTAAAAAAGCAGCCTCATTGGGCTAAAATCTTAGGGTTTTACCGTAGGCCGTCGTGGTGGAATTGGTAGACACGCTATCTTGAGGGGGTAGTGGCGTAAAGCTGTGCGAGTTCGAGTCTCGCCGACGGCACCAAAATGGGGGTCTGCAGCCTGTCAGAAAGCTGCAAGACCGGTTAGCGAAAATTAGAAATATTGTTTTCTGATTACGAATTGGAACGCTCTTGAACTTAGAAGCTTATCTTCCGGTACTACTATTTATCCTCGTCGGCATCGGCGTAGGTCTTGTTCCCATGGCATTGGGAAAAATCTTAGGTCCTAATAAACCGGACGCTGAAAAGATCTCCCCGTATGAGTGCGGTTTTGACGCATTCGAAGATGCACGTATGAAATTCGATGTTCGTTACTACTTAGTAGCGATTCTTTTTATTCTTTTCGACTTAGAAACAGCATTCCTCTTCCCATGGGGTGTGGCGTTGTCTGAGATTGGTTGGCCTGGCTACATTTCGATGGCGATCTTCTTATTGGAGTTCGTGGTTGGTTTTGCCTATATCTGGAAGAAAGGCGCCCTTAACTGGGAGTAAGGACTGGACATGGCTCTTGAAGGTATCTTAAAAGAAGGTTTTGTGACCACATCAGCTGACAAGCTGATCAACTGGACACGTACAGGCTCATTGTGGCCGATGACTTTTGGTTTGGCTTGTTGCGCGGTAGAGATGATGCACGCTGGCGCTTCACGTTATGACTTAGACCGTTTTGGTGTGGTTTTTAGACCGTCACCACGTCAGTCAGACTTAATGATTGTTGCTGGTACTTTGTGTAACAAAATGGCTCCGGCCTTGCGCAAGGTTTATGACCAAATGCCAGAACCACGTTGGGTGATCTCAATGGGTTCATGTGCTAACGGTGGTGGTTACTACCATTACTCTTATTCAGTTGTTCGTGGTTGCGATCGAATTGTTCCTGTTGACGTTTACGTTCCAGGCTGTCCTCCAACTGCTGAAGCTTTGATGTACGGCATTATTCAGTTACAAGCCAAGATCAAACGCACCAGCACTATTGCGAGAAAGGCTTGATATGTCAGACGTGCTAACAGTGCTGAAAGAGCGTTTAGAAAAAGTTCTTGGTAAAAAAGTAGCCCGTTTACATGAGGCTCTTGGCGAATTAACTTTGGTTGTTCGTTCTGAAGATTACCTAGACGTAGCTACAACTCTTAGAGATGAGCCAACTTTGGGCTTTGATCAATTAATGGATTTGTGTGGTGTTGACTACAGCGATTACGACAATGCAACTTGGGAAGGCCCACGTTTTGCTGTTGTGAGTCACTTGTTGTCTGTTAAACACAACTGGCGTTTGCGTTTACGTGTGTTTGCTCCAGAAGATAGTTTCCCATTGGTAGCTTCAGTAACGCCTATTTGGAACTCAGCTAATTGGTTTGAGCGTGAAGCATTTGACCTCTTCGGTATTTTGTTTGAAGGTCATGATGATTTACGTCGTATTTTGACTGACTACGGTTTCATCGGTCATCCATTCCGTAAAGATTTCCCAGTATCTGGCAACGTAGAGATGCGTTATGACCCAGAGCAAAAACGCGTTATTTATCAACCCGTGACGGTTGAGACTCGCGAAGTTACTCCTCGAGTAATTCGTGAAGAAAACTACGGGGCTTAAGTCATGGCAGAAATTAAAAATTACACACTTAACTTTGGCCCACAGCACCCGGCAGCTCACGGTGTTTTGCGCTTAGTTTTAGAGTTGGACGGTGAGGTTATTCAGCGTTCAGATCCGCATATTGGTTTGTTGCACCGTGCTACAGAAAAATTAGCAGAGACTCGTACTTGGGTTCAAAACGTTCCGTACATGGATCGTTTGGACTATGTATCGATGATGGCTAACGAGCACGCTTATGTGATGGCCATTGAAAAGTTATTGCAAATTGATGTGCCTGTTCGTGCTCAATATATCCGTGTGATGTTTGATGAAATCACGCGTTTATTGAATCACTTACTATGGATTGGTTGTCACGGCTTAGACGTTGGTGCGATGGCAGTGTTCTTGTATGCCTTCCGTGAACGTGAAGATTTATTTGATATGTACGAAGCTGTGTCAGGCGCTCGTATGCACGCGGCTTACTACCGTCCAGGTGGTGTTTACCGTGATTTGCCAGAGGTGATGCCTCAGTACTTGGCTAACAAGATTCGTGGTGAAAAAGCAGTTAAGAAGTTAAATGAAAACCGCCAAGGTTCTTTATTGGATTTCATTGAAGACTTCACAACTCGTTTCCCAGCTTATGTTGATGAATATGAAACATTGCTCACAGATAACCGTATCTGGAAGCAGCGTTTGGTAGGTATTGGCGTTGTTACTCCTGAGCGCGCATTGCAATTAGGATTTACTGGCGCGATGTTGCGTGGTTCAGGTATTGAGTGGGACTTGCGTAAGAAGCAGCCGTATGAAGTTTATGACCAGCTAGATTTTGATATTCCAGTTGGTGTGAATGGTGACTCTTATGACCGTTACTTGGTTCGTGTTGAAGAGATGCGCCAATCAAACAAGATCATCCAGCAGTGTGTGAAGTGGTTACGTGCGAACCCAGGTTCCGTTATGAGTGATAACCACAAAGTAACAACTCCGAAACGTGAGGACATGAAGTCCAACATGGAAGATTTGATTCACCACTTTAAGTTGTTCTCTGAAGGTATTCACGTACCTGCAGGTGAGGCTTATGCAGCTGTAGAACATCCAAAAGGTGAGTTTGGTATTTATGCAATTTCTGACGGCGCCAACAAGCCTTACCGCTTGAAGATTCGTGCCCCAGGTTTTGTACATCTATCAGCTTTAGATGAAATGGCAAAAGGTCATATGTTGGCTGATGCTGTAACTATTATTGGTACGCAGGACATTGTGTTCGGCGAGATTGACCGCTAAAAGGATAAGAGCGACATGTTGTCTGTACAAGCCCGCGCTGAAATCGATCGCAATATTGCTAAGTACCCAGCTGATCAAAAACAATCTGCTGTGATGGCTGCTTTGGTAGTTGCCCAAGACCAATATGGTTGGGTAACGCCTGAAGCTATTGAAGAGATCGCTGTTATTTTAGAAATGCCTCCAATTGCTGTGCAAGAAGTGGCTACTTTCTACAATATGTATGACACCAAACCAGTTGGCAAATTCAAGCTTGCTGTTTGCACCAACTTGCCTTGTGAGTTATCTGGCGGCACTCGTGCTGGTGAATACCTCAAGAAAAAATTAGGTATTGATTACAACGAAACAACACCTTGCGGCACATTCACTCTCAAAGAAGGTGAATGTATGGGCGCATGCGGTGATGCACCTGTTGCAATCGTGAATAACAAAACAATGTGCAGTTTCATGAGCAATGACAAGTTAGATGCTTTGATTGAAGAATTAAAAGCAAAAGCACAAGGGGGTGCTGTATGACGAGTTTGCATAACCGCCATATTCAGCCACTCATTTTGGCTGGTTTAACTGGCGACAATTGGGGTTTAAAAGATTACGTAGCTCGTGGCGGATACGCACAGTTACGCAAGATCTTGACTGAAGGTATTACTCCTGAGGCTGTGATTGCCGAAGTTAAGGCTTCTGGTTTACGCGGTCGTGGTGGTGCTGGCTTCCCAACTGGTTTGAAGTGGAGCTTCATGCCGCGTCAGTTCCCTGGTAACAAATACCTAGTTTGTAATACTGATGAAGGTGAGCCTGGTACTTTTAAAGACCGTGACATCATTCGTTACAACCCACATGCTTTGATTGAAGGTATGGCGATTGCTGCTTATGCCATGGGCATTTCAGTGGGTTACAACTATATTCACGGTGAGATTTGGGAAGGTTACGCTCGCTTTGAAGAGGCACTAGAACAAGCTCGTGCAGCTGGTTTCTTGGGTGATAAGATTTGCGGGTCAGAATTCTCATTTCAATTACATGCTCATCATGGTTGGGGTGCTTATATCTGTGGTGAAGAAACTGCTTTATTGGAGTCTTTAGAAGGTAAAAAAGGCCAGCCACGTTTCAAACCACCATTCCCAGCAAGTTTTGGTTTGTATGGCAAACCAACAACGATCAATAACACTGAAACATTCTCAGCTGTGCCGTTCATCTTCGCAGTTGGTGGTGAAACTTATGCCAAATTAGGTAAGCCTAATAACGGTGGTACAAAGATCTTCTCAATCTCTGGTGACGTTGAGCGTCCTGGTAACTATGAGATTCCACTAGGCACTTCATTTGCAACTCTCTTGGAGTTAGCGGGTGGTATGCGTGGCGGTAAAAAGATTAAAGCAGTAATTCCTGGCGGTTCATCAGCACCTGTTGTTCCGGGCGCCATGATGATGGAAACCGATATGGATTACGACAGCATTGCCAAAGCCGGCTCTATGTTGGGTTCTGGTGCTGTGATTGTGATGGATGAAACGCGTTGCATGGTGAAGTCTTTGTTACGTTTGTCTTATTTCTATCACGAAGAATCATGCGGCCAATGTACGCCTTGCCGTGAAGGTACTGGCTGGTTGTGGCGCATTGTGAATCGTATTGAGCATGGTCAAGGTCGTCCAGAAGATTTAGATCTTTTGAATGATGTGGCTGCCAATATTCAGGGTAGAACAATTTGTGCACTAGGCGATGCTGCGGCAATGCCTGTGCGTGGCATGTTGAAGCATTACATGGACGAGTTTGCGTATCACGTTGAGCACAAGCGTTGCATTGTGCCTGCGTACGTTTAATCGCCTAAAAGAGACCTACAGGAAAAAAGATGGTTGAAATCGAAATTGATGGCAAATCGGTAGAAGTCCAACAGGGCTCTATGGTGATGGATGCGGCCAAGAAATTAGGCACGCATATTCCGCATTTTTGCTATCACAAGAAATTATCGATCGCGGCAAACTGCCGTATGTGTTTAGTTGAGGTTGAAAAAGCACCGAAGCCTTTGCCTGCTTGTGCAACACCAGTGACGCCAGGTATGAAGGTTCATACACATTCAGAAAAAGCAGTTCAAGCACAAAAATCCGTCATGGAATTTTTGTTGATTAACCATCCATTGGATTGTCCAATTTGCGACCAAGGTGGTGAGTGCCAATTACAAGATTTGGCTGTGGGTTACGGTAAGACATCTTCACGCTACTCTGAAGAGAAGCGCGTGGTATTTCATAAGAATGTAGGCCCATTGATTTCAATGGAAGAAATGAGTCGTTGTATTCACTGCACACGTTGCGTACGTTTCGGTCAAGAGATCGCTGGCGTGATGGAGTTGGGCATGCTCAACCGCGGTGAACATTCAGAAATTACTTCTTTTGTTGGTAAGTCTGTTGACTCAGAATTGTCAGGCAACATGATTGACTTGTGCCCAGTGGGCGCATTGACCAGCAAGCCATTCCGCTATCAAGCGCGTACTTGGGAATTGGGTCGCCGCCGCTCTGTGAGTCCTCATGACTCCATGGGCAGCAACATCATTTTGCAAACTAAAGCGAATCAAGTGTTACGTACAGTTCCTTTAGAAAACGAAGCTATTAACGAATGCTGGATCAGTGATAAAGATCGTTATGCGTATGAAGGTTTGAATGGTTCTGATCGTTTACAAACACCAATGGTTAAGCAAGACAACCGTTGGGTTAAAACTGATTGGGAAACTGCTTTAGATTACATCGCTCGTTCTTTGAACTCGATTAAAGCTGACCACGGTGCTGATGCGATTGCTGCATTAGCTCATCCAATGGCTAGCGTAGAAGAACTTCATCTTTTACAAAAAGTTGTTCGTGGTTTAGGTTCAAACAATATCGAAACACGTTTGCGTCAACAAGATGTGAGCGGTGCGGCTAAGGCTCCATGGTTGGGCATGAAGGTCGCTGATGTATCTCAATTACAAAGGGCTTTCTTTATTGGTAGCTTCTTGCGTAAAGATCAACCTTTGTTGGCTGCGCGTGTTCGTGCAGCGGCTAAGCGTGGTCTTAAAGTGACTCGTTTGGGTGCAAGCGCAGAAGACTGGTTAATGCCAGTAGCAGCATCTGCATTAGCAACACCATCTAACTGGCCTGCTGAATTAGCGGGCGTGGCTTCTGCTGTTGCACAAGCTAAAGGTGTAGCTGCCCCAAGCAATGCCAATATCAGCCCTAATGCAAAAGCTATTGCAGACAGCTTAATGTCTGGTGAACGCAAAGCTGTGTTCTTGGGTTCTGCTGCCATAGCTCATCCACAATTTGCTCAACTACATGCTTATGCTCAATTTATCGCTGAGCAGTCAGGTGCCACATTAGCATTCTTGCCTGAAGGCGGTAATTCAGTTGGTGCTCATCTAGTCAAAGCTGTGACTGAGGTTGGTGTTCAGGGTATCTTGGCTAAAGAACTTAAAGCAGTCGTTTTGTTAGGTCTTGAACCAAGTGCAGATTTATTAGATCCACAAGCAGCTAAAGCAGCGCTTGCAAAAGCAGGCACAGTGATTGCAATGACAGCATTTGATAGTGCTGAATTAAGAGAAGTTGCTGATGTACTTTTGCCAATCGCACCTTACACAGAAACATCAGGTAGTTATGTCAATGCTGAAGGCACATTACAGTCTGTTCAAGCAGCTGTTCGTCCTTTAGGTGAGGCACGCCCAGCTTGGAAAGTGCTGAGAGTTTTAGGTAATGTTCTTGGTCTTGAGAATTTCTATTTCAATAGCTCTGAAGAAGTATTGGCAGAAGCTTTACCTGCTAGCTTCGAATCTCAATTAAACAATCAAACATCAACTCAGCCAGCTGTAACGAGTGTATTCACAGCGGCGATTGAGCGTTTGGCTGATGTCACGATTCATTCAAGTGATGCAATTGTGCGTCGTGCGCCTGCTTTACAGTTAACGCAAGATGCTAAGCGCGCAGTGAAGTTAGGCTTACCAAGCTCATTGTTTGCCCAGTTAGGTTTAAAAGAAGGCGACGCTGTCAAAGTGTCTCAGTTGGGAGCTAGCGTTGTGATGCCGGCCACTGAAGAAAAATCATTGGTTGATGGCGTGGTTCGCTTATCAGCAGGTACTGCTGTGAGTGCTCAGCTAGGTGCCATGTTTGGTCAATTGTCAGTGGAGCGTGTATGACCGAGTTAATTCAAACAATTAATACCCACGGTCTTGCGCTGTTTGGTGCCATGTTGTGGCCTATCGTTTGGACGCTAATCAAGATTGTGATCATTGTTCTGCCAATGTTTGGATGTGTGGCTTATCTAACTTTGTGGGAACGTAAATTGATCGGTTGGATGCACATCCGTTTAGGACCTAACCGTGTTGGTCCTTTAGGTTTGTTGCAGCCGATTGCTGACGCATTGAAGTTATTACTCAAAGAAGTGATTATTCCAAGCAAGGCTAATAAGGTTCTTTACATCGTTGCTCCGGTAATGGTGATTGCTCCAGCTTTTGCAGCATGGGCAGTGATACCTTTCCAGGCTGATTTAGTTTTAGCAAATGTGAATGCTGGCTTGTTGTATGTGATGGCCATTACATCGATTGGTGTTTACGGCATCATTTTGGCTGGTTGGGCTTCTAACTCTAAGTACGCTTTCTTAGGCGCTATGCGCGCTTCTGCTCAGATGGTTTCTTATGAAATTGCAATGGGCTTTGGCTTGGCTGCAGTTTTAGTTGTATCAGGCACATTGAATTTAAGTGACATTGTGAAGTCACAAGAAAGTGGCTACTTTGCTAGCTTAGGTTTGAATTTCTTGTCATGGAACTGGTTGCCTTTGTTGCCAATGTTCTTGATCTACTTCATTTCTGGTGTTGCTGAGTTGAACCGTCATCCATTTGACGTGGTTGAAGGCGAATCAGAGATTGTTGCTGGTCACATGATTGAGTACTCTGGTATGGCTTTCGCGATGTTCTTCTTGGCTGAATACGCCAACATGATCTTAATCGCAGCGATGACTTCTATTTTGTTCTTCGGTGGTTGGTCTCCAATCATTGATGCGCCAGTTTTAAGAGACATTCCTGGCTTCTTCTGGTTAGTTGGCAAGACATTCTTCTTCTTGTCATGCTTTATCTGGCTTCGTGCATCTTTCCCGCGCTATCGCTATGACCAAATCATGCGTTTAGGTTGGAAGGTATTTATTCCCATCTCCATTTTCTGGATTTTGTTGGTGGGTGCTTGGGTATTGTCGCCCTGGAATATTTGGAAATAAGGCGGGGATTAGACTATGTTCCAACGTATCCGTGAATTCTTAAGCAGCTTGCTATTGAAAGAGCTCTTTCAAGGTTTAGCTTTAACTGGTAAATATTTATTTAAACCAAAGATTACTGTGCAGTACCCAGAAGAGAAGACTCCGATGTCTCCTCGTTTCCGTGGCGTGCATGCTTTACGTCGTTATGAAAATGGTGAAGAGCGTTGTATTGCTTGCAAATTGTGTGAAGCAGTTTGTCCAGCTATGGCCATCACGATTGAATCTGATCAAAGAGATGACGGTACACGTCGTACCACCCGTTATGACATTGATTTAACCAAGTGCATTTTCTGCGGTTTCTGTGAAGAAGCTTGCCCGGTTGATGCGATTGTTGAAACACATATTCATGAGTACCACGGCGAAAAGCGTGGCGACTTGTATTTCACAAAAGAAATGTTGTTGGCCATTGGTGATCGCTATGAGTCTGAGATCGCAGCTAACAAATCAGCGGATGCTAAATACAAATGATGCTTGATCCTAAAACACTCCTCTTTTATATCTTTGCTGCCATCTTGGTGATTGCTGCTTTGCGTGTCATTACTGCGCGTAACCCAGTTCATGCAGCATTGTTTTTAGTACTTTCTTTCTTTACTGCAGCGGCTATTTGGATGTTGTTAGAAGCTGAGTTCTTATCGATTGTGCTTGTATTGGTTTATGTTGGCGCGGTGATGGTCTTGTTCCTTTTCGTGGTGATGATGCTAGATCTCGATTTAGATCATCTACGTCAGGGATTCAAGCAATTCTTACCAGTAGCCTCATTGGTTGGCGCGATCATTGTGGCTGAAATGTCGATTGTGTTGATTCGTGGCTTCGTTGGTACATCTCAGCCTGTAGCGGCATTTGCTCCAGAAGTGGCGGCAAATAATACAAAGGCATTGGGTACATTGCTCTACACAACTTACTTATTTAGCTTTGAAGTTGCTGGCGTTATTTTGTTGGTGGCGATCATTGCTGCTGTGGCTCTTACATTACGTCGTCGTAAAGACACTAAGACTCAAGATATTGCTGAGCAAATTCGCACACGTAAAGAAGACCGTATCCGTATGGTGACAACGATGTCATCAGGTACTTCTTCAGATAAGAAATAAGAACGGTAAGAGGAAAAGAAAAGAGACCTTTATGACGATTACTTTAGCTCACTACCTTGTTCTTGGCGCCATCTTGTTTGCGATTGGTGTTGTAGGCATCTTCTTAAATCGCAAAAATATTATTGTTTTGCTCATGGCTATTGAGTTAATGCTCTTAGCTGTCAACATGAACTTTGTCGCTTTCTCACACTACTTGGGTGATATGAGCGGTCAGGTTTTTGTATTTTTTATTCTGACTGTTGCAGCTGCTGAAGCTGCTATTGGTTTGGCTATCTTGGTGACCATGTTCCGTAAGCTTGACACGATTCATGCTGAAGATCTTGGACAACTGAAGGGCTAAGCAGAGACCTTATATGACTACTCCAACGTTAAATCCTCTTGTACTCCTAGCAATTCCACTTGCACCATTGGTGGGCTCTGCCATTGCTGGTTTATTTGGTACTAAATTCTTTGGCAACCTGATTGGTCGAGCAACTGCTCACACAGTAACTATTTTGGGTGTAGCTATTGCCTGCGTCTTGTCATTCATGGTTTTGAATGATGTGATGGCGGGTGCTAGATTTAATGAAACGATCTACACCTGGATGCAATTGGGTGAATTAAGCCTTGACGTTGGTTTCTTGGTTGATCCTTTGACAGCCATGATGATGGTAGTTGTGACATTTGTGTCATTGATGGTTCATATATACACCATTGGTTACATGGCTGAAGACGAAGGTTATGCGCGCTTCTTCTCATACATCTCATTGTTCACATTCTCAATGTTGATGTTGGTTATGAGTAATAACTTCTTACAGCTTTTCTTTGGTTGGGAAGCGGTAGGTTTGGTATCTTATTTATTGATTGGCTTCTGGTACAAACGTCCAACGGCGATTTTTGCCAATATGAAAGCCTTCTTAGTTAACCGCGTAGGTGACTTTGGTTTCATCTTGGGTATCGGCTTGTTATTGGCTTATAGCGGCAGCATGAGCTACGAAGGTGTCTTTGCTCAGAAAGATGTTTTGTTGCAGCAAACTTTGCCAGGAACTGATTGGAACTTATTAACAGTTGCATGTATTTGTTTATTCATCGGTGCGATGGGTAAATCTGCACAGTTCCCATTGCATGTATGGTTGCCAGACTCAATGGAAGGCCCAACACCAATTTCCGCTTTGATTCACGCGGCGACGATGGTGACAGCAGGTATCTTCATGGTGAGCCGTATGTCACCTTTATTTGAGTTGACTGATACAGCGCTATCGTTTGTATTGATCATCGGTTCAATCACAGCTTTGTTTATGGGTTTCTTGGGTATCGTGCAAAACGATATCAAGCGTGTTGTAGCTTATTCAACACTCTCACAATTGGGTTACATGACTGTTGCCTTGGGTGTATCAGCTTACCCAGTAGCGGTATTCCACTTAATGACGCACGCATTCTTTAAAGCTCTATTGTTCTTGGGAGCGGGTAGTGTGATCATGGGTATGCACCATGATCAAGATATGCGCAATATGGGCGGTTTGTGGAAGTACATGCCAATTACTTGGTTCACATCTTTAGTCGGTTCATTGGCTTTGATCGGAACGCCATTCTTCTCAGGCTTCTATTCAAAAGACTCCATCATTGAAGCGGTTGCTGAGAGCCACATCTACGGTTCTGGTTTTGCTTACTTCGCAGTGATGGCTGGTGTATTCATCACTGCTTTCTACTCTTTCCGTATGTACTTCTTAGTGTTCCACGGTAAAGAGCGTTTTGGTCAGGCACATGATGACCATGGTCACGATGCTCATGACGCACACCATGCAGATGACGATCACCACGATGATCATCACGGTTTAGCGCCAGGACAAAAGCCAGATGAGTCTCCATGGGTGGTGACATTGCCATTGGTATTGTTGGCTATCCCGTCTGTGATCGTTGGTTATATCGCGATTGGCCCGATGTTGTTTGGTGACTTCTTTGGTAATGCCATTTTTGTTGATCTAGCCAAGCATCACGCCATGAAAGAATTGGCTGACGCATTCCACGGCCCGGTTGCGATGGCTGCTCATTCATTACATAGCCCAGTTTTGTACTTGGCTTTGGGTGGTGTTGTAACAGCGGCAGTGTTCTACCTCTGGTTGCCACAGATCCCAGCCTTCTTTGCTCGTGTGCTTGCACCGATCAAAACGATTTTGGACAACAAATACTATATGGATGACTTTAACCAAGCCGTATTTGCAAAAGGTGCTCGTTTGTTGGGTGCTGGCTTGTGGAAGGGTGCGGATCAAGGCTTGATCGACGGCTTGCTTGTGAACGGCAGCACGAGAGTGGTTGCTTGGTTCTCAGCTAGCGTTCGCAAAGTTCAAACTGGTTATTTGTATCACTACGCTTTCGCGATGATTCTAGGTTTGATTGGTTTGATTACCTGGATTTTGTATACCCATTTGGGCTCCATTAAATAAAACAACAGATAGAGCGCCCCGACATGATTCTTTCTTACGCAATTTGGTTACCGATTATTTTCGGCTTGGTAATTTTGTTCACAGGTTCGGACAATAGCAAAGGCTATGTTCGAGTGATGGCATTAATCGGATCTTTAATTAGCTTCGCCATTACTTTGCCTTTGATTACCGGTTTTGACACATCCACAGCAGCTATGCAGTTTGTAGAGCAGGTGGCTTGGGTACCTCGCTACGACATCAACTACTTCTTGGGTGTTGATGGTATCTCTATGTGGTTTGTTGTCTTGACTGCTTTGATCACAGTGATTGTGGTGATTGCAGCTTGGGAAGTGATTACTGAGAACGTGGCTCAATACATGGCTGCTTTCTTAATCCTTTCTGGATTAATGATCGGTGTTTTCTCAGCATTAGACGGCATGTTGTTCTATGTATTCTTTGAAGCAACATTGATCCCGATGTACATCATTATTGGTGTGTGGGGTGGCCCTAATCGCGTTTACGCAGCCTTTAAATTCTTCTTGTACACATTGCTTGGTTCATTGTTAACCTTGATTGCTATTTTGTATCTCTACAACGTCACAGATACATTTAACATTTTGGCTTGGCACAAAGCACCTTTAGATATCGTTGAACAAGTTTTATTGTTTGGCGCCTTCTTTATGGCCTTTGCTGTGAAAGTTCCAATGTGGCCAGTTCACACATGGTTACCAGATGCCCACGTTGAAGCGCCAACAGGTGGTTCGGTTGTTTTGGCTGCCATCATGTTGAAGTTGGGGGCTTATGGTTTCTTAAGATTCTCGTTACCGATTGCCCCAGACGCTAGCCAATACTTGGCACCGTTTGTGATTACTTTGTCATTAGTGGCTGTGATCTATATCGGCTTGGTGGCCTTGGTTCAGTCTGATATGAAAAAGCTCGTTGCTTATTCATCAATTGCTCACATGGGCTTTGTGACTTTAGGTTTCTTTATCTTCAACCCTTTAGGTGTTGAAGGTGCGATTGTGCAAATGATTTCTCACGGCTTTATTTCAGGCGCGATGTTCTTGAGCATTGGCGTTCTTTATGACCGTATGCATTCACGTCAAATTGCTGATTACGGTGGCGTTGTTAATCAAATGCCTAAGTTCACTGCATTTGCTGTTTTATTTGCAATGGCTAACTGTGGTCTACCAGCAACATCAGGTTTCGTTGGTGAGTTCATGGTGATTTTGGCTGCTGTGGATTATGACTTTGTGATTGGTATCTTGGCTGCAACAGCATTAATCCTCGGCGCAGCTTACTCATTGTGGATGACTAAGCGTGTGTTCTTTGGTGAAATCACTAACAAGCATGTTGCTGAATTAACTGATATCAATAAGCGCGAATTTTTAATGATGGGCATTTTGGCAATTTTCACGATTGGCATGGGTGTTTATCCAAAACCATTTACAGATGTTATGCACGTTTCTGTCATCGAGCTTTTAAAGCACGTTGCAGTTAGCAAGCTTTGATCCTGACTAGGGAAAGAAATATATATGCAAGCGATTGATCTCATTGCCATGTTGCCTGAGCTAGTGCTCATCACGGTAGCTTGTTTGCTTTTGTTAACGGCTTTTATGAATGAGCCCCAGGCAAACGATGACGATATTTTTTATGCGCCACGTGGCACATCTTTGGCCTACAACATCGCTTTGGCGACTTTGCTTGGTTTAAGTTTTGCTTTTGGTTTGCAAGCTACAGATCAGCCAGTGCATGCCTTTAATAATCTATTCATGGTCGATGCTTTATCAAGCCTCCTTAAATCAGTTGCCTGTTTAGCTGTGATGGTCAGTTTGATCTACTCTAAGAAGTACTTGATGCATCGTGGCTTATTCCGTGTTGATTTCATTGTATTGAGCCTATTAGCATTGTTAGGTCAGTGCATCATGATCTCTGGCTCTAATTTGTTGACTTTGTATCTTGGTCTTGAGTTATTGGCATTACCAACGTATGCGATCGTAGCTATGCGCCGTGATTCAGCCCTGTCTGCTGAGTCTGCAATGAAGTATTTCATCTTGGGTGCATTGGCATCTGGTTTCTTGCTATACGGTATGTCTATGCTTTATGGTGCTACTGGTAGCTTAGATCTAGACGAAATCCTTAAAGCAGTTGGTGATGCACGTATCAATCGTCTTGTTCTAGCCTTTGCAGTGGTATTCATTGTTTCTGGTTTGGCATTTAAGTTGGGTGTGGCTCCATTCCATATGTGGGTACCGGACGTTTATCAAGGTGCTCCAACAGCTATTACATTGATGATTGCTGGTGCTCCAAAAGTAGCAGCCTTTGGTTTGTTATTCCGTTTATTGGTGGGAGGTTTATTACCTTTGACTCAGGATTGGCAGCCAATGATCATGATTTTGGCAGTTCTATCATTAGTTATTGGTAACTTAACTGCGATTGCACAAACCAATGTGAAGAGAATGTTGGCTTACTCAACGATTTCTCATATGGGCTTCATGATTTTGGGCATGTTATCGATTTTTGATGCGCATGCATATAGTGCTGCTGTCTTTTATGCCGTGACTTATGTATTGACCACATTAGGTTCATTTGGTTTATTAATGTTGTTGTCACGCCAAGGTTATGAGTGTGAAACATTAGACGACCTTAGAGGTTTAAATCGTCGCAATCCATGGATGGCATTCATGGGCTTGATTTTGATGTTCTCTTTAGCGGGTATCCCTCCAACAGTTGGATTTGCTGCTAAGTTATCTATCTTGGAAACATTGGTAGATAGCGGCCATTTATATTTGGCGATCATTGCTGTAATGACATCATTGGTTGGTGCTTTCTACTACCTAAGGGTAGTCAAGTTCATGTACTTTGATGAGCCAACACAAACTGCCCCAATTGAAGGTGGTGGTATTGCTAAGGCGGTTTTCACATTGAATGGCCTTTTTGTTTTATTGTGCGGTATCTACCCAGCGACTTTGATGGCGCTTTGTTTATCCGCTATGACTAAAACTCTATTAAGCTAATTCATTAAAAGGCAGATAAATCACCCATGTCACCTACCGGCTTAAGTGCTGAAACTTGGTTAGTTATATTGGTCGCGCTAGTCGCGGCCAATTTAGCATTTGTTTCTAGTAAATTTCTACTCATCAAACCCTTGCCAGACAAGCATGTGGGTTGGTGTTTATTAGAAATGTTAATTTGGTATGCCTTAGTTGGTTTATTGGCATATCTTCTAGAAAACGCTATTGGTAATGTCTTTCCTAAGCGTTGGGAATTCTTTGCTGTCACCATCTGTTTATTCTTGGTAGGCGCATTCCCAGGTTTCACATGGCGCTTCTTGATGAAGCATCGCCATGATGCCCACAATTAATTAGCATGACGCAACCAGAAAAAAGCTTGGCTGATTTGCCAGTCTCAGATGCGCACTTGCGTGAGACTGTTAAATCATCTATGGATGCTTATCAAGGTAAGTTTCTAAAACTCAAAAAAGATATCGTGAGCTTGCCGGATGGCAAGGAAACTTATCGTGAGTATTTAATCCACCCAGGTGCAGTAGCTATTGTCCCAATCTTGGATGACGGCCGTATTTTATTGGAGCGTCAATTCCGCTATCCAGTGGATAAAGCCATGATCGAAATCCCGGCGGGGAAATTAGAGCTTGGTGAAGATCCATTGGTGTGCGCGCAAAGAGAGTTACTTGAAGAGACAGGTTATACAGCTAGTTCTTGGGAATATCTTGGTCGCATTCATCCGGTGATCTCTTATTCAACAGAGCTAATTGAAATCTACTTGGCAAAAGGCTTAACTCCTGGACAGCGTTGTTTAGATGATGGTGAGTTTTTAGATGTCTTTGCTGCAACGATTGATGAAATGCATGAATGGATTGCTAATGGCAGCATCACTGATGTCAAAACAATCATTTCTGTCTACCATCTAGCTAGAAGGCTGCAGGGTAAATAATCTCAAGCGCAGTACTTGAATTTACAAAATATGTCACCATTTAGATATCTATGAAAGTTTATAACCTCGCATGTCATTTAGATCACCACTTCGAAGGCTGGTTTGCCTCCGAGGCTGATGCTTTGGAGCAGCAAAATAACGGTTTGTTGATTTGCCCTATTTGCGAGAGTCATGAGATTCGTCGTTTACCTTCAGCACCTCGTATTGGTAAACATATAGGACGTGAGTTGGATGCGCCATCCATTTCACCAGCTTCTTCACAAGCAAATTTACCAGCTGTTTCTAAACCTGCCACTCGTGAGATTCATGACGCACGTGATACTGGGCACTCTGGTAATTCGATGGTTCTATCTGGTCAAGAGCAGGCAAAGTTACAAGCGCATGTTCAGGCGGCAGTCATGCAGGCCATGCGTGAAATCATCAACAAAACAGAAGATGTTGGTGATAACTTTGCTGAAGAAGCCAGAAAAATTCATTATCAAGAAGCCCCTGAGCGCAGTATTCGTGGTCAGGCTACCAGTGATGAAACAGCAGAATTAAGGGAAGAGGGTATTGAGGTGGTTGCCTTACCTCTTTTACCAGCTCTAAAAGACACCCTGCAATAAAGGCTTAATTAGCCGGCACTAATTTCTGTCGGCGGCTGTAATCCTGCACAGGGATTTCATGAGGTTTTAATCGGCGCTCACAGATGGGCTGCCCGTCAAATATTTTCCAAACAGAACAATCTTTATCAACGCTTTCTGAGATGGCATGATCCGTTGGGCCTTTACCCGTTGCTGCCGTGGTGGCGACGCCTACTGTTGCCATAGGGTACGCTGCGGCTAAAGCACAGCCAGCGACCTGGCAAAACATTGCCAAAATTGGTAAAACGCGGAAAAGTCTAAAAAAAGCCAAAGAGATAAATTTTCGATATAGTTATATGACTAATAATATAAATCAAGTAGGAGACAAAATGTCAGTAACGATTGGACACCATATTAATGGCGAGGTGATTCATTTTGGAGGCAAAACAGCCCCAGTTTATGAGCCAGCCACAGGCCTTGTTAAAGCCCAGGTTGAACTAGCTTCCGTATCTGACGTCGCTAAGGCTGTTGAAGCTGCTAAAGCTGCATTTCCCGCATGGTCAAGCACTCCGGTAACTAGAAGAGCCAAAGTGATGTTCAACTTCAAAAACATCATAGAGGCGCGTTTAGACGAGATGGCTGAGGTAATTACCCGTGAGCATGGCAAAACTTTTGATGATGCCAAGGGTGAGATTCAGCGTGGTCTAGAGGTGGTCGATTTTGCTTGTGGTATTCCCCAGTTGCTCAAGGGCGAATATACCGAGCAAATTGCTAAGGGAATGGATGCATGGACTATGCGTCAGGCTTTGGGTGTTTGTGCTGGCATTACTCCATTTAACTTCCCAGCCATGGTGCCAATGTGGATGTATCCAGTAGCGATTGCCTGCGGTAATACTTTTATATTGAAGCCATCTGAAAGAGACCCATCAGCAACTTTATTGGCGGCTAAGTGGTTAGAGGAGGCTGGTTTACCAAAGGGTGTCTTTAACGTTGTTCATGGCGACAAGACTGCTGTTGATGCCTTGCTTGAGCATCCTGATGTCAAAGCGATCAGCTTTGTAGGATCGACTCCCATTGCATCTTATATTTATGAAACATCAGCAAAAAATGGTAAACGTGTTCAAGCCCTAGGTGGCGCTAAGAATCACATGGTGGTGATGCCTGATGCGGACTTAGACCAATCAGTTGATGCTTTGATGGGTGCAGCTTATGGTTCTGCTGGCGAGCGCTGTATGGCGATTTCTGTGGCAGTAGCTGTTGGTGATGTGGGTGATGCCTTGATTGCCAAATTGAGTGAGCGTATCAAAAAGCTAAAAATTGATAATGGCATGAAACCTGGTGCCGAAATGGGGCCATTAGTTACCAAGGTTCACTTAGATAAAGTTACTAGCTATGTGGATGCTGGTGTTAAAGAGGGTGCCAAGTTAGTAATTGATGGCCGAGGTCTTAAAGTACCCGGTGCAGAAAATGGATTCTTTTTAGGCGGCTGTTTATTTGATCAAGTGACGCCGCAAATGAGCATTTACAAAGAGGAAATCTTTGGGCCCGTTTTAAGTGTGATGCGTGTTCCTGATGTGGCTACAGCGATCCAATTAATCAATGATCATGAGTTTGGTAATGGCACAGCCATTTTTACAAGAGATGGCAATACAGCTAGAGAATTCGTGAGTCGTATTCAGGTCGGCATGGTGGGTGTCAATGTGCCTATTCCTGTACCGATGGCATTTCATTCATTTGGCGGTTGGAAGCGCAGTTTATTTGGCGACCATCACGTGCATGGTCCCGAGGGCGTACGCTTCTACACGCGTATGAAAGCAGTGACTCAGCGCTGGCCAGAAACCATCGTTCAAGGCTCAAGCTTCACTATGCCAGTCAACGGTTAATGCGCTATCTTGCTCATCTAATGATCTAAATCAATATTCTTTGATTTAATCAAAAGACAGCTGGTAACTCATTTCACAGGGGCTAAAATAGCCCCTGTGACTATTTCAGCCCCACCAATTAACGTTGTTGCAGAGCCATTGTTTCAGCCTGAGTTGCTGAAACGCTTTGACATTAATGGGCCAAGATACACATCCTATCCAACGGCTGACCGATTCCATGGGGAATTCAAGGGGCCTAACTACGTCCAAGCTTTAAAGCGCTGTGCCAGTGCCAATAAACCACTGTCTCTCTATTTCCATTTACCGTTTTGCCCCAATATTTGTTACTACTGTGGATGTAACAAAATCATCACTAAGGATCATGGCCGTAGTGCTAAATACATCAAGTATTTAGCCAAGGAAATTAGCATGGTGACTGAGGTGATGGGCATGACCGGTCAAAAAATTCCTGTTACTCAATTGCATTGGGGTGGTGGTACGCCCACTTTTTTATCTCATGATGAGATGCGTGAGTTAATGCAACACATCAAAGCGCATTTTGACTTGCAAGCTGGTGGTGAATACTCCATCGAAATTGACCCACGTCGAGTTACTGAGTCAGATATCGCTTTGCTTGCGGAGTTAGGTTTTAATCGAATCAGTTTGGGTGTTCAAGACTTCAATCTAGAGGTGCAGCAAGCAGTTCATCGTGTTCAAACCATTGAGGAAACTAAAGCAGTATTAGATTGGTCCAGAAAATATGGCTTTCAGTCTGGTAGTGTTGATTTGATTTATGGTTTACCTAAACAAACTCCAGAAACTTTTAAGCAAACTGTTGAAGCTGTCATCTCCATGGATCCTGATCGCTTATCTGTTTATAGCTATGCCCATTTACCTACCGTATTCAAACCTCAGCGACGTATTGCAGAGGCAGATTTGCCAGTTGCTGCAGATAAGTTAGATATTCTTTCTAATACGATTGATCAGCTTAGCCAAGCAGGTTATGTTTTTATCGGAATGGATCATTTTTCTAAGCCGGATGATGAGCTCGCGATTGCTCAGCAAAAGGGGCATTTGCATCGCAATTTCCAAGGTTACTCCACTCAAGCTGAGTGTGATCTATTAGCTTTTGGCATTTCATCGATTGGTAAGGTGGATGATGTGTATGCACAAAATGTCAGAACCTTAGATGAGTACTACGCCATTCTTGATCAAGGCCATTTACCGACATTGAGAGGGTTGCAGTTAAATACTGATGACATCTTACGTCGTGAGTTGATTGGTGAATTGATGTGCCAATTTGAACTGGATACAGCCAGCTTTTCAAAACATCACGGGATAGATTTTGCTACTTATTTTGAACGTGAGCTCATTGAGCTTAAAGACCTTGAGCGGGCGGGTTTGTTGCACTGGGAAGGCGTTAAGATAGTTGTGCCAACCAAAGGTCGTTTGTTAGTGAGGCGCGTAGCCATGGCCTTTGATAAACATCTAAGAGACGTCAAGACTGAGGCTCGCTACTCTAAGGTAGTTTAGGTATAATACTTAAATAACCCTGACAATTTAATACAGATTAGTAATCTATAAAGGTTATAAATGTTACGTTTTGATATACCGCCAGTCAATTCTAATGTGGCAAGACTAGAAGCTTTTATTACATTTTCTTTTTGTTTGATCGCTTTGTTGGGCTACCCTTATTTATTACCTTTATTGGCACTTATGGGCTTTGTAAGAGGTTTTTGGGGGCACTATAAATGTCCATCCCATCGTTTATTTACTAAGGTAATGGTAAAGCTCAATATAGCTGGCAAAAAAGAAAATGCTGGTGCAAAAATGTTTGCCAACAAAATTCTTTTTGTAGCGGCCACAATTGCTAGCATCCTCTTTTACAGTGGAAATAGTTTATGGAGAGTACCGGCAACTGCATTAGTTATTTTTTCAACTTTAGAGTGGTTATTCTCTTTTTGTGCTGCTTGCTGGGTTTACAGCTATTGGTATAAGTTGTTTCCGCCCAAATAATATATAGATTTTATAATCAATACGTATTAGAGCCGCAAACATCAATTATCAGCTTAAAAAAAGAAGGGTTTTTCTTGGAAAACCTTATTTAACTGAATAAAAAACCTTATTATCTAGGTATGCAGATTAATTCAAATTCATTGCCTAAGAGCCTTTTCGTTCGACTATTCCGTTGGAATATAAGTCCTGAATTACTTTCTTTTGCTCTTAGTATTTATTTTTCAATTTTCTTGAACGGCGTACTTTGGGATGAGTTGTTGAAAACTCAAACGGGGACTAGTGCATCACGTTGGACTTTTTTTTGTGCTGTTTACATTGCAGTCACCGCATTACAGTTTTTGATAATCAATTTATTGCTTTGGGGTAAAGCCAGCAAATGGGTTGCTTTGAGTCTTTTGGCGGCTACTGTTTTAGCTAGTTACTATGCAAAAACGTATGGTGTGCATTTTGACACTACGATGCTGAGGAATATTTTTACAACAAACCCGGCAGAAGCAAAAGAATTACTAACCGCTTCCTTAATCTTCCATTTTTTGCAATTTGGCACTTTGCCGGTGATTCTCATCATCTTTTTAAAGATTAAGAAAGCTCCTGTTTTAAAGTCCGTAACAAGAAAAATAATTCTCACTTTAATTGCTTTTGTAGTTGCTTTTGGATCCTTGATGTCTCAATTTAAAAATTTCTCTTCAACTATGAGAAATCACAAAGAAATTAGACATCTTGTTTTGCCTACTAGCTTCTTATTTTCATCTGCAAAAATTACTTTACAAAGTACTGCTGAGGTTAATCATAAAATTAGACCAATAGGTGATGATGCTGTTCGAAGCCAAATCCCACTTAGTAAAAAGCCAGAAATATTAGTCATCGTTGTTGGTGAAACGGTTCGAGCAGCCAACTGGGGCTTGTCAGGGTATGAGCGCAATACAACACCTTTATTAGCTGAAAAAAACTTGCATAGTTTTCCTTATGCTACTAGCTGTGGTACCAATACGGATACATCGGTGCCTTGCTTGTTCTCTAAAGAAGGTAGACACAACTATGATGAAAAAATTATTCGATCTAGTGAGTCCTTATTGCATGTCCTGAAGAAGACTAGATTTCACGTATCGTGGATTGATAACCAATCTGGTTGCAAGGGTGTTTGTAATGGCTTAGATGTTTTTAATGCAAGAGCTATGGCCAACCCAAAAAATTGCACTGATGCAGCTTGTTATGATGAGGCCTTGGTTGATGGGCTTGAGGAGCTTCTAAAGAAAAACTCAGGCAATCAAGTAATTGTTCTGCATCAACTAGGTAATCATGGCCCAGCTTATTACGCTAGATACCCTAAAGAGTTTGAGAAGTACAAGCCTGCTTGCAACACCTCTGATCTTTCTAAGTGCAGTCAGCAAGAAATTATTAATGCTTATGACAATAGCATTCGTTATACCGATGCTGTCTTATCAAAAGCCATCGATCAATTGAAAAAACATAGTGATAAGTCCACATCCTTAATTTATTTGTCTGACCATGGTGAATCACTTGGTGAGAATGGCATTTACTTGCATGGTTTGCCATACTCAATTGCTCCTTCATATCAAACTCAAGTGCCTTTTTTTGTTTGGCTATCAGACAACTACAAAAAGGACTATCCGCCTATTGATGCTTGTTTTAAAGAAAAGAGCAAAACCCCAGCACATCATGATAATTTGTTCCATACCATCCTAGGCATGTTTAATATCAAGACAAGTATTTACGAGAGAAATTTTGATCTCACTGCAAAATGCCATGATTAATAAATCTAGTTTTCTGATTAAACAATTAATAATCTTAGGTTTTTCTGCATTTGGTTTATTGGTGGTTTTCGAGTTAACAAGCATTGATATTTGGTTAAATAATTTTTTTTACAGTTCAGAATTAAAAGAATTTGGTTTAAGGAATCATCCATTCCTAACTCAGGTGATGCATCATGGCATGAAGACTGCGATGTATGTTTTAGGTGTGGCATCCATCGTATTCGCGATTTGGAAACTTAAAGTAGGTAAGACTTTGTTAACTGCCCGGCATGTTTGGGTGGGCTCTTTAGGGGTTATCTTGATTCCAGCTTTGGTGGCTCTTTTAAAGCACTTAACCAACAAGCACTGCCCATGGAGTTTAGATATTTATGGTGGAAGCGTGCCTTATGCTGGGCTTTTTGAAACACATTTAAGTCAATTTGGGACGGGTCAATGTTTCCCGGCAGGACATGCAGCCGGTGGATTTATGTGGTTTGCCTGGGTAGTGGCTTTATGGTTCATTTATCCCAAATTTGCCAAAATCATTTTTTACTTAGCCATTCTTTTAGGTTTGATCTTGGGCATTTCTAGAATGATGCAAGGGGCTCATTTCTTTTCTCATGTTTTATGGACGGCTTGGTTCTCTTGGTTAATCAGTTTAGTATTACTTGTGATCTTTAAGCTTATTCCAGATAATGAGCTAATTCTTAAAAACAGATGATCAAATTAACTCAATGCCAGTAAAAAAAATTACCAATCTCATCCAGCGCCGTATTTTTAATACCTTGAAGTATTCCTTAGAAGGATTTCTATTCGCTTGGCGCTCAGAAGAGGCTATCCGGATCGAGTGTTGCTTAATGCCCTTGGTAATTGCGGGAGCTATTTATTTGGGCCAGTCTAAAGTTGACCAGATCTTGATGATATCGAGTGGTCTCCTCGTCATCATGATTGAATTACTCAATACAGCTATCGAGAAGACAATTGATCGCATTTCTACTGAACAACATCCCCTATCAAAAGTGGTCAAGGATGTTGGTAGTGGGGCCGTACTTTTGGCAATGATTAATTTTGTATTTGTTTGGCTTGTTCTGCTATTTTAATTATTCCAAACCGCAGGCTTCTTGGCTGCCTTCGCTAGACCTTCTAAATAAGCCTCATGGGCTTCTTTTTCATCAATGCTCGCCAACTGAATTGTTAGTGATGTAGGTAATGGTTTGCGCTTAGCTTGAGCGCTAGCGCTATCAGCATGTGCATCATCCATTAAAAAGTCTTCTTGACCTCTGGTCATCGCCAAATAAACTTCTGCTAATAACTCAGAGTCTAATAAGGCGCCGTGCAATGTGCGGTGATCGTTGCTGACGCTGAATCGCTCACACAGAGCATCTAAAGAATTTCTTCTGCCAGGGAACATCTCACGCGCATTCTTAAGCGTATCAATGACTGATGCTGCATGATCAATCATCTTGCCGCGCTTAAGAAGGCCCAACTCCATATCTAAAAACCCTAGGTCAAAGGGCGCGTTATGAATAATGAGCTCTGCATCTTTTAAGAACTCAATAATCTCATCAGCTACATCTGCAAATACTGGCTTATCTGATAGAAATTCAACAGTAAGACCGTGAACAGCCACAGCACCAGGGTCAATATCTCTTTGAGGGTTGATGTAGTGGTGCAGTTTTGCGCCTGTTAAACGACGGTCAATCATTTCTAAACAGCCGATCTCAATGATGCGATCGCCAGTTAAAGGATTTAAGCCTGTGGTTTCAGTATCTAGAATAATTTGACGCATGAAGTAATTAAATAACCTTTTAAAAGCTTGTTCGTTTCTTGTTAATTAGTGCTGACCTGTATTTAATCTTCCAACATTTCTGCAGGAATTTGCATAGGACCTGTGCCACTGTATTTATCAAGATACAGATAAATCACTGGCGTAATTAATAAAGTTACCACTTGAGAGACCAGCAAGCCGCCGACAACTGCAATACCTAAAGGCTGTCTTAATTCTGCACCCGCGCCCAAGCCTAGAGCAATTGGTAAGGCACCCATCAAGGCAGCAAGTGTTGTCATCATGATTGGTCTAAATCTCAACAAGCAAGCTGAACGTATCGCTTCACGTGGGCTCATGTTTTGATTGCGTTGCACATCCAAGGCGAAGTCGATCATCAAAATCGCATTTTTCTTCACAATACCAATCAAGAGCAAAATACCAATCGTCGCAACAATTGTCAGCTCTAAATTAAATATTCTTAAGAACACCAAAGCACCAATGGCAGCAGAAGGTAAGCCGGCCAAAATGGTGAGTGGATGGATATAGCTCTCATATAAAACACCTAAGAGAACATAAATAACCAATACAGCAGCTAGCAACAAAATGATTTGGCTAGATTGACCGCTCTTAAATACCGCTGCATCGCCGCCGTAGCTAGTAATAATGGATGTTGGTAATTGAAGATCTTTGACGTATTGCTCTAACTTCTTGGTGGCGTCACCTAAAGCAACATCTGGCGCTAAGTTGAAAGAGATGGTGACCGCTGGCACTTGACCTTGGTGGTTCACTGCCGTTGGGCCAATAGTTCTTCTAACGCTAGCAATACTCGATAAAGGTACCAACTTGTCACTGGCTCTGCCTCTGACATAAATGCCATTCAAATCAGTTTCATATTGTTTGTATTCATTACCCGCTTGCAAAATCACTTGGTAAGTATTCACGCTGGTGTAGATGGTTGACACTTGACGCTCGCCATAAGCGGAGTAGAGGGCATTGCGGATGTCCGCAACAGTCACGCCAGCGCTGGCAGCTTTTTCACGGTCAATATCAATTTGAGCTTGAAGACCTCTTAATTGAGAGTCTGTCGTGATATCTCGGAAGATTTCAGGATCAGCTCGCATCTTTTCCGTGACTTTAGTAGACCATTCATTGATGCCTTCAAAGCCCACGCTTTGCAAAATATATTGATAACGACTCTTTGTAACCTTGCCGCCTAATTGAAGGTTTTGGATCGGTCTTAGATAAATAGCCAATCCTGGAATATTTCTGAGGTCAGCACGCAAGCTTTCTAAAACTTGTTTCATCTTGCTACGTTCGCCACTTGGTTTTAAGTTCACAAACATACGACCTGAGTTGGTGCCTGAGTTCGCGCCACCACCAATAATAGAAACTAAACCTTCAACGTTAGGATTTTTGCGAACTATTTCTGCTGCTTGACTTTGCAACTCCACCATCGTGTTGAATGACACATCGTCGGCCGCTTCTGTTGTTACAAATAGCTGGCCAATATCTTCTTCTGGGAAAAAGCCTTTAGGGCTCCAGATAAACAAAGCAATCGTAATAATGAAAGTCGCAATCGCCCCTTGTAAAACTTTCTTTTGATTTGCTAACGCCCAATCTAGTGCTGTTTCGTAGGCCTTTAAAACCTTGGCGAAGTAATAATCAAACTTGATGGTGATTGGATATTCTTTCGGAATAGTGTGTGCTTTTGGTAAGAAGCGGCTGCAAAGCATCGGTACCAATGTGAGTGACATCACCGCAGAAACTAAAATTGATAAAGACACCACAACAGCAAATTCTCTAAATAGCAAACCGATAGGGCCTGGCATAAAGAAAATCGGAATAAATACGGCTACTAAAGAAATCGAGATAGAGATAATTGTGAAGCTCACTTCTCGGCTGCCTTTTAAAGCAGCTTTTAAAGGATCCATGCCATCTTCAATATGACGCATGATGTTTTCTAGAACCACAATCGCATCATCAACTACCAGACCCACAGCAATAGTGATGCCCAGCAAAGAAATATTATCTAAGCTGTAGCCAAGCCAATACATCAATGAGAAAGCGCCGATCAAGGAGATCGGTAAACTCAAGGTTGGAATGATCGTGGCAGAAAGATGTTTTAAGAATAAGAAAATCACCATAACCACCAAAGCAATGGTGAGTAATAAAGTGAAGTTCACATCATGTATGGATTCACGAATTGATTTAGAGCGGTCGATCAATAAATTTAACTTGATGGATGCAGGCATTTGTTTTTCAAATTGCGGCACCATCGCTCTGACAGAATCCACCACCTGCACAGAGTTAGCCGTAGGCTGTCTCAAAATAGCCAAGGCAATTGATCTCTCGCCATTGAATGCCGCTAAGGTTTTGACGGACTCGTAGCTCTCTTGAACGTCAGCAACATCTTTTAGACGGATTGGTAAACCATTGCGCTGCGCCACAATCAGGTTGGCGTATTCGCTGGCTTTCACCATCTGCGGGTTAGCGTAGATCGTTAACTGTTGGCGTGGGCCATCAAGTACGCCAACAGGTGTGTTGGAGTTAGCGCTATTAATGGCTTTTGCTAAATCATCAATCGTTAGATTTTTAGCGCCCAAGAGTGAGGGATTCACCTGCACACGAACAGCGTAGCGTTTTTGACCGTAAACCAAAACTTGAGCAACACCGTCAATGGTTGAAAGTGTTGGAGAAATTAAGTTCTCTGCGTAATCACTAATTTGTGACAAATCCATCGAAGGTGATGTCATTGTCATGATCAACACAGGCGCATCCGCTGGATTCACTTTGCGATATGACGGAGGATTGGTCATCTCGATTGGTAAACGTCTTTGCGCGCGCAAAAGAGCGGCTTGCACATCGACAGCTGCTTTATCAATGTCACGGTTGTTATTAAATTCAAGCGTGATATTGGAGCTGCCGAGCGTATTGGTTGAGCTGATGACTGTAATACCGTCAATCGTTGAGAATTCTTTTTCTAAGGGTAGGGCAACTGACGATGCCATGTTCTCAGGGCTGGCGCCTGGTAAATTGGCGCTCACCTGAATAACGGGGGTATTAAAGCTAGGTAAGGCAGCAACTGGAATCTTGAGGTAAGCCACTGTTCCGGCAGCAACGGTTGCCAAAGATAGCAAAACCGTCATCACTGGACGGCGTATACATAACTCAGAGATATTCATTATTTCTTGGCTTTCTCAGCGCTTTTGGCTTCTCTAATAACGCCGTTAGGGCGCAAGTTCTGTTTACCTTCCACAACGATCTTGTCTTCTGCATTCACGCCAGTGACAGCACTTTGACCTTGGTATTGATAAACAACCTTGATAGGCTTTAATGCCACCTTATTGTCTTTATCAACAACGTAGAGGAAGTCGCCTTTTGGATTTGTCACAACAGCATGCGTTGGGATGATCAAAGCATCCTTCATCATTTTTGCTTTTAATTTAATTCTGACAAATTGACCTGGGATCATCAAACCATCTTTGTTGCTAAGTTCAGCTTTAACGCGAACTGCACCAATGGCTGGATCAACTTGGTTATCAACAACATACACTTTGCCTTCAACTGGTTTGTCAGTGCCATTGACTTCAACGCTCACAGTTAAATCATCACCTTCTTCTCGTTTGCCGAGGATCAGTGGAATTTCTTTTTCACTGATGGTGAACTGCACATTGATAGGGTCTAGTTGGGTGATGGTCACCATTGCACCAGTTGTAGTCGTAGATGTGGCGCTGCTAGTGGTAGTCACGTTCGTACCAGCTTGAACCAAGCTACCTACAAAAACGTTAATCACGCCAGCGCGACCATTGATCGGTGAGCGGATGTGATCAAAGCTCAAAGCTACTTCAGCAGCTCTGGCATTCGCTTTTGCTGATTCCATATTGGCTTTGGATGTATCAGCAGCAGCTTGTGAAATAAATTTTCTTTCAATCAATTCTAAAGAGCGTTTGTATTGACGAGCAGCATCGTCAGACAATGCTTTTGCTTTATCAAAGTTCGCTTTGCTAGCTCTGTCATCTAATGTAAAGAGTAGGTCGCCTGCTTTTACAGCTTGACCTTCTTTGATGTGGATCTTGCCGACAACGTTGGTTGTTTGAGGGCGAATGTCGACAATATTTTTAGCAATGATGTTGCCAGTTGCTTCTAAGATAACAGGGATATCTTTTTTCTCAACCAAAGTTGTTGTTACTAATTGCGGTGGAGATTTTTTACCGGTATCAGGAAAGAAATAGTTGTAGGCGTAATTCAAGCCATAAAGCACCACCAAACCAGCAATGATTTTCTTTTTGTGAAGCATGCAATATTGGTAGGTTTTGATGAGGTCAATTTTTTTAAGCAAAGCAATTCCGCGCTTTACACCTGCACAACCCCAACTCAATAATTTGGCTTTAATTTGTTCAATCAATTTCATAGCTGATGGGGGCAGGATGCTACCCCACTATCTCCTTGTGTTTTATGGGAATATTCTCGCACATTTGCACCTTCGGGGCAGATATCCTGAACCCAATGAAAAAGCCACCTAAAAGGTGGTTTTAATGTCATTTTTAACTCTAAATTTAGCTCGATATTTTCTTGAGGTGCTCTTCAACACCCTTATTGGCAAGAGCATCAGCTAATTCATTGCCTGGGTGCCCGGCATGACCTTTAACCCAGTGCCAATTGATATCGTGTTTACCAAGAAGGCTATCGATTTCTTGCCATAAATCGACGTTTTTAACAGGATCTTTATTGGCTGTTTTCCAGCCGCGAGCTTTCCATCCGCCCATCCACTCGGTAACCCCTTGCATCACGTATTTGGAGTCGGTGTAAAGCGTGACATGACAAGCCATCTTGAGAGCTTTGAGAGCTTCAATCACTGCAGTCATTTCCATGCGGTTATTGGTTGTCAGAGTCTCGCCACCATGCAGGTGTTTTTCCTTGTCGCCTGATCTCAAGACAACTCCCCAGCCTCCAGGACCTGGATTACCTTTACAAGCACCATCTGTATAGATGATGACTCTTCCTTGGCTGGTGTTCGCTGCTTCGCTCATTCAGTTTTTTCCAGTTAGCTATTGGAGGGGTGGCTGCTTAAATTCGTTGCTGTGCTGAGTTGTGGCGCCTTTTTAGGAGTGCTCACTTCTACACGGCCGACCAGTGTCAGTGTAGAAACGCGTTTAATTGCTGACACCATAAATACAGAACCTAACACTGGCCACCAACGATCACCTGCTTTTTCTAAAAAGCCCATTTTTGTCATGCCCGAGGCACTTCGAAGTGGTAAACGGTAACAGCCAAAGCGACCACGATCGACTGAAAAATCTAAAAGTTTCAGCCAATCTTTGATACGCAATAAATCAATGAATTTTCCTTCGCGAGGCAGGTAAGGTTGGCCAATTAAATGGCTGCAATACTGTCTCAAGCCCCATAAGCTCGCGGGATTAAAACCTGAGATGACTACTCGACCTTCAGGCATCAAAATTCTGTTGACCTCTCGGAGAACTGCATGGGGATCTTCTGCAAATTCAAGGACATGGGGTAGTAAAACCAAGTCCACACTTTGACTGGCAAATGGTAATTCTTCAGGGATGCCACTGATGGTGTGCCAAGTTTCTGGCTGATGATCGATGGGCCTGTCGTGCGGGGCTCTCAAGATCATTTGAAGTGGCATACGGTTTTCTTTGAGGCCCTGTAATTGAGGTAGGCCTATCTGTAGTGCATGGTAGCCAAAAATATCACTAACAATGTGGTCAAATTGAGCCTGTTCCCAATTCAGGACATATTGTCCTGGAGCTGAGCTAAGCCAACCATCCCAGGATGTCCAGGGCGCTTGCTTAGTTTGTTTGGGCTTTGCTTGAATCATGCTTTGTTTTTGAGATGCCAGATAAAAATTCACTACAAGTGCGACCCATTGCCGCGTATGACGATAACTATATTTGGTTATTGTCAGATAGTCATTGTGCCGTAGTTGTCGATCCAGGTGATGCCGAGCCAGTGATTGCTTATTTAAAAGAGCATCAACTGTCATTGGAAGCTATTTTAATCACCCATCACCATGCTGACCATGTGGGCGGGATAGCTGACTTGCTAACATGGGCAAAAGCATCTGGACAACACTTGCCAACAGTCTATGGACCTGCTGGTGAAGATATCCCCGGCGTAACCGATGCCTTGATGCAAGGCGACAGCTTGCACCTGCAAAAACCAGCTTGCTTGCTATGGGTTTTGGATGTGCCTGGACACACCGCAGGTCACATTGCTTACTTCATGGATGCGGGTGATGACAAACACCTATTTTGTGGTGACACACTCTTTGCTTCTGGTTGTGGCCGCTTATTTGAGGGAACTCCTGCGCAAATGGTGGCTTCACTTGAAAAGCTCAAACAACTCCCAGAAGAAACATTCGTGCACTGTGCGCATGAATACACCTTATCTAATATAAAATTCGCTCTGGCTGTTGAACCTCACAATCAAGATCTACTGGATTGGAAATCAAGAGCAGAAGCATTGCGACAGGTTGGAAAACCAACCATTCCTACAACCATTGCACATGAGAAATTGGTTAATCCATTTCTGAGGTGTGATTTTTCACCAGTTATTAATGCCGTTCACCGTCATACGCCTTTAAAGCGAAAAGACCCTGTTGATGTATTTGCAGCGATGCGTGCCTGGAAAGATATTTTTAAATAATGCTTATTAAGCTACAAATTTCCAAAGAGTTGATTGGCTTTGCTAAGCGTTGTCTTCGCTTGCTTGCAATTGTCTCTCTCGCTGCAGTGGTCACCGCTTGTGCTTCTATGAATGGTGATTGGACCAATGAGCCTACTAAGGTTTCTAAGTCAAGCAAAGCAGGTAGGGCGCCACGCGTCAATATTGATAAAGACTCTGTAGGCTCTCTCAATGCGCCTTATAACGATCTATGGGATCGCATACGTGATGGCCTTGAGATGGAGGATTTAGATAGCCCTTTAGTCATCAAGCACGTTCGCTGGTATTCAGATCGCCCAGACTATGTTGATCGCATGATGTCTCGTTCTTCGCGTTATCTGTTTTATATCGTTGAAGAAGTTGAGCGTCGCAAAATGCCCATGGAGCTAGCGCTTTTGCCATTCATTGAAAGTGCCTTTAATCCAGAGGCCTTTTCAAGAGCTAAAGCCTCGGGGATGTGGCAATTCATGCCAGCAACTGGCAAAGATTACAAATTAACTCAAAACGTTTTTAGAGATGAGCGTCGAGATGTAATTCAGTCCACAGATGCTGCATTAGATTATTTGCAGCGTCTGTACAAAATGTTCGGTGATTGGCAGTTAGTTCTAGCTGCTTATAACTGGGGTGAGGGCAATGTCTCAAAAGCGATCAAGCGCAATCAAGCCCAAGGCCTACCAACTGATTACTTAAGTCTCAAGATGCCCGATGAGACACGTAACTACGTACCAAAATTACTAGCGGTTAAAAAAATTGTTTTAGACCCTAAAGCTTATGGCCTGAAGTTACCTACTTTGGAAAACCACCCATATTTTGTGATTGTCACCACTTCTAAAGATATTGATGTGGATTTAGCTGCAGAGTTTGCTCGAATGACACTGCCAGAATTTAAGGCCATGAATCCATCATTTAATAAGCCCGTTATTTTGGGTGCCAGTGAACCTCAAATTCTTTTGCCTTTCGGGCGTGCAGAATCTTTCCAAGAAAATATCAACTCTCATAAGGGACGACTATCTTCATGGACTGCAGTTCAGTTGGGTTCAAGAGAGACAGTTGATAAATTAGCGACAAGACTCAATGTGGATGCTGCTCAATTAAGAGAAATTAACGGCATCCCTAGGGGGATGAGAATCAAACCAGGTTCAACCGTAATCATTCCTAAAACTGCAAAAAATAATGACGTGCCGATGCACTTGGCTAACAATGCTGCATTGATGTTAGAAAAAGAAGTAGCGCAAAAGAAAGCCCAAGCTAAGAAAAATTCTGGCGCCAATAAAAAAACAGCATCTAATAAAAAAACCAGCTCGAATAAAACCAACAAAAAGGCCAAGACTGACAACAAGTCAGACACTAAGTTGGCCCAAAATCAAAAAAAATCGAATTAAAACAAGCTAATCGCAGTTTTAAGGCCACGATTTATAGGGTAAATCCCTAAGTGTCAGAGCCAAGTCAGCCTAGGATTTGATCCTATCGGGATTCTTAAAACTATTTCATGTTTATTCGGGGGAAATGTATGTCCGCTTACAAAGCTTTCCATGAGCGTTCTGTAAAAGATCCACAAGGTTTTTGGGCAGAGCAAGCGCAGTTAATTGAATGGCAAAAACCTTTTGATCAGGTATTGGACTATAGCAATCCTCCATTCGCTAAATGGTTCGTAGGTGGCAAAACTAATCTTTGTCATAACGCTGTTGACCGTCATTTAAAAGACCGTCCAGACCAACAAGCTTTGGTAGCTGTTTCAACAGAAACAGATCAAGAGAAGTCATACACATTTAAAGAACTACATACTGAAGTTAACAGAATGGCCGCCATTTTGAAGGCGCATGGTGTGGTTAAGGGTGATCGTGTATTGATTTATATGCCGATGATTGCGGAAGCAGCTTTCGCCATGTTGGCTTGTACTCGTTTAGGTGCGATCCACTCAGTGGTATTCGGTGGTTTTGCTTCACATAGCTTAGCTTCACGTATTGATGATGCGAAGCCTAAGATGGTGATCTTGGCTGATGCGGGTGCACGTGGTGGTAAGCCAGTGCCTTACAAGCCATTGCTGGATGAAGCGATTACTTTGTCTGAGCACAAACCAGCTAAGGTTTTATTGATTGACCGCAAGTTGGTGGAATACACCAAAGTAGAAGGTCGTGATTTGGATTACGCTACTGAGCGTGCCAAGGTGATGGATGCGCAAGTGCCATGCGAATGGTTAGATGCAACAGACCCTTCATACATTCTTTACACATCAGGTACAACTGGCAAGCCTAAAGGTGTTCAACGTGATACAGGTGGCTACGCAGTTGCTCTAGCTTCATCAATGCGCCACATTTATGGCGGCAAGCCTGGTGAAGCTATGTTCACTACTTCTGACATTGGTTGGGTTGTTGGTCACAGCTACATTATTTATGGTCCATTGATCAATGGTATGGCCACCATCATCTATGAAGGCACACCATTGCGTCCTGACGCAGGCATCTGGTGGAAGTTGGTTGAGAAATACAAAGTATCAGTGATGTTCTCAGCACCAACAGCAGCACGTGTGTTGAAAAAACAAGATCCAGCATTCTTAACAAAATATGACTTATCTAGTCTGCGCGCTGTTTTCTTGGCGGGTGAGCCATTGGATGAGCCAACAGCAACTTGGTTGCATGGCGCAATCAATAAGCCGATCGTTGATAACTACTGGCAAACAGAAACTGGTTGGCCAATGCTTGCATTGCAACGTGGCATTGAAGTTATGCCGCATAAGTTTGGTTCACCAGGTGTGCCTGTTTACGGTTACAACATGAAGTTGTTAGACGACTCAACAGGTGCTGAATTGGGCCCTGATCAAAAAGGTGTTGTGGCAATTGAAGGCCCATTGCCTCCGGGTTGCATGCAAACAGTTTGGGGTGATGATGAGCGTTTCGTTAAAACCTATTGGAATACAGTTCCTGGCAAATTGGTGTACTCAACATTTGACTGGGGTATTAGAGATAAAGATGGTTACTATTTCATCTTGGGCCGTACCGATGACGTGATCAACGTTGCGGGCCACCGTCTTGGTACTCGCGAGATTGAAGAGAGTATTTCAAGTCATCCAAACGTTTCTGAAGTGGCAGTGGTTGGTATCGAAGATAAATTGAAAGGCCAAGTAGCTATCGGCTTTGCAATTGCTAAAGATGCTAATAACGTAGCAACTCTAGAAGCAGAGATCTTAAAAACAGTGGATTCACAATTGGGCGCCGTTGCAAGACCTGCACGCGTTTACATCGTGAACGCTTTGCCTAAGACTCGTTCAGGCAAGATTGTTCGCCGTTCACTACAAGCGGTTGCTGAGGGTCGTGACCCTGGCGACCTCAGCACTTTGGATGATCAAAGTGTATTAACTGCTATTAAGGCTTTGTTCACAGCTTAATAGCCACTTGCTTTGTCAGAATTAGGGCTCTTCGGAGCCCTAATTTGTTTTCAGGTCATTGATTAATATAGGTTTTATTTGCATTCATCAAAGACCCCACTAGGGTATTTCCGGATCAAGAGGGGCCGGTGAGGTATAATTTCGTAGTTAAATTATTAGATACTTGCCCTAGCGCTTAAAGACACATATACCTCCCGAAAATACTCAGACCGGAGGTGTCTTTTCCGGATCAGGGATGTGTCGGATGGCAGTAGGGCTTTGGAGAATACCTTTGCTGCCACAGTTAATTCCTTCTTTATCCCCAGCAGTTTTGGCACTTGCCGATGGAACTATTTTTCCAGGTTATAGCATTGGTGCCGTTGGCCAATCAGCCGGCGAAGTTGTTTTCAACACAGCTCTGACTGGTTACCAAGAAATCCTCACAGATCCAAGCTACACCAATCAATTGGTGACATTGACTTACCCACATATTGGTAACGTTGGTGTAAATGATCAAGACCGAGAGTCTGGAAAAATTTACGCTGCTGGTCTCATCATTAAAGATTTATCACTCATCGCTTCAAATTTCCGCTCAGAAAAAACTCTAAGCGATTATTTGGTTGGTGAAGGCGTTGTAGGTATCGCAGGTATTGATACTCGCAAATTAACCCGCATCTTGCGCGACAAGGGCGCACAACCTGGCGCGATTGTCGCTGGCAAGTTAGGCGACTCATTACAGTCTGTAACTGAAAAAGCCTTGGCTGCTGCTAAAGGTTTCCCTGGCATGGCTGGTTCAGATTTAGCGCAAGTAGTAACCACAAAGACTGCTTACGAGTGGACTGAAGGCGAGTGGGGCCTAAATGCTGATAACGGCAAACCAGGTTTTAAACAATTAGAAAAGCCATTGAAGCATGTGGTGGCTTATGACTTTGGTGTGAAGCGCAATATTCTTCGTATGTTGTCTGAGCGTGGCTGCAGAATCACAGTGGTTCCTGCTAAGACGCCAGCGGCAGATGTGCTTGCAATGAAACCAGACGGTGTGTTTTTATCGAATGGCCCTGGAGATCCTGAGCCATGTGATTACGCGATTGCTGCAGCTAAAACATTTATTGATCAAAGCATTCCTACTTTTGGTATTTGCTTGGGTCATCAAATTATGGGTTTAGCAGCTGGTGCAAAAACTCTCAAAATGAAATTTGGTCATCACGGTGCCAACCATCCAGTGAAAGATTTGGATAACGGTCGTGTGGTGATTACTTCACAAAACCACGGGTTTGCTGTTGATGCAGCAACTCTTCCAGCAAACGTAAGACCAACACATGTGTCTTTGTTTGATGGTTCATTGCAAGGTTTGGCTTGGACTGATAAGCCAGCTTTTTGTTTCCAAGGTCACCCAGAGGCATCACCAGGACCGCATGACATTGCGTACTTGTTTGATCGCTTTATTAAATTGATGTGAGATTGACGAATGCCTAAGCGTACCGACATAAAAAGTATCCTCATTATTGGCGCAGGTCCAATCGTCATTGGACAGGCCTGTGAGTTCGACTATTCAGGTGCTCAAGCTTGTAAAGCTTTGAGATCAGAAGGTTACCGCGTTATTTTGGTGAACAGTAATCCTGCGACCATCATGACAGACCCTGAGATGGCTGATGTGACTTACATCGAACCCATCACATGGGAAGTAGTAGAGCGCATTATTGCCAAAGAAAAACCAGATGCCATCTTGCCAACCATGGGCGGACAAACTGCCTTGAACTGCGCGCTTGATTTGCATCGCCATGGTGTTCTCGATAAATACAAGTGCGAATTAATTGGCGCATCTCCAGAAGCGATTGATAAAGCTGAAGATCGTCAAAAGTTCAAAGAAGCCATGACCAAAATTGGTCTGGGTTCTGCAAAATCTGGCATTGCTCACTCATTAGAAGAAGCTCACACAGTTCAACAGCAAATTGCTGTTGAAACGGGTGGTGCTGGTTACCCTGTGATTATTCGTCCATCATTCACGATGGGTGGTTCAGGCGGTGGTATTGCTTATAACCGCGAAGAATTTGAAGAAATTTGTAAACGTGGTCTCGATCTTTCTCCAACACGTGAGCTCTTAATTGAAGAGTCATTGTTAGGTTGGAAAGAATACGAGATGGAAGTGGTGCGTGACCGTAAGGACAACTGCATCATCGTTTGTTCGATTGAAAACTTAGATCCAATGGGTGTGCATACTGGTGACTCGATCACTGTAGCGCCTGCGCAAACATTAACCGATCGTGAGTATCAGATTTTACGTAACGCCTCATTGGCTGTTTTACGTGAGATTGGTGTTGATACAGGTGGTTCTAACGTTCAGTTCTCTATCAACCCAGTTGATGGCCGCATGATCGTGATTGAAATGAATCCTCGTGTGTCACGTTCATCTGCCTTGGCATCAAAAGCAACTGGCTTCCCAATTGCGAAGATTGCTGCCAAGTTGGCTGTTGGTTTCACATTAGACGAATTGCAAAACGATATTACTGGTGGCAAAACACCAGCATCGTTTGAGCCATCCATTGACTATGTTGTTACCAAGATTCCTCGTTTTGCATTCGAAAAATTCCCAGCAGCTGATAAACGCTTAACTACACAGATGAAGTCTGTTGGTGAGGTGATGGCGATTGGCCGCACATTCCAAGAGTCTTTCCAAAAGGCTTTGCGTGGATTAGAAGTGGGTGTTGATGGCTTGGATGAAGTGTCAACAGACCTTGATGAAATCACTCAAGAGATCCGTGAGCCAGGTCCAGATCGTATTTGGTATTTGGGCGATGCATTCAGAATGGGTATGACTCAGGAAGAGGCATTCACCAATACAGCAATTGACCCATGGTTCTTGGCGCAAATTTCAGAAATCATTGAAATTGAAAAGAAACTACAAACTCGTCAATTAAAAGATCTAACAGCTCAAGAGTTGCGCTTTGTAAAACAAAAAGGTTTCTCAGATCGTCGTTTAGCTAAATTGTTAAAGACGGATGCAAAAGCTGTGCGTGAAGCACGCCATGCATTAAAAGTAAGACCTGTTTACAAGCGTGTAGATACTTGTGCGGCTGAGTTCTCAACGAACACAGCCTATATGTACTCTTGCTACGAAGCGGAGCATGGTGAGTGCGAATCACAGCCAACAACCAAAGAAAAGATCATGGTTTTAGGTGGTGGTCCTAACCGTATTGGTCAAGGTATTGAGTTTGACTACTGCTGCGTACACGCTGCCTTAGCTATGCGTGATGATGGTTACGAAACCATCATGGTGAACTGCAACCCAGAAACTGTTTCTACTGACTATGACACTTCTGATCGTTTGTACTTTGAGCCATTAACACTTGAAGATGTTTTAGAGATCGTTGCGATTGAAAAACCAAAGGGTGTAATTGTTCAGTACGGTGGTCAAACGCCATTGAAGCTAGCGCTTGATTTAGAAGCCAACGGCGTACCTATTATTGGTACTAGCCCAGACATGATCGATGCTGCTGAAGACCGTGAGCGTTTCCAAAAATTATTGCAAGATTTAGGTTTGCGTCAGCCACCTAATAGAACGGCCCGTACAGAACCTGAGGCTCTGAAGTTAGCGGATGAGATTGGTTACCCATTAGTTGTTCGTCCATCTTATGTATTGGGTGGTCGTGCGATGGAAATCGTTCATGATGGCCGTGACCTCGAGCGTTATATGCGTGAGGCTGTAAAGGTTTCTCATGATTCACCAGTTCTATTAGATCGTTTCTTGAATGATGCGATTGAGTGCGATGTGGACTGTATCTCTGATGGTAAGAGAGTGTTCATTGGTGGCGTGATGGAGCATATCGAGCAGGCGGGTGTTCACTCAGGTGACTCAGCATGTTCATTGCCACCATATTCATTATCAAAAGAAACTGTTGATGAAATGCGTCGTCAAACTGCAGCGATGGCTAAAGGCCTCAATGTGATTGGTTTGATGAACGTGCAGTTTGCGATTCAGCAAGTAGATGGCAAAGACATTGTGTATGTCTTGGAAGTGAATCCACGTGCATCAAGAACTGTTCCATATGTATCAAAAGCAACAGGTTTACAGTTAGCTAAGATTGCTGCCCGTTGTATGGCAGGACAAAGCTTGGATCAGCAAGGTATTGGTGAAGAAGTGATTCCTCCATACTTCTCTGTTAAAGAAGCTGTGTTCCCATTCAATAAATTCCCAGGTGTTGACCCAATTCTTGGACCAGAAATGCGTTCAACAGGCGAGGTCATGGGCGTAGGTAAAACTTTCGGTGAAGCTTTATTCAAATCACAGTTAGCGGCTAGTACAACTTTGCCAAAATCAGGAACTGTTTTATTAACAGTTAAAGATAGCGACAAAGCAAAGGCTGTTGAAGTAGCTCAAATGCTCAATGGCATGGGTTACTCCATTGTGGCGACACAAGGCACGGCTGCGGCGATTGAAGCGGCAGGTGTACCTGTGAAGCGTGTGAATAAAGTGAAAGATGGCCGTCCACATATTGTGGATATGATCAAAAACGGTGAGATTGCTTTGGTATTTACAACTGTTGATGAGACAAGAACAGCGATTGCTGATTCAAGATCGATTCGTACAACAGCGCAAGCTAATCGTGTTACTTATTACACAACGATTAGTGGTGCTAAAGCAGCTGTTGCTGGTATTAAGGCTATTGACCAATTGGAAGTTTATGACTTGCAAGGTCTGCACGCTTCTTTATAAGATAGCAACCTAAATATCAACATAGATATAAAATTAAGCTGTAAAAAACAAAAATGACTGGTAGTTCACTACCAGTCATTTCTTCTTCAATTAATTAGAGTTTGGATGTAGATTCATGAGTACGATTCCTATTACAAGACATGGCGCTGAGCTTTTAAAGCAAGAGCTACATAATTTGAAGCACGTTGAACGCCCAGCGGTGATCAACTCTATCTCTGAAGCTCGTGCCCAGGGTGACTTGTCTGAAAATGCTGAATACGATGCTGCTAAAGAAAAGCAGGCATTTATTGAAGGCCGTATTCAAGAGCTAGAAGGCAAGCTAGCTGCTGCTCAAATTATTGATCCAAGCACACTCGATGTAGAAGGCCGTATTGTTTTTGGCGCTACTGTTGAATTAGAAGATTTGGAAGATGGCAAAAAAGCCAAATACCAAATCGTTGGTGATGATGAGGCCGATTTAGATGCTGGCAAGATCTCTATTAGCTCACCGATCGCTCGTGCATTGATTGGCAAAGAAGAAGGTGATGTGGCTACATTCTCATCACCAGGTGGCAATCGTGAAGTTGAAATCCTAAGCGTTAATTACATCTAAGCTATTCATCACATGCACATCACTGCTCAAAGACTGTTTGTATTTATCCTAACGCTTTGGGTGGGTACGCTTGTGACGATTGGTTATGTTGTTGCGCCCACTTTGTTTGCAACACTAACTGATCGCCAAGTGGCAGGTATGGTGGCTGGTGCTTTGTTTAGGATTGAAGGCACCATCAGCATGGTGTTAGGCGTTGCACTGATTGTGTTTGCCAACTTATTGGTGAAGCGTGGTTTACAGCGTTATAAAAATATTCGTTGGTATTTATTGGCGATGGTGGTTTGTGCGGCCACGACGGCCTTTGTCTTGCAGCCGATGATGAACTCTTTAAGAGTTGAAGCTTTGAGTCATGGCTTTCCTGTGATGTTGTCACCTTTGGCTGAATCATTTGGCCGCTTACATGGTGTTTCTAGCGCTCTGTACCTATTGCAATCCTTGATTGGTTTGGTGTTGATGTGGCGCTTAACTAAGCCTGTTAATTAAGATCTCAATCAACAACAAGAGCAATACACAGAAAACTCAAAGAAGATTCAAAGAAGATTCAAAGAAAAAAATAAGCCACCGAAAGGTGGCTTATTCATTAGAAGTAATAAAAAACTTTTAGCCGAGCTGGCGTTTCTTAACGCTGGTCTGGCGAGGTTTGGCTCTTTTTACTTGGCCGCCTGCGGCTACGCGTTCGTTACCAAGAACGGTTGTTGCAACTGGTTTAGGACGACGCTGTGGGTTGCGAGTGAATTTTTTCACCATCACCACCTTAGGGCCGCTCTTCTTGCTGCGACGTTTATCTTCGGACTCTCTTTCAACTTTAGGTCTGTAAAGAACTAAGAGCTTGCCAATGTGCTGAATAGGGGCAGCTGATAGCTCATCGCAAAGTTGTTCATAGATGGCAACGCGCGCTTCGCGGTCGTCACCAAAGACACGAACTTTAATCAAGCCGTGGAAATTGAGGCCATTGTTCACTTCTTTGACTACTGCAGGCGTTAAGCCATCAGCACCAATAAGAACAATAGGTTTTAACGCATGAGCGTCTGAGCGGTGTGCCGAACGTTCGGCAGAGGATAATTCTAGTTTTGGCATAGGTATTTCTTTGGAAGTCCCATATGATAAGCCATTAAATTGCAGGTAAATGTGGAACTGAGTCAAAAACAGCGGAAAATAGGGTATTAAGTGCTTAATTAATTCGCATAATTACTAAAAATTAACAAAATAAGCTGTTTGTAGCAATCAATCAGTAGGAAGCAGGTAAGTGTGGCAAAGAATAAATTTAATAAAGATTGGCTAAATGACCATCTCAATGATCCCTACGTCAAGATGGCGCAGAGAGAGGGTTATCGCGCACGCGCTGCTTATAAGCTCAAAGAGATTGATGAGCAGGATCGTTTGATTGGTCCTGGCATGGTGGTAGTGGACTTGGGAAGTACTCCTGGAAGTTGGTCTCAATATGCTCGTAACCGTTTGGTGGAGTTTGGTAAAAAGAACCCCAACGTAGCTGATGGCAAACCACATGGCACGATTGTGGCCATTGATATATTGCCGATGGATGAAATTGCTGATGTGACCTATCTTCAGGGTGACTTCCGTGAAGACGAGGTGTTAAAGCAGTTTGAGGCCCTATTGCCAGGTAACCCTGCAGATGGCCCTCAAGTAGATTTGGTGCTGTCTGATATGGCGCCTAATCTCTCCGGCGTATCGACTGCGGATGCTGCACGTATGGGGCATTTGGCAGATTTAGCATTAGAGTTTGCCCAGGCACACTTAAAGCCCAACGGCGCTCTCTTAATCAAGTGCTTCCATGGCAGTGGATATAGCCAAATCGTGGAATCATTTAAAAAGGTCTTTAAGGTGGTTTCTCCTAGAAAACCTAAGGCTTCTCGAGATAAATCTGCAGAGACCTTCCTTTTAGGTAAACATCTCAAGTAAGTTGATCTTTTGAGCGTCATTGAAAAGTTCAAAAACGCTTAAAACCACAATAAATATATGGGAATTCCCCATTTTTTTAGTCAAGCACTTGAAAAGTGGAGAGAGTAGAATCATATGTGTATAGATATATCTGCCTTAAGGAGGCTTTGTGAATAATAATTTGATACAGAAGGTTGGTGTGTGGCTGATCGTAGGCCTCGTGCTATTCACTGTTTTCAAACAATTTGATAAGCCTCGCGCTGCTGAAAACGTTACATATACTCAATTTATGGATGATGCCAAAAATGGCAAAGTTAAAAGAGTTGACGTTCAGGGTCGCAATATCCAAGTAACTCCAATTGATGGTCAGAAGTATTCTGTGATCAGCCCGGGAGATATCTGGATGGTGGGTGACCTCATGAAGTTTGGCGTTCAGGTAACAGGCAAGGCTGAAGAAGAGCAAAGCTTGTTAGTGTCTGCGCTTTACTATCTTGGCCCAACACTATTGATCATTGGTTTCTGGTTCTTGATGATGCGTCAGATGCAAGGTGGCGGCAAAGGCGGTGCTTTCTCCTTTGGTAAATCAAAAGCTCGTTTAATTGATGAGAACACCAATGCCATCACATTTGCTGATGTTGCTGGATGTGATGAAGCTAAAGAAGAAGTATTCGAATTAGTTGATTTCTTAAAAGACCCTACTAAGTTCCAAAAATTAGGTGGTCATATTCCAAGAGGCGTTCTTTTAGTAGGTCCTCCAGGAACAGGTAAAACTTTATTAGCCAAAGCCATTGCAGGTGAAGCTAAGGTACCTTTTTTTGCGATCTCTGGCTCAGACTTCGTTGAGATGTTTGTGGGTGTGGGTGCTGCACGTGTTCGCGATATGTTCGAGAACGCTAAGAAGCAAGCGCCATGCATCATCTTTATTGACGAGATCGATGCGGTGGGTCGTCATCGTGGATCAGGTACTGGTGGCGGTAACGATGAGCGCGAACAAACATTGAACCAAATGTTGGTTGAGATGGATGGTTTTGAGCCGAACAGTGGTGTGATCGTGATTGCCGCTACTAACCGTTCTGATGTTTTAGATAAGGCTTTATTGCGTCCAGGTCGTTTTGACCGTCAAGTACACGTTGGTTTACCTGATATTCGTGGTCGTGAGCAGATTCTTAAAGTACATATGCGCAAAGTGCCTATCAACAGCGACGTTGATGCAGCAGTATTGGCACGTGGTACTCCAGGTTTCTCAGGTGCAGATTTAGCTAACTTAGTGAACGAATCAGCTTTGTTTGCGGCACGTCGCAATAAGCGCACGGTAGACATGCAAGACTTCGAAGATGCTAAAGACAAAATCTTTATGGGTCCCGAGCGTAAGTCAGCAGTGATGCGTGAAGAAGAGCGTCGCAATACGGCTTATCACGAGTCAGGTCACGCAGTAGTTGCCAAGGTCTTGCCAAAGGCTGATCCGGTTCATAAGGTCAGCATCATGCCTCGTGGTTGGGCTTTGGGTGTGACATGGCAGTTGCCTGAGCACGACAGAGTCAATATGTACAAAGACAAAATGCTAGAAGAAATTTCTATCTTGTTTGGCGGCCGTTTAGCTGAAGAGATTTTCTTGAACTCTAGCAGTACAGGTGCATCGAATGACTTTGAACGCGCTACAAAAATGGCACGTGACATGGTGACTCGTTACGGTATGAGTGAAGTGCTTGGCACGATGGTTTATGTCGATGCAGATCAACCAGGTATTTTTGGACCTATGAGCTCTAAATCAGTTTCTGAAGCTACGCAGCAAAAAGTGGACGTTGAGATCCGTGCGATCTTGGACAGACAATATGCGGTAGCTAAAAAGATTCTTGAAGAGAATAAAGACAAAGTAGAAGTGATGGTGAAGGCATTGCTTGAATGGGAAACCATTGATGCTGATCAGGTGAGTGACATCATGGCTGGTAAAGATCCACGCCCACCTAAATACCCACCAACTACACCTAGCGGCGGTCCATCAGGTGGCACACCTGTTGTCGCTGAGGGCGGCGCTCCAGCGGCGGCCTAATGGTGAAGCAACATATAACGCCCGTGGCATGGCGCTGCGGGCGTTTTCTTTTTGATTGGACGCAAAGAACCTCACCAGTGGTGATGGGGATCTTGAACGTCACACCGGATTCATTTTCTGATGGTGGTCAGTATGCTGGCCGTGATGCAGCATTGCGTCATGCTGAGCAGTTGATCTCTGAGGGCGCAGAAATGATTGATGTGGGTGGTGAGTCGAGTCGCCCTGGATCAGAGCCACTCTCTTTACAAGAAGAGCTTGATCGTGTGATGCCGGTATTGGAAGGTCTTAAGGGAGCATCTGTTGCGATCTCAGTTGACACCTACAAAGCCAAAGTGATGTCAGCCGCTATTGATTTGGGCGTTGATTGCATTAATGACATTTGGGCTTTTAGGCAGCCTCATGCGATAGAAGCTATTTCAAATAGTCAGTGTGGTTTGATCTTGATGCATATGCAAAAAGATCCAACAACGATGCAGTTCGATCCGCATTACGACAATGTTATTTCAGAGGTGAATGGTTTCTTAATGGAGCGCTGTGTTGCTCTAGAGGATGAAGGCATTGATCGACAACGCATCGCAATTGATCCAGGTTTTGGTTTTGGCAAAACGCTTGAACACAATATGACCATGTTGGCTCAGTTCCATCAATTCTGCCAACATGACTTTGCAGTAGTCGCTGGCATCTCCAGAAAAAATAGTTTGGGTCAAATTACTGGCAGAGATATCGGGCATCGAGTGACGGCTAGCGTCAGTGCTGCTCAGATGGCGGTTGAACGGGGCGCCAAGATCGTTCGCGTGCATGATGTGGCTGAAACTGTGGATGCAGTCAAAATTTGGTCAGCCGCTCAAGAATACTTATAAAATACATATATGACACGTCAATATTTCGGTACAGATGGAATTCGTGGGGAAGTCGGTCAATTTCCGATTATTCCTGATTTTGTAATGCGCTTAGGATATGCGGCTGGACAAGTCTTGGCCAAGCATTCTCAAAATCATGCTCACGGCAAGCCAGTTGTATTGATTGGTAAAGATACGCGTGTATCTGGTTACTTACTTGAAGCAGCTTTAGAAGCTGGTTTCTCAGCAGCTGGTGTTGATGTGATGTTGTGTGGCCCAATGCCTACACCAGCGATTGCTTACCTCACTAGGACATTAAGACTATCAGCGGGTGTGGTGATCTCTGCTTCACACAATCCTTATCACGATAACGGCATTAAATTCTTTTCTGCCAATGGTGACAAATTAGATGATGCTGTTGAATTAGAGATTGAGGCTGCACTGAATGAGCCCATGAATTGCGTCGACTCTGCACGCTTGGGTAAAGCCAAACGTTTAGATGATGCAACTGGTAGATATATCGAATTTTGTAAAAGCACTTTCCCTAATCACTTGAACTTGCATGGTTTGAAGTTGGTGGTGGATTGTGCGCACGGTGCGGCGTATCACATTGCTCCTCATGTCTTTCATGAGTTAGGTGCTGAGGTGGTATCGATTGGTATCCATCCAAACGGTAAAAATATCAATGATGGTGTAGGTGCTACAGCCCCTCAAGCATTGATTGAAAAAGTTAAAGAAGAAAAAGCGCATTTAGGTATTGCCCTGGACGGTGATGCTGATCGTCTTCAGTTAGTTGACCATACTGGCAGACTCTTCAATGGTGATGAGCTTCTTTACTTGATCGCTAAAGCTAGAAAAGATGCTGGCGAAAAAGTGGAGGGCGTTGTTGGTACACTCATGACTAACTTAGCTATTGAGCAAGCCATTCAAGCAGAAGGCATTGGCTTTTTACGCGCCAAGGTGGGCGATAGATATGTGCTTGAGCAATTAAAAGAAAAGTCTTGGTTATTAGGTGGTGAAGGTTCGGGCCATCTGATTTGTTTAGATAAACACACCACGGGTGACGGCATCGTTGCTGCACTTCAAGTGTTATCTGCCATGAAGCAAAGCCATCAAAGTTTGGCTGAGCTTTTACAAAAAGTTACTTTGTTCCCGCAGACATTAAACAATGTTCGTTACAAACAAGGTTATGACTGGCAATCAGATGCCAAACTCAAAGCAGCAGTTCAACAAGCTGAAAAAGAACTCAACGGCACTGGCCGTGTATTAATCAGAGCCTCGGGTACTGAGCCTTTATTGCGTGTCATGGTGGAAGCACAAAATGCTCAGCAATCGAAAGATTTGGCCCAAAAAATAGCAGCAGTTGTGCCTGTTTAATCCACTCTAGTAGCACTTAAAAACCCAACAATTACAGTCGTTTAGAGCTGCTTTTAGCTCTGTGGCAGATCAATATATTTGCCAATGAAGGGCCCATAGGTTACAATGTTGGTCTTAGTCGGAGTGTGGCGCAGTCTGGTAGCGCACCTGGTTTGGGACCAGGGGGTCCAAGGTTCGAATCCTTGTACTCCGACCACTTAGCTTTCTGCTTAAGTGATATATCCTCAAAAGTAAACAAAGAACCAAACTAGCTTGATGCCAGTGTTCCAGGCTATTTGATCTTTCTCAAAATTTGTCTAATTTATGCCTTAGACGTAGGGCTAATCCTGATGCTTTTGTCTAATTAAATTATTAAAATAACCATAATATTTATACGTTTAATTAGTAAGTACCAGATGGCATTTTTAGAAGATTCACAAATCGATTTCTCCAGCTTTAATCCAGAGCAGCTCATTGAATTAAGTTACATCAGTAAAGCCAGTCAAGATGTTGGCATCTTGGGCTTGATGAACTTATTGGAAGGCGCAGTTCACCGGAATAAAAATTCGGCAGTCACTGGTGTCTTGTTTTACGACAATGGTATTTACGGTCAAATTCTTGAAGGTTACCCAGCCACTATTGCGCCTATCTGGGCTTCGATTTGCGCTGACCCTCGACACAAAGATATTGAAATATTAGATATCGATAAGCTAAATAAAAGACGCTTTACTAATTGCTCTATGAAGTTTTATGGATCTGATGAAATCAGTAAATATGTGCCCGAGTTAAGAATGGGTCTTAGAGATGGTGCAGCTGCATTGCCTAGGGAAATTTTGACTTTAATGAGATCTGTAGCTGATCAACCGGGTGGTAAGCCATTGCAACAGGGCGGACAAGCCAGCGCTTGAGGCTGGATTTCTTGTCCAAGACGCAAAAATTAGTTGAGTGAACTAGTCATGTATTGCCCAATGGCTTCGCCAACAAACTCGCGGTTCGCAACAAACAACTTCCACTGAAGTAACTGATTACAAAGAACTTCTAAATCATCGTAGCTCATTTCACCCAGGCTATCGAGCTTGATATTGCCGCCTTCCGCAAACGATAATAGTTTTTTGTCACCATCTTTTTCTAGTTCACCCATTTTTCTCTCCCTTGAAAAATCTGTATTTGATACTCAAGCCTATCCGGCTATCTCAAGTGGGGCAATAAGAAAAAATGCCATAAATTGGTGCCAAAAATGTCTAGAACATCTCAGGCAAAGCCAACGCAAAACTTACGGCAATAGTTCTAAAACAGTCTCAATGGGTCTGCAAAGGCGAGCTTTTGTTGAATTGCTAACAATCGGGCGGTTCATTAGGATGGGGTGCTGAAGCATAAATTGAATCAGTTCTTCATCGGTCCACTTTGGGTTCCCTAAATCTAACTCATCATAGGGTGTGCCTTTTTGACGAAGAATGTCTCGCACTGAGCCGCCAGTCTTTTTAATCAAAGAACGTAATTCAGTTTCGGTAGGTGGTGTCTCTAAATACATAATCACTTCAGGTTCAATACCCTTATTGCGAATCATTTCTAAAACATCACGTGATGTTTTGCATTTAGTGTTGTGATAAATCTTGATAGACATATTGGCGATCAATTAAGGTAGTAAAGATATATTCTAGTTGTAGCCGCCAAATCAAGTAACAAACTGGAATACTCTCCAATACCAGACCTCCGCTATAATCTCATTTCATATCAAAGACTGCCCATAGCTCAGCTGGATAGAGCACCGCCCTTCTAAGGCGTAGGTCGCACGTTCGAATCGTGCTGGGCAGGCCAAACTCTATTGGCCTAATATTCCCAAGGTATCTGATAGTAATAAGCTGTGAGCGATCTTTTTGATCCTCAACTCACGATGATCCTTTTGAAGGTAAATCAGGCAAATCAACCATCACTGGCGCTCCTGGAGTAGTGCACCCTTGAGTACAGCATTTTCCTGGTTGTGTGTTTTGTGTGATGGTGCGATTAGGATCGTTAGATAATCCTCTATCTAACAAGCGTTCAGCTAGTTTTACTTTTGAGCCTACGGGATAGTTGCGGTAGATTTCACGTTTCATCGCTTCAGGTGAGCCTCCACCATGCAAGCTAATCACTGAATACCAACCACCTTGATAAGAGGCAGTTAGATCCTCAATGAAACGAGCAGTTTCAATACGTTTTTCATAAGGAATGCTACTGTTAGCGCGAAGCACATCACTTAGTTTCGCGGCGGTTTCAGGGTTGTGATCTTCATCAGGTCCTGGTAATGCCACAATTAATCCACCAGACACATAATGAGCAATCTTATGCATGTCATAGATTTGAGTTGCTAATAATAGTTTTCCGATATTGGCAAATACAGGATCTGGCACAAAGCTTTGCGCAGGAACATCTTGCGTTGCATACACAGAGGCAGCTACACCGCAAGCATAAAAGCCCTCAGTAATCTTAATCAGCTCAACCATCTGATCGCGTAAATGATGCTCCTCACCTGGATCAAAGCCATTGGCTTCACACATCAATGCGCCAGCTCCAATTAATAAATCACCAAATCCTGCGCGCGCACCAATACAACTATGACGATGATGGGTGGCATAGTTGTATGTCATATACCCAGTGTGTTCCCATTCGTCAGCGTAAAAAACTTTGTCCCAAGGTACGAACACATTCTCAAAAATAACTACGCCAGTAGATTGACCATATTTATTTGAAAATAACGCTGCCTTTTCACCTGGACGTCCTGCTGGACGAGCAACAATGGTGACACCTTCAGCATCAACCGGCACAGCACAGCAAACAGCAAATTCAGCATCCTCTTTGCTCATATTCCGGCAAGGCATCACTAGAAACTCATGCATATATGGTGCGCCAGTAACAATAGCCTTTGTTCCTGAAATCCAAATACCTTTGCCATCACGTCGAGTGACATGGACATAAGCATCGATATTGCCTTGTTCATGAGGGCGTTTGCTTCGATCACCTTTGGCATCAGTCATAGCAATACCTAAAGTTAAATCGCGCTTTTGAACATCATGAAGATAAGCAGCGAATTTTTCACGATGTTCGGTTGTGCCTTTTGCATCATCTATTCGTGCGGATACTTGATGAATCGCATTCAATGCATCATGAGTCAGGTAACGTTGCGCACAACCTGTTTCTTGGCAGACAAGACGAACTGCTTCGAGTTTGTTTAACAAATCGCCACTGCTGGTATTAATGTGAACAAAGCGATTAACAAGCTCACCAGTGCTATTTTGAGTAGCCGTCATAATCGGCGCATATTCTGGGCGAAGAGCGTAGTCATAGGTTAGGCCAACAGCATTAACCCCTGGTCGGAACGCAGGCTCATCGACAACCGATTCAACACGTCGTCCGTCAACAAACACTTTGGGCTTGTATTGGCGGAGTGATTCTTCATATTCTTTGGCTGACATCAACATGATTTTGGCTTTCTGGCGCTTAATTCATTTAAATATTAAACATCGTTCAATTTATTGTCAATTGTTTAAATTTAGGTAAAATAACAAGTATGAGACAGACATCTAACTTGAAAGATTCCAGCAAAGAAAAAGCGCCTAAGGTGCCTAATGCGCTAAAGGCGCGTAAGGATCGCTTAGCGATTGTTAGTGATGCTAAAAAAGCACACATCTTGGCTGCAGCCAAAGAAGTATTCGAAGAGTATGGTTTAGAAGGGGCTAGCGTTAGAGAAATTGCTAAACGAGCAGGGTATACGCCAGGAGCCATTTATTCATATTTCACGGCCAAAGAAGAAATATATGGTGCCCTGTTGTCTGATTCATTAGAGCGCTTGAATGATGCTGTTAATAAGAGCATCGGCGGTGCTAAATCTGCAACGCAAAGGGTAGAGCGATCTGCATTGGGGTTCTATGAGTTTTACGCTTCAAACCCAAGAGATTTAGATCTTGGATTTTATTTATTTGGAGGCGCTAGGCCTTATGGCTTAACACCAGATCTCAACACAACATTAAATACCAGGCTAAGAGATTCATTACTGCATTTTGAGCATGCTTTACTAGAATTGGGAGCATCACCAAAAGTTGCAAAAGAGGAGGTCACTGCTTTTTTTGCACATTGTGTGGGCTTACTCATTTTAGAAAACACGCACCGTATAAAAATGTTTAAAGAAGATTCCGCAAAACTTTGTGCTACTTATATAACTCAGGTGGTAGAAAGAGTTAAAAGCGTAAAAAAAGGAAGAAACTAAATTTACTTAATTGATGAATATGAAAACTAAAGCCTATTTCTATTACGACATCATTTCACCGTATGCCTATCTTTTTCTAAAATCAAGAAAAGTGTTAGAAGAGAAATTAGAGCTCATTCCAACACCTATTTTTTTCCCAGGCCTACTGAGACTTCAAGATAATCGTGGCCCTGCTGAGGTGCCAGAGAAACGAATACATACCTACCAATTTTGCGTATGGAAAGCTCGAAAGCTAAATCTGCCATTTCAATTTCCCAAACGCCATCCTTTTGCCTCGGCGCCAGCACAGCGTTTGCTGCTTCAGCACAACGCTGATTTAGCTATGCTTGATAAAGCCTTTGATTTTGTTTGGGGACAGGGGCATGATCCCGAGATTGAGTGGGCAGGCTTTTGTGAAGCGATTGGATTGCCGGCAAATACCCCAAAACCAGTTGATGACAATGTCAAGCAAGCTCTGATTCAATCAACGCAAAACGCTGCCGATCATGCTGTATTTGGTGTGCCCAGCATAAGAATTGATCAACAAGTATTTTGGGGTCTGGATACGATAGATTGGATTATTGAGTATCTCAATAAACCTGACATGTTTTCTGAAAAAGAATTTCAACATGCACAGTCAGTCATTAATCCATTGTTAGAAAAATAAGCTGTTATTTTTTTGGGTTTATGAATGTTCTCTTGGTTTGTAGTTGGAAATTGGCTGTTAATCAAGTTCGGTGAACGTTAATCCTTCTTTGAGTGTGTAAGTTAAGTGCAGAGCGCACATCTTCAAAACAGACTAAGATGGTGTCCAGTTTGATCTCAGTTGAGACATTTTTATAGGAGGTTGATGTGAGCTCTGTAGATAAGCGCTGTTGTGGATCAGGGGTTTGCATCATCAATGCTCAAGGTGAGTGCTGGTGTGGACAAGTATGGAACGGTGAAAAAATGGTTCACCCTCCATTGAAAATGAATGAGCCATCGAATAGTTCAAGTGATCCAACTCCAAAATCTGACGAAAATAATAAAAATTCATAATCACTTCATGACTACTCAAGCCAGCATTGAATTAAGAGATCTTATTCTTACGACCCAGATCGGGACGTATGCAAAGGGTGACCTCATTCCAGATCAACATCTTCTGGATCTAACTCTATGGTTCGATTCTGAGCTTGTATTGATTGAACAAGACCATATGAAACATGTCTTTGACTACGATCCATTGATAAAAGAGATTGATCGATTGGCTCGTGAGGGCCGTTACGAAACTCAAGAAAGACTGATGACGCGGATTGTTCGTGCATGTGCCACTTATGCACCAATCAAGAGCTTAGAGATTGGTTTAAGAAAATCTCCAGTCATGAATCAATCAGGTTCTTTGGGAGTGAGACTCATTGTTGATGCTGATACGCTCAATCAAATGAGATAAGCTAACTAGATCATTATTTAGCGAAGCGGCGAACCAGGGACTGAATAGAAGGGCGAATTTTTAAAAAGCCCTTATAAGCTAATTCCATCAAAAAAAGCATCCCTAGTATTTTTGAAAATCTAGCTAGCCATTGCCAGCCTGGCAATCGCTCCCACATAGCAACAAATGCTTGGGCTCCATCCATCCTTGAGCCATCCATCCGTTCCACATGAAATCTGGCTAAAAGTTGCTCTTTATCATCTTGGTAACAGGCTAATTGGGAGTCATTGCTACTGATATCAATAAACATCAAGCCACTTGCAGGAGTTTTATTGGCCAACCCTTTCACATGTGCAATCTCAGTGCGACACATAGGGCATGCGCCGTCATATAAGACTTTAAGTGTTTCGGACTGATTACAGTTCTCAGTTTGGCTATGACTCTGATTCATTGATTGCAGTACCAACAATAGTAAGTAATCCTCATTATGGAGTGAATTAAGAAATCCTGTTTACAAGCCCTAAGAGGAGGAAATTCAAGGGGTTCAAGCAAAAAATCACTGATATTCATATAATCTAAAAACTATAAAAAATTAGCTTTTAGCTTGTATAACGGGGACTTAAATGCGCATTGAAGATACCGATCCAGCTCGCCATGCCAGTATTGAATATCCTATGGAAGTAGGGTCACCAGTCTTTGCACCTATTCAAGTCACCGAAGAAAAAGATAAGGCAGTCAACGTTGCCCGCCAAAATGCCAAGCATGAATATGACCGCATCATGGAGCAAGCTAATGTCCTGATGAAACAAGCGAAGGCCTTGCAATCAAGACTAGATGTGACGGAGCAAGTTCACGCCGCTAAATTCTTTTTTATTCCTCTGCATGGCAAGATATACCATCTGTATTTTGATCATCGCCAACAAACCAATGTGCTCATTCAAACTGGCCCTAAAGAATGGACCTGTGGTGTTCCTGAGCATTGGACATTTAAGCTAACAGTTAAAAAACTAGGTGATAGCACTTGGGAAGAACTTGAGCCCGAAGAAAATCAGCCTTTGATTCATTCTTAATTTGAGTTGGCTTGCTTTGTCTGACTGCTTGCTGTCATCATGAATTTAGTCTTCTTACCAGGCTTCATGCTCGATGAGTCCTTATGGAATGATGTCTTGCCATTTATAGACAATGCTGAACAACTGATGTTTGGTGACTTATGCTCCGGCAACTCAATTGAGACTATTGCTCAAGCTAATTTAAGTAAAGCTCCTGATACCTTCACATTAATTGGTTTTTCAATGGGTGGCTATGTGGCCCGTGAAATGGTTCGTCAAGCCCCTGATCGAATTCAGTCTCTTATTCTGATTGCTACATCAGCCAGAGCTGATGATGATCAGCAAGCCCTACAAAGAATAACTGCTGCAAAAAATATCAGCGCTACTAACTTTAGAGGATTGAGTCAGGTATCTATCAAAGAGTCTCTTGGGGCTTCATCAGCTAATAATCCTGAACTTGTTGAGAGAATTAGACTGATGGGAGCTGGTTTGGGTAAAGATGAATTCGTTTTGCAATCTTCCATTAGAAGAGCTGGGGATCTCGATCAACTATCAGTCATTCAGTGCCCCACATTGGTTGTCGCAGGCGATCAGGATCGGCTGCGAAGCCTAGATGAGGTGACGCAGCTCCAGCAGGGGATTCCTAACTCCGAACTAGCCATCATTCAAGATTGCGGGCACATGATTCCGCTTGAACAGCCCAGCTTGCTTGGTCCTATGATCTCAGGCTGGCTCAAGCAACATTCTTGATTTATCTTGTAGAATCTTTTGAAATGATTCGCAAATACAAACTTCTACTCATTCTCTTGTGCTTAAGCATGGTCTTGTTTAAGGCTTTGACTGCGCATCGATTTGTAGAGAATGGTATTAAACGCGCTGAAATTTATGCTGACTACACTGGTTTTGTAGTTGCCCAGCAAGCCATCATTGATTCCAAATTGCCTGAGGGTAAGAACGAACTACTCAATCTTCTGCCTATCCATATGGTTGGCATCATTGTTGCGCTCATTTTCTTTATTGCCCAAATTAAGTTAATGGAAGTATTGAGACCTGTTAATGAAATATTAAAGGCCTCCCAATTTCTTGAAAGAATCTTTAAGCCACCCAAAAGTACATATATCCCTGTTTAATTTTTTTATCCAATCTTTAAAGGAATATATATGTATAAGTTAGCAAAAGTTTTATTTGCAGTCGCCTTCGTATCACTCATTGGTGCTTGCAGCACAACCGATTCAAACAAAGTGGCATCAGTTGATGTAACAGGCCAGGGCATGGGTTATGACCCTATTAACGATCCAAAGACAATCGTTTATGGCAAGCGCAGCATTTACTTTGATTTTGATAGCTACAAAGTAAAGCCTGAGTATCAGTCTGTTATTGAAGCTCACGCTAAATATCTTCGTGAAAACCAAGATAAAAAGGCTAACATCGTGATTCAGGGTAATACTGATGAGCGTGGAACAACAGAGTACAACTTAGCCTTAGGTCAAAAGAGATCTGAAGCAGTTAAGAAATCATTATCTTTGCTGGGTGTTAATCAAGGTCAGCTAGAGTCTGTTAGTTTTGGTAAGGAAAAGCCAAAGGCTAAGGGAAGCAATGAGGAGGCCTGGAAAGAAAATCGTCGAGCAGATATTGTCTACAGATGATAAAAATTAAAAAACCACCTAAGGGTGGTTTTTTAATGACCTAAATTTTAAGAATCTATTAGTGGGGCATATTCATGTGCCTAAGATTGCCACATCCATGGACGATTTTTTCTATCAGCTTGGCAAAATTCATCAATGGCCAATTGATGTTCTAAGGTTTTAGAAATCGCATCTTGACCACTTAAAAAATACTCTTTGAGAGTTGCATCAATATCAAAATGAAATTTAAATTCACTAGTCTCATCAACTGCTTCAATTAATTGATCTGCTAAATTAACCTTCAGTTGACATGGGTGCTTATGGCATAGCTCTGAAAGAGATAAATAGGCAGCATCAGAAATTTGAATAGTGAGTAAGCCATTCTTGTTGCAATTATTTCTGAAAATTTCCCCAAAAGATTTTGCAACCACTACTTTGAAACCAAATTGTGCAAGGGCCCAAACTGCCATTTCTCTTGAGGAGCCGCATCCAAAGTTATAGCCAGACAATAAAATGGAAGAGTCTCGGTAGGGCTCTTTATTTAAAATAAATTCAGTATTTTCTGCATAGTTTTTATCTAAATAGCGCCATGAGCTAAACAGCTTTTCTCCAAATCCTGTTTTCTCTGGGCTCACGATCTCTCTTGATGGAATGATCGCATCAGTATCTATATTGTCATTGGGTAAATGGGCAACTATCCCAGTAAATACTTCAAATGGCTTCATGATTTTAGATAAGGGCGTGGATCAGCAATTTTTCCTTCAAGAGCCGAGGCGGCTACTGTTAAAGGACTTGCTAGATGTGTTTTAACTTGGATGCCTTGTCTGCCTTCAAAGTTTCTATTGGTGGTGCTGATCGTTCTAACGCCTTCCCCAAAGGATTCTCCTCCTGCATAAAAACATAAAGAGCAACCACTGGATCGCCATTCAAAGCCAGCTTCCTTAAAAATCACATCAAGACCTTCTGCTTCAGCTTGACGCTTTGTTTCCATTGATCCTGGAACAACAATCGCTTTGATATGTGACTTTACTTTTCTGCCTTTTAAGATACTCGCAGCTGCTCTAAGGTCAGTGATTCGGCTATTAGTGCAGGAACCAATAAACGCCACATCAATAGCTATATCAGTCATTTTTTGACCAGCTTGTAAGTTCATGTAATCAAGAGCTTTGTTGTAATCTTGATTTTGGATTAAAGCTGACACCTCTGATAGATTGGGAACTTGTGAGCTAATACCTATTGCATGCATAGGGCTTGTTCCCCATGTCACCTGTGGCTCTAAATCATGGCATGCCAGAGTGAGCTCTGAGTCCCATGTGGCTTCAGCATCACTAGCAAGAGATTTCCAATGGTCAATCGCCATATCCCAATCTTTGCCTTTTGGTGACATCGGTTTATCAGCCAGCCATGCAAAAGTCTTCTCATCCGCAGGCACAATCCCAGTCCAGGATCCAAATTCAACGCTGAGGTTACAGAGTGTCATTCGTCCTTCAATGTCTAGATCTCTGATTGGATCGCCCGCATATTCTGTAATGTGGCCATTGCCTCCAGTAACTCCATATTTGGCAATCAGTGCCAAAGCAAGATCTTTTGCAGTGACCCCAGTAGACAACTTACCAGTAAAGACAACCCTTTGTTGCTTGGGTTGTTTATATATCAAGGTTTGAGTGGCAACTGCATGCTCACCTTCAGTCGATCCAATGCCCCAAGCTAAAGCACCTAAACCGCCAACTGTGCATGTGTGACTATCTGGGCATACATGGGTGCTGCCTGGAAGGGCTATGCCTAGCTCTGGTGAGATAACGTGAACGATGCCTTGACGTGGATCATTTAAATCAAAAAGCTGGATGCCAAACTCATGCGTTCTCTTTTTAAAAGCCTCAATGAAAAGTTTGCCGCCCTTAAATAAGGTGTCATCACTCCTAGATATGCTGGTATCAACTATGTGATCAAGAGTGCCAAAAATACTTTTTGGATTGGCGGGTTTGCGATTCGATAGAGAGAGGCCAGATAAAAGAGCTGGCCCTGTTCTTTCATGGAGAAAAACTCTGTCAATCAAGAGAAGGTCTTGATTGCTAGCTAATGGTTTAATAAGATGATCAGCCCAGATTTTCTGGGCTGCAGTGCGATGGAGCGACATATTTAAGGTTGAGCGCCAGTGGCCTTAACAACCCTTTTCCATTTATCCACATCCTGTACCAAAAACTTTCTAAATTCTTCAGGAGTACTTCCTACAGTTTTTGAACCATCTGGCTCAAGCTTATTTTTTAGTTCGCTCTGACCTGAAGCTTTCATAGCAATCTTTGATATCTTCTCAAGAACATCTTTAGGAAGATTAGCTGGGGCTAATAAACCAAAGTAGGCAGTTGATTCATAGCCCGGAATAGTCTCAGAAATTGGAGGTGCATCTGGTAATGCTGGAATTCTTTGATTACCTGTAACACCAAGAGCTTTCAACTTGCCCGCTTTTACTTGCGGTACAGCATTAATAACAGCCGCAAACATCAGTTCAACTTGACCAGCCATGACATCGGTGAGTGCAGGTGAGCTACCTTTATATGGAATATTTGTAATATCAACTTGGGCTGAATGTTTAAATAACTCACCTGCCATGTGAAGGGATGTTCCCACGCCACCAATTGCAAAATTTAATTTGCCAGGCTTTGCCTTGGCTAGTGCAATTAATTCTTTCACGTTATTGGCTGGAAAGCTTGGATTAGCAACCAATACAGCAGGTCCAGTTGATAAAAGTGTAATAGGTGTGAAATCTTTAACTGGATCATATCCAGCTTGATCTCCATAGAGTCCCGCATTAACGCTATGGCTTGTATTAACGAACAGTAGTGTCAATCCATCAGATGGTGCTTTAGCTACAAATTGTGCAGCGATATTGCCGCCAGCACCTGGTTTGTTTTCAACGAAGACACTTTGCTTGAGCTCTTTTGATAATTCATTAGCGATGTATCTCGCAAGATTATCTGTGGTGCCTCCAGTGGTAACGCCAACGATGATGCGGATAGGTTTGCCATTGGCAATGCTTTGAGCGTTAACAGAGGTGGAGAGACTTATAAACAAACAAGAGAGAAGGAGTAATCCTTTGATATTTTTTAACATACAGATCCTAGAAGATTATTGATGAGGTCTTAAGCCATGCTTCTGATAAATGGCTTGAGCATCTTTGGTTTTTAAGAATTGAACAAACTGAACTGTTTCCTTATTGTCTTTAAACCACAAGGCATATCTGGTCGATAAATCATAGGGGTCAGGAAAGGCGCCCAGCAATAATGAGGCGTCAGCTTGGACAATTTCACTAATTTGAGTGATACCTAATTCAACCTTTTTTGATTGAACCAATTTCATTGTTTCAACCCCATCTCTTGCTAGGGTTGCTTTTTGCATCACTTCTTTTTCGATGCCAAGTTCGCGAATGACTTTTAAAAAATGTGTGCCAACTGTGGCACCTCTTGATGGATCAGAAAATGCAATGCTATTGACTTGAAGTAAAGCCTGCTTTAAATCCTGTGCATTCTTAAGGCTTGGTTTGCTGGCGGTAGAAACTGCAATGCCTGCGACTGTATCTGCCAAAGGAATAACTTGCCCTTGATTTTTGGGAGCAACATTTTTTTGGATGCGATCTAAAGTTGTTATGAGTATGGTTGCTTGAGGGTTTTCTAAGAACATTTTCTCAGCAGCGCCTGCTGTATCAAAGTCTAAGGACACTTTCGTGCCTTTTTGTTTTTCATACAATTGAGCTAACTCAATTAAAGGTAGTTTGACCCCAGCGGCCGCATACAGAATTTCCTCAGCCTTGATGGCCGTGGACATGAACATAAAAAAGCATGTCACCCAGGCGAGTGACATGCTAACTGGTCGGCGCATCATATGATCTTGATTGATAAATCAGGCAGCCTATCAAGCTTGCAAGAGATCACATCTCCTTTAACTACTGGGCCAACATTCTCTGGAGTTCCAGAGTAAATAATGTCGCCAGGGAAAAGTTCATTCGCTTCTGATAACTTAGAGATCTGTTCAGCGACTGACCAAATCATGTGTGACAAGGTGGCATTTTGTTTAATTTGACCATTCACTGCCAAAGAAATATTTTCTTTACCTAAGTGACCGCCTAATTGTTTAACCGTATGAATAGGACCAATTGGCGCAGAGCGATCAAATGACTTACCGATTTCCCAAGGTTTCTTTTGGTCACCCATGAAGCGCTGAAGGTCGCGACGTGTCATGTCTAGACCTAATGCGTAGCCGAATACATGATCTAAAGCTTTTTCAATAGGAATATCTTTGCCGCCAGACTTCAGAACTGCCACTAGTTCAACTTCATAGTGATAGTTCTTTGTTAATGAAGGGTAGGCGTGATCGCCAACTGTTCCTGGTGCAACATACTGTATGGCATCAGTTGGTTTTTGAAAGAAAAATGGTGGTTCACGAGTTGGGTCAGATCCCATTTCTCTTGCATGGGCAGCATAGTTTCTGCCAATGCAATAAATTCTTCGAACAGGGAAGACTTCTTTGCTGTTCGCAATAGGGATATAAGTTTGTGCAACTTTAAAAGGTGTTTTAGCGGCAGCAGCTTCTGCTTCTGGCGAAGCAATGGCGCCAACTGCTAAAGCAGCAATGCCTAATTTGATGGTGTTACGCTTCTGGTTATTCATTGAATTGACTCCTCTTTAATTATTGTTGGTCAATTCTGCTACTGAAGCTAAAAATCCCATATTAGGGTTTACGTGTGGAATGTTCCTATATGGCTATTGGCCCTATGAAAAGAGCTCTAATCACCCTAGTTGCAGGGCTCAATTCAGTCTTAGCTGAATATTCCACTATGGATTGAAAGCTTATTTGGTATGACTTATTGGATTAATTAAGTTTTTAACGTCATCTGACGTGTCCAGCTCCTGAATTCAATAACTGATCTGGTTTGATCACTCAAATCCAAAATATTTTGGCACTGATCGACTATCTGGAATGATGCCGCCTTGATGGGGTGGTAAGCCTAAAGAGTGCAGCAGTTCAGCTGAAAGTGGCTGTAGCTTGTCATAGTCTCGTGAGCGACTAAAAACACCAAGACGCCAGTTATAGACTTCATTTAATTTTTCATGATAAAAATAATGATGGCCATTGTCATTATAGAAATCGTCAAATTTAGCTCGCCCCATATAAATGGCATTAGAGCCTTCATATCCCGGTGTGTTGGAACTTTTATCATCTGTATTAATAAAGTAAACCCAGTCACCAGGAATGAAATTCAGGGGAGCAACTCCTTTCTGAACTTTTAATAATTTGCCATCATTGGATGGCATAGGTGTTTTATCTTTTTTTAAAAATTGCCACATTGATTCTGATTCAATGTTCACTAAAACTTCACCATCACTTCGAAGTAATTTTTTAATATGGTTAGCTTTTTCAACATCTTTTTTAACTCTTTGGTAATAATCAATAATGCCTTGGATCACCACAATTTTTGTGGCTGTATAGCAGCCGACTGAGCATGCATTTGGATTAATGAAAAAATCAGTCATAGCCTCTAGGATCGGTTTTCCAGGCTTTAATGTGCCATCTTTCCAGTAAGCTTCATTCCACTTGGCACTATCTCCATCAGGAAACTTCCAATGTAAATGTTCTGCCCATGCAACAATCATCTGGCGGACCTGAATATGATCTTCAAAAGCTTCAAATTGACAGGATTTACCAGAAAAGACGGTTCGTCTTCCTGATTGCATGAGCGCTAAAACTATTTCTTTCTTAGAGACAGTTGTTATTTCTTTTTGTCCATTTGCAGAAGGTAAAGATAAAACCTCGTCTTGAATTTTTAATTCAGGATTCCAGCGAAGATAAAGAGTGCTTGTATCTGGATAATTCTTTTTTAGATGAAATTGCAGTCTATGCGGAGCAATCTTCTTTTCATACAGTTGATGTTGAATATCTAGTTTTGAAAAGTATTGATTCAGCTTTGAGTCGATTGATTGAAGACTTTTTTCATCGCACTCGAACACCAATCCCTCAGAGTATGCGTTCTGAGAAATAAATAAGCAGAGAAGTAAAAATATCTTCTTAATGACCATAGTTATTCACAAATGTAACATTGTTTAGGATGTTCTTATGAACTCACTATGCTTTGATATTTGCTAGCTTCTGAGCTGATTGCTCTTTGAGGTTCTTTCATAAAAATGAATGGGTTTAGATTGAACCCAATCAATAAATTTCTTCATCTCTGCTCGCTCCTTAACGGCTTCTGCCGTATTTAATTCCTTCGCTAGCTGAGTTTCTGTAAATAAAGCATGTATTTGCCGATGGCAAATACGATGCAAATACTCGGTTGTCTTCCCGCCCTTGGATTTGGGGATGAAGTGATGAGCATCTTTTTGCGAGTCTGGAATTGGGCGATCACAAATAGGGCAGATCACTTCCTTTGGGGAAGTGAGCTCTTTGAACTGATTGGCTATTTGTTTTTGACGAATTTTTCCCAACATGATGAGTCATATCTTAATAGTGCAACGACAAATTTGCTGAACTTGACAGAATCTATGTATACTGTATAAATATACAGTATTATATGAATCAGCTTATTTCAACTTCCAGTCATTCTGTGACCCTTCATCAAGAGCCACAAGCCTTGGCAAAGGATTTTGCTGCTTGTGAAGTGAGGTTCTTATCTCATCGAATTTCTGCTGGATTTCCTAGTCCTGCCGGGGATTATGTTGAAGATGGCTTAGATATCAATAACTACTTAGTACAGAATAAGCCAGCCACTTTCATGTTTACTGTGAGAGGTGAATCAATGATTGTGGCTGGCATCCACGATGGCGATAAGGTGGTAGTTGATAAAGCCTTAAAAGCCAAACATAAGGATATTGTTGTGGCCGTTGTTGACGGTGAGTACACCATCAAAAGGCTCTACAAATACAAAGGGCGCATTGAACTGCGCCCTGAAAATCCTGAGTATCAAGCCATTACTTTCAGTGAAGGCCATGAACTACAAATCTGGGGTGTTGTGGTCGGGGTTGTGCGTCGCTACGCTAGCCATTCAAGTAGGAGCTAATCATGTCATCCGCATTATTTGCTTTAGTCGATGTTAATAACTTTTATGTTTCTTGTGAAAGAGTCTTTGCTCCGAAATTAGAGAATGTGCCCATGGTGGTTCTTTCTAATAACGATGGTTGTGCTGTGGCTCGCAGTGCAGAAGTCAAAGCTTTGGGTGTCAAGATGGGAACTCCTTGGTTCCAGATGAAAGACTTGGCCAGAAAGCATGGCATTGAAGCCTACTCATCTAACTACACACTCTATGGTGATATGAGCAATAGGGTGGTTGAGGTCTTAAGACAATTCACGCCCAATCTAGAGGTCTACAGTATTGATGAGAGTTTCTTAAGAATAGATTCTGTTCTGAAGCATTATGAAACGCCGACTCATTTGGGAAGTACAGTTAAAGAGCGAGTCAAAGATTGGACTGGTTTACCTGTTTGCGTTGGGATTGCCCCAACTAAGACATTAGCCAAATTAGCGAATCACTTGGCTAAAAAAAATCAGCAGTTCTTGGGGGTGTGCGATATCAGCACCATGCCCAAAAAAGAGATTCATCAATGGATGAGCGAAATTTCTGTCGGAGAAGTTTGGGGTATAGGCCGTCAGATTGCTAAGCGCCTAGAAGCCATGGGTATTAAAAGCATATTTGACCTGATGCAAATATCTCCTCAAACAATACGATTGCAATTCGGTGTTGTGATGGAGCGTATTTGTTATGAGCTTAGAGGGGTTTCTTGTTTAAAGCTAGAAGAAGTGGCGCCACCTAAACAGCAAATTATTGCTTCTCGTAGTTTTGGAAAATTAGTTACTACGTTTAATGAATTATCTGAATCGGTAGCGACTCACACAGCAAGAGCTGCTGAAAAATTAAGAGAGCAGCATTCTGTTACTGGAGCTATGACGGTATTCATTCAAACCAATCCTTTCATGAGATACGAAAATCAATATGCTCAAAGTATTGTTGTGCCATTGGCTGATCCAACGGATAACTCATTAGAGCTAACTGAAGCAGCTATGAAGGGCCTCAGGAAAATATTTAAAGCAGGATTTAGATATAAGAAGGCAGGAGTCATTTTAAATTTGCTAACCGATAAGCCAGTAGTTCAACAGTCACTATTTGAAGATATGGAAGCAAAAGGGAAATCTGCTGAACTCATGAAGACCATTGATGCTATTAATACTCGTTATGGCAGCACGCTTGTTAAATCAGCGGCAACTGGCACCAAGCAAAATTGGGCCATGCGCTCAGGCAATAAATCACCGAACTACACCACCCAGTGGAATCAGCTGCCAATTGCTTATTAGCTAGTAGAAGCTAATTAAATTAAAAACACAAAAATCGATCAATTTCATATAATTGATCTGATTTATCAATCAATACGATTGATACCTATTCATCCATAGCGGAAGGTATTTATGTCAGCGTTGCCATCATTGAGACAGCTGAAGTATTTAGTGGCTGTTGCGCAATACTTGAACTTCACTAAGGCTGCAGAATCCTGTTTCGTTAGTCAATCCACTCTGAGTACAGGATTGAAAGAGCTCGAGCAAACCATGGGCGCTCATCTCATTGAGAGGGATCGTCAAAACGTATCCGTTACTCCTCTTGGTGAAGAGGTGGTAGCTCGTGCGATTAAATTATTGGCTGGAGCAGAAGACCTCGTTGACTACACCCACAACACTGGCCACTCGATGACGGGTACGATTAAGTTAGGTGTCATTCCGACTATTGCACCATTTGTATTACCGCAGGTCTTGCCTAATATTCGACAAAATTATCCAGATCTAAAAATAACACTGCGCGAAGACTTGACCGCCAACCTACTAAAAAGAGTGGTCGATCATCAGCTTGATTTTGCTTTAATTGCTTTGCCTTATGACACCGAGGGTTTATTAGTTAAAGAACTGTATGGTGACGAATTCTGGTTAACGGCTCATGCGGATGAGCCCGCTTTAAAAGCGCCAGAAGTTAAAGTTTCTGCATCGATGACTGACAGACTATTGTTGTTAGAGGAGGGCCACTGTTTGCGTGAACATAGCTTAAGAGCTTGCCGTCAAAAAGAAACTGCCAGCCCTTACGGTATAGAAGCAACTAGCTTACTGACTTTGGTGCAAATGGTAGAAGCTGGCTTGGGTGTTGCATTGTTACCAGAAATGGCGATCAAAGGCGGTATTCTTAATAACACCAGTCTCATGGCTAGGCCGCTTTCTGCTCCGGCACCTAAACGTGGCATTGCATTAGTAGCACGTCAAACCACTGCGCGGATTGATGAGTTTATGGCAGTTGCCAACATCATTGCTGAGCAATACCATCAATCTCACAAAAGTACCGTTAGTCGTAAAAAATCTTTTAAGACAAAATAAAAAACTCAGCTCATAAAAAAGCTCCTAATGCCTCAAAGGTATTAGGAGCTTTTTAAACTAAGTGCTAGATTAGGCAGCTATTGCCACATCAGCTTCTGGTACAGATGATCGAATCAAATAGTCAAAAGCACCTAAAGAGGCTTTAGCACCTTCACCCATGGCAATAATGATTTGCTTGTAAGGGACAGTTGTACAGTCTCCTGCAGCAAAAACGCCAGGCATTGAAGTTTCACCTTTGGCATCCACGATAATCTCACCGCGAGGGCTAAGATCGATCGTGCCTTTTAACCAATCTGTATTAGGCAATAAACCAATTTGCACAAAGATACCCTCAAGTTCTAAGGTGTTGATCTGACCAGTTGAGCGATCTTCATAACGCAACCCCGTTACTTTTTGATTCTCACCCAATACTTCTTTGGTCAAAGCGCTCTTAATCACGGTCACATTAGCTAAGCTATTCATCTTGGCTTGCAAAACAGCATCTGCACGTAATTGACTATCAAACTCAATCAAAGTGACATGGCTAACAATGCCTGCCAAATCAATCGCAGCTTCAACACCAGAGTTGCCGCCACCAATTACGGCAACACGCTTGCCTTTAAATAAAGGGCCATCACAGTGAGGGCAGTAAGCTACGCCTTTGCCACGATATTCTTGCTCGCCTGGTACATTCATTTCTCTCCAGCGTGCGCCTGTACTGATAATCACAGATTTGCTCTTAAGCACTGCGCCATTCTCTAATTCAATGGCTAATCCTTGACCATCTTTGCGTAAAGATTTTGCGCGTTGCAAATTCATCACGTCAACTTCATAAGATTTCACGTGTTGCTCAAGAGCCATGACCAATTTAGGACCTTCTGTTTCTTTAACAGAAATGAAGTTCTCGATGCCCATGGTGTCCATCACTTGACCACCAAAGCGCTCAGCAACGATACCTGTAGCGATACCTTTGCGGGCAGCGTAGATCGCTGCAGAGGCACCCGCTGGGCCACCACCAATGACCAAGACATCAAATGCATCTTTAGCATTTAACTTCTCTGCATCTTTTTCAGATGAGTTGGTGTCTAACTTAGCAACAATCTCTTCAACTGTCATGCGACCTTGACCAAATACTGCGCCATTCATGATCACGGTAGGAACAGCCATGATCTGATGTTGATTCACCAAATCTTGGAAAAGTGCGCCATCCACCATTTCGTGTTCAATATTAGGGTTGAGCACAGCCATCAAGTTCAAGGCTTGAACTACATCAGGGCAGTTGTGGCATGACAAAGAAATAAAAGTCTGGAAATGTAACTTGCCAGGTAACTCCTTGATGGTATCGATGATGGCTTGTTCAACCTTCGGTGGGTAGCCACCGCTTTGCAAAATGGCTAATACAAATGACGTCATTTCGTGACCCATTGGCAAACCTGCAAAGCTAATACGAGCTGGAGTACCTGTTGCACCAACAGTGAAGCTTGGGCGATTAACAGCTTGACCATCTGTATTGACAGTAATTTTGTCTGAAAGCTCTGCTACCTCTTGTAACAAAGTAAGCATTTCAGATGATTTTTCACCTTGATCCAATGAAGCAGTTAATGAAACTGGAGCTTGAATTTTTTCAAAGTAAGCTTTTAATTGGGTTTTGATATTGTTATCTAACATGGTCGTTCCTTATGTATTCGGTTCGTGTGAGCCTATTGGAGAAAATTGTTTCTCTCCAATAGGCTCTCAAATGAGAGCCTATGGATATATCTACTATTTAGATCTTGCCAACTAAATCAAGGCTTGGTGTCAATGTTGCTGCGCCTTCTTTCCATTTTGCTGGGCAAACTTGGCCTGGGTTAGCAGCTGTGTATTGAGCAGCTTTCAACTTGCGCAATGTTTCTGAGATATCACGAGCGATTTCATTACTGTGAACTTCAGCAGTCTTAACAACGCCTTCTGGGTTGATGATGAATGTGCCGCGAAGAGCCAAACCTTCTGCATCAATATGCACATCAAAGCCGCGTGTTAAAGCGTGAGTTGGATCGCCGATTAATGGGAACTTAGCTTTACCCACTGCTGGTGAAGTTTCATGCCAAACTTTGTGTGAGAAGTGTGTGTCAGTTGTGATGATGTACACCTCTGCACCTGCTTTTTGGAACTCAGCATAGTTATCAGCTGCATCTTCAATTTCTGTAGGGCAGTTGAATGTGAAGGCTGCTGGCATAAAGATAAATACAGACCATTTACCTTGAAGGTTTTGCTCTGTAACTGTTACAAATTTACCGTTATGGTAGGCTTGTGCTACGAATGGTTGCACTGCTGTGTTGATGATTGACATGGTATTTCCTTCTTCAAAATGGTTAAACAACAGACGAATTTTGGGGTCTACCCTTATATTTGTCTAATTGATTAAATAGATACTATTAATCTAAAAATTAGATCAATAGGAGGAGCCCCTTAGATCTCAAGTGTTAAGAGATTCTTATGAAAAATAGCTAAGTGATTAATTGCTATAAAAAAGAGCCATTCAACTGAGATGCCATATAGAATGAGATTCATATACATTGAATTCATTCGAGGCTCCATGACAGATAACAATAAAACTGAATTACCAATTGATAAACGAATTGAGGCAATGGTTAACCCACTGGGGAACGCCTGCGTCACGATCTTTCACTTAATTGCTTTATTTGCTATTGGTGCCGCAACTGTTTGGTCTGGTGTTACCACTTTCTTGAACATCATGGGTAAGTCACATGCTGGTGTAGAAGACTTGCTCTTGTTATTCATTTATCTTGAGATTGGTGCCATGGTTGGTATTTACTTCAAGACCAATCACATGCCAGTTCGCTTTTTGATCTACGTAGCGATTACAGCAGTCACTCGTTTGATTATTGACTTGGTCAACGTGGATCACTCAGCAAGCACTCAAATCTTAGTATTGGGTGGAACTATCTTGCTATTGGCGATTGCAAACGCAGTAGTTCGTTATGCATCTCATAAATTCCCAGCGGGTGGTGTGGAAAAGCACGACTAAGTAGTCATCTCACTCATCAGTGAATCTAATAAAAAAGCCGCTAATGAAAGCGGCTTTTTTATTACTTAAAGAATTTACTGTATCGAACTATCCAGCGAGCATCTTCAATAAACCCATTCCTAGTGCTTAGCTCTTGGCCATATTGCAATATTAAGCGTCCTATGGGCAAATTGGCGATGCCGCTAATTTGATAGCGATGACTCTGTGTTAGATCACCTTGGCTCTCTCCATTTAGACTGGTGACGCCGCCAACACTGTAGAAGTAACCAGCGGAAGCGCTGTAGGTGGAATTAAATTTATAAATCAGCGCAGTTTGCGCGCTGTAGAGAGCTTTTTGTTTTAGTTTTTTGTGATTAATTGCTTGGTCATCATTCTCACCAAACCATAGCGTATCGACTGCTGACATCCAATTAACATTTTTAGCGATGGATTGTTCGTAGCCAGCTTGTAGTGCCCACTTATATCGATTGTCGCCAGCATTCAATTTTTTTTCGCTATCGTATGTACCGGTTGGAACTGTTAGATAGCCCGCAAACCCCATATATTTTTCTGATTCTCTATTAGCGTAGGGCCAAAGAGCAAAGGCGAAGGTGGTATCACCGGCACCCGAGTTCGTGGAGTAAGAGGCTACGCTACCGGTGGTAGAAATCTCAGTTAAAGGTGTTTGAACATAAAAGTAAGCAGGGAGTGCATTTAACTCAAAAGAGCGCCCATATTTCAGCTGAGTTTGGGTGTTTACTACTTCGCCACCAGTTAGGGCCTTATTGCCATGTTGGTAGTAATCACTACGTTCACTTCTTTGGTAATTAATCTGAATTTGCTGAATGCCGGGTGGCGGAGCAATGATGTCATCAGGCTGTAAATCGATAGCCTCTGCCCAACAAGGTGACAGCAATATTAAAAGGCTTATTTTTTTAGAGCAAACGGCATTTAAATGGATTTAAAGATTTCTATTCCAATATTATCAACTAAATAATTGATTAATATAAAGATGTTAATTTGTCAGTGGATCTATAAAGCCATTTTACAAACTCGCCAAGTATCAAGGTTGCTAGACTTAATCCAACAACCAGCAGTATTTGTTGAGCAGATGGTTCAATAAAATGAAGCTTTTCTCTCAGATAGGGGAGTTCAATCACTGCAGTAATTGATATTAAGGTTAGTGCAGAAATCCACCATTGCGCAGAGTTTGGTTTTTGTAGGATCGTTAAAAAATGTTCTTGTTTAGATCTACTCATCATGATGAGTAGTAAATTACCAATAATGAGCGTGCTAAACGAGATGGTGGTCGCAAGTTCATGGCTGGCGTTGTTATTTAGTAAAAACAAGTAAGAGCCAACAACAAAAATCAATAAAATCAGGCCTTGGAAGATAGCTAAAGAGAGTCGATCTAAGTCGAAAAATTTAGCATTGATATTTCTGGGCGGTCTTTCCATAATATTCTTCTCAGCCTCTTCCATCTCAAAAACTATGGCAGACGCTGGGTCAATGATCATTTCTAGAAAAAGTATATGAATGGGGCTTAGCATGGGTGGCGCACCAAAAATTAATGGGATAAAAACTGCGCCTGCTATTGGAATATGGACTGCCAAAACATAAATAACAGCCTTATGTAGATTGTCATAAATTTGACGGCCTTGTTTAATCGAATGCACTATGGATGAAAAATCATCATTTAATAAAACTAATGAAGATGCTTCCCTGGCGACATCTGTTCCTCTTTGACCCATACTTATTCCAACATGGGCAGCCTTCAGGGCAGGAGCATCATTAATACCGTCACCTGTCATCGCAATGATTTGTTGATTATTTTGAAAGGCTTGAACAATCCGTAATTTTTGGTGGGGCTGAATTCTGACAAATATGGAGCAATTTTTAATAGATTCTTGTAGGTCAATATCCGACATCATTTCTATTTCAGGGCCTGAAATGCATTTCTGGTCGTCAATACCAGCTTGTTGTGCAATCGATTGTGCAGTTAAAGCATGATCACCAGTAATCATGACAACTCTTATTCCTGCTGAGCGGCATACCTGAATAGACTCAGGAACTTCTATTCTGAGAGGGTCTTTAAGACCTGTTAAGCCCAACCATTCAAATTCAAACTCATTGGGGTGCTGTGGCCAGCTATCTGTCGTTTTTTTAAATTTAGATTTTGCAACGCCAAGGATTCTTAAGCCTTGACTGGCCATTTTAGAAATTTGTATTTGAATCTGATCAATTTCAGCATTGGTCAGTTTACAAAGTTTCAAAACAGCCTCAGGAGATCCTTTGATCGCCACTACGTGATTTTGTGGGTCAGATGTATCTTGCCATAGATGTGTCATTGCAGGTAATTCATGGCTAAGAGGGTATTCGTGAGAAATAAATTGATCTTGATAAACCTCATGATGCTCAGGATGGAATTTCAAGAGGCTTTCATGGAATGCTTTTTCCATAGGATCGAATGGTTTTATTTCGCTGGCTAATACAGCGTGACTGAGTAGTTCTTTAAATGATTGAGAAAGTTCCTTTATTTCAGGAATTAATTGAACTATTGCATCTTTGGTAGCTAGAGCCTCTAGACTCATTTTGTTTTGTGTAAGTGTGCCAGTTTTATCAACGCAAAGAACGTTAATGCTACCCAAGGTTTCAATAACAGGAGCATGCCTAGTTAAAACGTGTAGGCGCGATATTCTCCAGGCACCTAAGGCCATAAACACAGTCAAAATAACTGTCAATTCTTCAGGTAATAAAGCCATTGTTAGAGTAATTCCTGATAGAACGCCCCGTAACCAATCATCATGTATGAAGCCGTAAATTAGGGTAACGGCTATGGAGAGCGCTATCCCAAATGTTGCGAACTTACGGATAAGTTGGCGGATATCTTTTTGGAGAGGACTGTCTGCAATAACAATTGTTTCTAAGCTTTTGCCTATCTTTCCAATTTCTGTTTTTGCTCCAATCGCCGTTACTAATGCTAAACCGCTGCCACGAATAATCATGCAACCAGAGAAGATGAGATGATTTTTAGGTTGGGTAGTTATTTTTTGCTGAGTTTTTTCGACGGCTTCAGATTCTCCTGTCAATAGAGATTCATCAATCAATAAATCATGTGACTCAATTAGTTCCGCATCAGCAACGACTCTCTCGCCCTCTTGAAGGATCAGAACATCTCCGACAACTAATTCTCGACTTGGGATCTTTTGTGATTGACCATCTCTAATAACCCATACGTGAGGGCTGGATAAATCTTTGAGGGCTTCTAATGCGCGCTCACTTTTTCTTTGCTGAAAAAGTGTAATAACTATAGAAATACTGATAAATCCTAATAGGGTTATTGCATCTTCAGTGCTCCCAATAATTAGGTATATCAGGCCTGCACCAATTAACAAGCTAAATATTGGTTCTAATAAAATATCAATAAGGGTCTTTAAAAGGGAGTTCATCTTTTTGATCGGTAGATCATTAAAGCCATATTGCTTGCGAAGTTCAGTAACTTCTGGGGTTTTTAAACCAACATTCATCTTTTCACTATAACCTGATTTTTGAAGAAAGTCCTTTAAATATAGTTGCTTAGATTCAATTTTAAATAACTACATTTTCTTAAGGATTTCTTAATGTAGACCTCATACATTAACGATATAGAACAGTTAATCAGATCAGAGGAATCTCATGAAATCAACGAAAGTGCGCATGCTTACAAAGCAAACCATCTTATTTATGGCATTGGGCTTTGCTACGCAACTTAGTTGGGCTATCGATGCTCAAGGATTTCAAAAACAATATAGCGACGAAGCAAAACAAACTGCCTCGATTGCCAGGGGTGAAAAATTTTTTACATCTAAGCACGGCAAAGAATGGAGTTGCGCTACTTGTCATAACGCACCCCCTACAAGCGATGGTAAGCATGCATCAACCGATAAAACTATCGCACCTTTAGCGCCTGCTTTTAATGCCAAAAGATTTACAGATGAAGCTAAGGTCAATAAATGGTTCAAGCGCAACTGCAATGACGTCTTGGCTAGAGAGTGCACAGCGATTGAAAAAGCTGATGTGATGGCTTATCTAATTAATCTAAAAAAATAAAGAAGAATCATTGTGAAAAAAATCATTTCAATGTGCTTGCTAGTTCTGGCATCTTCAGCAGTTTTGGCCGATGGCAATATGTTGCCTCTCAAAATTCCTGAAAAAGTAAACAGTGAGTGTGCCAGCTGTCACATGCTCTATGCCCCGGCATTCTTACCGAAAGAATCTTGGGGAAGAATCATGGGTACCCTCGACAAGCACTATGGCACTGATGCATCTTTAGATCCTCAATCGGTTAAAGAGGTGAGTCAATGGTTGTTTCAGTACGCTGGCACCTATAAGCGTGTCAATGGAGCGCCGCCGAATGACAGAATGACTGAGTCAGAATGGTTTATTAGAAAACATAGAAAAGTTTCTGAACTAACTTGGAAGCATCCTAAGATCAAAAGTAAATCCAACTGCATGGCGTGCCACACAACAGCCGACAAAGGTCAATATGATGATGACTATGTGAGGGTGCCAAAATGATTGCTCAACTCTCTAAAAGAATGATGTCTTGGGATGCGGCTGTTATGGTTTCCCATTGGTTATTAGCCATCTGTTTCTTAGGGGCTGTTATTACTCAAGACAGTGAAAAGTTTCGGCTCTTACATGTCACCATGGGTTACACCATGTTTGGCTTGGTTGCGTTTCGCCTGGTATGGGGATTTATTGGTGGTAAATACGCGCGATTTAATTCCATTTATCCCAGAATTAAAAAAGTCATTGAATACCTCAAGTCACTTTTTACTGCTGAGCCACAAGCGTTTATAGGATTTCATGCGATTGGATTCTTGGCGGCCTATTTGCTATTAGCCGTGATCCTGATGGTGACTATCAGTGGCTACATCGTTTATGAAGAGTTAGGCCCGGACTTATTTGAAGACTTACATGAAACCCTAGGCAATCTTTTAATTGCAATTGTGGTCATTCATATCGGCGGTGTGGTTATCAATGCCGTGATTCAAAAAATGAAGCTTGCTATGAGTACAGAGCAAACTGGGGCTGCCAGAAGAGTGGCGGCATCGATTGAGAGATCTAGACCTTATAAATGGATGGCTGCTTTAATTATTCTGGCTGTTACTTATTTCTGGGTCATTCAAATTAAACTATAAGAATGCGCATCCTATTAGCTGAAGACGACAAAAACCTAGGTGAAGCTCTAAAAGCTGGCCTAGCTCATGATGGCTTTCAAGTCGATTGGGTGCGTGACGGCCAAGCGGCTATCTACGAATCAAAGTCCACCCAATATGCTGCTTTGGTATTAGATATTGGTTTGCCGCTTAAAACTGGATTTGAAGTTCTTCAAGAGTTACGCTCTCAAGGTATCAAAATACCCATATTGGTATTAACGGCTCAAGATGGTGTTGAGAGCATCACTCAGGGGCTTGACTTGGGCGGTGATGACTATGTTATTAAGCCGGTGGCGCTTCAAGTTCTGACTGCTAAATTAAGAGCGCTGATCAGAAGATCAGAAGGCTTAACTCATAATCAACTCACGGCTGGCGATTTAAGTCTCAACCCTGCAACTTATGAAGTCTTCTTATCAGAGCAATTGATCAGCATCTCTAAAAAAGAGTTCGCGCTCTTACATGTCTTAATGACATCATCCAACCGAGTCATGACCAAGTCTCAGTTAGAGCAACAACTTTATAGCTGGGGCCACGAAGTTGAAAGTAATGCAATAGAAGTTCACATCCACAATATCCGTAAAAAGATTGGTAATGGATACATTCATACCATTAGAGGTATTGGCTATCAATTCAAGGCGAACGCATGAAATCCCCTACATTTTCATTAAGAACACGCCTCTTAGTTTGGGTATTAGGAAGTATTTTTCTAATTTGGACGGTCACTGCCTTATTTGTATGGCTAGATGCAAAAAGTGAGCTAGAGGAGATATTCGATAAATTGGCATCTAATCGAATGAGTCTTTATAAATTAACTCATGAAAAAGAAGAGTTACTGCGTGATTTACTTTGGGGTCTCATTTGGCCGATGTTGGTGGGATTACCTATATTGGCGATTATTGTTTCTGGTGTGATTGTTTGGTCTAACCGTTCGCTACAAAAGTTAAGTGCTGCGATTTCTAATCGATCAGTTAATTCATTGGAGCCCATTCAAGCGGATGCTTTGCCTAAAGAGTTACAGCCAGTGCTCGATGAACTCAATACGCTCCTTCTAAAAATGGGACATGTTTTAGAACAAGAAAAGCGCTTCACATCTGATGCTGCTCATGAATTACGAACGCCCCTAGCGGCGATAAGAACTCAGGCAGAAGTGTTGAAATACGAAAAAGTATTCAATCCAGAATCAGTGAATAACCTGATTGAAAGTTGTGATCGTTCAAGCCGAGTGATTGAGCAACTCTTAGCTCTGGCTAGATTAGAGAGTGCGACTAATCCGTTTGTTAAAACAGAGCTCAACCTATCTGAATTCGTTAGAAAGCAAATTGCCAATACTTATCACTTGGTGGATGAAAAACATCAAACGATTGAGTTATCAGAAGAGGGTAGTTTTCATGTGCTGGCCAATGAAGATCTCTTGGGGATCTTATTAAGAAACCTTTTAGACAATGCCATTCGTTATTCGCCTATGAAAGGCAAGATTGATATATCGATCAATCAAAAGCATGACGCCGTTTATTTAACGATTGAAGATAGTGGTCCTGGTCTTTCGGATCCTGAAATTAAGCGTTTAGGTGAGCGTTTCTTAAGAATGAGTTCGTCAGATATTTCTGGAACTGGTTTAGGCTGGTCCATCATCAAAAAGATCGCCGATGTTGATGGTTTAGCCATTCAGGTCAGCAAGGCTCCTGAATTAGGTGGTTTGAGTGTTACCCTAAGATTTCAGTCCATCTAAATATAGTTATCTCTTTAAATAAAATAAGCCAGTTAAAAAACTGGCTTATTTAGCTAATCTAAAGGAAAAGATGTTTATTTCTTCTTTTTCTTTTTATCTTTCTTTTTAGATTTTTTCTCTAATTTTTCTTTATTGCCGTTAGCGTATACGCACCACTTTTTGATCTCCTCTAAAAGCTCTTCGAGATCTTCATAAGGCAATTCTTTGAAATTGATTAATCCAATTGTGCCTGTTTCTTGCAGTTGCTTGACGGCGTCTTCGTACTTATACATATGAACTCCTTTAGTTCAAAAAAGTTTCATGCATCAACCAACTTAAAACAAGATAAATAAGGCAAGTCATAAAAAATTCACAAAGAGCCTTTTGCTGTCATGAATTTGTCACATAATTCCATTATTATGGAATTATGAAAAATACTGAAGCGACTCAAGCCTTTCTTGCCCTTGGACAAGAATCAAGGTTGAATATTTTCCGTTTAATTGTTCAACGAGGAATTGATGGGGTTACCCCATCTGATATTAAGGAAAGTTTAGGCATTCCTGCTGCAACTCTTTCATTCCATTTGAAAGAACTTTATCAGGCCAATTTAATATTGGTTGAGAGACAAAGTAGAAATCTCATTTACAGACCTAATGCGGATCAAGTTCAAAGTTTGATGGATTTCCTTTTATTTAATTGTTGTGGTGGTCAGTCGTGTTCATCAAGCACCTCCGAAAAAACTAACTCCAAGGCCAAATTATGAAAAGAATGCACATCCACATCGCTGTCAAAAGTTTGGCAGATAGCATCACCTTCTATTCAAAAATGTTTGGAACTGAACCGACTGTTTTGAAAACTGACTATGCCAAGTGGCAATTAGATGATCCTAAAGTTAACTTCGCCATTTCTGCCAGAGGTGCTGCAGAGGGGCTTAATCACTTGGGTATTCAGGTAGATGCACCTGAAGGACTTGCAGAAATGAAAACAAGATTAGATCAGTTACAAACAGAATTGATAGCGGAAGAGGGTACAGCTTGTTGCTATTCAAGATCTGATAAGTATTGGGTCAATGACCCCTCAGGAATCCCTTGGGAGACTTTCCATACTCTTGACAGTATTCCTGTATTTAATGAGTCGCCTGATGGTGCTGATGCGTGTTGCACTCCTAGTTCTATGCCATCCGTTTCAACGATTTCAATCAACTCCATCTCCACCAAAAACAAATGTGGCGCATAACAAAGCTAATTTAATTTTTAATTTCTATTTAATATGAAAACATACAACATTCTTTTTTTATGTACTCACAACTCTGCAAGGTCAGTTGTTGGTGAGGTATTGGCAACTCAAATTTCTAATGGAAAGTTTGTGGGTTATTCAGCTGGGTCAACGCCTGGCGGTAAGGTCAATCCATTTGCTATTGAAATCGCGGAAAAATATAACTACGACCTCTCAAAATTAAGGTCAAAGAGTTGGGATGAGTATGCCCAAGCAGATGCCCCTAAGATGGATTTCATTATTACCGTTTGTGACAACGCAGCAGGAGAGGTTTGTCCATTTTGGCCTGGTAAGCCGGCAACTGCTCATTGGGGATATCCTGACCCCTCAAGCGTTGCAGGTGGTGACGACGATAAGAGAGCGGCATTTAAAGAAGTTGAGCTTGGCTTAAAGAAGCGCATTGAAATATTAATGAATCTACCGCTTGAGAAGTTAGACGGCATGTCATTAAATGCAGAGCTAAAAAATATTGCCACTCATTATTAACAAACTAAATACTAATTAATTGCCATGAATATTTTTGAACGCTATCTCACTGTTTGGGTTTTTATTTGTATCGTAGTTGGAATTTTTTTGGGGCAATTATTTCCTCAGGTTTTCCACTTACTCGGCAGTCTTGAGTTTGCCCAAGTCAATATTCCTGTGGGTTTTTTAATCTGGGTCATGATCATTCCCATGCTGGTGAAGGTGGACTTTGGTGCTTTGAATCAAATGAAGCAACATATTCGAGGTATTGGCATTACTTTATTTGTTAATTGGTTGGTTAAGCCTTTTTCAATGGCTCTATTAGCTTGGTTCTTTATTCGTCAACTATTTGCCCCTTATTTACCAGCTGATCAAATTGATAGTTATATCGCTGGTTTGATTTTGTTGGCAGCGGCTCCATGTACAGCTATGGTCTTTGTTTGGAGTCGATTGACCAATGGCGATCCCTTATTTACTCTGTCTCAAGTGGCGCTGAATGATTCCATCATGGTGGTCGCGTTTGCACCATTAGTGGCATTTTTGTTGGGTGTTTCTGCCATTACAGTTCCTTGGGACACCTTATTAACTTCAGTAGTCTTGTATATCGTCATACCGGTTATCTTGGCCCAAGTGTGGAGAAAGTCACTTTTATCGAAGGGTCAGAGTGCCTTTGATTCTGCGATGAAAAGAATCGGCCCTTGGTCTATAGCTGCCTTATTGGTCACACTTATTCTTTTGTTTGCATTCCAAGGCGAGGCAATTATTGATCAGCCCCTTGTTATTGCTTTATTGGCGGTACCAATTTTGATCCAGGTGTTTTTTAATTCAGCACTAGCTTATTGGCTAAATCGCGCTGTCGGTGAAAAGCACAATGTAGCTTGTCCATCAGCTTTGATTGGAGCATCGAATTTCTTTGAATTGGCAGTTGCAGCCGCCATCAGTCTTTTTGGTTTTCACTCTGGTGCGGCTTTGGCAACAGTTGTAGGGGTGCTAATCGAGGTTCCTGTGATGTTGTTGGTGGTGAAATGGGTCAATCAATCCAAAGATTGGTATGAACGGGGCTAATTTAACCCCAATATTAAGTAATTGATTTAATTGAATTAAATACTTAAAAAGTGGTTTTTGGGGTATTAATTGTGAATGTCACAAAACTTTCATAAAGTCTAGGTATCTTTCTACATGTCGCGTTGTGCGTCATTGAATGAGGAAAATATGAAAGCTTTATTTACAAAGACATTAGTAGCAGGCGTAGTTGCTTTATCAACAGTAACGACTGCTTTTGCTGCAGATATTACGGGAGCTGGCGCTACATTCCCATATCCTATTTATGCTAAGTGGGCTGAGGCGTACAAAGCTAAAACAAAAAATGGCTTGAACTACCAATCTATCGGTTCTTCTGGCGGTATTAAACAAATCAAAGCTAAAACAGTAGACTTTGGCGCATCTGACGCCCCAGTTAAGTTTGATGATTTAGAAAAAGATGGTTTGGTTCAATTCCCAGCAATAATTGGTGGTGTTGTACCAGTGGTGAATATTGAAGGCTTAAAGCCAGGTCAATTAAAAGTAACTGGTGACGTGTTGGCTCAGATTTTCATGGGTTCAATTCTTAACTGGAATGACAAGCAAATCGCTGCTTTGAACCCAGGTGTTAAGTTACCAGATGCAAACATCACAGTTGTTCACCGTGCTGATGGTTCAGGTACTACTGCAATCTTCACTGATTACTTAGCTAAAGTTAATCCAAAGTGGAAAGAAACAGTTGGTTCTGGTGCTGCAGTTAAATGGCCAGCAGCTTCATCAATTGGTGGCAAAGGTAACGAAGGTGTTGCAGCCAACGTTAACCGTGTAAAGAACTCAATTGGTTATGTTGAGTATGCTTACACTAAAAAGAACAACATGACTTACTTGCAAATCAAAAACCAAGCCGGTCAATTCGTTGCTCCTGATGATGACACATTTGCAGCAGCTGCCGCTGGTACAGATTGGTCAAAAGTTCCTGGTATGGGTACATTCATTACAAACGCACCAGGTGCTAAGTCATGGCCTATTACTGGCGCATCATTCATCTTGATGTACAAGAACCCTGAAAACAAAGCTAACGCAGCTGAAGTAATCAAGTTCTTTGACTTCGCTTTCAAAGAAGGCAAGAAAATGGCTGCTGATTTAGATTACGTGCCAATGCCTGATGCAACAACTGAGTTCATCCGTAAAAACGTATGGACAAAAATTAGCACTAAGTAATAAGTTGTATTTGAGTATTAAATGAGTAAGATAACCACAGCTCACACTATGTGAGCTGTGGTTCTAACGCTAGGATTACTATGAATACCAGTCAGTCTTCTGACATGTTGACGCCGCAAGCTGAAAAAATTCTGAAGCTACAAAGACTTCAAGATTTCATTTTTCATAAGGCGACCCTATTTTTTGCATTATCAGTATTGATAGCGCTTATTGGCATCATCATTTCCTTGGTCATCAACGCATGGCCTGCATTACGCGAATTCGGTCTAGGATTCTTTTTCACGATTGAGTGGGACATTATTAATGGTCAGTTCGGCGGCCTCATCGCTGTATTTGGTACTGTTGTCACAGCACTCATCGCTTTGTTAATTGCTGTGCCCTTGAGTTTTGGGGTGGCCGTGTTCTTAACTGAAACTTGTCCAGCAAAACTAAGAAGACCCCTAGGAACTGCTGTTGAATTGCTAGCTGCCGTGCCATCCATCATTTACGGCATGTTTGGCTTATTTATTTTTGCACCATTGTTTGCTGAGTACATTCAACCAGCATTGGCAGCAACATTGGGTCAGATCCCTGGCCTCAGCTACTTATTCTCTGGCGCATTTAACGGTATTGGTATTTTGTGTGCTGGCTTAATTTTGGCAATGATGATTCTGCCGTTTATCGCATCGGTGATGCGAGATGTTTTTGAAGTTGTACCACCTGTTCTTAAAGAGTCTGCATACGGTATCGGCTGCACAACTTGGGAAGTGGTTAACAAGATTGTTTTGCCATACACAAAGACAGGTGTTATCGGTGGAATTATGTTGGGTCTTGGTAGAGCTTTGGGTGAAACCATGGCGGTTACTTTTGTGATCGGTAATGCTCACAAACTCAGCGCTTCACTATTTTCACCAGGTAATTCAATTGCATCCACTTTGGCAAATGAGTTTGGTGAAGCCGAGCCTGGCTTACATTACTCATCACTATTTGCACTGGGCTTAGCCTTGTTTGTAATTACATTTGTTGTTTTGGCATTGGCCAAAATCATGTTGGCTCGCATGGAAGCCGGTCAGGGTAAAAAGACATGATGAACACATCAAACTTTAATCAAAGTATTTACGCCAAGCGTAAACGCAACAATTGGATTGGACTTGCTCTATCCATGGGTGCGATGGTGCTTGGTATGGTTTTCTTACTCTGGATTTTGAGTATTCTTTTTATCAAAGGCTTCTCAGCTATTGATTTAAATATGTTTACTCAAAGCACTCCTGCTCCCGGCTCTGATGGTGGCGGATTGGCAAATGCCATAGTAGGCAGTTTATTAATCGTTTCTAGCTGTACTTTAATTAGTACGCCAATTGGCGTTATGGCTGGTATCTATTTATCTGAATACGGCGCCAAAAGCAAAATTGCTGCTGTTACCAGATTTGTTAACGACATTATGTTGTCAGCACCATCGATTGTGATTGGTCTATTTATCTATGCCATATTAGTTGCTCAGGTAAAGCACTTCTCAGGATGGGCTGGTACGATTGCTTTGGCTCTAATTGCAATACCTGTAGTTGTGAGAACTACAGAAAACATGTTGCAGCTTGTGCCGGGCAGCTTAAGAGAAGCAGCTTATGCCTTGGGTGCACCTAAGTGGAAAGTAGCATTCACAGTAACTCTAAGAGCTGCTAAGAGTGGTGTGATCACTGGCATCTTGTTGTCATTGGCTCGTGTCAGTGGTGAAACGGCGCCATTGCTATTTACTGCATTAAATAATCAATTCTTCTCAACCAATATGAATGCGCCAATGGCCAACTTGCCAGTGGTGATCTTCCAGTTCGCAATGAGTCCTTATGACAATTGGGTTGATTTGGCTTGGGGTGCAGCGTTGTTAATTACTTTCGTAGTTTTGGGTCTGAACATTTTGACTCGAGTAGTTTTTAGGGAAAAGGTTCAAAGTTAATCAAAAAATGAGAAATATTTTTGATACCGAAACAATTCAAGGAAATATGATGATTGAAACAAATACTAACCAAGCAAGCGAACTAAAAAACGCACTTGAAATTAAGAATCTAAATTTTTATTACGGTTCGTTTCAAGGTCTTAAGAATATCAATTTAAACATTGCTGAGAAGCATGTTACTGCCTTCATTGGACCATCTGGTTGCGGTAAATCAACGCTCTTGCGCACATTGAACCGCATGTATGACTTATATCCAGGTCAGCGCGCTGAAGGTGAAATCAATTTCTATGGCCAAAACATCCTAGATCCTAAGCAAGATTTGAACTTGCTTCGCTCAAGAATTGGCATGATTTTCCAAAAGCCGACACCGTTTCCAATGTCTATCTACGACAACATTGCTTTTGGTGTTAAGTTGTATGAATCTTTATCTCGCGCAGAAATGGATGAGCGTGTTGAGTGGTCCCTAACTAAAGCCGCTTTATGGGGTGAAGTGAAAGACAAGCTGAATCAAAGTGGTTTGTCCTTATCAGGCGGTCAGCAGCAAAGACTTTGTATTGCTCGTGGCGTTGCTGTTAAACCATCGATTTTGTTGTTGGATGAACCAACATCAGCATTAGATCCAATATCCACAGCGAAAGTAGAGGAATTGGTTCATGAGCTTAAAAAAGACTATACGATAGCAATCGTTACTCACAATATGCAGCAAGCTGCTCGTGTGTCAGATTTCACGGCTTATATGTACTTGGGTGAAATGGTTGAATTTGGCAAAACTGATGAATTGTTCATTAAGCCAAAACGTAAAGAAACAGAAGATTACATTACTGGCCGTTTTGGTTAAGTAAAAAGAATTAGGAGATAAAAATGCCAGATAAACACTTATCCTCACAATTTGATGCGGATCTCAATTCGGTCTGCGGCAAGCTTTTAGAAATGGGTGGCTTGGTTGAGTCACAGGTTTCTGTTGCTATGCGCGCATTTTCTCAATTGGATGCTGAGCTAGCAGACCAAGTGATGGATCGCGAGCGTGAAGTCAATGATTTTGAAATCGTGATTGATTCAGCCTGTACTGAGCTAATTGCTCGTCGTCAACCAACAGCAAGAGATTTGCGTTTGGTGATGGCTGTCTCAAAAGCGATCACCAACTTAGAGCGAGCTGGTGATGAGGCTGATCGTATTGCCAGAAGAACTAAGCATATCTTGGAAGATAGTGCCTCGCACAGCATCAATACTGCTGAAATTAGATTGTCAGGACAGATGGCAGTTTCATTATTGCGCCGTAGCTTAGATTGTTTTGCTCGTCTTGATACAAAAGCTGCTGCTGAAGTTGTTAATGAAGACAAGCAGATTGATGAAGAGTTCAGAGCATTCGTTAGAAAGCTAACTAGCTATATGGCTGAAGATCCAAGAACTATCTCTGTTGGTTTAGATATGTTGTCAATTGCTAAGGCTGTTGAACGTATTGGTGACCATGCCAAGAATATTGCTGAGTTTGTTATTTACATCGTTAAGGGTACTGACGTGAGACATTTGCCTCACGAGCAACTAACGCAAGAGGCAAATAGCTAATATATGGCAAGTAGCATCTTGATCGTTGAAGACGAACCATCCATAGCGGAGTTAATTGCTGTCAATTTAACTCACGCGGGATTTTTGCCTGTTAGGGCATTCCAAACTGAGCAAGCATCTCAATTGATGAAAGAAGTTTTGCCTGATTTGGTGGTGTTAGATTGGATGCTCCCTGGTAAGTCCGGTGTTCAATTCGCAAAAGAGTTGAGATCTAATGAGCGAACCAAAGATATTCCTATTATTTTATTGACTGCTCGAAGTGAGGAGATGGATAAGATAGCGGGTCTTGAAGCTGGGGCTGATGACTACGTTACCAAACCATTTTCACCTAAAGAGCTTGTAGCCAGAATTAGAGCCGTTTTAAGAAGACGCTCTCCACAGTTGGCTGATGAAGTGGTGCAAGTTAATAATTTGCGTCTAGATCCTGTAGCTCATCGCGTTATGGCTGTCGATGGGGTTAATGAATTGATGATTGATTTAGGTCCCACAGAGTTTAGATTGCTACATTTTTTAATGACCCATCCTGAACGTGTTCACTCTCGCGGACAGTTGTTAGACAAAGTGTGGGGTGATCATGTGTTTGTTGAAGAGCGAACTGTTGATGTTCACATCAAACGTTTAAGAGCTTCTTTGGCGCCAACTAACTGTCAAAATCTCATTGAAACTGTTCGTGGTAGTGGTTATCGATTAACCAAAACACCTATTGTTTAGTTGCTAAGGTGGTTCTGAATAATGAACCACCATGTGACACAGCAAATCAGAATCGAAGTCATCACAGCTGCACTGCCAAAGTCCTTGGCTCTTTTTGATAGATCGTGAAACTCGTAAGAGACTCGATCAATTGCTGCTTCTATTCCTGAATTAATTAATTCAACTACCAATACTAATAAAACAGAATTTATTAATAATAGTTTTTCGAGATAACTAAGCTCTAGATAGCATGCAATGGGGATAAGAATAGCGGCTAGGAACAGTTCTTGTCTGAAAGCACTTTCTTCTCTTATGGCGTAAATAATTCCTTGATAGGAATTTAGCCCAGCTTTAAAGGCTCTATAAATACCTTTATTAGATTTGTGAGGATTGTTTGATGATTTATATGGTGACGACTGTTTTTCGTTTATTTTCTTTAGATATTCAATGGGACTATCAATAAATTCAACTTCAAGGTAATTCGCGCTAGTTTTTATAAAATGGTAAATCAGCATATGTGCCTCGATTTCGGGCGCTATTGCTTTTTGGCTACAGTAAGTGGGCTTATATTGAGTCATTAGCTAGATACCTTGGTAGGCCAAAGAGTACCTGTCAAATTTGACAATTCAATGAATATTTTTGACAAAATAATCAATTAAACAAAAGGCTTGGTAAGATTCCACTTATGTTGTCATTGCGCACTAGATTAATTGTTATTTTCATCATTACCCTGATTATTTCTTGGGTCATGGGCCTGGCGTTTTCGGCTGTTACTGGTTGGATGAGTGCTGTTATCTGTTTGGCAATACTTCTGGTTCATCAGCTTTGGCACGCATCAAAATTAACTCAATTATTGTTATCTCCTAGTTATGGTGAGGTCCCTGGGGCTCTTGGGATTTGGGGTGAGATTTATTACCGCCTCCATAAGTTAGTCAAAGGTTGGAGAGATCAAGTAGTTGAGGTAGAGCAGCAGCATCAAAGATTTATTGAGGCTATTCAAGCTTCACCTAACGGTGTTGTGATGCTCAATGAAGATGATCAAATTGAATGGTGCAATGCTATTGCTGGAAAGCATTTTGGAATTAACCCTAGACGTGATGCTATGCAACGCATTACACACATTCTTAGAAAACCTGCATTTGTTCAATACATCGTTCGTCAAAACTATCGTGAGCCGGTCAAACTAACTGGAATGGGCGATTTTGAGCAGTTTTCATTAGAGGTTCAAATATTTCCTTATGGAGATAAGCAAAAGTTAGTTTTATCTCAAGACATTTCTCAGATTGAAAAGTCAGATGCGATGCGAAGAGATTTTGTGGCCAACGTCTCTCACGAATTAAAGACGCCCCTGACAGTATTGGCTGGTTTTTTAGAAACGGTCAGAGAGTTAGATCTCAATCAAGATGATCGAGATAAGTATTTAGAAATGATGTCAGTTCAAACCGGTAGGATGAAGACGCTGGTTGAAGATCTATTAACTCTTGCCAAGCTAGAAGGTAATCCAGAGCCACCGGTTTCTCAGGTGGTTAACATGCCTAATATGCTGTCTCGTTTAAAGCTTGATGCCGAAGGCTTGTCTCAAGGCCAGCATCAAATTAATTTCCAGTCTCAAACTGATAAAAATATCTTGGGTGATGATATGGAGTTGTATTCAGCATTTGGTAATTTGGTATCGAATGCTGTCCGATACACACCAGAGGGTGGCAAGATCGATATTCTTTGGCAAGAAACCAAAGATGGTATTCAATTATGTGTATCTGATACAGGGCCTGGTATTGCTGCTGAGCATATCCCTCGTTTGACAGAGCGTTTCTATCGCGTTGATCGCAGTCGTTCTAGAGAAACTGGTGGCACTGGATTAGGCATGGCGATTGTTAAGCATGTGATTAATCGCCATCATGGTGAGCTGAAAATTGAATCAACTGTTGGACTAGGTAGCCGTTTTTACCTATTATTTCCTAAGCAAAGAATTGCTTAATTGCAAAGAAGCTCCACCAATTCTTTTTGGCCAACATAAGGTAACGCTCCAGCCCTTGTTTTGACTTGCTGATACTGGCCATGCCCGTTCATGATCCAAGCTGTAGAGTTATCTTTTAGAAGGATTTGAAAGCCTTCTTTAATAACCCGGGCCTTGAGTTTTTTATCAAGGACTGGGAAAGCAACTTCGACTCGCCTAAATAAGTTTCTATCCATCCAATCCGCGGATGAAAGATAGAGGGTTTCTTCACCGTCAGCATAGAAATAGTAAATTCGATGGTGCTCTAGGAATCTTCCAATAATTGAGCGTACCTTGATGTTTTCTGAAAGCCCAGGTACACCAGGTTGAAGTGCGCACACTCCACGAATAATTAAATCAATCTTTACGCCAGCCTGAGATGCCTTATATAGCTCTTGAATAATCGTTGGCTCAAGTAGGGCATTCATTTTTGCCATGATTTTGGCTTTTCGCCCAGCTTTTGCAGCCCTGGCTTCTGCGCGGATATGTTTTATTAACTCTTCATGCATCGTAAATGGCGATTGCCAGAGATGTTTTAGAGGTACACGACCACCAGTTCCAGTTAATTGCATAAAGACATGGTGCATGTCTTCACAAATCTCAGGATTGGATGTCATTAAGCCAAAGTCACTGTAGAGACGAGCTGTTCTAGGATGGTAATTGCCAGTGCCTAAATGAGCGTAACGCTTAAGTATGGTTTTTGCCTTGCGTCTACCTTCTGCTGGAATCGTTTCTTGACGAACTACCAATAGCATTTTGGCGTGGCACTTATGTCCAACAACACCATAAACCACATGAGCACCAACTGCTTCTAGCTTTGCAGCCCAACCAATATTGGTTTGCTCATCAAAACGCGCCAATAACTCCACAACAACCGTTACTTCTTTGCCATTTCTGGCGGCTTCCATTAACGCATCCATAACAAGCGATTGTTCACCAGTCCTATATACAGTTTGCTTGATGGCCAACACTTTAGGATCTTTGGCTGCTTCTTTGAGCATTTTTAAAACTGGATCAAAACTTTGATATGGGTGGTGCAATAAGATATCTTGATCTGCTATCTTATCTAGTAAGCTGTCGCCAGTGGCCAAATCAACTGATTGACTGGCTTGATGGTCGCTGAATTTAAATTTTGGAATATCTACCAAGTCTGGTATTTGGACTAATCTCACCAAATTAACTGGACCATTCACTTGATAGCAGTCGGCTCGATCTAATTTTTCAGCCTTGAGTAAATACTTTCTTAATTTCTCTGGCATATCTGCCGTAATTTCCAATCGAACCGCATCGCCCAAATGTCTTGTTGGCAATTCACCTTGAAGAGCTTCTCTTAAATCAGTGATGTCGTCTTCGGAAACAAATAAATCAGAATTACGCGTGACTCTGAACTGATGGCAGCCTGTAACATTCATGCCTTGGAATAAATCTGGCACAAAAGCTTGCATGAATGAAGATAGCAACACAAAGCCGTATGGTTGATCGCATAAATGCTTTGGCATCGGTACAACCCTTGGCAAAGATCGCGGGGCTTGCACAACCGCTAAGCTTGGTTTTCTTCCAAATGAATCCTCGCCCTCTAAGGTAACAAAAAAGTTCAAACTTTTATTGATAACTTTAGGGAATGGATGAGCTGGGTCAAGTGCTATTGGGGTTAAAAGTGGAACTAGTTCATTGTGAAAAAATTCTTTAGCCCAAGCCTTTTGGCGACTATTCCATTCGTTTGCTAAATGAAAGGTAACACCTTCCTTATTCAGCTTGGGAATAATGTCTTCTTGTAATAGGCGATATTTTCTGGCTACTAAATCATGTGCCTGCTGTGTGATGATGTTATAGGCATCTGTGATTAATAAGCCATCTGGGGTTTTATTTTTGGGATTACTTTTTAATTGTTCTTTAATCCCCGACATTCTGATCTCAAAGAACTCATCCATATTAGATGAGACGATGCAAACAAATCTCAAGCGTTCTAATAGAGGGGTTTTAGGGTTTTCGGCTTGAGCTAATACTCTTGAATTAAACTCAAGTGCACCTAGTTCTCTATTGAGTAATGGGATTTTCGTTTGCATACTAAGAGTGTTGCAAACCTCTGTGACATAAATATGACAATTACATGAATCTATTTTGTAATGACATTGTCACAATAGAGTCATAATCTATATATAGATAACTATTAATACTTTTAAGCAACTTATTCCAGTGTCATCACATTCATCAATAACCCCACCAAATACCCAAGACTTAGTTGCAGCTGTTGATCTGGGCTCTAATAGTTTTCGTATGGTTATTGCGCGGGTTGTACAGTCACCATCAGGCACTCAGGTCCAGCCGATTGATACCTTAAGAGATTCTGTTCGATTGGCCGAGGGTTTAACCAAAGATAAAAATTTGGATGAAAAGTCGATCGAAAGAGGGCTTAAAGCACTACATCGTTTTGGCGATCGTTTAAAAAACTTTGAAGCTAAAAAGGTACGAGTAGTTGCTACAAATACCTTAAGAGTAGCTCGTAATGCAGATGCTTTTATTAAAGAGGCTGAAAAGCTATTAGGATTTCCAATTGAGGTAGTGGCCGGTCGTGAAGAGGCGCGCTTAATCTACATCGGAGCTTCTCATGATGCTCCTACATGTGATGGGAAACGATTTGTACTAGATATTGGTGGCGGCTCTACTGAATTTATTATTGGTGATGGGTATGAGCCCAAATTATTAGAGTCCTTGTATATAGGTTGCGTATCGTATAGTCAGCAATACTTTCCTGATGGTTTAGTTGATGCCTATAACTTTAAGCAAGCTCAAACAGCCGCTCGTCGGGAAATCCAGGCTATTTCATCTCAGTTCAGAAAATTAGGCTGGAAGCAGTCGATTGGTTCCTCTGGAACGGCGCGTGCGATTGCAGAACTAATTGCTCAAAATGGTTTTGATGGCGTGCCACATGATCTACCGATTAACGGAGCGGGCGGTGTCATAACTCGTGAGGGCTTGCAGCAGCTCAAAAAAGCGCTGATTGCAAATGAGTATGTGGATAAATCTCACTTAATTGGTTTGAAATCAGATCGAAAGCCCGTGTTACCAGGTGGATTGGCCATCATGTTGGCTGCATTTGATGAGCTGGGTATTGAAAGGATGGAAGTCACTGAGGCGGCCCTACGTTTAGGTGTTCTCTATGATCTGATGGGTAGGGCGCAGCATCATGACATGCGTTTTGTAACGGTAGAGCAATTCATGCAGCGCTATGGGGTTGATCGTGCCCAGGCAAAACGGGTAAGTGATGCGGCTGTTTATTTTTTAGAGCAATTACCTAAGCCTAAGAACGAAAATAGAAAAGACAATATCCACATTCTTTCCTGGGCTGCCAAGCTTCATGAGATTGGTTTAAGTATTTCTCATAATGGTTATCACAAGCATTCAGCTTACATCGCCTCCCATGCCGATATGCCGGGATTTTCGAGATTAGATCAAGCCAGATTGGCTGCTTTGCTACTGGGGCACACTGGGAAGTTGGGAAAAATTGCAGTTACTTCAGCGTACATTGATTGGCGCATGCTTTTTTGTCTCAGATTAGCGCACGTCATCTGTAGAAGACGTGATGATGAGGTTCTGACTGATATTCAAATTACAGAATCTGAGCAAGGTTTTATCTTGAAGATTCCTAAAAAATGGGCTGAAAAAAACCCACTCACTCAATTTGGATTAGAAAAAGAATCATCAGATTGGCAAAAGATTGGTCGTGATTATCAAATCAATTTAATCTGATTAATTGATTCATAAGTAATTAAAAAGGGGAGCCAGGCTCCCCTTTTGCATCTCAGGACATTGCAGAGTAACTCGATTACTGCCCTAAGAAGTGTTTTGCATAACGTGGATGAATATCATCCATGCGTAACATGGTCAAAAAGTCTGCTGTATTAAAGTCTGGATCCCATGCTGGATCACCACAAACCTTAGCGCCTAATCTTAGGTAGCCTTTGATAAGCGCAGGTGGCTCAACATCTAATTGATTATTCAACTCATCCACTGGTAGAGCTAAACGTGGAAATACACGATATTCAATATCTGTTAAGTGGTTTGAGTTCAGTATTTTTGACAAGCTTGCCGCATAGTGGCCGCCGTCACCCATTTGCACGCTTGCGCAACCCAGCATAATTTCATAGTCATGCTTTTTCATGTACTGGCCTAAACCGCTCCAAAGAGCCATGATCACGCCGCCTGAGCGATAGTCGCGATGCACGCATGAGCGACCAACTTCCACCATTTTGTGACGTAAGTGGCGTAAACGTGTCAAATCAAACTCAGAGTCAGAGTAGAAGCAGCCCATTTGTTTCGCTTGGTGAGGAGGTAATACCCTATAAGTGCCAATTACTTTAAGAGTTTCAGTATCTCTGATGATTAAATGCTCACAGAAATCATCAAAAATATCGATATCCAAACCTTCTTGTGATGGCTTTAGAGTGGCACCCATTTCTTCTGCAAATACTTTATAGCGTAAGCGTTGTGCTTCACGAACTTCATCTTGATGTCTTGCCCAGCTCAAAGAAATAGGGCTTTGTTTTGAGCTATTCGTATGGACTGCTGGTGCAGATTGAGTATTCTCAATTGGACTCTGTTGATTAGCAGATTTTGGAATTAATCTAGAAATCTTCTCTTGAATAATTTTGTGGAATGAATTTTTCTTCATAGTAGTTTTATCAACCTCAGGTTTATAAAAAGAACTTGTGAGGGATAGCCAAGGATTTGGAATTTCTTTCATAATTAGTCTCTAAAGTTCTTTGATTTCATCTATTCACAATTTAATAAGTATTTATGTCACGCAAATGACGGAGAAGTTGCAGTTGTGTGACTTTCTTTAGGTTTTAGATGTTCCACGAATTGTTCGCTAGCAACCTGCCATGAAAATTTCTCAGCATGTTGGCGAGCCACTTCTCGAGGGATTCTTAAGGCTAGGAGGCATGCTTCCTGAAGATCCTCGCTCATGACGCCTGCATTGGAGTCTCCCAATACATCAATCGGCCCTGTTACTGGGTAAGCCGCAACCGGTGTGCCGCATGCCATAGCTTCTAATAAAACTAGTCCAAAAGTATCGGTCTTACTAGGGAACACAAACACATCTGCTGATGCATATACCTCAGCCAGGGCCTCTTGTTGCAGTACTCCTAGGTAATTAACATGGGGGTATTTTTCTTTTAAGCCCTCTAATGCCGGACCGTCTCCTACCACCCATTTCGATCCTGGAAGTTTTAACTCCAAGAAAGCTTCAATATTCTTCTCAACTGCTACGCGTCCCACATACAAAAATATAGGTGGATCAGACTCTAGAACTCTAGCGTCTTGCATCTTGAAAATATCTAAATCAACGCCACGCGTCCACAAAACTGTGTTGGTAAATCCATAAGATTGAAGATCTTTGATGACCACTTCAGTGGGTGCCATCACTGCTAGTGATGGATCGTGGAACCATCTTAAAAACTTATAAGTAAGTGCCAATGGAATGCCGGTGCGCGCTTTGACATATTCAGGAAAGCGAGTGTGATACGCGGTCGAGAATGGCAGTTTGTTTTTGAGTGCGTAAGCTCGAGCTGCAATACCTAGAGGACCTTCTGTGGCTATATGTATCGCATCAGGCTTAAAAGAAGTCATCTTTGCATGAACCTTCTTTTTGGGAAATAGCGATAAAGATATATCTGGATAAGTAGGGCAGGGTAGAGTCTTGAACTCTAAAGGGGTGATCATGTCAATCTCATGCCCCATTTTCTTGAGCTCATGCATGGTTTGCTTGAGTGTTCTAACTACGCCATTGACTTGGGGTTCCCAAGCATCAGTTACGATCATTATTTTCATGCTATCTCCACGGCAGGTTGTTTAAGTTCTATCTGAACTTTTTTCTCTTCTAATATTTTTGGCCAATGAACAATCCTGAGTTCGCCATTCATATCCTCAACAAGAGCTGTTAGGCTTTCTACCCAGTCACCGTCGTTGCAGTACAAAATGTCATCGATCATGCGGATTTCTGCTTTGTGGATGTGCCCACAAACCACGCCATCACAACCTCTAATTCGAGCTTCTCTGGCCATAATGAGCTCAAAGTCAGCGATAAAGTTCACAGCATTTTTAACGGAGTGCTTTAGATATTGAGATAAAGACCAATAGTTCAGTCCCATGCGCGCACGTATCTTATTAAACCAACCATTCACCCACAGGATGAAGGTGTAAAGGGTGTCTCCCACATAAGCCAGCCATTTGGCATATTGCATGACGCTATCAAATAAATCTCCGTGAGTTATCCAGAGTCGCTTGCCATCCGCTGTTACGTGTATCACTTCTTCTTCTATACGGATATCGCCCAGACTCATGCCAAAAAATTGACGAGCCATTTCATCGTGATTGCCGGGTATGAAGATGACTTCCGAACCTTTGCGAGCTTTGCGAAGTAGTTTCTGAATCACGTCATTATGTGATTGTGGCCAATACCAACGTTTCTTTAATTGCCAGCCATCAATGATGTCGCCGACTAAATAAAACTTATCGGCCTCATTGTGTTTAAGAAAATCTAGGAGATACTTTGCTTGGCAGCCTGATGTGCCAAGGTGGACGTCTGAGATCCATATTGCTCTGTATTGATTCATGAGACCCAATTGGGCCTGATGTATTTGAAATTAAGATGTCAGATCTGTGTCATATTGATGACATACTGATATGAGATTCTTTGTCTCATGAAATCTGTTTTACTCATTCTGCATGTCTTGAGCGCTCTGTCTCAATTACTATTCTTTGGGATTCTTGGCCAGAAAATGAGACGGGTACTCATTCAGTGTTGGGCTAAACGACTTCTTAAAATATTAAAAATAAAAATAGTTGTTCATGGTGATCGCCATTTATTAAATAGTAAAACTGGATTCTTGATGGTATCTAACCATGTATCTTGGTTAGATATACATGTCATTAACTCTGTGATGCCAGTGACTTTTGTTGCTAAGTCTGATGTTGCGAATTGGCCTATATTTGGTTGGATTGCCAAAAATATTGGAACTATTTTTATTAAAAGAGAAAAAATATCTGATTTAAAAAGAGTGATCCATTTAATGCAATCAAGGTTAAGTGCTGGAGATGCTATATGTATCTTCCCTGAAGGCACTTCCACTGATGGGGTCAGTGTCTTAGAGTTTAGAAGTAACTTATTTGAGTCAGTTGCTCATACTCATCAAATGATTCTGCCTATTGCTATTCAGTATCAAGAGCACAATCGCTACTCGAATCGAGCCGCTTTCATCGGCGAAATGGGCTTAATAGATTCTATTAAGCAGATCATGCAGTCTGATCATTTGGAAGCACATATTCATTTGCTCGCACCTCTGGAGTCCCATTCTTCTCGACAAAATCTTGCTGAGCGTTCTCGCCAAGCCATTTTGGCAACAAAACTATTTGATGACTACAATCAAGATTAATTAGTTTTTATTAATCAGAGGATTCAAGATGTCTAGTAGTCAAGAAAAATTGTTTCAAACTGTTCGCATTGGCGATATCGAATTAGCCAATCGTATTGTGATGGCGCCATTAACGCGCTGTCGTGCAGACGAAGCTGCTGGAGATATTCCGGGTAGCCCCATGAACGTTGAATACTATCGTCAGCGTAGCAATGCTGGCTTGATTATCAGTGAAGGCACTCAGGTTTCCCCAGTTGGTAAAGGTTACATGGCTACACCTGGCATCTACTCTGATGCACAAGTAGAAGGTTGGAAGCCAATTACTAAAGCTGTTCATGATGCAGGCTCCAAAATTATTGCTCAGATTTGGCACGTTGGACGCATTACGCACCCAGGCCTAACGGGTGGTGCTCATCCAATTGGTGCCTCAGCGATTGCTCCGAATGTTGTGGCTTACACACATGAAGGTAAAGTTGATATTCCAGTACCACACGCATTAACAGTTGAAGAAATTAAAGATGTAGTTGATCAATTCCGCCAAGCTTCAGCCAACGCTATTCGTGCTGGCTTTGATGGTGTAGAGATCCACGGTGCCAACGGCTACTTGATTGATCAATTTCTAAGAGACGGCACTAATCAACGTACTGATACTTATGGTGGTTCAGTTGATAATCGATGCCGCTTCGCTTTAGAGATCGTTGATGCAGTTGCGAAAGAGATCGGTGCCGGCAGAGTGGGTATCCGTTTATCTCCAGTAACGCCATTTAATGACATCGTCGATTCAAACCCACAAGCTGTATTTGGTCATTTGATCGAATCACTCAATCAGCGTGGTATTGCCTTTGTTCACTTCATTGAAGGCGCCACGGGCGGCTCACGTGATGTGCCAGGCTTTGATTATCAGTGGGCCAGAAAAGCATTCAAGGGTACTTACATTGCTAATAACGGCTACGATCGCCAAATGGCTATCGATGCAGTTGAAAGTGGTGCAGCTGATGCAATTGCATTTGGACGTCTTTTCATCTCCAACCCTGATTTGGTTCAAAGGCTCAAGGCCAATGCGCCATTGGCTGAAGCTGATCCCAATACTTTCTACGCTCCAGGTCCAGAAGGCTACACAGACTATCCAGCGATGGCTTAATCCGAGCCTAGCGAGGCAATAACATTGGCTCGCTAGGGGTTTTTACGCAAAAAGTTTATAGATGCTTTAATGCATGTATGAACTTTCCTCTTAGCCATATCTCTTCACTTTGTAAGTACACAGGTATTAGCTTTACTGCTGGCGCCGTGACTCACGGAGCCTTTAGTGAGCAACGCTCTCTTATCACTGCAGCTATTGGCATTGCTATTTACTTATTAGGTGGCGTCTTAGAAAAAGTAGCGCATCCAGATAAAGAGCATTCTTGGGCTAATCTCCTCGCCATCGGTGTTGTTGCCTCGATTGGTTTGGGTTTCTTTACAGGTGGTTTGCAACATTTCCCAGATTCTCCAGAGCGAAGTTCTTGGGTTGTGCCCGTTGGCTTTGTTATGAGCTTGATTGCCATCTATTTGATGGAGGGTAAAGCCGTATTAAAGAGTGCAGGCAGCCTCAAGAAAATAGTCATTTATGGTGTATTAAGCTCAATCCTGATCACGGGAGCATCTATCTACGCAGGTATTTACTTCAGTCATCAGCCAAGAGTTGATCATCATGGTGTTGCCGTAGAGGTTTCGCCTGAATCAGGTAATGCTAAAAATAAAAAAGACGATCACTCGACACACAAACACTAAGACTTTCTATAGATCTTGATATAAAACAATAATCACCTTGGTTATTTAATGAGCGTGCTCTTTTAAAGAGTATGATCAAAATATGAAAATTCAATTTATTGGTCCCGCCCAAAAAGCCGACGACGACGGCGTTCTTTATCTTGCTCATGTTGATGGTAAAGAGGTTAATTGCCACTTCACCTATGAAGCCATCGAAGACATTGAGTCTGATAGCTTGCAAAAGGACGCCCTAGAGCAGTTTGAAGTCCATAAGCTAAAACTCTTATCGATTGCTGAGGCTAAGATTTTGAGAGGTCTTGGTACAAGTGGTCTTGTGAGTATCTATACCAGTGATGTTAATCTTTAACTCCATCAATCGACTCTTTAAAACCAAAGAATCATTCAAAGCCACCTGACACTAGGTGGCTTTTTACATCTTGGTTTAATCTTGAGGTATTAAGAAATTTATAACAAAGGTCTTTTGTGTTGCATCTAAAAAAACTATTGCCATTCATTCTGCTATTCACACTCAGCTCGCCATTATTAGCTAAATGGGAAGAGGAAAAAATTGCCGATGGTAAGCCTGGTGAATTTAAGACTTACTACTACAAAATGAATGCCCAAGGCCATAAGCTTATTTTGGATAAATACATGCAAAGACTGATATTTGTTCAAAAAGACAAAGTATTTAAGCGAGATATCAGCGGTATCAAAATTAACGGTGAATCCGTAGAAGTCTATGCTGAACAATTTAATAACTATCCTGAGCAAACCGCTATTCTCTTTGTGAGAAGAATGGATGCCTTGGAGAAACTATCCAAAGCCAACAGGATTGACGTTCATGTGCTTTATTACAGAGAAGGTGAAAAAGTCAGCACTTTCATTATTAATGAAACGACTAAAAAGTAATCCATCATGAAATTAAAAACATACTTTCTACTGATCTGCCCCTTATTACTTAGCTTAAAGGCACCCATTGTTATGGCTATCGAAGAACCATCCTATCAAGTCTTAAAACAATCAGAGCCTTTTGAGTTGCGACAGTACGAGTCTCAGTTGATTGCTGAGGTGACGGTTCAAGGTTCTCTGAGTGAGGCTTCTAATAAAGGTTTTAGATTGGTGGCCGATTATATTTTTGGCAATAATCAAGTCAGCCAAGCAGCCTCTAATCAATCAGAAAAAATTGCCATGACTGCTCCAGTTGTCATAGAAGCTCAATCGAGCAAAATTGCGATGACAGCACCTGTTGTAGTTGAGAAGAAGGGCGCATCAGAGCAACAACAATGGACACTGTATTTTGTGATGCCCAAAAGTTATCGTATGGATAACTTGCCTAAACCTAATAATCCACAAGTTCAGATTAAAGAAATTAAAAACAAAAAAGTAGCTGTGATCAGATTCTCTGGCTGGGTTGATGAAGAAAAGCTAGCAGACAGAACTGCAGAGCTACAGACTTGGATGAAGCAAGAACAACTGATGGCCATTGGTGATCCTCAATTAGCTCGCTATAACCCACCTTGGACTTTACCTTGGTGGAGACGCAATGAGGTCTTTATTCCTGTGCAGTAAAAAATACCTAATCTAGCTTCCATTAAAAAAGCCGGAAGTCTCCAAGAGACTTCCGGCTTTTGCTTTGAAACTTAAATTTAAGTCTAAAACTAAAACTAAAGCTTAAAACTAATTACTTGCCGCTAAAAATGGCATTCAGTGTTGGGCTAGGGCGCATCACTGCTTCCAATTTCTTAGCATCCGGTTTGTAGTAACCACCGATATCAACAGGCTTGCCTTGAACAGAGTTCAATTCGCCAACAATCTTCTCTTCGTTCTCCGCTAATTTCTTAGCTAAAGGTGCGAAGTGAGCTTGTAGATCTTTGTCTTCTGTTTGAGCTGCCAATGCTTGAGCCCAGTACATAGCCAAGTAGAACTGGCTGCCACGGTTATCAAGTTCACCAGCGCGTGATGAAGGAGACTTTCTGTTTTCAAGTAATTGGCCTGTTGCTTCATCCAAAGTCTTCGCCAACAATTTAGCTTTGCTATTGTTGTTTTTGATACCAACTTCTTCAATTGAAACAGCCAAAGCTAAGAACTCACCTAAAGAGTCCCAACGTAAATGATTCTCTTCAACTAATTGCTTAACGTGTTTCGGAGCTGAACCACCTGCGCCAGTTTCAAATAAGCCGCCACCGTTCATCAATGGAACGATTGAAAGCATCTTGGCGCTAGTACCTAGTTCAAGAATTGGGAACAAGTCTGTGAGGTAGTCACGCAAAATGTTACCTGTTACAGAAATAGTATCTTTGCCACGAATAATGCGTTCTAGTGTGTAACGCATCGCACGTGTTTGAGACATGATCTGAATATTCAAACCTGTTGTATCGTGATCTTTCAAGTATGTTTTTACTTTCTTGATCAACTCGTTCTCATGTGGACGGTACTCATCTAACCAGAAAACTGCTGGAGTATTCGATTGACGTGCACGTGTTACTGCTAATTTGACCCAGTCTTGAATCGGGGCATCTTTACACTGACACATACGCCAGATATCGCCTTCTTCAACATTCTGCTCAAGCAACACTTCGCCGTCATGTGTCACGATACGAGCAACACCTGCTTCAGCAATTTCAAATGTCTTGTCATGTGAACCATATTCTTCTGCTTGTTGAGCCATCAAGCCCACGTTTGGTACGCTACCCATTGTGACTGGGTCAAAGTTACCGTGTGTTTTGCAGAAGTTAATCATCTCTTGATAGATACGTGCAAAAGTACTTTCTGGCATCACTGCTTTTGTATCTTTTGGACGACCATCGGCACCCCACATCTTGCCGCCGATTCTGATCATAGCTGGCATAGACGCATCAACAATCACGTCGTTAGGTGAGTGAAGGTTAGTAATACCTTTAGCAGAGTCCACCATTGCTAATTCTGGGCGGTGCTCATGACATGCGTGCAAATCATTGATGATCTCTTCACGCTTAGAACTTGGCAATGTAGCGATTTTTTCGTAAACACTGCTTAAACCGTTATTAGCATTAACGCCTAATTCTTTGAACAACGCACCATGCTTGTCAAAAGCTGTTTTGTAGAAAATCTTCACAGCGTGACCGAACACGATTGGATGTGACACTTTCATCATCGTTGCTTTAACGTGAAGAGAGAACATCACGCGTGTTTCGTAAGCGTCTTGGATTTCATCTTCATAGAACTTGCACAAAGCTTTTTTGCTCATGTACATGCTATCGATAATTTCACCGGCTAAAAGAGAAATCTTCTCTTTTAGAACAATTGTTTTGCCTGTCTTAGTTACTAAGTCCATGCGTACATTACATGCCTTAGGGATCACCATTGATTTCTCGCTAGAGTAGAAATCACCACCGTGCATATGTGACACGTGTGTACGTGAAGCCTGGCTCCATTTGCCCATCGAATGTGGGTTCTTGCGAGCGTAACGCTTCACTGCAGCAGGAGCGCGACGATCTGAGTTACCTTCACGCAATACTGGGTTCACAGCACTACCTAAACACTTTGAATAGCGTTGACGAATTTCTTTGTCTGCATCTGTTTGAGGATCTTCTGGATAGTCAGGGATATCGTAACCCTGGCTTTGCAATTCTTTAATCGCTGTCTTTAATTGACCAACAGCAGCACTGATGTTTGGTAACTTGATGATGTTGGTGTCTGGCAACAAAGTCATCTTGCCAAGTTCAGCCAAGTTATCAGCAACTTTTTGATCTTCTTTTAACTTCTCTGGGAAAGCAGCAATGATTCGAGCTGCTACGGAAATATCACTCTCAACTACTTCAATGTCAGCTGGTGCTGCGAAAGTGCGAATAATTGGTAAAAAAGATGCCGTTGCTAAAAATGGTGCTTCATCTGTTAGCGTGTACACAATCTTTGATTTCTTTGAAGCCATTGATATTTCCTCTTCTTATAGATTTGTCTGTCTCAATAGTTAATTTCTAACTAGACTTGGGATTTTAAGGCATCAGTCTTTTACTATCCTTACCTATTTTCCCTAGATATGAGTCTAATCAAGTATTTTGCCCATTTCATGACTAGGAATAACCCTTGAATATCGCCTGAAACCCTCGTCAATATTCTTAGCTATAGAGCTAATAATGGGTAAAAACGGTTAATTCTTATAAATTTTCAAATAAAAAACGCTTAAAGTTTTTATAAGTAATTGATTTTTATGTAAAAACCTACATTAGGGTTTTTATGGGTTTTAGCATTTATGTCGATTTAACATATAATTTGTATACATAATTAAAACTTACTGAGAAGACACAACATCAAACCCATGAAAAACAAAGAACTTCAAGAGATTTACTTCCGATTTCTCAATTTGGTACGTTCTGTTGAAGATCTCCCAAGCTTTCCAAAACTGGATGCAACTGAAAATGAACTTCTCAACGAAGTGGCATCTAAATGGAAGCAGGGCGAAAGACTTTTGGTCAGCGATGCTATTGCTAAACGTGAGATTGGTTCACCAGCAACTTTGCATGCACGCTTAAAGCAGTTGCGTGACAAAGATATGGTGACTTACGTGATTGAAACAGATGGCCGTAAAAAATACATCGAGCCTACTGAAGCAGCCTTGAAATATTTCGCACACATCTCAAACTGCATGATTCAGGCAACCAATAAATAATTCAAGTAAGCACAAAACAAAAAACGCCACTGTTGTGGCGTTTTTCTTTTCTGGTTTACTAACCCTGTTATTTCAAAGCTTAATCACTTTGCCTGGGTTCATCAGGTTATAAGGATCTAAGGCTTTCTTAATCGATTGCATCAAGTTAAAAGCAACTTCGCCTCGATGTCCTTCAATGTAGTCCACTTTTTGTTGACCCACACCATGCTCGGCAGAAATCGAGCCATTGAGTTTTTCAACTTCTGCATAAACCAAAGCCTGAATCTCTTTGCTGTAGGTGGTAAAAAAATGCTCTGTCTCAGCTGAGCTTGGGCCTGCGACGTTGTAGTGCAAATTGCCATCGCCTAAGTGTCCGTAGTTGATGATGCGGATGTTAGGGTGCTTGCTGCGAAGCATGGCATTGCATGTATCTACAAACTGAGGGATTGCTGAGATAGGTAGTGACACATCGTGTTTGATATTCGGGCCATCATCAGCTTGCGCCAAAGGTACATGCTCACGCATATCCCAAAATTTTCTGGCTTGCGCTAAGTTGCTGGCAATCACCGCATCGGATGCGCAGCCAGATTCCAGGGCGCCTTCCAAAATTGATTCCATCAACTGCATGGCATGTTCAGAACTTTCGTAATCTGATATTTCTACCAAAACCTCATAAGGATTGTTGCCAGCTAGTGGGCTCGCAAGAGCAGGGTAGTAATGTTTCAATAAAGCCAAACTTTCGTCTGACATCATTTCAAAACCAGTTAATTGAGCAGAAGCCCCTGCTTGGAAGCGATTCAACAATTCCACGGCACCTTCAGCGCTAGGAGTGGCTACCAAGGCAGTCCACTGCGCAACAGGGATTGGGAATAACTTCATAACAGCAGCAGTGATGATGCCTAAGCTGCCTTCTGCGCCGATGAACAAGTCTCTTAAGTCGTAACCGGTATTGTCTTTACGCAAGCCACGCAAGCTATTCAGAATCTCGCCATTAGGTAATACAACTTCTAAACCCAAACATAGTTCACGCGCATTGCCGTAACGCAAAACAGAAGTGCCGCCTGCATTGGTCGATAAATTGCCGCCAATCATGCAGCTACCTTCAGCGCCTAAGCTTAAAGGGAAGTAACAATCAGCTGCAGCTGCAGCTTCTTGCAAGGTTTGCAAAATTACGCCAGCTTCAACAGTAATGGTTTGGTTGGAAGTATCAATAGCGCGTACTTGATTCAAGCGCTGTAAAGAAATCACCACTTGCCGACCGCTCGAGTTAGGTGTCGCACCACCACACATCCCCGTATTGCCACCTTGCGGAACAATAGCGATGTGATTGGCAACGCATAATTTCACAATGGCTGATACTTCTTGCGTATTGCTAGGTCTCAATGCCGCAATGGCTTGTCCGCGATAGCGTTTACGCCAATCTAGTAAGTAAGGCTCTAAATCTGCAGGCGCAGTGATCACATGTTCTGCGCCAATCAGTTGTTGCAACTCTTTAATCAGATCTTGATCAGATAGTGACATGTCTTCCTCGATATTTTTATAGATGTCTTTTTTATTTTGATAATTATCTTAGTAATTATTTTTCTTTGTTTGCTTCGGCTTCAGCTTTCTCGAGCGCCAGTTTCTTTAGCTTCGCAACTTTCTTTAAAGGTTTTAAATAAGCCAATAATGAAAAATAAGCGATCAAACTCAAAAGAATTTCTAAGGCTGCTAAATAAGCAGACAAACCAGGGTCATTTAAGCGAACAACACCTTCAATGAAGTAGAGCATCACCAACATCGAAGACCATTGCATGGTGTAGTTGCGGCCTTGCCAGATACCCTTTAAGGCAAACAGCATCGGTAATACCTTGATCACCGCCCAAGAGCCACCTGGCTTAATTGGGGCTAAGAGAGATTCCCACAGAATGCATAGTGCAATCAAAGCAAACCAAGAAAACCATGCGATTAAACGCCAGTGTTCTTTAGGTTGAAGTGCTGGGTCTTGATAATTTTCAGTAGACATCAATCAGTACCTTTAATAACTCAAGCTAGCTTTAATGCGATTTGGGCCAAACGCTGGCCTTGAGCAAATGCTAATTTTTTCTCTTCAGCAGAAATGGGAGCTGAACCATCCGCTTTTGCAAAATGAGTCACACCATAAGGCGTGCCACCAGTTTGGGTATTCATGAGTTCAGGATGGCTATAAGGTAAGCCCACCATCACCATGCCATGGTGCATCAAAGGAATCATCATGGATAAGAGGGTGCTCTCTTGACCGCCGTGCATGCTGCCTGTACTTGTAAATACGCAAGCAGGTTTCCCTGCTAAGGAGCCAGATAACCATTGCGATGTCGTGTTATCTAAAAAGTATTTCATCGCCGAGGCCATATTGCCAAAGCGAGTTGGTGAGCCCAATGCTAAACCAGCGCACTGTTCCAAATCTTTCCCTTCCACATAAGGAGGGCCAGAGTCAGGGATGTCTGATTCTGTGGCTTCTGAAACTGCTGAAACACTCGGAACGGTTCTTAATCGAGCAGATGCGCCTGGCACGCTCTCAATGCCCTCAGCAATCAATTCAGCTAGCTGACGGGTCGCGCCATTTCTGGAGTAGTACAAGACCAAAATATCTGCGGATGTTCTTGAAGTTGTATTCATAAAATTTGTACTCATTTAGTTATCTTGCTTATGATAGAGCCGTGCAAGTAATTCGTCATAAAGACTCTATTCTCGATTTTTTCCGCTACATGCGCCAATGCGCCAAGGTAGTGCGTATCAATGAGATGGCGGCAAGCCTCTCATTTACGACTATTTTGTCAATTGTGCCCATGGTAACGGTTTCTTTTGCTTTGTTGGCTGCCATGCCGCGTTTCTTAAGCTTAAGACGCTCATTTCAAAATTGGTTATCTGACAACCTGATCCCGGGCAATATTGGTGATCCGATTTTGATGTACCTGAATCAATTTGCCCTTAAAGCGAAAGGCTTAACCATCTTTGGTACGGTAGGTTTGGTGATCGGTATCTTTTTCACACTTATTACTGTTGAAAATGCCTTTAATCGTATTTGGGGTGTTCAAAACCCTCGCCCATTCTTTAAAAGACTGGGCATTCATTTGGTGGCAACAGTCTTAGGACCCTTATTGCTGGGCTTGAGTATTTACTTAAGCTCCATGGTCTTAAGTGCGTCGAAAGGTTGGATTGGGCCTTTGAGTATTGGCTTTAACTTTGTCGCTGCGATCTTCCCCATTATTTTGTCGATTTTGTCCTTCAGCGTGGTCTACAAAATTCTTCCATATGAAAAAGTAGAGTTATCTGATGCTGTTTGGGGTGGGGCATGCGCCGGTATTGTTTTTGAAATCGCTAAATTTGGCTTTGCATGGTTTGCCGCTAACTTCCCGCTATATAAGACGGTATATGGTGCTTTTGCCATATTGCCTCTATTCCTAGTATGGATTTACATGACTTGGTGGGTCACCTTGGCGGGCGCCACATTGGTGGCCAATATGCCTATCATGAGAGCCTGGGAACGATCTAAATAGATTCTAGGGCTAGTAAGGGTGGGGGTAAGCCCTGATTGTGAGGGTATAGCCTCCATTGAAAGCTACTGATAGACTAGAGTCATCAACTAATAAAGGAGATTGGCATGAAAGTCAGCGATATTTTGCGTTTTAAAGGGGCAACTCTTTACACCGTAGCCCCAGAGACATCCTTGTCTGCTGCAGTTCATGTGATGGCGGAAAAAGACATCGGCTCTTTGGTTGTGATGGAATACTCCAAATTAGTTGGCGTACTCACTTTCCGTGAGGTGATTGATACCTTGGCTAAGAGTCATGGCACCTTGGGTACAGCCCATGTTGGTGAAGTGATGGAAAAGAACCCTTTGACCTGTACCTCAGAAACTGACTTGGATGACGTCCGTCGCATGATGCTAGATAAGCACGTACGTTACTTGCCAGTCATGGATAGCGGCACATTGATGGGCGTGATTTCTTTCTATGACGTAGCTAAAGCAGTGGTGGAAGCTCAGAGCTTCGAAAACACCATGCTCAAAGCCTACATCCGCGATTGGCCAACTGAAGAGCCGGTTGCTGAAAACAAGTAATTAATCACTAAATTTACTAATTTCATCAAGGTGAAGGTCAAATCTGTACCTTCACCTCAGACCAATGCCATAATGTAGGCATGGCTGGAAGCACACTAGGACACTTATTTCGTATCACCACTTTTGGTGAATCTCATGGACCCGCGATTGGCGCCGTTATCGACGGCTGCCCGCCAGGAATGTCTTTATCTGTTGAAGATATTCAGGGTGATTTAGATCGTCGTAAGCCTGGCACATCTCGACATGTGACCCAGCGCCAAGAAGAAGATAAGGTAGAGATTCTTTCTGGTGTCTTTGAAGGTAAGACAACCGGCACACCAATCGCCTTGGTGATTCGCAATACTGATCAACGTAGTCAAGACTACGGCAATATTTTGGATAGCTTTAGACCTGGTCATGCCGACTATACCTATTGGCATAAATACGGCATTCGTGACCCGCGTGGTGGTGGCCGTTCATCAGCACGATTAACTGCGCCTGTAGTGGCTGCAGCTGCTGTGGCTAAAAAATGGTTGGCTGAGCAATATGGCATGAACTTCTACGGTTACATGACACAGTTGGGCGACTTAGAGATTCCGTTTGAAGATGCAACGCAGATTTCTCAAAATCCATTCTTTGCACCTAATGCCAAGATCATTCCCGAATTAGAAACTTATATGGACACTTTGCGTAAAGCAGGTGATTCATGTGGCGCACGCTTAACAGTCGTTGCAACAGGTGTTCCTGTTGGTTTGGGCGAGCCTATTTTTGATAAGTTAGATGCTGACATTGCACATGCCATGATGGGTATCAATGCTGTCAAAGGCGTTGAAATTGGCGCAGGCTTTAAGAGCGTTGCTCAAAAAGGCAGTGAACATGGCGATGAAATGTTCAGTGATGGTTTTGCAAGTAATAACGCTGGTGGTGTTTTAGGCGGTATTAGCAGTGGGCAGGATGTGGTTGTATCAATTGCTATCAAACCAACTTCATCCATCATGTCACCAAAACAATCGATTGATCGCGCAGGTAACCCTGCTGTGATTCAAACGAAGGGTCGTCATGATCCTTGCGTGGGTATTCGTGCAACGCCTATCGCTGAGGCGATGTTGGCATTGGTCATCATGGATCATGTCTTACGTCATCGTGCTCAATGCGGTGATGTTCAAGTTGACACACCTCGTATCCCAGCGCAACGTCCTTAATTAGAGAAACGTCATGACCGGTCTCGTACGGCTGGCTTTTGCGGCGTTTTTCTTTTTCTATTTTGCTTATATCGGCTTGATGTCGCCGTATTCCAGCTTGTACTTTGCAAGCCGAGGTTTTGGTGCGATTGAAATTGCTGTTCTGATGTCGATGTTCCAAATCACCCGAATCATGGGCCCTTTTGCTTGGGGCTGGTTGGCAGACGTTCGTCGAGATCGCCTAGGCATCATGCGCTTAACTTCTCTAGCCGCTTGCATCATCTTTGCTGGCATCTTTTTCTTAGAAGATTATTTGGCTTTATTGATTTGGATGTTTTTATTAAATACTGTTATCAGTAGTTTGATGCCTTTGGGTGAGGCGGCAACAGTCCATGCATTACACCGTGAGAACGGCTTTGATCAGCGTTATGGACGATTAAGACTTTGGGGTTCCATTGGCTTTATCACGATGGTCTTGGGAGCAGGTGCTTGGTTTGAATACTTTGGTATCGAAAGCTTCCCATGGTTTGGTATGGCTGCGCTCATCATCATGACCCTCTTAACCAAAGCGTTGCGAGAGCCTGCAATAGAGGTGACTGAACATGCGGTGGTGAAGTTTTCTCATGTTTTAAAAAACACACACTTGCAATGGTTCTTGTCCGCTAACTTTTGGATGATCTTTGCTCACGCATCCTTTTATGTTTTCTATTCGCTCTATCTAGATCAAATGGGTTACTCCAAAGGGGAGATTGGTCTCTTTTGGATGTTAGGTGTTTTAGCGGAAGTGATCTTCTTTTATTACCAAAGTCATTTCTTTGGCAGATTCAGTACTAAAAATATTTTATTGGCCGCATATCTGATTGCCATCCTTCGTTTTGTATTGATGGCTTACTGGCCTAATCTCATTGCTTTGATCATTGCGCAATTGATGCACGCTGCTACCTTTGGTGCCAACCATAGTGCCAGTATCAAAATGTTACAGACATGGTTCTCTGGACCATTACAAGCCCGAGGTCAGGCATTGCACACCACGGTTTCATACGGCATCGGTGGCACAGTAGGTGGTTTGTGCGCAGGTTGGGTTTGGGAACATTGGGCGCCGGAGCACGTTTTTGGTGTCGCAGCCCTCAGTAGCTTGATAGGCTATTTATGCATGCGCCAAGTTAAAGAGAACAAATAACAAAAAAGAAAAGATAAAAAGAAAAGATAAAAAGAAGAGATAAAAACAAAGAAGAAAAAAGAGTCAGACGAATCTGACTCTTTTTTATTTACATGCCTGAATAATTCGGGCCACCACCACCTTCTGGGTTGAGCCAAACAATATTTTGAGTTGGATCTTTGATGTCGCAAGTTTTGCAATGTACACAGTTTTGCGCATTGATTTGTAATTGCTTGCCTGCATCTGATTCAACATATTCGTAAACGCCAGCAGGGCAGTAACGCTGCTCAGGACCATCGTATAACTTGAGATTTGTATCAATCGGTACAAGATTGTTTTTCAGTGTTAAGTGAGCCGGCTGGTTTTCTTCATGATTGGTGTTAGAGATAAACACTGAAGAAAGTCTGTCAAAACTAATCACTCCATCTGGTTTTGGATAGTTGATCGGTTGACATTCAGCTGCAGGCTTTAAGCACTCATGATCAGCATGGGTGTTGTGGATGGTCCAAGGAACGTTGCCGCCCAATAGTTTTTGCTCAATGCCCACCATCAAGGTACCTACATACAAACCTTTAGACATCCAAGGTTTGAAGTTACGAGATTTTTTGAGCTCTGTATGTAGCCAACTATTTTTAAATGCTTCAGGGTATGCAGATAGCTCATCAGCAGATCTGCCCGCGCCAACTGCTTCAAAAGCTGCTTCAGCTGCCAGCATGGCAGTCTTGATCGCTGCATGACTGCCCTTGATGCGTGAGCCATTTAAGAAGCCCGCATCACAGCCAATTAATGCGCCGCCCGGGAATACAGTTTTAGGTAGGCTATTTAAACCACCTGCAGTTAAAGCTCTTGCTCCATAGCTGATACGTTTGCCACCTTCAAAGAAGGTGCGGATCGATGGATGTGTTTTGTAGCGTTGGAATTCTTCAAAAGGACTGAGGTGTGGGTTGCTATAAGACAAGCCAACTACAAAACCAACAGCTACTTGATTATTTTCTAAGTGATACAAAAACGAACCGCCATAAGTATCAGATGAAAGTGGCCAACCTGCTGTGTGGATCACCAAACCTTCTTGATGCTTAGCCGGATCAATTTCCCATAGCTCTTTAATACCAATGCCATAGCTTTGCGGATCACAATTGGCATCTAAAGAATATTTAGTAATTAATTGTTTGCCTAAATGGCCGCGAGAACCTTCAGCAAACAAAGTGTATTTGGCGCGTAGTTCCATGCCTAGTTGGAACTGATCGGTAGCTTGGCCATCTTTGCCAACGCCTAAGTTACCAGTACTCACACCAAGAACTTCGCCTTGATCGCCATAAATTATTTCAGAAGCAGGGAAGCCCGGGAAAATTTCAACGCCTAAATTTTCTGCCTCAGTTCCCAACCAGCGAGTGAAGTTAGACAAGCTAACAATATAGTTGCCATGATTTTGAAAACAAGCAGGCAACATCCAGTTTGGAGTTGTCAAAGACTTCTTTTCTGTTAAAAACATGAAGCGATCTTCAGTCACTGCTGTATTGAGTGGTGCGCCTTTTTCTTTCCAATTCGGGATGAGCTCATTAATACCGATCGGGTCCATCACTGCACCAGAAAGGATATGTGCACCCACTTCTGAACCTTTTTCGAGCACGCATACAGAAATATCTTGGCCTTTTTCAGCTGCCAACTGCTTTAAGCGGATAGCCGCTGATAGACCAGCTGGACCACCACCCACGACAACAACGTCGTAGTCCATAGACTCTCTTGGGCCAAATTGGGACAGAATTTCTGGGGCGGTATTCATGGGGTATTCCTAAAATAAGCTAAGCTACTAGAAAGCAAGGCTTTAATTCTAATTACTTTATTTATTTTCTTTATGAAAATTTAATATAAGGTATTGAAGTTTAATGATTTTCTGGTTTTCTTGAGTGAAATACCAGTTGAGCTCGCTTTTTATGTCAACTTTCCGTCAAGTCGATGTTATATAAGTAATCTTTGGCATATAGATTGCTTATATAAATGGGCTTGTTGCAAAGCGATTAAAAGATTTCGGTATTGGTTTAATTCAATTGGGAGTTGTTGATGAATAAGGTTTTTGGTTCAGCGAAGGAAGCCTTGGCTGACATTATTAAAGATGGGCAAACGCTTGCCGTGGGCGGTTTTGGTCTGTGTGGCATTCCAGAAGCCTTGATTGCAGCTTTGCGTGATACCGGCGCAAAGAACCTAACAGCTATTTCTAACAACGCAGGTGTTGATGGTTTTGGCTTGGGTCAATTATTAGAAACACGTCAAATTAAAAAAATGATTTCTTCATATGTTGGAGAAAACAAAGAATTCGAACGCCAGTACTTAGCAGGTGAGTTGGAATTGGAATTCACGCCTCAAGGTACTTTGGCTGAAAAGCTACGTGCAGGTGGCTGTGGCATTCCTGCCTTCTTCACTAAAACTGGTGTGGGTACGATTGTTGCTGAAGGTAAAGAGATTCGTGAGTTCGATGGCGAAAAATACGTCATGGAACGTTCTTTGGTAGCAGATATTGCTCTCGTAAAAGCATGGAAAGCAGACAAGGCTGGCAATTTGGTTTATCGCCACACAGCCAGAAACTTCAATCCTATGTGTGCCATGGCAGGTAAGTTAACAGTGGTGGAAGTTGAAGAGATCGTTGAGAACGGTACCTTTGAACCAGCTGATGTTCATACGCCAAGTATTTATGTCCACAGAATCGTATTGAACAAGAACCCAGAAAAGCGCATCGAGCAGCGCACTGTTACTAAGGCTTAAGGAGCAAGAATCATGGCATGGAATCGTGACGAGATGGCTGCTCGTGCAGCAAAAGAATTAAAAGATGGTTACTACGTTAACTTAGGCATTGGCTTACCAACTTTGGTAGCTAATCATGTGCCTGCTGACATTGAAGTTTGGCTTCAATCTGAAAATGGTCTATTGGGTATTGGTCCATTCCCAACAGATGACAAAGTAGATGCTGACTTAATCAATGCGGGTAAACAAACAATTACAACTTTGCCTGGCTCTGCTATTTTTTCTTCAGCAGATTCATTTGGCATGATCCGTGGCGGCAAGATCAATATTGCGATCTTGGGCGCGATGCAAGTTAGCGAATTTGGTGACTTGGCGAACTGGATGATCCCAGGCAAGATGGTTAAAGGTATGGGCGGCGCCATGGACTTGGTGGCTGGTGTTAAGCATGTGGTTGTTTTGATGGAACATGTGGCCAAGAAAAAAGATGGCACTGAAGACATCAAGATTTTGCCGAAATGTAATCTGCCATTAACAGGTGTTGGTGTCGTCAGCCGCATCATTACTGATTTGGCTGTGATGGATGTGACCCCAACAGGTATGAAGTTAGTCGAGTTAGCTCCTGGTGTGACTAAAGAAGAAGTTATTTCTAAAACAGGTTGCAAACTAGATACCAGCGCTGTTTGAGTATCTACTCACTGAGGATTGAATGACTAAGGCACACCCTTCTACACATTTACACGCTCACAAGAAGGGTGATGCACAACATCTTCACTTTCGAGAGGATCACAGTAAAGCTATCTTATTGATTGCTTTACTGCTCACTTTTACTTTTGCTGGTATTGAAGTTGTTGCCGGCTTTTGGTCTAACTCTCTAGCTCTTATTTCTGATGCCGGACATATGGTGACTGATGCGGCAGCATTAGGTTTGGCGCTCCTGGCTCAAATCATTGCCAAGCGACCACCTTCAGCTAAGCATTCATTTGGCTTTGGTCGCGCAGAATCATTGGCGGCATTCATCAACGGTTTAGCGATGTTGCTTTTGGTAGTTTGGATTGCTTATGAAGCTTTGACCAGATTTAAAGATCCCCATGAAGTTCAAGGTCAAACGGTCACCATTGTTGCCATCATTGGCTTGATCATTAACTTGGTAGTGGCTTGGGTTTTATCTAGAGATAAGAAAAGTGTTAACACCAAAGCTGCTTTAGTTCACGTCATGGGTGACTTGTTGGGTTCAGTTGCAGCATTGATTGCTGGTGTCGTGATTCAGTACACCGGCTGGATGCAAATTGATCCGATCCTCTCTTTATTTGTTTGTTTCTTGGTTTTGCGTTCTACAGCAGATGTTTTAAGAGAGTCTTATCACTTCCTTATGGAAGGGGTGCCACACAATATTGATTACATTTTGGTAGGTCAAGATCTGGCAAAAGTCCCAGGGGTTCTCTCTGTGCATGATCTTCATGTTTGGGAAATGACACCAGGGCATCCCGCTTTGATTGGCCATGTTGAGGTGAGAGATCTGCAAGATTGGCCTATCACCTTGGAAAGAATTAATAAGATGCTGAGAGAAAAACATGACATTGATCATGTGACCTTACAGCCAGAAATGCCTAGCTGAGCCATTAGCTAGTAAAGTAGATTAATCAATTTAAATAATTAAATAGTTTTAAAAATCAGTTAACCATTCTTGGAGTAATTTGTTATGAGTATGTTGAAAGGTAAAACCGCTTTAGTGACTGGCTCAACAAGCGGTATTGGCTTAGGTATTGCGATTGCATTGGCAGAGCAGGGTGCCAACATCATGATGAATGGCTTTGGAGAAAAAGACGCAGCGATTGCGCAAGTGAAAGCTTTAGGTGTTGAAGTCGATTATCACGGTGCTGATATGAGTAAGCCTGCTGAGATTGAGGCCATGATGCAAGCTGCTGAAAAACGTTTTGGTGCTGTAGACATTTTGGTGAACAACGCAGGTATTCAGCATGTGGCCAACATTGAAGACTTCCCGGCAGATCGTTGGGATGCCATCATTGCGATCAACTTAACTTCTGCATTCCATACAACGCGTTTGGCTTTGCCTGGTATGAAGCAACGCAATTGGGGTCGCATTATTAACTTGGCCTCTGTGCATGGCTTGGTAGCTTCAGCTCAAAAATCAGCTTATGTTGCTGCTAAGCATGGCATTGTTGGTTTCACAAAAGTAACAGCTTTAGAAACAGCGCAAACTGGTGTGACGTGTAACGCAATCTGCCCAGGTTGGGTGTTAACACCATTAGTGCAGAAGCAAGTAGATGCGCGTGCTGAAAAAGATAAAGTGAGCAATGAAGAAGCTAAAAAATTATTACTTTCAGAAAAGCAACCTTCAGGTGAATTTGTTACTCCTGAACAATTGGCTGCATTGGCCGTATTCTTCTGTAGTCCAGCTGCTACTCAGATCCGTGGCGTGGCTTGGAACATGGACGGTGGTTGGACTGCTCAATAATGCTTGAAGGCGTTAAGAATCTTCTTAAGCGTTTAGTCGGACTCAAAACAGATGTCTCGATGGAGGCGTCTGTTTCTTCATCAGTTTCTAGTTCTCTATCAAGTTCCTCAGAACTGAGTTATCCCATTCCGGTTGAAGAAGTTCTCACACTGGAAGACCCACTTTCTAGAACTCATTATGTACAGTGCGCCAGTACTTCTGGTCTGCATCAGATGGCCTACCATGAGTGGGGTGATCCGAATAATCAAAACGTACTCATTTGTGTACACGGTTTAACTCGCCGCGGCAGTGACTTCAACGTGCTTGCAAAAGCGATGAGTGATCGTTATCGAGTGATATGTCCTGACGTCGTGGGTCGCGGCGATTCTGATTGGTTAGACAACCCGATGCTCTATGGTTTGCCGCAATATGTGGCAGATATGGTGACTTTAGTTGCGCGCTTGGGTGTTGAGAAAGTAGATTGGTTCGGTACATCGATGGGTGGCTTAATTGGTATCTTCTTAGCAAGCCAAGATCACTCACCGATACGTCGCATGATTCTTAATGATGTGGGCCCGAAGATTGAATCAGCAGCATTGAAACGTTTGGGTGATTACGTTGGCAAGCCTTTCCGCTTCTCCAGCAAAAAAGAAGGTTTGATTTACTTAAATCGTATTTGTGCTCCTTTTGGTGATTTCACCCCAGAGCAGTGGAAAGAGTACAACGGTCCTCATTTAATCAAAGACGGTGATGAGTGGGTTGTTCATTACGATCCTGATATCTCTAAACCATTTGCAGCTCTCAATATGGCTACTGCAGCGATGGGCGAGATGATGACTTGGAAAGCTTATGAAGCGATTCAGGCAGACATGTTGGTTGTGCGTGGCTCAGAATCTGATTTGCTATCAGCAAAAACAGTGAGTGAGATGTCTCGCAGAAATCCTCGCGCTAGAAGTATTGAGATCCCAGGTGTTGGTCATGCGCCAGCATTTATTACCCCAGAGCAGGTGGCTTTAGCTCGTGAGTTCTTTAGTTAATTCAGACTTCTTATTTGGTGAAGACCCGCACGCACAAGCTTTAGGTGTGCAAGAGATTCTGCTGTCTCTCAAGTTGGATGAGGCTAGCTGCCAGGCTGCAGCCCATCTGGATTCAGAACTTAGTAAAGAGGCTCTTGAAAAACAATTGGGCCAAGAGGTTGCGCAATTAATTATTGGCTATCGCGGCTTGAAAGCTGCGCAAGTGAAGATTGCTAGACAGTCATCGAATCAATTGGGTCAAAGTGCACAAGCTCAAGTAGAAGTACTTCGAAAAATGCTTTTGGCATTTGCACATGATTTGCGAGTCGTGTTGTTGCATTTGGCGTCAGTTGTACAAACCCTTCGTTGGGTCACTTCGCAGCGCATTGACACCAAACCATCTTGGGCACAAGACATCTTGGATGTCGATGCAGCCTTGGCTAATCGACTTGGTATTTGGCAGCTCAAGTGGGAGATGGAAGATTTGGCGTTTAGATGTTTGGCGCCTGACACTTATAAACAAATTGCCAAATTGCTCGATTCAAAACGTATTGAGCGTGAAGGTTTTGTTGAGAACATCATTGAGCGTTTAGAAAAAGAACTCAAGGATGCTGGTATTTCGGCAGAGGTGCAGGGCCGACCAAAACACATCTACAGTATCTGGAAAAAGATGCAAGGCAAAGCCTTAGACTTTGCCCAGCTCTATGACGTTAGAGCTTTTAGAATTTTGCTCAATGATCTTAAAGATTGCTACGCTGCTTTGGGGATTGTTCATCATGTGTGGCAGCCCATCCCTAAAGAGTTTGACGATTACATTGCCAGACCTAAACCGAACGGTTACCAATCACTCCACACGGTTGTGATGGATGCCGATGGAATTTCATTTGAGGTACAAGTAAGAACCCATGAGATGCATAAGCAGGCTGAGTACGGCGTAGCCGCTCATTGGCGTTATAAAGAAGCGGGCAAGCAAGGTTATTCAGGCACGGTGAGTGCTAAGGCTGAATACGATCAGCGCATTGCTTGGGCGCGCCAGCTAATCGCATGGAAAGAAGATGCTTGGGATCAATTAAAGGGCCAAGAGCTGGATGATCAAATCTATGTCCTCACGCCATTAGGTCAGGTCATACCTTTGCAACAAGGAGCCACCCCGATTGATTTTGCCTACTCTGTGCATACCGATTTGGGTCATCGTTGTCGTGGTGCTCGTGTTGATGGCGCGATGGTGCCCTTAGATACACGTCTTAAAAATGGCCAGACTGTTGAAATTATTTCTGTCAAATTGGGTGGTCCATCACTTGATTGGCTCAATATCGAGCGTGGTTATTTAGCAACCCATCGCGCTAGAAGCAAAGTGAAGGCCTGGTTTGCTGCGCAACAAGCAGAGCAAGAAGGTGACAAAGAGGAAGCTCCGGTTGTTGAGCCAGCCAAACCAGACTTGCCGGATATCATTTTGCGTAAAAGTAAGGCTAAGGCTAGTCATGGGGATGTCCTGGTAGTAGGCGTTGATTCATTAATGACGCAACTCTCAAGATGCTGTCGTCCTGTTCCTCCAGATGGCATTCGAGGATTTGTTACTCGTGGCCGAGGCGTCTCGATCCATCGAGAAGATTGCAGTACTTTTAAACAATTACTGGCTAGAGCTCCTGAGCGAGTGGTCTTAACTGAGTGGGGTGTGCCTGGTGGATCTTCAGGAAAGGCTTTATTCCCAGTGGATATTGCTTTGATGGCAATTGATCGTCAGGGCTTGTTGCGCGATATATCAGAAGTGTTTTCTCGCTTAAAGATCAATGTCACCGGGGTGAAGACGCAATCACGTAAGGGCTTGGCTAGCATGCAGTTCACGATTGAAATTCCATCGACTGATGGCCTGCAAACTGCGATCACGGCTTTATTAGATGTTTCAGGGGTTACTGAAGCAAGAAGAAAGTAGCCAACAAGTGATAAACTTATGGATTCAATAGGCTCGTAGCTCAGTTGGTTAGAGCGCTACCTTGACATGGTAGAGGTCGTTGGTTCGATTCCAATCGAGCCTACCAACGAATTAGATGTAAATATATAGGCGCGGAAAGCCCTAGGTTCCAAAAAGATCCCAGAGCGCCGCGCCGATTTTTTTGGAGTTGATATGGTTGTTGTCACATTACCTGATGGATCGAAGCGTGAGTATCCCGCTCCCTTGACCGTTTCTGAAGTGGCACAAAGCATTGGTGCTGGTTTAGCTAAAGCTGCTTTGGCTGGTAAGGTCAATGGTCAGTTGGTTGATACCAGCTACTTAATCAATTCAGATATCAATTTAGCTATCGTGACAGATAAAGACCCTGAGGGTCTTGAAGTGGTTCGCCATTCAACTGCTCACTTATTGGCCTATGCCGTTAAAGAACTCTACCCAGAAGCTCAGGTAACCATCGGTCCTGTGATTGAGTCTGGTTTTTACTATGACTTTTCTTATAGCCGTCCATTTACGCCAGAAGATTTGGCTGCGATTGAAAAGCGCATGGCTGAATTGGCTAAGAAAGACGAGAAGGTTGAGCGTCGTGTTGTTCCTCGTGATGAAGCCATTGAATTCTTCAAAGGTTTAGGCGAGCACTACAAAGCAGAGTTAATTGGCAGCATTCCTGCTGGTGAAGATGTGTCTTTGTATTCAGAAGGTAGCTTTACTGATTTGTGCCGCGGACCGCACGTACCATCAACCGGCAAGTTGAAAGTTTTCAAGTTGATGAAAGTTGCCGGCGCTTACTGGCGTGGTGACAGCAATAACGAAATGCTCCAACGTATCTACGGTACGGCTTGGACGAAGAAAGAAGATCAAGAAGCTTATCTCCATATGCTTGAAGAAGCGGAGAAGCGTGATCATCGTAAATTAGGTAAACAGTTAGATCTATTCCACTTCCAAGAAGAAGCTCCTGGCTTAATTTTCTGGCATCCAAAGGGTTGGACCATTTGGCAGCAAGTGGAGCAGTACATGCGTCGCGTGTACCAAGACAACGGTTACCAAGAAGTGAAAGCGCCTCAAATTTTGGATCGCGCTTTGTGGGAAAAGTCAGGTCACTGGGAAAACTACAAAGACAATATGTTCACAACGGAGTCAGAGAACCGTGCTTATGCTCTTAAGCCGATGAACTGCCCAGGACATGTTCAGATTTATAACGCTGGTTTACATAGCTACCGCGAACTCCCTTTGCGTTTTGGTGAATTTGGTCAGTGTCACCGCAATGAATCATCAGGTGCTTTGCACGGCTTAATGCGTGTGCGTGGTTTCACTCAGGATGATGGTCATATTTTCTGCACAGAAGATCAGATCCAATCTGAAGTGGCCGCTTTTGATAAAGCAGTCCGTGAGGTTTATAACGATTTTGGTTTTACAGAAGTAGCAGTCAAGCTGGCTTTGCGTCCTGCTAAACGTGTGGGCGATGACGCTATTTGGGATAAAGCTGAAGATGCTCTAAGAGCCGCTTTGAAAGCATCCAATCAAGAATGGGAAGAGTTGCCTGGTGAGGGCGCCTTCTACGGTCCAAAGATTGAATACCACTTGAAGGATTCAATTGGTCGTTCATGGCAGTGCGGCACGATGCAAGTCGACTTTTCAATGCCTTTACGCTTGGGTGCTGAATACGTTTCTGCAGATAACGATCGTAAAGTTCCAGTGATGTTGCACCGAGCCATTGTGGGTTCTTTGGAACGATTTATCGGTATTTTGATCGAAAACCATGCTGGCGCGATGCCAACTTGGCTTGCACCAACTCAGTGCATAATCATGAATATTTCAGGAAATTCAGCGGAATACGCCGAAAAAGTTCAGCAAATCCTCAAAAAACAAGGATTTAGGGCTGAGTCTGATTTGCGGAACGAGAAAATAACGTTTAAAATCCGTGAGCACGCAATGCAAAAGATTCCTTATCTACTGGTTGTCGGTGATAAAGAGTGTGAAGCAAATGCGGTGGCCGTACGCGCCAGAGGTGGTGTTGATTTAGGTGTTATGCCGATCGACGACTTCATTGCCCGACTCCAACAGGATGTTTCCCAGAAGGTCGGACCCCAGCTAGCCTGAGGTGTGTAGGGTTTTGTGAAAAATTTTTAAAGGAAACGCGAAATAGCTACTGAGAAAACGCATCGTATCAATCGGGAAATTACTGCCTCCGAGGTACGATTGATTGGCAACGACAGTGAACCGTTAGGTGTTGTAAAACTACCTGATGCTTTAAGGTTGGCGGAAGAGAGTGAATTAGATTTGGTTGAGATTGCCCCTACGGCAGAACCTCCAGTTTGTCGTGTGATGGATTACGGCAAATTCAAATACCAAGAAGCTAAGAAAGCTCACGAAGCAAAGTTAAAGCAAAAGGTCATTCAGGTGAAGGAAGTTAAATTCCGCCCTGGTACTGATGACGGTGACTACAACGTGAAGTTGCGCAATCTAACGAAGTTCTTAGAAGAAGGTGATAAAACAAAAATCACCTTGCGTTTCCGAGGTAGAGAATTAGCCCACCAAGAGATTGGTGTGCGCATGTTAGAACGATTGAAAGCTGATCTAGAGCCGTATGGTTCTGTTGAGCAGTTTCCAAAGATGGAGGGGCGCCAGATGGTGATGGTTCTCTCCCCCATCAAGAAGAAATAATTACTGGTAACAGTGATTGGTAGTAACCCGGCAGATGTAAATTTGACCGGAGAAAGACGAAAGTCTTATTAAGAAGTATGTCTGGGTAATAGAAGCGCAATCGTCGATTGCCACCTAAGTCGTACAAATGAGTGAAAAGGGAGCAGTTATGCCCAAGATGAAAACGAAAAGCGGTGCAGCTAAGCGTTTTAGAGTTCGCGCAAGCGGTTCTATCAAACGTGGTCAAGCGTTCAAGCGCCATATCCTTACCAAGAAGACGACAAAGAACAAACGTCACCTTCGCGGTGCAGTTGCTGTACATGATTCAGATGTGAAATCAGTACGCACAATGATGCCTTACGCTTAACCTCAGACGAATAGGAGAATTACATGCCAAGAGTCAAACGCGGGGTTACAGCTAGAGCCCGTCATAAAAAAGTTATCGATGCTGCCAAAGGTTACCGTGGCCGTCGTAAGAATGTATTCCGTATTGCTAAACAAGCGGTTATGCGTGCAGGTCAATATGCCTACCGCGACCGTCGCAATAAGAAGCGCGTATTCCGTGCTTTGTGGATTGCACGTATCAATGCTGCTGTTCGTCAATACGATGTTACATACAGCGTATTCATGAATGGTATGAAGAGATCTGGTGTTGAGTTAGACCGTAAGGTTCTATCTGACATGGCGATCAACGACAAGCCAGCTTTTGCTGCTTTAGTCGCTCGTATCAAAACAGTAGTAGCTGCGTAAGTAGGGCCCGCATATGGTTTCACTCGACCAAGTTGTCGAGGATGCCAAGCGGGACTTCGATGGTGCCGCCGATTCGGCGGCCCTCGAAGACGCCAAGGCACGTTACCTCGGTAAATCCGGATTACTCACAGAGCGTCTTAAATCGCTAGGTGCGTTAGAGCCTGAAGCTCGTAAAGCCGCCGGTGCACAAATCAATCAAGTTAAAGCTGCTGTAGAAGCTGCGCTCAATGAGCGTCGTCAAGCTTTAGCGGATGCCGTTCTCCAAGCTCGTTTAAGTGCAGAAGCCATTGATGTGACCTTACCAGGTCGCGGTCAAGATGTTGGCAGTTTGCATCCTGTGATGCGCAGTTGGGAGCGAGTTGAACAAATCTTTAGATCTATCGGATTTGATGTAGCTGATGGTCCAGAAATTGAAAACGATTGGTTCAATTTCACGGCACTCAATAGCCCAGAAAATCATCCGGCAAGATCGATGCAAGATACCTTCTATGTTGAAGGTGTTGATGAACAAAATAAACCACTATTGTTGCGTACGCATACCAGCCCAATGCAGGTTCGTTATGCCAGTGCACATGTAGCCCGTCACGCCAAAGATGCTGTGATGCCTCCGATTAAAGTGATTGCACCGGGTCGTACCTATCGTGTAGATAGTGACGCTACGCATTCACCAATGTTTAATCAGGTTGAAGGTTTGTGGATTGCAGAGAATGTTTCTTTTGCAGACCTCAAAGGTGTTTACACAGATTTCTTAAGAACTTTCTTTGAAACGGATGCTATTCAGGTTCGTTTCCGTCCTTCTTATTTCCCGTTCACAGAACCATCTGCTGAAATTGATATGGCCTTTGGCTCTGGAAAATTAGCGGGCCGTTGGTTAGAAATTTCTGGTGCAGGTCAGGTTCATCCGACTGTACTTCGTAATATGGGTTTAGACCCTGAGCGTTATATTGGTTTTGCGTTTGGTTCTGGTTTAGAGCGCTTAACTATGTTGCGTTATGGCATTGATGATTTGCGTTTGTTCTTTGAAAACGACATTCGTTTCTTATCTCAATTTCCAGCTTAATTCAGACTGAGCAAATACTATGCAATTTTCAGAATCATGGCTCAGACAGTACGTTAATCCTAATTTAACGACCGAAGAGTTATCGCATGCTTTAACAATGGCTGGTCTTGAAGTTGAAGAGACACGTCCTTTAGCTCCGCCATTTACAGAAGTTGTGGTTGCTGAAATTCTAGAAGCCACCCAACATCCTGATGCTGATCGTTTACGCGTTTGTAAAGTAAATGCTGGCGGAGAAGTTTTACAAATTGTTTGTGGTGCTCCAAATGCTCGCGTGGGTATTAAGATTCCTTGCGCTTTGGTTGGTGCACAGTTGCCACCTTCAGAAGAGGGCGGTAAACCATTTGCAATCAAGCTAGGTAAATTGCGTGGCGTTGAATCACAAGGTATGTTGTGTTCAGGTAATGAGCTAGGCGTTCCTCAAGAAGCCGACGGCATTATGGAGTTACCGCTTGATGCTCCGATTGGTCAAAACATTCGTGAATATTTAAAACTTGATGACACTATTTTTGTTATCAAGCTCACACCGAATAAAGCAGATTGCTTATCTATCCTTGGCGTTGCCCGTGAAGTAGCTGCTATTACTGGCGCTAAATTATGTGTACCTCCAATTGAAACTCAAGCGACTACTATTAATGACAAAGTAGCGGTTAAGGTTGAAGCGTCAGATCTATGCGGACGCTTTGCAGGCCGAGTGATTAAAGGTGTTAACGCTAAAGCAAAAACACCTGACTGGATGGTGCGCTGTCTAGAAGGTGCTGGCCAAAGAAGTATTTCAGCATTGGTCGATATTTCTAACTATGTGATGTTGGCTATGGGCCAACCAACACATGTGTTTGATTTGCAAAAATTAAAAGGTGGTTTAACAGTTCGTTGGGGTCGTGAGGGCGAGCAGCTAGAACTATTAAACGGCCAAACAGTTTCTGTAGCACCTTTAAATGGTCAGCAAGTGGGTGTGATTGCTGATGAGCAAGGTCTAGAAAGTATTGCTGGCATCATGGGCGGCAATCCAACTTCTGTGACTTTAGATACACAAGATATTTATGTTGAATCTGCTTTCTGGTGGCCAAGTGCTATTCAGGGTCGTGCAAGAAGATTCAACTTTTCAACCGAAGCAGCCCATCGTTTTGAGCGTGGTGTAGATCCTGCTGCGACAGTTCAGGCCTTAGAGCTACTCTCTGGTTTGATTACACAAATCTGTGGCGGTCAATTAGCACCAGTCGATGATCAAGTAATCCAGTTGCCAGAGCGTAAGGCAGTTCGTTTGCGTGTTGCTAGAGCTGTGCGCGTGATTGGTATCCCGTTAACGGCGGACATGATTGCATCTTTATTTGATCGTATTGGTTTAACGTATCAACGTGAAGGTGATGAGGCATTTGTTGTTAATGCACCTAGCTATCGTTTTGATATCGAAATCGAAGAAGACTTGATTGAAGAAGTAGCAAGACTCTACGGCTTTGAAAACATTCCAGCGAACCCTCCGGTTGCTGCTCAGCGTATGTTGGGTACTCAAGAAGCTAAGCGTGGGATTCATGGTTTACGTCATGCGATTGCTGCAAGATCCTATCAAGAAGTAATGAACTTCGGATTTATTGATGCGGATACTGAGGCGCAGTTAGCTGGCAACACCAATCCAATTAAAGTCTTGAACCCAATCGCTAGCCAATTGTCTGTGATGCGTAGCAATTTGATTGGTGGTTTGGTGCAAAACTTGCGTCAAAATTTAAATCGCAAAGCCAGTCGCGTTCGTCTATTTGAAGTGGGCAGAGTATTTTTGCGTAATCCTGATGCTCAGGTTGGCGAGTTAAGCATTGCTGGTTACGATCAGCCTGTTCGCGTAGCTGGTTTGGCTTATGGCTCAGCAACTCCTGAGCAGTGGGGTATGGCTAACCGTCCAGTTGATTTCTTTGATGTGAAAGGTGATGTGGAAGCATTGCTAGCCCCATTAGAAATTAAAGCCAAAGCATTAGTTCATCCTGCATTACACCCTGGCCGTAGCGCTGAGTTAACGATTAAAAAGCGTGGCAAAGAGATTTCATTAGGTTTTGTGGGCGAGTTACATCCACGTTGGCAGCAAGAATATGCTTTGCCAGGAGCTCCAGTTGTTTTTGAAATTGATTGGGCTTTGATCCAGGAAGTTGGTTTGCCAAGCATTGGCAATATCAGCAAGTTCCCAGCGGTGACTCGTGACTTAGCTGTTGTGGTGCAGCAATCTGTGACTGCTGCGCAGTTAATTGATGCAATGAAGTCATCAAAACAGCCACTAATTAAGAAAATTGATTTGTTTGACGAATTCAAACCTTCAGAGGGTCGCATGGGTGGTATGGCTGCGAATGAGAAGAGTTTGGCATTCCGTATTACTTTGTCAGATGAATCAGGTACATTACAAGACGCACAGATTGAACCGGTGATTTCTAGCCTGCTTGACGCGATGAGCGTAAAATGCCAAGCTAGAATTCGTTAATTGAAGCAAATTAAGCAATACTAAGAATCTAAAGAAAAGCGGAGACCTGATATGAGTGAAGCGGGCACGATTACTAAAGCAGAATTGTCAGACGCCTTATTTGACCAAGTAGGTCTTAATAAGCGTGAGGCAAAAGATTTGATCGATTCATTTTTTGAAACGGTCAGTGCTTCTTTGGATTCTGGAGTTGATGTAAAAATTTCTGGTTTCGGCAATTTCCAATTGCGCGAAAAATCAGCAAGACCTGGTCGTAACCCAAAGACTGGCGAGTTAGTACCTATTTCAGCAAGACGTGTGGTCACATTCCACGCAAGCCAAAAGCTGAAAGACAAGGTCGATCCAAAGCTCTAACGAGTTTCATTTATGGAAAAGAATGGTAACGGCATGATTGCCGGGGAATCCCTCCCTCCAATTCCTGCGAAACGTTATTTCACGATTGGTGAGGTGGGCGAGCTTTGTGATGTAAAGCCCCACGTCCTACGTTACTGGGAACAAGAATTTAATCAGCTCAAGCCGCAAAAGCGCCGTGGTAACCGTCGTTACTACCAACATCATGAAGTTGTACTGATTCGTAGAATCCGTGAACTTCTTTATGAAGAAGGTTTCACTATCAGCGGTGCTAGAACTCGCTTGGGTGAAGTCAGTGCACCAAGCAATGGTGATGCATCTATCCGTGATGAGTTAGAAGCTGTACTTCGCATCCTATCTAGTTGATACAATCCTTTTCAATTTCTGTCGGGGCGTAGCGCAGCCTGGTAGCGTACTTGCATGGGGTGCAAGTGGTCGGAGGTTCAAATCCTCTCGCCCCGACCAATCTAACTGGTGAGCTCATCATGAAAACCCTCTTTCTAATAGTTTTCCTCTCGCTAACATCAAGTATCTTTGCGCAATCTATTCCTGTTCATGCAGAGGGTTTGCATGAACAATTGATATCCGTTGATCTGGGTAGCGGAGTCAAGCAAGAGGGTGTTTTATCTCTTAAGGTCGGCAGTAAAAAGCCTACGCGATTAGCTGTTATCTTGCCTGGGCATCCATCTGTTGTTAGGCCAGTTGTTGAGGGTTCGGTGATGACTTCCTCTCAGTTGTCCGGTAACTTTTTAATCAGAGCCAGAAGATATCTAGTTAATGATTCTGTTGCTTCATTAATTGTGGATTGCCGTTCTGATAGTGGTGAATATTGTTCAAGCTCTTATCAGTCATCATTAAAGCGCCATCAGGATGTTTTGAAATTAATTCAAGAAGCGAAGAAGCAACTGCCAAGTATTGATCAAGTTTGGTTGGTGGGAACCAGCATGGGAACTGTATCTTCTGCTTTTATGCCTACGCATGAGGCCAATATTTATGCTGGGGCAATTCATACGGCTTCAATCACTGAACCATATGGTAGAAATTCTTATCGAGAGCTGGGTGACTTTGACTATAAAAAGTTAAATATTCCACAGGTGTTCATTCATCATCGTGATGATCCATGTCATATCACCACCTATTCTGGTGCCAAATCTATCTCAGATAAATATCAAATTCCATTGGTAACTGTTGTTGGTGGCAGCGGTTTTACTGGTGCTGCGTGCAGAGCTCAAACTGAACATGGCTTTAAAGGTAAAGAAAAAGAAGTCATGAGTGCGATTGCTCGCATCATCACTTCAGGTAAAGCAGATCAATTATTGATTGATTAAATACTCTCAAACTAAGGAAGTTGCTGGAACAAATTAACCCTTATCTGTCTTTTACGTGTCAACCCAACAAAAGGCCGGCTCGTTATAGGCTTAACTATGAAGGAGTTGATATGTCCAGTTTCAAGAAAGTTCTCAGTAGCTTTGTTTTGATCGGGGTATTGGTGTCTGGCAATGTGTTTGCTGGTGGCAGACATCATCATGGTCATTATCAGCACCGCAGCTCGGGTCATTGGGTTGTTCCGGCGCTAGTGGGTGGCCTAGTTGTCTACTCAATGACTCAGCCCAGGGTTGTTTATTCTGAACCGGTTTTTGTTCAAAGGGCGCCGATCATCGTGACGCCACCACCTCCTCAGCCTTTATTGGCACAAAACTTACCCCCAGTTTGGTACTACTGCCAATCTAGTCAAACTTACTATCCTTATGTGCAAACTTGCCAAGAGGGGTGGAGAGTGGTGCCGGCTAGCCCAGGAGGTTAATTCTGGTAATTGTCTTATTTATACTATTAATAATTAATTTAAAGTAGCTATTTACCCAAGAGTAATTAACTATAAAAGTACCATATTTAATATAAGCTTTAATAACATTTATTTACTAGGTTATTAATTAATCTATATTATGTGTATATAATTAAGATTGTTGAGATGAAATAATCTTAATTAATATAAACTTAATGCACGATTACAATAATCAAACGGAGAATAAATGGCTACGTATCAAGAATTATTAGCGCAAAAAGAAGCTTTAGAAAAGCAAATTCTAGAAGCTAAAGCACGTGAAAAAGCAGAGGGTGTTGCTAAGGCTAAGGCAATTATTGAGCAATATAACTTGAGTGCTTCAGACGTATTTAACCGTAAGGGACCAGCTGGTTCACGAGGCGGTAAAGTGGCAGCAAAATACCGCAACCCAAATACAGGTGAAACCTGGACTGGTCGCGGTAAGGCTCCTAAATGGATCGAAGGACAAGACCGTAGTCGATTTGCTATCTAATAATAGTTAATTGACTAACTAGTTTGAAAAAGGGCCTGTTAATCAGGTCCTTTCGCATTTCTTGGCCATGCAATCTAGAATAAGATTCTCCATCTTTTCTGAAAATTTCAGATTAACAGTGCCATCTTCGGCGATTAAATGCTCTTGTTGGTATGACCGAATCATTGGATTATGAGATGGTTTTCTGCCAGGTTTTAGCTTGATATCTCCTTGGGCATCCGATGAGCTCTTGAGTACTTGAGGATGTATTTTCAAAAATGCACTTTCTACCAATATTGGAATATTTTTAGTATGAGTATTCCTGCTGAGATAATGCAGTAAATGAACCTGTTCAACCGGTGATATGCCTGCATCTAAGTAAATCACATCGGGCGCCAGTGACACTGATTGCATCAGGGCCTCAAGGGTGTCAGCACATAAATGCAGATCTACCTCGGACTTCCATGGCGAGGTAAAGCTTTTAAAGGCTTCGAAGCTATCGCTGCGCCTTAAAACCGCTAGGAGCAGAAACTGCTCTCCGCAACGTTGACGGATGCCCAAGCGCCTTCTTTTTAGTAATTGCTCTAAAGAAGACATTAAGATCCGGCGGTGACCGCCCTGGGTTTTCCAGGCCAATAATTCGCCAGTTTCAACCATCTTTTGGACGGTACCCAGTGATACCTGAAGATGCCGCGCACTTTGGCGGGTACTCAAGAAATCCTTAGGATTTTCTAGATTTTTGATTTTCATCAGTAATTCCTATTACGTTATTCAAGGAAATTAAATCGTAGATAGGATTTCATCTTTTGAATATCAGACATTTCTGATTTTCTTGTAGGAAATTTCTTACAAGATACTTGCTTAAACCCCTTATTTTCTTAGGGGAAAGACCTAACTGTTTAGCTCAGAGCTAAGGTTTACAGTGTTATTCAGTAAAAAAGTAAGGCAATTAGGGGCTTAGAGGTGTAAACTCTTGATTGCGGAAATCCTTCCGTTGCAGTTACAACTAGTTCGCAATCCGCTAACCGGTCAAGCCGTGTCGCGGAAGGTCTTAACCCACTACAAATTCGGGATACCCGATGAAAGGTGAGCAATATGATGCAGTCCTACAGAGGTAGTTCTTATCTCTTTGGCGGAAACGCCCCTTACGTAGAAGAACTCTACGAATCCTATCTCCAAAACCCGGCTTCTGTTTCAGACTATTGGCGCGAGTATTTCGATAACGTTCAATTAGTTCCAGCTGTTGATGGATCAACGAAGCACGATGTTCCTCACGCACCTGTGGTGAATGCTTTTGCCGAGCGTGCAAAGCAAGGCCCAATCCGTGTGATCAATGATTCTGCTGATTCTGAGTTAGGTCGTAAGCGTGTGGCTGTTCAGCAATTAATTGCTGCTCACCGAAATGTTGGTAACCGTTGGGCTGATTTAGACCCATTGAAGCGCACTGAGCGCCCAAATATTCCTGAGCTTGATCCAGCCTTCTATGGCTTGGGTGATGCTGATATGGATATCGTATTTAATACAAGCAACACATTCTTCGGCAAAGACAATATGACTTTGCGCGAGTTGCTACAGAATTTGCGTCAAACATACTCAGGCACGATTGGCGCTGAGTTCATGTACATCACTGACCAGAACCTTAAGCGTTGGTGGCAAGAGAAGCTTGAGTCTGCACGTTCAACACCATCCTTTACGCCTGAAAAGAAAAAGCAAGTTTTAGAGCGTTTAACTGCTGGTGAAGGCTTAGAGCGTTATTTGCATACTAAGTATGTTGGTCAAAAACGTTTCTCATTAGAAGGTGGTGAAAGTTTCATCGCTTCTATGGATGAAGTGATTCGTGTTGCTGGTACTGCTGGTGTGCAAGAAATTGTGATCGGTATGGCTCACCGCGGTCGCTTGAACGTATTGGTAAACACTTTAGGCAAGATGCCTAAGGACTTGTTCGCTGAGTTTGATCACACAGCTCCAGAAGATTTACCTGCTGGTGACGTGAAGTATCACCAAGGTTTCTCAAGCGACGTTACAACTCCTGGCGGTCCTGTTCACTTGTCATTGGCATTTAACCCATCTCACTTAGAGATCGTTAACCCAGTGGTTGAAGGTTCAGTACGTGCTCGTATGGATCGTCGTGGCGATGCTACTGGCGATCAAGTGATGCCTATCTTGGTTCACGGTGACGCTGCTGTTGCTGGTCAAGGTGTGGTGCAAGAAACTTTAGCGATGGCTGAAGTTCGTGGCTACTACACAGGCGGCACAATCCATATTGTGATTAATAACCAGATCGGTTTCACAACATCTGACCCACGTGACTTGCGTTCTACGCTTTACTGTACAGATATCTTGAAAACAATCGAGGCTCCTGTATTGCACGTTAACGGTGATGATCCTGAAGCAGTTGTATTCGCAACTCAATTAGCTGTTGAATACCGTAACACTTTCAAGAAAGATGTTGCGATCGACATTATCTGTTTCCGTAAATTAGGTCACAACGAACAAGATACACCTGCGTTGACTCAACCTTTGATGTACAAGAAGATTGCTCAGCACCCAGGTACTCGTAAGTTGTATGCTGACAAATTAGAAGCTCAAGGCGTGTTGCCTGCAGGTGGTGGTGATGAAATGGTGAAGGCTTATCGTTCAGCAATGGACGCTGGTAAGCACACTGTTGATCCTGTGATTTCTAATTTCAAAGGTAAGCACGCTGTAGATTGGTCTCCATTCTTGAATAAGAAATGGACAGACTCTGCAGATACAGCCATTCCTTTGGCTGAGTGGAAGCGTATTGCTGAGCGCATTACTAAAGTTCCGGAAGGCTTCAAACCACATAACTTAGTTGATAACGTTTTAAATAACCGTGCTGCGATGGGTCGTGGTGAGGTGAACGTTGACTGGGGTATGGGTGAGCACATGGCTTTTGCTTCATTGGTGGCGAGTGGTTATCCAATTCGTTTATCAGGTGAAGATTCAGGCCGCGGAACATTTACACACCGTCACGCTGTGATTCATGATCAAAATCGTGAAAAGTGGGACATTGGTACATACATTCCATTGCAACACGTTGCTGATAACCAAGCGCCATTCACAGTGATTGACTCAATCCTGTCTGAAGAAGCGGTTCTTGGTTTTGAATATGGTTACGCAGCGGCTGAACCAAACACATTGACGATCTGGGAAGCTCAGTTTGGTGACTTTGTAAATGGTGCGCAGGTTGTGATTGACCAGTTCATCGCATCTGGTGAAGTGAAGTGGGGCCGTGCTAACGGTCTTGTGATGATGTTGCCTCACGGTTACGAAGGTCAAGGCCCTGAGCACTCATCAGCACGTCCAGAGCGTTTCATGCAATTGTGTGCTGATATGAATATGCAAGTTGTTCAACCAACAACAGCATCTCAAATCTTCCATTTGTTGCGTCGTCAAATGATTCGTCAGTTCCGTAAGCCTTTGATCATCATGACACCTAAGTCATTGTTGAGAAATAAGGACGCTACATCACCAGTATCTGAGTTCACAAAAGGTGAATTTAGAACTGTGATCGGTGAGCTAGATGACAAGATCGACGCTAAGAAAGTAACTCGTGTTGTTGCGTGTTCAGGTAAGGTTTATTACGACCTTGTTAAAGCACGTGAAGCGAAGAAACAAGATGATGTGGCATTGATTCGTGTGGAACAGTTATATCCATTCCCGCACAAAGCCTTTGCTGCTGAAATGAAGAAGTATCCAAAAGCAACTGAGATTGTTTGGTGTCAAGATGAGCCACAAAACCAGGGTGCATGGTTCTTCATCCAGCACAACATCCACGAGAACATGACTGAAGGTCAGAAATTGGGTTACTCAGGTCGTCCAGCTTCTGCATCTCCAGCTTGTGGCTATGCACACTTACACCAAGATCAACAAAAATCTTTGGTGGATGGCGCATTTGCCAAGCTCAAAGGTTTCGTACTATCTAAATAAGTAACTAACAAAACACATTAACTAATACTCTAAAGAAAATAAGGGAAAAGAACATGGCTATCGTAGACGTCAAAGTTCCACAATTATCAGAATCAGTTGCAGAAGCAACAATGTTGACTTGGAAGAAAAAAGCGGGCGAAGCAGTTGCTCAAGATGAAATCTTGATCGAAATTGAAACAGACAAAGTAGTGCTTGAAGTACCAGCTCCTTCAGCAGGTGTTTTGGCTGAAATCGTTGTTGGTGATGGCGGTACTGTTGTTTCTGATCAAGTGATTGCTAAGATCGACAGCGCTGCTAAAGCAGCCGCAGCACCAGCTGCAGCAGCTCCAGCTCCAGCGGCGGCAGCTCCTGCCCCAGCAGCAGCTCCAGCAGCGGCTCCAGCAGCAGCGGCACCTGCAGCAAGCGCTAAGGCAATGCCATCAGCAGCTAAGTTAATGGCTGAAAACAATTTATCAACAGCTCAAGTAGGCGGTTCTGGTAAAGATGGTCGTGTTACTAAAGGTGATGTTCTTGCAACATTGTCTGGCACAGCACCTGCAGCTAAACCTGCAGCAGCATCAGCTCCTCAAGTAAACATTGGTGGTCGCCCAGAAGAGCGCGTACCAATGAGCCGTTTGCGTGCTCGTATTGCTGAGCGTTTATTGCAGTCTCAACAAACTAACGCTATTTTGACTACGTTCAACGAAGTGAACATGGCTCCAGTAATGGGTATGCGTAACAAATACAAAGACCAGTTCGAAAAAGAACACGGTACTAAGTTAGGTTTCATGTCTTTCTTCGTAAAAGCAGCTGTTCACGCTTTGAAGAAATACCCAATCTTGAATGCTTCAGTAGATGGCAATGACATCGTTTATCACGGTTACTTTGATATCGGTATCGCAGTAGGTTCACCACGTGGTTTAGTAGTGCCTATCTTGCGTGATGCTGATCAAATGAGCTTGGCTGATATTGAAAAGAAAATTGCAGAGTTTGGTGTTAAAGCACGCGATGGTAAGTTGACATTGGATGACTTGTCAGGCGGCACATTCTCAATCTCTAACGGCGGTATCTTCGGTTCAATGTTGTCTACACCGATCATCAACCCACCGCAATCAGCTATTTTGGGTATCCACGCTACGAAAGACCGCGCTGTTGTTGAAAACGGTCAAGTTGTAGTGCGTCCGATTAACTACCTAGCTATGTCTTATGACCACCGCATCATCGACGGTCGTGAAGCAGTGTTAGGTTTGGTTGCTATGAAAGAAGCGTTGGAAGATCCAGCACGTCTTTTATTAGACCTTTAATCCAGAGATACGGTTAAGGAAAAAACATGAGTCAAAATTTTGACGTTGTAGTTATCGGCGGCGGTCCTGGCGGTTATATCGCTGCGATCCGCGCTGCTCAACTAGGTTTTAAAGTAGCTTGTGCTGAAAGCAATGCTTACGACGATCCTAAAGGTGAGCCACGTTTAGGCGGTACATGCTTGAACGTTGGTTGTATTCCATCAAAAGCTTTGTTAGCAACCTCTGAAGAGTTTGAGAACATTGCTCATCACGTATCTGATCACGGTATTACTGTGAAAGATGTGAGCGTTGATGTGAAAAAAGTGATTGCACGTAAAGATGACATCGTCACAAAAATGACAGGTGGTATTCAGTTCTTATTCCGTAAGAACAAGATCACTTTGTTAAGAGGTCATGCATCATTTGCAGGTAAAGGCGCTGACGGTTATCAAGTTAAGATTGATGGCAAAGACGCTGGCACAGTAACTGCAAAAAATGTGATTATTGCTACAGGTTCTAAAGCTCGTCACTTACCAGGTATGCCTGTTGATAACGAATTGATTTGCGATAACGAAGGCGCATTGAAGTTCGGTACAACACCTAAGAAATTGGGGGTTATCGGCGCGGGTGTAATTGGTTTGGAATTAGGTTCAGTTTGGCGTCGTCTTGGTGCTGAAGTAACTATTCTTGAAGCTTTGCCAGGTTTCCTTGCTGCTTGTGATGAAGGTATTGCTAAAGAAGCTCAAAAATTATTCACTAAACAAGGTTTGAAAATTAATCTTGGCGTGAAAATTGGCGAAGTAAAAACAAGCAAGAAGGGCGTATCAGTAGCTTATACAGATAGCACTGGCGCAGCTCAAACTCTTGATTGCGATCGCTTGATCGTGTCAGTTGGCCGTGTACCTAATACTGATGGCTTAAACCTAGAATCAATCGGTCTTAAGACTGATGAGCGTGGTTTTATTGCTATTGATGACCACACTTGTGCAACAGCTGCCCCAGGCGTTTATGCTGTTGGTGACGTTGTTCGTGGTCCTATGTTGGCTCACAAAGCTGAAGATGAAGGCGTATTAGTTGCTGAAGTGATTGCTGGTCAAAAACCACATATCGATTACAACTGCATTCCTTGGGTGATCTACACATCTCCAGAAATCGCTTGGGTTGGTAAGACAGAGCAACAGTTAAAAGCTGAAGGTCGTGCTTACAAACCAGGTCAGTTCCCATTTGCGGCTAACGGTCGTGCTTTAGGTATGGGTTCTGCTGATGGTTTCGTTAAAGTATTGGCTGATGCTCAAACTGATGAAATCTTGGGTGTTCACATTGTAGGTTCAGCAGCATCTGATTTGATCGCTGAAGCTGCTGTTGCAATGGAATTCAAAGCGGCTGCTGAAGATATCGGCCGTGTTTGCCATCCACATCCAAGCTTATCTGAAGTTATGAGAGAAGCTGCTTTGGCAACTGATAAACGTGCATTAAACATGTAATGTTGTTTTATCAATAGTCCTAAAAATGGGGGTCGATAAACTCTAAGAAGTTTTGAGATCCCCAAATTCTTTATATAGATAGACCATGAAAGTCACACAGTTTTACAAACAAGAACTCGTTAAGCGCGGCTATGGCAGTGATGCTGCTCAGCAGGCTGCGATTGATCGTCTGCAAGTTTGTCAGGATGAATGGTTGTCTTATAAAGAAGTACGAAGTGGTAAGTTAGCAAAAATGATGCGCTTTCCAGAACTTCCTCGCGGTGTTTATATGTGGGGTGGTGTAGGGCGTGGTAAATCATTTTTGATGGATTGCTTCTATGAGGCATCTCCAGTAGAAAAGAAAACACGTTTGCATTTCCATGAGTTCATGCGAGAAGTGCACCGTGAGTTACAAGACTTAAGAGGTAAGGCTGATCCATTAGAAATTCTTGGAAAAAATATCGCCAAGAAATATCGCCTCATCTGCTTTGATGAATTCCATGTCAGTGATGTGGCTGATGCGATGATTTTGTATAGATTGCTAGATTCCTTATTTAAGAATCGTGTGCAGTTTGTGATGACTTCTAATTACCGCCCAGATCTCTTGTATCCAGATGGTTTGCATCGTGATCGGATCTTGCCTGCTATTGCATTGCTCCAAGAAAAGCTAGACATCATGAACGTTGATGCTGGTATCGACTATCGTCAAAAAGTTATGGAGCAGGTTCAAGCGTATTACACCCCTTTAGGACCTGAGACTGCGGCAACGATGGATGCTGTATTCAACACGGTTGCTGAAGCACATGATGAAGAAGATCCAACCTTGCACATTGAAGCTCGAGAAATCAAAGCTGTACGACGCGCGGGCGGTGTGGCATGGTTTAACTTCAAAACTTTGTGTGGTGGCCCAAGATCTCAAAATGATTACCTAGAGATTTCAAATCTATTTCATACCGTCTTATTATCTGAAGTGCCTTATATGCCACCAAAGATGGCCAGTGAGGCTCGACGCTTTACATGGTTAATTGATGTCTTCTATGACCATAAGGTCAAGCTGATTATTTCTGCAGAAGTGGCGGCTGAAATACTTTATACCGAAGGCCCTATGGCCAATGAGTTTCATCGCACCGTGTCTCGTATTGTCGAGATGCAATCTAAAGAGTACTTGGAAGCTCCAAGACGCGTAGTTGATACACGTCTGACATAAGCCACATTCAAATCAGCACTTTCTGAATTTATTATCAGCTATCGCCTGATATCCATAGAACTGTCTTATATGTAATCTACTTCTTTATCTGGAGGGTAGATGCATATTAAGTGGGCAAGTTTTTTTCTTGTATTTAGGGCAATGAGTTCGGTAATGTTGGCTGAAATTTTCTTGTCCTATTTTTTCAAAGGGTTTAGAGATTGGTACGCAATACTATTTATACTTTCTATAAGTATATTTTTGCTTATTTTCACGTGCATAAAGATAAATTATGAGGATAAATAATGGAATTGTTAACGGAAGAGCAGGTGCGTCTCACCATTGTGGGTTTATTTCTTGTGGTCTTGGTGATAGTTGCCAAATATTTGGAATATCGAGAACTTAAAAATAGACATCAACGAATAAAAGCTAATAAAGATAAAACAAGGTGTCTTAAGTGCACGAATCTATGAGCGGGCGAGTTGATTGCCAAGTAAAATGATGACATGCACACAATCAACGCCGATTTGCATTGCCACTCCGTGGTTTCTGATGGGACTTTAACCCCAGAAGCTTTGGCATCACGTGCGCATGCTAATGGCGTCAAGATTTGGTCCTTAACTGATCATGATGAGCTAGGCGGGCAAGAGCGAGCCAAAATGGCTGCTCAAGAATTGGGGATGCAATACATCCCAGGCGTAGAAATCTCTGTCACATGGTGTGCTCAAACATTACACATTGTTGGTTTGGGTGTGGATCCTCACAATTCGGACTTATTACAAGGCCTATACCAAACACGCAATGGTCGATCCAATCGCGCTAAAGCTATGGCTGCTCAGCTAGATCAGGTTGGTATTAAAGATGCCTATGAAGGTGCTCTTCAATTTGTTGGAAATCCCGATCTCATTTCTAGAACGCACTTTGCTCGATTTTTAGTTGAATCTGGAGTTTGTAAAGATACGAATGAGGTATTTGCCAACTATCTAATTGAAGGTAAACCTGGGTATGTCGGCCACGAATGGGCTAATTTGAGCGACGCCATCACTTGGATTAAACAAGCTGGTGGTATTGCTGTGATTGCTCATCCAGGGCGTTATAGGTACACATCTTTACAGTTAACTCAGTTGTATGAACAGTTCAAAGACTTGGGTGGGCAGGGCATTGAAGTGGTCACAGGCAGTCATAGTCCGGCTGAGTACAAAACATTTGCTAAAGTAGCGCTAGAGTATGGTTTTTTGGCATCTCGTGGGTCTGATTTTCATGATCCCCAAGAGAGTCATATTGATTTAGGTTTATTGCCTGATTTGCCATCACAATTACGACCTGTTTGGTCGGTGTTTCAATAAGAGATATATGTTTTCTGAACGCGTTTTATCAGGTATGCGCCCAACTGGCGCTCTGCATCTAGGTCACTATCACGGTGTTCTTAAAAACTGGGTCAAGCTACAGGCTGAATACCCTTGTTATTTTTTTGTGGCTGATTGGCATGCGCTAACAACTCACTACGAAACACCTGACATCATCGAACAATCAGTTTGGGATATGGTGATTGATTGGTTGGCTGCTGGTATTGATCCTACTCAAGCAACTTTGTTTATTCAAAGTAAGGTGCCTGAACACGCAGAACTATTTTTATTGCTATCCATGGGAACGCCATTGGGATGGTTGGAGCGAGTGCCAACCTATAAAGATCAAATTGAGAAGCTTAAAGAAAAAGATCTCCAAACATACGGTTTCTTAGGCTACCCATTATTGCAAGCAGCGGACATTTTGATTTATCGCGCACAGCATGTGCCAGTTGGTGAAGATCAAATCCCACACGTAGAAATGACGCGTGAAGTGGCTCGTCGTTTTAATCACTTATATGGTCGTGAACCTGGCTTTGAAGAGAAGGCTCTAGAGGCTGCTAAAAAGTTAGGTAGCAAGCGTACTAAGTTGTACCTAGAGTTACGTACTGAATATCAAGAAAAAGGTCATGAAGAAGCTTTAGAGCAGGCCAGAGCTGTATTGGCTGATGCTCAAAGCTTATCAATGGGCGATCGTGAGCGTTTATTTGGATACCTTGAGGGCTCCAGAAAAATCATTCTTCCTGAGCCACAAGCGCTATTAACTAAACAATCAAAAATGCCAGGTTTGGACGGACAAAAAATGTCTAAGTCTTATGGCAATACGATTGCTTTGCGTGAAGATGCTGCTTCAGTTGAGAAGAAAGTTCGCACTATGCCAACTGATCCTGCTCGCGTTCGTAAGACTGATCCAGGTGATCCTGCACGTTGTCCAGTATGGCAATTGCATGAGGTCTATTCTGATGATGACACTCGTGCTTGGGCTGAAAAAGGTTGTAAGAGTGCAGGCATTGGTTGTATCGAATGTAAACAGCCTGTGATCAATGGCATTTTGAAAGAGCAGCAGCCGATGATGGAGAGAGCTCAAACCTATTTGGATGATCCAAGTTTGTTGCGTGCGATCATTGCTGACGGTTGCGATAAAGCTCGTAAATCAGCGCAAGAAACAATGCGTGATGTTCGTGAGGCGATGGGGCTTGATTACAGTTAAGCCTCATTTAGATTTGTCAGTGCCACCATCTGAATGGGTGGTCACTCATGCACAGAAAATCAAGCCACATGGCCGTGTTTTGGACTATGCCTGTGGCAGTGGTCGACATACGTTTTATTTGGCTCAACAGGGTTTTGATGTTTTAGCCATCGACCGCGATCAAGAAGCTTTAAATCAGATCCAATTACAGTCTCAAAATACCTCTCAGGTCTCGATTGAAACTGCCTGTTTTGATCTTGAGGGCCCGACTTGGGATTTGGATCATTTAGGTCAGTTTGACGCAGTGATTGTGACCAATTATTTATATCGCCCATATCTCAAAAATATCACTAAATTATTGAATCCAATGGGTTTTTTAATATATGAGACCTTTGCAATAGGTAATGAAGCCTACGGCAAACCTAGTAACCCCAACTTTTTATTACAACCCAATGAGCTCTTGAACTTGGCTGAAAATATGAAAATATTGGCCTTTGAAGACCTCACAGTACAGATACCCAAGCCTGCTTGTGTTCAAAGACTCTGTGCTGTTCCGCTACAATCGAAACATGACTAAATTAGCTAAAAAAATCACTGGAAGTTTGGTTGCTATCGTCACGCCTATGCATGCTGACGGTAGTCTTGATTTACCTGGATTGCGCCAATTAATTGATTGGCACATCGCTGAAGGAACTGACGGCATCGTGATCGTTGGAACAACGGGCGAGTCTCCAACTGTTTCAGTGGAAGAGCATTGTGAATTAATTAAAGTAGCTGTGGAGCATACGGCTAAACGTATTCCAGTGATTGCTGGTACGGGCGGTAACTCCACCAGTGAAGCGATTGAATTAACTGAGTTTGCTAAAAAAGTGGGTGCTGATGCCAGCTTGCAAGTGGTGCCTTATTACAACAAGCCAACTCAAGAAGGTATGTACCTTCATTTCAAAACGATTGCAGAAAAAGTTGATCTGCCAGTGATTTTGTACAACGTACCTGGCCGCACTGTTGCTGATATGAGCAATGACACCATCATTCGTTTGGCAAAAGTGCCAGGCATCATTGGTGTGAAAGATGCCACTGGTAGTCTTGAGCGCGGTACTCAATTAATTGCTGGCTTAAAAGCTGCAGGTTGCCCAGATTTCGCGGTTTATTCAGGTGACGATCTAACTGCTTTGTTATTAATGTTGATGGGTGGTCATGGCAATATTTCTGTGACTGCTAACGTTGCTCCAAAATTGATGCACGAATTATGTGTGGCATCTATGGCAGGTGATGTGGCGCGTGCAAGAGAGATTCAGTATCAGTTATTGGCCGTTCACAAATCTATGTTTGTAGAAGCGAATCCAATTCCTGTGAAGTGGGCTCTTCATGCCATGGGCAAAATGGAAGCGGGCATTCGTTTGCCACTCACAACTTTAACGGCTCCGGCGCAAGAACAAGTTCTTGCAGCATTGCAAGGTGCTGGTTTGGTTAAGAAGTAATCAATCTAGAATACAGATAACAGTTGGATAACTTAGGGACAAATATGCGTCGAGCAACTTCTCAGTCAAGATTAGGTCTTATTGCTGGTTTAACAGTGAGCCTTTTATTGTCTGCTTGTGCAAGTACATTTTCAGGTGACACCATTGATTACAAATCAGCTGGTGAAAAGAAGGGGCCTAGTTTAGCCTTTCCTCCAGATATGACTGTTACAGGTGGTGACAAGCGCTATGTGGTGCCTGATGGTGGCGCAACATTATCTGGATATAGCAATGCTGTTAAAACAAAGCCAACAGGTAAAGAAGCCATTCTTCCTGCTGTAGCTGGAATGCGTATTGAGCGTGATGGTACTCGTCGTTGGTTGGTTATTAACAAGCCAGCTAAAGAGCTCTACCCAAGTATTCGTGACTTCTGGCAAGAAACAGGATTCATCTTGATGTTGGACTCTCCAGAGACAGGCATCATGGAAACTGATTGGGCTGAAAACCGCGCAAAGATTCCTCAGGACTTTATTAGAAGTGCATTGGGTAAGGTATTGGACTCTATCTACTCAACAGGTGAGCGAGACAAGTTCCGTACACGTTTGGAACTTAACAGCAAAGGTGAGACAGAAGTATTCATTACTCACCGCGGTGCGACCGAAGAGTTAACGGGCACAGATAAAACACAAACGATCTGGACAACACGTGCTAATGACCCAGAGTTGGAAGCAGAGTTCTTGGCTCGTTTGATGCAGCGTCTTGGTTACGCCGAAGAATCCGCTAAAGCAACTGTAGCTGCTGCAAAAACAAATGCAAAAGCTGCACAAGTATCTAATTTGAAAAAGACTCCAACACCACGTCTTGAGTTCGCTGGTAGCTTTGATCGTGCATGGAGAGATGTTGGTGTAGGTTTAGATCGTTCTAACTTCACAGTTGACGATAGAGACCGCAGCAAGGGTATCTACTTTGTTCGTTTTGTAAACACGCAAGATTTATCGAATCAACGTGGTTTCTTTGATAAGTTATTCAGCAAGAAAACTGATGATGACATGAAGAAAGCAAAGCGTTATCGCGTGCTTGTGAAGGATGCTGCAGGAACTATCACTGTTGCAGTTCAGGATGAAAAAGGTGTACCAGAGCTTGGTGAAGTATCGATCCAAATCTTGACGCTTTTAGATTCGCAGGTCGGTAAGTAACTCAATTAATTGAGGGGTGCTCTTTCAAGTAACAAGAGCATCCACAAAATTTAGGCAAAAAAAAGACCACCCGAGGGTGGTCTTTTTATTTCAGTAAGAATTACTTCTTAGCTGGCTCAGCTGCTGCTGGAGCTGCTGGAGCTGCTGCTGGAGCTGCTGCATCAGCTGGAGCTGCTGCTGGAGCTGCTGGAGCTGGAGTTTCTTTTTTACCACAAGCTGCCAAAGCAACTGCTAACAAAGAAGCGATCAATAGTGATTTTGTCATTTTTATTTCCTTAAAAGATTAGCTAATCATCTAACGGTGATTTAGACCGGATCCCTAAATGAAGTCATTTAAGGATCAGATAGAGATTATAAATAGATTTATAAAAAATACTAGTATTTACCCTAGCGTTCTAGTTGGTTTGGATAAAACTATCCAACCTGCTTGATAGGCTTCAAACCAAGGGTTATCAGCTTGATCAATGAATGCCTGAATTTCAGAGCAGTTCTGGGCTGATAATCGAAGTTCTCTGCCTAATTGGCACCAAAAATGCCAATCTTCAGCCTCTGAATCACTCATGCTTTCACCATTGAGATAGAAAAAATCCTTGTCATACAGTGACTTAGATAGCGGTGAAAGCTCAAGCCCCATTTTGACCATTGCTTTTTTAAAGCTTGAAAGGTCCAGTAGTTGCTTGGGTGGGGTAAAAACAGTTTGAGGCTTAGGTTCACTCAACAAGCTGGCCAGGGTACAGGACACATCACTTTTACTCCATTGAAGGCTATTGAGCTTCTTTTGAACCGCTTCTACCAGTTGAGCTGGGATAAGGGCTGGATCTAATGTGGCGGGCTGCTGAGGGTCGCTATACAGCGCACACATATCAGCTTCGTTTTCTAGGGCCTCTGTGGTTCGCCAAAGAATCTCATTAACGAGCTCTTTGTAATTGGGAACTCTAAATCCAATCGACCATGTTTGACAGCCGGCATCCAGGGCAATGCCATCGTGAGCGATATTGGGTGGCAAGTACATCATATCTCCAGGCTCAAGAACCCAGTCTTCTGTTGGTTTAAAGTTTTTCAAAATTTTGACTGGTAAATTTTCTTTTAGACGTAAATCATCTTGTGCAGAAATTTTCCAGTGACGACGACCTTCCATCTGAAGTAGAAAAACGTCATAAGAATCCATGTGAGGGCCAACACCACCTTGAGGGCCAGCGATGCTGATCATCAAATCATCTAGTCTGGCCTCTGGAATAAATCTAAACCAAGACATCACCGTTTGAGCCATCGGGTGATGGCCATTGACTCCCTGCACCAACATCGTCCAATCTGGCTCACTTAATTCAGGAATGTCTTTTGATTTGAAGGGGCCATGGGTCAATGACCAAGGCTTGCTGCTAACTAAACGTGACTCAACATTTTTTTGACCCGCGAGTTGGGTCAGTTCCGCCATTGAAATGGGGCTATGGAGAGTTTGCCCAGCTTGTTTTGCAAGCTGAAAGGCTGGAATGGCTCCCCGAACTAAAAGAGGTTTTTTTTGCCAATATTCCTTCATAAAGCGCTCAGGACTGATACCTCCTAGCAAAGCCCAAGATTCCTTAATCGGTAAGGGCTGTGGTGGTTTAGGAGGATTGTAGGGGGTTCTGAAAGCTTGCTTCATGATTGGAATAAGACTCTGTTAAGTGGACTACCGTAAAATATAGTCATTATGAAAGTACAAAAGAATACTATTGTTTCTCTAAGATATCGTTTAACCGACGCTCAAGATAATCTTATCGAAGAATCTGCTGGACCGATGGTTTATTTGCATGGTGGCTATGAAGGTACCTTCCCAAAGATTGAGGAAGCCGTTGATGGTCATGATGTTGGTTACGAAACTACCATCCAGTTAGAGCCTACCGATGCATTTGGCGATTACGACCCTGAATTATTAAAAATTGAAGCTCGTTCAAGATTCCCTGAGCCATTAGAGGTGGGCATGCAGTTTGAAGGACTCTTGGATGATGAAGCTGATGTCGAAGCAAAAGCTGATGAAGAAGATGACGAAGACGCATTGATCTACACGGTGACTGATTTGGCTGAAGACAAGGTCGTTTTAGATGGTAACCATCCTCTTGCGGGTTTGGCTTTGAAGTTCTGGTTGCAAATCGCTGATGTGCGTGAAGCTACTGAAGAAGAATTAGAAGACGGTCATCCACAAGGCGCTTTTGGGATGGATATCGACGACGATGATGAAGCAGAGTTAGAAGAAGAGATTTCTCGTCAGACAGAACAACGTCCAACTTTGCACTAATCTTTAACTATTCTGTTTGAGGCGATAGAGTAAATCAAGCGCCTCTTTAGGAGTGAGGCTATCTAACTGGATGGCCTCTATTTCTTTGTGCAGTTGCAAAGCTTTTTCTGTTAGTGGGTCTGCTTCCATCACTGGCTCTGTTGCTTGTGTAAACAAATCAGCTTGATGACTTTCTTTGTTAGCAGTTTCTTCTAAGCGTTGCAAATGTTTACGAGCGTCTTTGATGACATCTTGTGGGACGCCAGCTAATTGAGCTACTTGAAGGCCGTAACTTTGGTTAGCATGACCGGCTTGCACAGTATGCAAGAAAACAATCCCATGACCTTTTTCAACAGCGCTCAAGTGAACATTCGCACATTGTGGGTATTTGCTTGGCAAGCTGGCTAACTCTAAGTAATGCGTTGCAAACAAAGTCCATGAGCGATTTTTAGCAAGCAACTGCTGAGCAATCGCCCATGCGAGAGCTAGGCCATCAAATGTAGATGTGCCGCGTCCAATTTCATCCATCAAAACTAGAGACTGTGCTGTTGCACGATGAAGAATGGCAGCTGCTTCTGTCATCTCCACCATAAAAGTAGAGCGACCACTTGCCAAATCATCAGCAGCACCAATACGAGTAAAGATGCGATCGATAGATCCGATGCTAGCTTGATTAGCCGGTACATATGAGCCTACATAGGCAAGTAAAACAATTAATGCGATTTGGCGCATATAAGTTGATTTACCACCCATATTAGGGCCGGTGATAAGAAGCATGCGTCTGCTATTGTCAAAGTGCACATCATTAGGCGCAAACGATTCAGATCGCTTGGCCAGTTGACCTTCAACAACTGGATGACGACCAGCATGGATCTGAATGCCAGATCCCTCATTGAGCTCTGGTCGTGTCCAGCCTAATGTTTGAGCTCGTTCAGCTAAGCTGGCTAACACGTCTGTTTCAGCAAGAGCGTGAGCAGTTGCTTGGCAGGCAGTTACATGGGATTGCAACTCTGATAACAAAGCTTCATAGAGTTGCTTTTCAAGCGCGAAGCTGCGTTCTTTCGCAGACAAGGCTTTATCTTCAAAAGCTTTTAATTCTGGAGTGATGTAACGCTCAGCATTTTTAAGAGTTTGTCTGCGACGATAGTCTTCTGGAACTTTGTCCGCTTGACCATTCGTGACTTCAATAAAGAATCCATGAACTTTATTAAATTCAACACGTAAGTTAGTAATACCAGTACGTTCACGTTCTCTGGTTTCTAGATCTAGCAAGAACTGACCGCAATCCTCACCTAGGCTACGTAACTCATCTAATTCAGCGTTGTAACCATTGGCAATCACGCCACCTTCACGAATAACTACTGAAGGCTCAGGCGCAATAGCGCGTTGAAGTAAATCCAAAACGGGTGGTGCTGATGCTAGTACTTCTGATAATTTTTTCAATAGAGCACAAGATGTACCTAGTGGCGCTAGCTTGGCTGCTAAATCAGGAAGGGCGTGAAGTGTATCTCTCAGACTGCTGAGATCTCTGGGGCGTACGCTGCCTAGGGCCAAGCGAGCGCTAATGCGTTCAACGTCCGCAACTTGCTTGAGTGCCTGGCGAATGTCATCAAGCACAAACGGATGAGCAAGCAGAGTCTCAATCGCTTGATGGCGTGCAATCACAACAGCTTGTTGTCGTAATGGGTGATGTAGCCAATGACGCAACAAGCGACTTCCCATGGCGCTTGAGCAACTATCTAACAAAGAAAATAATGTTGGATCAGTTTCACCGCGCAGTGTTTCAGTAATTTCTAAATTGCGACGAGTGGCAGCATCGATACCAATAAAATTTTGATCTTCTTCAAATTGGCATTGCTGAATATGGGGCAATTTGCCATGCCAACCAAGACCTTGCGTGTTGGCACCATAGGCCAAGACAGCGGCAGCCGCTGCTAGAGCGGGGGCCTGTGTTTCTTCATGATCTACCCCAAGACCTTGCAAGCTGGCCATCTGGAAAATATCCATGAGGCGACGCTTGCCTTCATCTGGTGTCCACACCCAATCAGGAATAGTATTGCCTGAGAGCTGAAGATCAGCGCCATGAGATTCTCGAAGGATTTCTTTGATCTGAGTTTCGCTGCCAAGTGGACAAAGAATTTCAACTGCTTGAATACGCGCTAAATACTGAGCTAATTCATCTGCGCTGCAAAGGGCTAGTTTAAGTTGTCCGCTAGTAATCGTTAACCAAGCTAAGCCCCAATTATTTTTCTTCGCAGATGGGACGATAGCCAATAAGGGAGCATCTTGACGATCGCTCATCAAAGCTGAGTCTGTCAGAGTGCCAGGCGTAATGACGCGCATCACACGACGTTCAACAGGGCCTTTGGATAGCGCAGGATCGCCCACTTGTTCTGCGATCGCAACAGAGTGTCCTGACTTCACCAGCTTAGCTAAGTATTGCTCAGCTGCGTGATACGGGATACCCGCCATCTTGATCGGGTTGCCTGCTGACTGACCACGTTGGGTCAATGTGATATCAAGAATCTTGGCGGCTTTCTCGGCATCTTCAAAAAAGAGCTCATAAAAGTCGCCCATCCGAAAGAAAACTAAAGAGTGTGGGTGCTCAGCCTTGATGCCCAAAAACTGCTGCATCGCAGGCGTGTGCTTAGCCAACTCCGTCGGGTTCATCAGTTGCTAAGATCTTCTGGTGTGATGCCGTAGGCTGTGAATGAGTGTTGAGAATCAGATGTTTCAACAATGCGTGCAGGGATACCCACTGCTGTAGCGCCAGCAGGAACTGCTTTAAGGACCACTGCGTTAGATCCAATGCGAGCACCTTGACCAACAGTGAAACCACCTAAAACCTTAGCGCCAGCACTCACCACCACACCTGCTTCAAGAGTAGGGTGGCGCTTAGTGCCTTTGTATAAAGATGTACCACCAAGAGTAACGCCTTGATAGATCGTGCAATCATCACCAATGATCGTGGTTTCACCGATCACTACACCTAAGCCGTGATCAATAAATACACGCTTACCCACCACAACGGCAGGATGTATTTCGATACCGGTGATGAAACGAGCTGTATGAGAAACAATGCGCGCAATCAGTTTGAGACCGATATTCCATAAAAAATGGGCAATGCGGTGCAGCCAAACGGCGTGCAAGCCCGGATAGCAAAGAATGACTTCTAAGCGAGTGCGGGCCGCAGGATCGCGGGCAATGATGGAATCAACGTGTTCGAATAATGGCATTACTTGATTTTACCGTGTAGAAGCATTTGTTTCGCAATGCCGCGTAAAAGATCTATTTCTTCCTTCTGAAGAGATGACCTGGCAAATAGACTTTGTAGTCGTGGCATTAGTTTTTTAGGGTTTTGAGGGTCTAGGTAGCCAATAGCTTCAAGGCCTTGCTGCCAATGATCCAGCATTGCTGTAATAGCAGCTTGATCAGCCAACTCAATATTGCCTGAGGAAGACAACTCTGCGTAAGTGGTTTTTGAATCAATATCCAAGGCATTCATTAAGCCTTGACGCATAGAGTAAGCAACGATCATCATGGCTTGGGCTAAGTTAAGTGACGGATAGTCTGGGTTGGCATCTATCCATACGCGATGAGTGCAGTGCTTCAGATCATCGTTATCTAAGCCGGTTCTTTCTGTGCCAAATACAAAGGCCACAGGCTTATCTGCAACTAAGGCCGTACTTGCCATATCAATAGCCTCATTCAGAGAGATAGCAGGAGGGCCAAATTCGCGATCTCTGGTAGTTAGTCCAAAAACAAGCTGACTAGGGCCTACGGCATCAACGAGGGACTCATGGTTTTGGGCGCCTTCTAGGACATCAAAAGCCCCGCTAGATAGGGAAATAGCTTCTGCCTTTTTAGCCATATGTTGGTAGGCTGGGTTTACCAAATGCAGGCTGGAGAAGCCCATCGTCTTGATGGCTCTAGCGGCTGAGCCCACATTACCAGGGTGGCTGGTGCGCATCATGACCCACTTAATAGGCCAGTTTTTCTTCAAAAGCTCCAAGGATTCCTCATTTCGAGCTAAAATCTGCTTTCGTCGTACAGCTTTATCGCTGGACATTGCTCTTCTCCAATTCGTTGTGTTACTTAAAAAATACTATGCACCCCATGCTTAATGTGGCCATCAAGGCCGCCCGCCGCGCAGGAAATATTATCAACCGAGCTTCGTTGAATAGCGAGCGTATTCAGGTTACCCGTAAACAACACAACGATTTTGTCACTGAAGTCGATCAAGCAGCTGAAGCTGCCATTATCGAGACTTTAAAAGACGCATTCCCTGATCATGGATTTTTAGCTGAAGAAACTGGTGAGATCCAGGGTTCTTCAATGGCAGATCAGCCAAGCCATATTTGGATTATTGATCCATTGGATGGCACGACTAACTTCATTCATGGCTTCCCACAGTACGCTGTATCAATCGCTTTGGCAGTTGATGGCATCACCCAACAAGCAGCGGTGTATGACCCTAATCGTGATGAACTCTTTACTGCCACTCGTGGTGCGGGTGCTTACGTCAACAACCGTCGTTTGCGTGTAGCAGGGCGCCTAAAAATGTCAGAAGCTTTAATTGGCACAGGTTTCCCATATCGCGAAGATCAAGACGTTGAAGCTTATTTAGAAATTTTTGCCCAAATGACTCGCCAATGCGCCGGCTTACGCCGTCCAGGAGCAGCATCATTAGATTTGGCTTATGTGGCCGCAGGTCGTCTAGATGCTTTCTTTGAACAAGGCTTGAAGCCTTGGGATATGGCTGCTGGTGCTTTATTGATTACTGAAGCCGGTGGCTTGGTAGGTAACTACGCTGGCGAAGAGTCTTACTTAAATACAGGTGAGATCATGGCTGGTAACCCACGCCTATTTGGCCAGTTAGTGACTACCTTACGTAAGTACTCTAAAGCTTAAGAGCTCTTAAGACCTCACTAAATCCAAAGAACGAATACCCTCAGTGGTGATGCTCAAAGCATTACCTTTGGGGAGCACTGTTTCTGGATGATCAAAATCCCAATCTGATAAAACCCAACGCTGCCAAGATTGGCCGCCTAAGCTTTCTTGGTGATAGCCAGGGCGATGTGTGTGCCCGTGAATCATTTGCTGACATCCGCTCATTGCAACTAAGGCTGCAGTGGCATTCAAAGTAACGTCACCCTTTACCTGAATTACTTCAGGGGTGAACTTTTGAGCGCGTTGATATTTTGCTGTGCTGTTACTGCGTAATGAGCTAGCGATCTTGATGCGTAAAAGTGTAGGAAGCATTAAAAATAACTTCTGTACAAATTGACTGCGGACAACTTTTCTAAATTGTTGATATGAAGAATCAGCTGTACACAAAACATCCCCATGAGTGAGTAACCAATCTTGGTTAGCAATATTCATCACTTGAGGGTCTCGAAGAAATTCCATTTGTGATTTTTGAGCGTATTGCTCACCCAAAAGGAAGTCACGATTGCCGTGCATGAAATAGATTTTGGTGCCAGATTGGCTAACCGCCTTGAGTTTTGTGGCCACTTCTTGATGGAATGGGGAGCGCGCTTTTGCATCATCCCCCACCCAAAACTCAAATAAGTCACCCAAAATAATTAAAGCTTCATGAGTGCGAGCCTCTTTTTCTAAAAATTCAAAAAACCTCTCTGCCGTTCTAGGCATAGAAGGAGTGAGGTGTAAATCTGAAATTAGAACAGCGCTCGCGTGCATGAATTACTCTTCAATAATGGTTGCTTCAACAATCGTAACGTCTTCTTTTGGAACATCTTGGTGAAAGCCAGAGCTGCCAGTTTTAACTTGGCGAATAGCATCAACCACATCCATACCTTCAGTGACTTCACCGAAAACAGCGTAACCCCAGCCTTGAGCTGTTGGTGCTGAGAAGTTCAAAAATTCGTTATCAACTGTGTTGATAAAAAATTGAGCTGTTGCTGAATGAGGATCACTCGTTCTAGCCATAGCTACTGTGCCACGCTTATTAGGTAAACCGTTGTCAGCTTCGTTATCAATAGGTGCTTGGGTTGACTTTTGTTTCATGCCAGCAGTCATGCCGCCGCCTTGAACCATAAAGTTAGCAATCACGCGATGGAAAATAGTGCCGTTGTAATGACCTGAGCGGACATAGGCTAAAAAGTTATCAGTTGATTTGGGAGCTAATTCATCATTAAGAGTTAATGTGATGTTGCCCATACTGGTTTTTAGTTGCACTTTTGCCATGCTAGTTCCTTCTTCTTTCGGTTGAGGTTAAAACAATGATTGGATATTTAAAGTATTAATTGACGGGCTTCAAAATATCTTCCGCTAGTTTCATTTTGCGTCGATTTTGAATTTGCTTTCTATCAATACTTAAAGCTTTGCCATAGGCCCTGGCTGCTAGGCGCGTGTAAACGTCACCTAAGTTCTCATGAGCTGTTGCAAAGCTGGGTTGAACTTTGAGAGCTAACTCTAGGTAATCTTTTGCTTCCTCTAGGTTGCCAGTTTGAGCTTCTAGAACAGCTAAGTTGTTGTAGGGCTCAGGCAACTCAGGAAATTGCTGAGTAATTTCTAGAAGGGCATTCTTAGCTGCTGGAATATTGCCCATTTCAATGTTGATTCTGGCGCGAACAAATCGTAATTGAACATTTCTTGGATTGATCTTTAATTCTTTATCAATTGCTTCAATTGCTTCAGGAAATTTCTTATCACTGATTAATTTGTAAATCACTTCAGGGATGGCATTTTTGTTCTTTGGCTCTGGCACTTTTTGTAAAACAATAAATGGCGTAGCCAAAGATGGTTGCATCTGTGCTGACTGAACAGCACTTGGATTATTTTCAAATGGAGAAGGCTCTGCCTTGGCAGCGATGCTTTCGCGAGTTGTTTTTTGCGGGCTAGTCGTGCTTTGAGCTAAAACTGGAAGGGTGGAGCAACACACCAAAGTGAGCATGCTAGCTGTAATAGCCTGGCCAATAGAGTTAAATCGCATTTTTTGGGGTCTCGCTAGACGGGTCAATGACGACATGATTTTAAGGGTATTGATTGTTTTAGTGGTGGCTGAATTAGCTATACTCAGCAGTCAGTCTAACAAATCATGCTGGATTCGGGCTAAGTTCTTAAAATAGAGGCTTAGGGTCGTTGCTCAGTGCGATCTATTTAGTGCAAGTCATCCCAATCATTAATCAAGTTATTCGCTGCCCATATGCTGCAAATTTTTAATACCTTAACGCGTCAAAAAGAGATCTTTACACCGATTGAGCCTGGTAAGGTAAAGCTCTATGTGTGCGGCATGACGGTCTATGACTTTTGTCATATTGGTCACGCCCGCGTGATGGTGGTTTTTGATATGGTTCAGCGCTGGTTGAAAGCCTCAGGCTTTGAAGTGACTTATGTTCGCAATATCACTGATATTGATGACAAGATCATTAAGCGCGCAGTTGAGAACAAAGAAACTATTAAAGAGCTAACTCAGCGCTTCATTGATGCTATGCACGTAGATGCAGATGCTTTGGGTATTGAAAGACCAACCTATGAGCCACGCGCGACAGAGTACGTGCCGCAAATGCAAGACATCATTACACGCTTAATGAACAATAACTATGCTTACCAAGCAGATGATGGTGACGTGAACTTTGCTGTCAGAAATTTCAAGACCTATGGCCGTTTATCAGGCAAGTCTTTAGATGGCCTGCGTGCTGGTGAGCGTGTCGCTGTGGCTAGTAGCAAACAAGATCCATTGGACTTTGTCTTGTGGAAATCAGCCAAGGCAGATGAACCCCAAGATACCAAGTGGCAGTCTCCATGGGGTGTTGGTCGCCCAGGTTGGCATATTGAATGTTCTGCAATGAGTTGTGAGTTGTTAGGACATCATTTTGATATCCATGGTGGTGGCGCAGATTTGCAGTTCCCTCACCATGAAAATGAAATTGCGCAAAGCGAGGGTGCTTTTTCAGCGGAGACGGGTAAGCCTTTTGTTAATACTTGGATGCATAACGGCTTTGTTCGGGTGAATGAAGAAAAAATGTCGAAGTCTTTGGGTAATTTCTTCACGATCCGTGAGGTTCTTAAAGAGTTTGATCCGGAGGTGGTGCGCTTCTTTATCTTGAAGGCTCACTATCGCAGTCCGCTCAACTATAGCGATGCCCATCTTGAAGAAGCCAAGCAAGGTCTGACTCGTTTGTACAACGCACTATCTAGTGTTCAAGATATTCCTAACTACGGTAAGCAAAGTGAGTGGCGCACTCGTTTTGTAAAGGTTATGAATGATGACTTCAATACACCTGAAGCCGTTGCTATCTTGTTTGAGCTGGTTAACGAGATCAATAAGGCTGACGGCGATGTGAAGCGTGATTTGGCTCGTGAGCTCAAACAATTAGCAAAACTATTAGGTCTTCTTGAGCGTGACCCGCAGGCATTCTTGCAAGCGGGCGGTGGTAGCAGTGCCCAAGCCAATGATGCCCAGGCCATCGAAGCTGCTATTCAAGCTCGTGCCGATGCCAAGCAAGCAAAAGACTTTGCCAAGGCTGATCAAATTCGTCAGGACCTATTGGCGCAAGGAATTGTTTTAGAAGATAAGCCAGGTGGTGTGACACTCTGGAGACGTGCTTAATGCCGTCTAGCAAAAAGTCAGAGGCTAAGCCTAAAGCTTTAGCCCCTGATGTGATGGCTCCTGATTATTGGGATAAAGCCTGCGTTGCCTTAATGAAGCAAGATCGAATTCTTCGAAAATTAATTCCTAAATATCCAAAAATTGAATTTTTAACAACTCGCGGTGATCCTTTCCAGACTTTGGCAAGGGCTATTGTGGGTCAGCAGATCTCGGTTAAAGCCGCTCAGTCTGTTTGGGAGCGAGTTCTTTTAGCAACTAAAAAGGTCAGTCGTAAATTCACAGCTCAAGCCGTCCTAAAACTTGAGATGAGTGACTTAAGAGATGCAGGACTATCTGTTCGAAAAGTTGAATATATCCAAGATTTAGCGAATCATTTTGTCAACGGTGGTCTTCATTGTGCGAAGTGGGATCAACTTGATGATGACACTGTCATTGCTGAGTTAACCGCCATTCGAGGTATTGGCCGATGGACAGCCGAAATGTTTCTGATTTTTTACCTCATGAGACCGAATGTCTTACCTTTGGATGATATTGGCTTGATCAAAGCGATATCTTTAGCCTACTTTAGCGGTGAGCCAGTTTCTCGTAGTGAGGCCAAGGAAGTGGCAGCTAATTGGGATCCTTGGAAAACGGTGGCTACTTGGTATATGTGGCGCAGTATCGACCCGATTCCAGTGGAATACTAAATCCTTATAAAACAAGGCCTAAGGATGCCTAAAACTTCTGAATTTCAGAATATTAGGCATCAAACCTAAGAGATATTAGAATAGAGCCTATGAAAATCACTTTCCTAGAATTTGAGCAGCCAATTGCTGAACTCGAACAAAAGATTGAAGAGTTACGTTTTGTTCAGGATGAATCTGCTGTAGATATCTCAGAAGAGATTGGCAAGTTATCTGAAAAGAGCCAATTACTTACCAAAGACCTTTATACGCGTTTAACACCTTGGCAAGTAGCCCAGATTGCTAGACATCCACAGCGTCCATACACCATGGATTATGTGAATCATATTTTTACTGATTTCCACGAATTACATGGCGACAGAAACTTTGCTGATGACCAATCCATGATTGGTGGTTTAGCAAGGTTCAATGGCATGCCTTGTATGGTGATCGGTCACCAAAAGGGTCGTGATACGAAAGAACGCGCGATGCGTAACTTTGGTATGAGTCGCCCTGAGGGTTACAGAAAAGCAAAACGTTTGATGCGTTTGGCTGAAAAATTCAATATTCCAGTATTCACATTTGTTGATACGCCAGGCGCTTTCCCTGGTATCGATGCTGAAGAGCGTAATCAATCAGAAGCTATTGGTCATAACTTATTCGTGCAAGCTGAACTGCGTGTGCCTATCATCGCCACCATTATTGGTGAGGGTGGTTCAGGTGGTGCTTTAGCCATTGCGATGGGTGATGTTGTGCAGATGCTTCAATTTGCGACTTACTCTGTTATTTCTCCAGAAGGTTGTGCTTCGATTCTTTGGAAAACTGCAGAAAAAGCTCCTGAGGCTGCTGAGCAGTTAGCCTTGACGGCTCATCGTCTAAAAGCTTTAGGTTTGATCGACAAGATTGTTAGCGAACCTCTAGGTGGTGCTCACCGAGATCACCCTGGAATGGCAGCCATGCTGAAGCGTTCTTTGGCTGATTCATTACGTCAGTTCCAGTCGATGGGTGTAGATGAGTTACTCGAACGTCGTCATGAGCGCTTAATGAGCTATGGTAAGTTCAAAGACACCAACAAAGAAAAGTAAACCTAAACACAACAAAAAAGCGACAACAAAACAGCCAACTCGTTTGGCTGTCGCTTTTAGTGGGGGTTTAGATTCTGCTGTATTACTGCATGCCACCATTCAGGCGCATGGCGCAAAATCCGTATACGCTTTTCATGTTCACCACGGCATTCAAAAAGAAGCTACTCAGTGGCAAAAGCATTGTCAGCAATTAGCTAAAAAATGGGGTTGCTATTTTGATACTCGCAACATTCAACTCCAGCAGGCTTCCAATATTGAATCTCAGGCTAGAGACCTCAGGTATCAAGCATTATTTGAGATGTGTGAAAGTCACCAAATTGAAGATTTATTAGTAGCTCATCATTTGGATGATCAGGCTGAAACAGTTTTGATTCAATTGATGCGCGGTGCTGGCTTGGCTGGTTTATCTGGGATGCCAGCTAACAAATCAAATCGTACCCATTCCTCCATTCAGTCTGATGCTATTTATATTTGGCGTCCTTTTTTGGATATGCGACGTGCGGATTTAGAAGCTTATGCTCATGCGCATAAGCTCAAGTGGATTGAAGATCCAAGCAATCAGGATGAGTCTTATCGCCGTAATGCTGTAAGAAAAACTTTATTGCCACAATTAGAAAAAGTTCAAACGGGCGCCATTCAGAACTTAGCAAGAAGTGCAAAGCACTTAGCTCAATCCCAAGAGTTATTAAACCAATTGGCTGATATTGATTTAGGTTTGATTCAAACGAAAGCTGGATTGTCAAAAACCAACTTGGTAAGACTCTATAAAACAAGTCAGGCAAGGGCGAGTAACGCCTTGAGACGTTGGTTACAAATTAATCAACTGGCTTACCCAAGTGAAGAGCGACTCAATGCCTGGTGGCGTGACTTATCAGAAGTTCGAGTGGATGCACGTTTGCAGTGGCAACATGATGGATCCTCCATCAAGCTTTGGCGTGGTGTTCTGACAATTCATCCAGAAGAGACAGCGGGTGCAGATGGTGAAGACTCTTTGGGGGAGTGGGTGTTTAAAGCTATTCCTGCCAAGAGTACAAAGCCAGGTATTCCTAAAGAACGTTTTAATGAGGCCAAAAAGAAAGGTCTCATCAACACGATGGTTAGAGATGGTGGTGAGAAGTTCAAGGTGCACTTGAAACGACCCAGGAAGTCCCTTAAAAACCTCTATCAAGAGGCTGATATCCCGCCATGGCAACGACAAGCACCCTTACTCTATATTGGGGATGAGTTGGTGGCAGTTGCAGGCATTGGGATCAGTGCGGATTGGCAAACCGACCAAGGTCAGAGAATTAGCCCAGAGTGGCTGCCAAACGTGTAAAATCACACTTTTGTTTGATTGCGCACCTCTGTGGTGCGATTTTTACGATATTTCCTACACATGGCTCTAATTGTTCATAAATATGGTGGCACGTCGATGGGCTCTGTTGAGCGCATTCAAAACGTGGCCAAGCGAGTCGCTAAATGGATGAAGGCTGGTCACCAAGTGGTGGTAGTACCTTCAGCTATGTCTGGCGAAACAAATCGCTTACTTGGTCTTGCTAAAGAGATCAACGCTAATCCTGACCCTCGCGAGTTAGATCAGATTGCATCAACTGGTGAACAGGTGAGCTCTGGCCTATTGGCTTTGGCACTTCAGGCGCAAGGTGTTCCTGCAGTTAGTTATGCTGGATGGCAAGTAGTTATCAAGACTGACTCTTCATATACCAAAGCACGTATTCAGGGTATTGATGGTCAAAAGGTTTTGGGCGACTTGAATGCTGGTAAAGCAGTTGTTATTACTGGTTTCCAGGGTGTCGATGAGAACGGCAATATCACAACCTTAGGTCGTGGTGGTTCTGATACTTCAGCCGTAGCGGTTGCTGCAGCACTAGATGCAGATGAGTGTTTGATTTACACGGACGTGGATGGTGTTTACACAACAGACCCACGTGTTTGTGAAGATGCTCGTCGTTTAGATAAGATTACTTTTGAAGAAATGCTAGAAATGGCTAGCTTGGGTTCAAAGGTTTTACAAATTCGTTCAGTTGAGTTTGCTGGTAAGTACCGTGTGAAAACACGTGTTCTATCATCATTAACTGATCCATTGATGTCGCTCGAACAAGAAATGAATTCGGGTACTTTGATTACTTTCGAGGAAGAAGAAACTATGGAAGCTGCTGTCATTTCGGGTATTGCTTTCGCCCGCGACGAAGCAAAAATCACCGTTTTAGGTGTGCCTGATAAGCCAGGTATTGCATATCAAATTTTGGGCCCGATTGCGGATGCCAATATTGATGTGGATATGATCATTCAAAACCAGTCTGTAGATGGTAAGACTGATTTCACATTCACAGTACCTCGTGGTGACTATCAAAAAGCTTTGGATCTTCTAAAGAACCAAGTTCAAGCGCACATTCAGGCTAAAGAAATTTTGGGCGATCCAAAAGTTTCTAAAGTTTCTGTAGTGGGCGTTGGTATGCGTTCACACGTTGGTATTGCTAGCAAAATGTTCCGCACTTTGTCAGAAGAGGGCATCAACATTCAGATGATCTCTACAAGCGAAATCAAGATTTCTGTCTTAATTGACGAGAAATACATGGAGCTTGCAGTACGAGCTTTGCATAAAGCTTTTGAGTTAGACCAAAAGTAATTTAAAATCTATGTCTTTGCTGAATTAATTCAACAAAGACATAAGGAGACGTGGCCGAGTGGTCGAAGGCACTCCCCTGCTAAGGGAGCATCTGGGCAAAACCTGGATCGGAAGTTCGAATCTTCTCGTCTCCGCCAAAGATTGTTAATAGAATAGGGGCTTAGGCCCCTTTTTCTTTTGTGGGGCAATTAAGGTAACCATATGCCAATCATTAAACTCCAATTGCAACAAAATGACTTAGAGTCATTGCCAGGCTGGATCATTAGTTCCGATGGCCTCTCTATCGGTAAAGAGTTTAGATTTGCTCAGTTTGATGAAGCTTTTAATTTCATGTCGCGTTGTTATCCCGTTATTAATGAAATGAACCATCATCCAGATTGGTTCAATTCCTATAATTTGGTGAAGGTTAGTCTCACTACCCATGATGTAGGAGGTCTTTCTCAAAAAGACCTTGAGTTGGCAGAAGCTATGAACCAGGTCTTCAAATTACTCAGCTCATAATTTTGATCATTTAGAGTCAATGTAATATCTAAAGAACAATCATTTAAAAATAACTCATTAAAGAATCACTTATGTTGCTAACCTTTGCATTTATCTTTAACACCATACTGGTGGCCCTAGCCATTCTGATTCACTATGAAGTTCTTTTCCAGTTAGATAAAAGATTGCCAAAGATTGCTCACTTACCATCTCGCTTTAGGGTGTTGATTGGTGTCGCAGTTATTTTCTTTACGCACGTTATTGAGATTTGGTTGTTTGCACTAGGTTACTTTGTCACTTTGCAGTTCCCAGACATGGGCCAATTAGTGGGTGTAACAGCTGGTCATGGCGCATTGTTAGATTATGTTTATTTGTCATTCATCACCTTCACCACTGTTGGGTATGGTGACTTTGTCGCCCAAGGCTACGTTCGTTACTTGACTGGTGTTGAAGCTTTGGTTGGTTTGCTATTGATTACTTGGTCTGCATCGTTCTTGTTCTTGGAAATGCAGAAGTATTGGACTGATTCAAAAAGTCGTTAATCACGTTTGACCTGATAAAAATTTACTCAAGTTGAGTAATAAGGAATAACATCTAAATTACTAATAGGGGATCATCATGGCCAAAGGTCAACAACGTAAAACTAAAGAAGCAAAAAAACCTAAAAAAGCACCAGCACCTAAAGCTTAATTACTGTTCAGTCATTGCTTTATAGATGCTAGGGAAGCAGGTTAAGAAAATATAGCTGGCATATTGCTCTGCTTGCATCTGATCAAGGGCAGCATAGATCTCTTCTCTGATGAGGCCAATGTTGTGTGAGTCAGTCTTTTCTAAGGCAACAATCAGTCTTTGTGCGATTGAATCTTTTTCAATATCTACGCCGTGATTGAGCTTAATTTCCCCTAAAAACGCACCATAGGTGCTAGCAAACTGCATATCAGCAACGAACCCTTTATGGATGCTCGGATGTTGCTGAGTCAGTGCTACAGCTTGTTTTTGGCAATCTACAAAGACTGCTCGCATTTTTTGGAGGATGTCATCTTCTTTCATAAGCTTATTTTATATCGGGGAATTGGCCGTCCACATAAAACCACTGTCCATTCTCTTTCACAAACTCGCTAATTTCATGGATTCGATGGGCTTTGCCATTTACCTTAAAGATGGCTAAAAACTCAACAATGCCAGAGATTTGATCATCGTTGATCTGAGATTGTTTGATTTTTAGTTCTACCCACTTTGTGGGAGCTTCTTCTAAAAATAAGGGCTCATCTGGTTTGGTATCTGGATGCCAGGTTGATAAGAGGTAGGGCTCTAGTTCCATAGCGTAGGCGCTGTACCTTGAGCGCATTAACTTTTCTGGAGTGGGGGCAAGCTGAGCGCCTTCATGAAATGGCTGACAACAGCTGCTGTAAGAAGAGCCTCCGCAAGGGCATGTAATTTTTTGAGTCAATTTGATTAATTATTTGGAAATTGAATAGTGCTGTTAGTTTAGTCAACTCCCTATGTAATTCCTATTAAACTTAAGTTTTATTGTTTCACCCATTAAATTTAACTTCATCCATGTCTTGTGCACATCCCATTCAATTTAAGGGCAGTTTAATTGCCCAAAAATTACTTCAGTTCTTGGGGTGGAAGTGTTTTTTCAATGGATTGCCTCAGGCTCATGGAGTCCTCATTTTTTATCCGCATACTTCCAATTGGGATTTCATTATTGGGATATTAGCGAAATGGGCGATGGGTGCTCAATTTAATTTCTTAGCCAAACATACATTGTTTCAAATACCAGTATTAGGTGCTTGGTTAAAGTATGTTGGTGGCATGCCTATTATTCGATCCGCTCCTCAAGGTTATGTTCAGGACTTGATTGATCAGATGGGGCAGCGCCCATATTTCTGGGTGGCTATTGCACCTGAGGGGACGCGTGGCAATACTCCGGGTTGGCGAAGTGGTTTTTATCGTCTAGCCACTGGCGCTGGAGTTCCTGTTGGAATGGCATATCTTGATTACAAACGAAAAGAAATAGGTCTTACTGAATTTTTTACGCCAACGGGTGATGCAGATAAAGATCTCGTCACATTCAGAGACTTCTATGCAAGTAAGTGCGGGTTTAACCCAGAGCTCGCCGCTCCGATTGTTTTTTGGACCCCGCCTAAGGGATAAGCTTAAGACATCATCTATGCATCTGATTGTTTATTTACATGGCTTTAGATCGTCTCCGAGATCTAGTAAAGCAGAATTAACCAAGAATGCAGTGACTCAACTGCAAGCGCAAGGCGTTGAAATCGAATGGTACTGCCCGCAATTGCCACCATCACCACTTGAGGCGATGACTATGGTGCAAGCTCATATCGATGCCTGCAATTACTCTGAAATATCAATCATGGGCTCATCTTTAGGCGGTTACTACGCCACCTATTTGGGCGAACGTTATTTTTCTAGAGTAAGCCTTCTTAATCCAGCGATTGAACCAGCTAGAGATCTTGAAAAATATATTGGTGAGCAAACAAGTT
>JAHEBW010000009.1 GCA_024642065.1 Polynucleobacter sp. | reverse complement strand
CAGCCAGACGTGCAGCATCATCAATGCCTTGCAATGTTGCAAGAACCTCTTGAGGAATCTTTTTATTCAATTTGACGTATTGGTCAAATTGAGAAACCACCGCGCGACGCAAAGCTTCAATTTCAGGAACTTCACTAGAAGCTACTTCATGCGGCGTTGCTTCGCACATAAAATACTCTAAGCTGTCCTCAACATTGCTCACATCGGCTCTTTGAGTTCCCTCAACAAGCACCTTAACGGTGCCGTCTGGCAGTTTGAGCATTTGTAGAATCTTTGCAATACAACCTACCGTATACAAATCTTCCACCTCAGGCTCATCCTTAGCGGCAGTTTTTTGAGCAACCAACAAGACGCTTTTGCCACTTTCCATGGCAGCTTCTAGGGCTTTAATAGATTTTGGTCGACCCACGAACAAGGGGATAACCATGTGCGGGAACACCACCACATCTCTCAACGGCAACAATGGCAATTGGATGGGTTCAGAAGGAAGTAACAAGTCACCAGGCATGGTTTATCTCCAAATTGTGTTTGTAATTTCCTACAAGGTAAGAATACATCGAATTTGGGGCTGTTTTGATCAAAAACAAGGGTAAAAACTTAGAAAATTGCTAAAAAATCATGTTTTTGATGATTTTTTAAGCATTTTTCGGCATTCGGCTTTTAGTAGAAATAAAAAACTCCCAGAATCGGGAGTTTTTTATAGTTTTGAGGGCTAAATTGGTCTCAAAATTGCGTTTTAGGCTATTTTTGGCCTTTATGAAGCAAGCTTTTCTGAGGCCTCTTGATAAAGCATCAGAGGTTTTCCGTCACCATTGATTGTGTTCTCATCAATCACCACTCTTTGAACATTCTCAAGGCTTGGTAAGTCGTACATCACGTCCATCAAAGCATGTTCAATGATGGATCTCAAACCGCGTGCACCTGTTTTACGAGCAATAGCCTTCTTGGCAATCGCACTCAAAGCATTTTCGCGGATCTCTAATTCAACGCCTTCCATATCCAATAAAGCTTGATATTGCTTAACTAGCGCATTGTTAGGTTCAGTCAAAATCTGAACCAAAGCAGCTTCATCCAATTGCGCCAAAGTAGCAACAACCGGTAAACGGCCAATTAATTCAGGGATCAAACCAAACTTAATTAAATCTTCTGTTTGCACTTCTTTGAGTAACTCAGAAATAGAACGGTCATCTTTACCGCGTACTTGAGCACCAAAGCCAATACCTGCTGTTACGGTACGCTGCTGAATGACTTTTTCAAGACCATCAAAGGCGCCGCCACAGATAAATAAGATATTGGTTGTATCAACTTGCAGGAAGTCTTGATTAGGATGTTTACGGCCACCTTGTGGAGGTACAGAAGCCATCGTACCTTCAACTAACTTCAATAAAGCCTGCTGAACGCCCTCACCTGATACGTCACGGGTAATGGAAGGGTTATCTGATTTACGAGAAATCTTATCGATCTCATCAATGTAAACAATACCCTTCTGAGCTTTTTCTTTGTCGTAATCACAAGCCTGTAATAGCTTTTGAATAATGTTCTCAACGTCTTCACCCACATAACCTGCTTCAGTTAATGTAGTTGCATCAGCAATAACAAATGGCACATCAAGCAATCTAGCTAATGTTTGCGCCAATAGAGTTTTACCGGAACCCGTTGGACCAATTAAAAGAATATTACTTTTAGCTAATTCAACACCGTTGTGAACTGTCTTCTTATTTTTGCCAGAGCCAGTTGTCTCAATATGCTTAAGACGCTTGTAATGGTTATAGACAGCAACAGCTAATTGTTTTTTAGCGTGATCTTGACCAATCACGTACTGATCAAGACTAGCTCTGATTTCATGAGGCGTCGGTAAACCTTCACGCACACCTTCTTGAACAGCTTTGCCCGCTTCTTCAGTGATGATGTCTGTACATAAATCAATACATTCATCACAAATGAAAACATTCGGTCCAGCAATGAGCTTTTTAACTTCATGTTGATTTTTGCCACAGAATGAACAAAAGAGTGGCTTGTCTGCAGAAGTAGTTGTTTCGCTCATATCTATTTATTTTTTAATTAACGCTTTTCAATCACTTGATCGATCAGGCCATATTCTTTCGCTTGATCAGCTGACATGAAATTATCACGATCAGTATCTTTAGCAATTGTTTCAATTGTTTGACCTGTGCGATCAGACAATACTTTGTTCAAACGCTCACGCAAGTACAAAATTTCACGAGCTTGAATTTCAATATCAGAAGCTTGACCACGTGCACCACCCAAAGGCTGGTGAATCATCACACGTGAATTTGGCAATGAGAAACGCTTGCCTTTAGCGCCAGCGGCCAATAAGAATGCGCCCATACTTGCAGCCATACCCATACACAAAGTGCTCACATCAGGTTTGATGAATTGCATCGTGTCATAAATAGCTAAACCAGCAGAAACTGAACCACCAGGAGAGTTGATATACAAAGAAATATCTTTCTCTGGATTTTCACTCTCAAGGAAAAGTAATTGAGCAATCACCAAGTTGGCAGAATGATCATTCACTTCACCGACTAAGAAAACAACACGTTCTTTTAATAAGCGTGAATAAATATCATAAGCACGCTCACCACGCCCAGAGGTTTCAACAACCATTGGAACCATACCCAATGCTTCTGTATCTAGTGCGCTGTTTTTAGTGTTGTTCATATTCTTATAGTCTCCTGGTATCAGTCTTTTGCCTATATTACTGAAGCTGGCTCAATTCCTCAAAGCTTACTGCTTTTTCAGTTACTTTGGCTAAACCACTGACATAAGCAACCACATTGTTTTCTAAAACAAGGGCTTCAACATCAGCCAAACGCTTAGGATCGCTGTAATACCAACGCATCACTTCTTTTGGATCTTCGTAGCTTGAAGATTGCTCTTCGATTTCAGCTTTGATCTGCTCTGGCTTAGCTTCTAATTTCTGTTGCTTAACCAACTCATTCAAAATCAAGCCTAATTTAACGCGTTGTTCAGCTTGAGCTGTGAATAGTTCTGCAGGAATTGGAGCATCTTTAGCATTAGGTACGCCACGAGCAGCCAAATCTTGACGAGCATTAGCGATCAAACGCTCTTGCTCTTGTGCAGCCAAGCCCTTAGGCACATCTAGCTCACAAACTTTAGTCAATGACTCCATCACTTGGCTCTTCAATAAAGTTTGCGTACGACGCTTCACTTCACGAGTCAAGTTAGTGCGGATTTCTTCACGCATTTTATCTACGCCTTCAGCAACACCTAATGATTTAGCAAAATCATCATTCACTTCTGGCAAATGTGGCCATTCGACTTTTTTCATTGTTACTGTGAAATCTGCTGTCTTACCAGCAACATCTTTACCGTGGTAATCAGCTGGGAAAGCCAATGGGAAAGTCTTAGACTCGCCTGCTTTAAGGCCTAAAGAAGCTGTTTCAAATTCAGGCAACATGCGGCCTTCACCTAAAACAAATGAGAAGTTGTCTGCTTTACCGCCAGCAAATTCAACGCCGTCGATCTTACCTACGAAATCAACTGTTACCTGGTCACCTGTTTGAGCGGCTGTATTAGCACCGCCATTACCGTGAGCACCCTCTTCACCACGTGCGTGATAGTGCACGCGTTGCTTACGAAGAACTTCTAATGTTTTTTCGATTTCAGCATCATTCACATCTGTTGAGTAACGTGTGATTTCTGCTTTTGTTAAGTCACCCAATTTCACTTCTGGGAAAACTTCAAATTTAGCGTCATAAACTACTGGGTCAGCAGTCATATCGCTCTTTGGCTCAAGACTAGGTTGGCCAGCGATTTTCAACTCTTGCTTTTTAACGATGTCATAAAACAAGTTAGTTGCGTGATCAAACTGAGCTTCAAAATCAACTTGCATGCCGTACTGGGCTTCAACCATTTTCATGGGAACCTTACCTGGACGGAAGCCAGCCATTTTGACTGTCTTTGATAATTTTTGTAAGCGCGCTGTGCGTGCTTGTGCTGTATCAGCTTTTGAGAAGCTAATAGTAATTTTGCGGTCTAAATTGCCGAGGTTTTCAATCGTTACAGACATGCTGGTATCCCGTTTAAGCTAATAAAAATAGGGGCGGAGCAAAAGCCCACTGCGCCACCTTCAGTACTACATTACAAAAGCTCACTATTCTACATGAGAGCAGGCCATAAAAGGCATATCCCCCTCTTCTATCCTTGATAAATCATGTACTTAGAGAGCTACTGTGGGGTGAATAAGTAATTAAAAGCTTTAATATCCCAAAAGTACTTAGCCCAACAGCCAATCTTCTGCGGGGCTTTATGATGTGAAAATATGATTTATCTGAAATTTAAGTGAGAGACTGACCATGAAAATGATGCAAGAATTCCGCGCCTTTGCTGTTCGAGGCAATGTAGTTGACCTAGCCGTTGGTGTCATTATTGGTGGTGCATTTGGCAAAATCGTTGATTCAGTAGTGGGTGACGTTGTGATGCCATTAGTAGCTTGGTTAATTGGCGGCAAATTAGATTTTTCTAACTTGTTCGTTGTTTTAGGCAATGTGCCAGAAAATGTACCTCGCACATTGGATGCCCTGAAAAAAGCAGGCGTGCCGCTTTTCGCCTATGGCAACTTCTTAACAATCACTTTGAACTTCATTATTTTGGCTTTCATCATCTTCCAAATGGTGAAAATCATTAATCGCATTAAACTTCAGGATGAAGCAGCTGCAGCAACCGAGGAAGCTCCTCCAACACCAGAAGATATTCAGTTGCTCAGAGAAATTAGAGATAGTCTTAAAAAATAAGGAAAAGACATGATTACAACTCCATCAGGTTTGCAATACGAAGATACAGTGGTTGGCTCAGGTGAAGAAGCCAAAAAAGGTAACTACGTTTCAGTTCATTACACAGGCTGGCTCTATGAAAATGGTCAAGCTGGTCAGAAATTTGACTCAAGCAAAGACCGTAACGATCCATTTGAATTCCCGTTGGGTGGCGGCATGGTTATCAAGGGTTGGGACGAAGGCGTTCAAGGCATGAAGATTGGCGGCACACGTCGCTTAGTGATTCCTTCAGAGCTTGGTTATGGTGCTTACGGCGCTGGTGGCGTGATTCCACCAAATGCCACACTACTTTTTGAAGTGGAACTATTAGGCGTTTAAACAGCGTCCTTATAAAAAAAGCGCTCTAAGCTTCGGCCTGAGCGCTTTTTTATTACCAGTTTTTTAGCTAGGTTAGCCCTTGAACAGCATCACCACTGTTTGAACCGCAATACCCTCACCTCGACCTAAATGACCAAGACCTTCGTTAGTTTTTGCTTTGACATTCACATGACTGGCAGAAACGCCTAAATCACTAGCGATGTTTTTAACCATTTCAGGAATATGCGGCGCCATTTTGGGAGCCTGGCAAATGATGGTGGCATCAAGATTGCCCACTTGGTAACCAGCCGCTTGGATCAAAGACATCGTTGCCCTTAATAGAACACGACTGTCTGCGCCTTTATATTTTTCATCCGTATCAGGAAAGTGGCGACCAATGTCACCCAGGGCAGCGGCGCCGAGCAGTGCATCTGTGATGGCATGCAATAAAGCATCAGCATCCGAGTGTCCCAAAAGACCATGCGTATGAGGAATTTTGACGCCGCCTAAAATCAAATCACGATTAGGCACGAGTGCATGAAGGTCATATCCTTGACCGACACGAAATGGCATAGATGAATGAGCAGTTGTCATGATGACTTTTTCAAACTAAGTAATTCGTTCATTAAAGACCAATCCTGCGGATAAGTCACTTTTAAATTGCGCCATTCACCAGGAACTAAAAGAGGCTCACAGCCAACTCTTTCCATCGCACTGGCTTCATCCGTTACTTCTTGTTTGTTTGCTACAGCCTGCTGTAGAGCTTCGCTTAAAGCTAATAAGCGGAACATCTGAGGTGTCTGCGCTAACCACAATCCATCACGGGGCAAGGTCTTACCAATGCAATTGGGGTTTTGTTGAGAGATAAGTTTGAGGGTGTCAGCCATCGGCATCGCCAAAATGCCACCACAAACATAAACCGACTCGGTCACAGCATTAATGAGGCGTCTTGCTGCTTCAACACTTAAACCAGGTCTTGCAGCATCGTGTACGAGCACCCAATCGTCATCGCTGATGCCAGCTTGAGACATGGCCTTTAAAGTTTGAAGAACTGTCTCATGGCGACTTGCACCACCGGTATGACTAATAGTGAGTCGAGGATCTGAGGTAGTGATGAAATCGCTTGGATTAGTCAATTCAGGCGATACACCAACCCAAATACTCGCTATTTCAGGCATGCTCAAGAATGTTTGGACAGAATGCATCACCATCGATTGCCCCGCTAAGACCTCAAATTGCTTAGGGGCTTGCAAGCCCATACGAGTTCCTGTGCCGGCACAAGGAATCAGTACATGGAGTGCTGGAGTCTTTTCTGATGATGTTTCTGCTGAATTCATGCCTCAATTCTATAATGCCTAGCTTATGCAGAAGTTATCGGCTGATTTAGAAGCCCAATTAAAGGCCATTACTTGGTCACCCCCCCTCCCTGGACCTAGGGATGGGCAGCGCTTGACCGTTTCTCGGCTAACCGGCTCATCAGATGCTGCTGTGATCGCCCAACAAGCTTTAAATCACAGAAAGTCCTTCTCTGTGATGGTCATCATCTGTGCCAATGCACTGGATGCTGCTCGTTTACAAGAAGAAATTCCTGTCTTCGCTCCGAACTTAGCGGTTCGCTTGCTGCCTGATTGGGAAATCTTGCCTTACGATGCTTTTTCACCCCATCAAGATTTAGTCTCAGAGCGACTAGCTACATTGCATGAGCTACTCACAGGCGCTTGCGATATTGTTTTGATGCCAGTGACCACTGCATTACAAAAATTAGGTCCTCCAAGCTTTTTAGCAGCACACACCTTCTTCTTTAAAAAAGGTGACAAGCTTGATGAAAAGGCTTTACGTCTCCAGCTTCAGCAAGCGGGCTACGATCCTGTGAGTGCAGTTGTTCGTCCTGGTGAATATAGTATTCGTGGCGGTTTAATTGATTTGTTCCCAATGGGTTCTCCGCTGCCATACCGCATCGATTTGTTTGGTGATGAGATTGATCAAATTCGTTCATTTGATCCCGATAGCCAACGCAGTCTTTACCCCGTTCAAGAAGTCCGCTTACTACCCGGCCATGAATTCCCCATGGATGAAGAATCACGTACGGCGTTTCGAGGACGCTGGCGTGAGGTGTTTGATGGCGACCCAAGTCGCTGCAGCATCTATAAAGATATCGGCTTAGGTATTCCAAGTGCAGGTATTGAATCGTATCTACCTCTCTTCTTTGATAGTACCTCTACGGTATTTGATTACCTACCCTTGGGCAAAGGTCCTGTTTGGCTGGGTATTCATGGAGAGCTCGAGACTAATATCCGAGGCTTTTGGCAAGATACACAACAACGCTATAACTTTTTGAGCCATGACTCATCAAGACCTGTTTTAGATCCTAAGCAGTTGTATTTACAAAATGACGAGTTATTCAGTTTATTAAAACCGCATGCTCGCTTGGTTCTTGAAAAAGATGGTGTCTCTAGTAAAGATGAAGAGTCTGAGATTGCTTTTTTGCCTTTACCTTCTGTTGCAGTTAATCGTAAAGAGCAAGACCCCATCTCTAAGCTCAAGCACTTAGTTTCAAGCACCAGCTCACGCGTTCTCATCAGCACAGATAGCCCAGGTCGTCGTGAAACTGTGCGACAACTCCTTGAAGAAAATCAGCTCAAAGTTCATCAATGCGATAGCTTGGCTGAGTTTCTAATTGCTGACGCTCATTTTGGCATCACTCATAGCCCTATCCATGATGGCTTTGCATCTAGCTCAGCGCAACTCATCATCATTACTGAATCTGAGTTATTTGCTGCAAGTGCTAGAACACGCCGCAAAGGAAAAGACAAAGAAGCGAGTAACGTTGACACCCTGGTTCGTGATCTCTCCGAATTAAAGGTGGGTGATCCGGTTGTTCATGCCGAGCATGGTATTGGTCGTTACCAGGGATTAATTTTGTTAGATGTTGGTAATGGCGAAGAAGAGTTTTTACACTTGCTCTACGCTCATGCGGCAACACTCTATGTTCCAGTTCAACAATTACAGTTGATTTCTCGTTACGCTGGCTCAGATCCTGATACAGCACCCTTGCATCAATTAGGTTCAGGTCAATGGGAAAAAGCCAAGCGCAAAGCGGCCCAACAAATTAGAGATACCGCTGCTGAACTTCTCAATCTTTATGCAGCTAGAGCTTTACGCAAAGGCCATGCCTTTGAATTTTCAGCACACGACTATGAAGCCTTTGCTGAAGGTTTTGGCTTTGAAGAAACCGCCGACCAAGCAGCTGCGATTGCGGCCGTGATCCAAGATATGACCAGCGGGAAGCCAATGGATCGATTGGTCTGTGGCGATGTGGGCTTTGGCAAAACAGAAGTCGCTCTACGTGCCAGCTTCTTAGCAGTGATGGGTGGCAAACAAGTCGCGATTTTGGCGCCAACCACTCTACTTGCAGAACAACATGCAGAAAGTTGGAAAGATCGTTTTGCTGATTGGCCAGTCAAGATCGTTGAGCTCTCACGCTTTAAGACCACCAAAGAGGTCAATGCCGCTTTAGAAGCGATGGCTAAAGGTGAAGCAGATATTGTGATTGGTACACATAAGTTATTTTCAGCAGATGTGAAGTTCCCACGCTTAGGTCTTGTGATCATTGATGAAGAGCATCGTTTTGGCGTTCGTCAAAAGGAAGCCCTCAAAACAATGCGTGCGGAAGTGGATATGCTGACTCTTACCGCCACACCGATTCCACGAACACTAGGCATGGCGCTGGAAGGCCTGAGAGATTTCTCTGTGATTGCCACTGCCCCACAGAAACGTTTGGCGATTAAGACTTTTGTTCGTCGCGAGAGTGACGGCATTATTCGCGAAGCGGTTCTTCGTGAAATCAAACGTGGTGGACAAGTCTATTTCTTACATAACGAAGTTGATACGATTGAGAACCGCAAACAGGCTTTAGAAAAGTTGTTACCTGAGGCACGCATTGTGGTGGCGCATGGTCAAATGCATGAACGTGACTTAGAACGAGTGATGCGTGACTTTGTGACACAACGCGCCAATATCTTGCTATGTACGACGATCATTGAAACTGGTATCGACGTACCAACGGCTAACACCATCATCATGCATCGCGCCGATAAGTTTGGCTTAGCCCAGTTGCATCAATTGCGAGGACGTGTAGGACGTTCGCACCATCAAGCCTATGCTTATTTGACTGTTCCTGATCCAGAAGCATTAACCAAGCAAGCCAAGCTTCGCCTAGATGCGATTCAGGCTATGGAAGAGTTAGGCTCTGGTTTCTATCTGGCTATGCACGATTTAGAAATTCGTGGCGCTGGCGAAGTCTTAGGCGATAAACAATCTGGAGATATCTCAGAGATTGGCTTCCAGCTGTATACAGAGATGCTTAATAAAGCTGTTAAATCTCTCAAGAGTGGCAAAGAGCCTGACTTGATGGCTCCAATGGAGATCATTACTGATATCACCTTGGGTGTGCCTGCTTTACTAACTAATGATTACTGTCCTGATGTTCATGAGCGCCTGTCTTTATACAAACGATTAGCCAGTGTTGAGACACATGAAAAGTTAATTGAGATTCGGGAAGAATTGGTTGATCGTTTTGGTGAGTTGCCAGAGCAAGCGCAATCCTTGTTTGAGACACATCGTTTACGCCTGAATATGGCGCGCCTCGGCATCAAGAAAATTGATGCCAACCCCGTTCAAATAACAATTCAATTTATCCCGAACCCGCCGATTGATCCGATTAAGATCATTCAATTGTTTCAAACCAATAAACGGGTGCAGTTAAACGGCCAAGATAAACTGAAAATATTACCTGCTGATAAAGAAGCATTTATTACTTTTGCTCAGCGATTAGAAGCCATTCGCCAACTGTTTAAGCATTTAGGCGATACTGTTATCAAAGATTCAAAATAAGAGTTTGATATGCAAATAGCCCTATTCCATCCAAGTGCCATTGATGAACAATTGATTCGTGAGATTGAGAAATCACACGCAGTTCAATCAGTAAAACCTAAAACAGCCAAAACAACTGTTCTTGAGCTTAGCGAGATGCTTCATCCAGAACAAAGAGCGCATCTTCGCAACTTAGGCACTTTGCATGGAACGGACATTGGTTTTTTACCCAAGCACTTCAATCCTGGCCACATCAAGGTATTGGCGATGGACATGGATTCGACTCTCATTAATATTGAATGTATTGATGAAATCGCTGATGCAGTTGGTAAAAAGAAAGAAGTATCAGAAATTACTGAAGCGGCAATGCGCGGTGAAATTAAAGACTTTAGTGAAAGCCTTCGTCGTCGCGTTGCACTCCTAAAAGGAGTTCCTGCAGACGCTTTAGAAGGTGTTTTTAAAGATCGCTTACGTTTGAACATGGGTGCCAAGGAATTGATTGCTTGCGCACATGCCAAAGGTATTCATACTTTATTAGTTTCTGGTGGATTTACATTTTTTACACAGAAACTTCAGGCTGAATTAAACCTTTCCGAAACGCACGCTAATCAGTTAGAGATTATTGATGGTGTTTTGACAGGTCAGGTGCTGGGTCACATCGTTGACGGTGCGGCTAAAGCAGCTTACGTAGAAGCTCGTTGCTTGGCACTAGGCACCAATAAACATGCTGCTGTCACGATGGGAGATGGATCTAATGATTTACCAATGATGGGCGGCGCTGGACTTTCTATCGGCTATAGAGCAAAACCGATTGTGAAAGAAACAGCAGATATAGCTTTTGATCATGTTGGATTAGATGCTTGGTTGGATTTGCTGTAATTTAGATAGACATCAAAAAAGCCGCTCGTAAGCGGCTTTTTTACTTTTAGAAGGTCTGATTAGAGACGTTCGAAAATCACAGCAATACCTTGACCGCCGCCGATACACATTGTTACCAAAGCATATTTACCACCTGTACGGTGTAACTCATAAATAGCTTTCGTTGCAATGAATGCACCAGAACAACCTACTGGGTGACCTAAAGCAATCGCACCACCGTTAGGGTTGGTCTTAGTCATGTCTAGACCTAAACCTTTAGAAACTGCAATCGCTTGAGCAGCAAAGGCTTCGTTAGACTCAACCACATCAATCTTGTCGATCGTTAAGCCAGCACGCTGAAGAGCAATCTTAGATGCAGGGATAGGACCTTCACCCATGATGTCATTCGGTACACCAGCCAAAGCGTAAGACACTAAACGTGCCATTGGCTTTTGACCAGCTTTAGCAGCTGCATCAGCAGAAGCTAATACAAAGAATGCAGCACCGTCATTAATACCAGAAGCGTTACCAGCTGTTACAGAGCCATCTTTCTTGAAAGCTGGCTTCATCTTGCCTAGGCTTTCCATTGTTGTATTGGCTTTAACGTGTTCATCTGTATCAAATACAACATCACCTTTACGAGTTTGCATCGTGATTGGAGTGATTTGTGATTTGAAACGGCCTTCTGCAATAGCAGCTGTTGCACGACGATGTGATTCAACAGCCAAAGCATCTTGCTCTTCACGGCTAATGTTCCACTTAGTCGCTAAGTTTTCTGCCGTGATACCCATATGACCAGCACCAAATGGGTCAGTCAATGTGGCAACCATCATGTCGATCATCTTCGTGTCACCCATACGAGCACCAGTACGTGCCGTAGGAACACCGTAGATACCGCGTGACATCACTTCAACGCCACCACCAACACCATATTCACAATCGCCCAACATGATGGCTTGTGATGTTGTCACAATACCTTGCAAACCAGAGCTACATAAACGGTTCACAGCCATGGCTACAGAATCCATCGGCAAGCCAGCTTGAATAGCAGCTACGCGAGCAACATATGGGAAACGTGATTCTGTTGGAATACAGTTACCAACAGTCACATAATTAATTTGTTTAGGGTCAACGCCAGAACGGTTCACAGCTTCTTTCATGACAGTACCAGCCAATTCAGCAGGCTCCATACCACTCAATGAACCACCGAAACCACCAATAGCAGAACGAACTGCACTTAATACAACAACATCACGTGCCATCTGGAACTCCCTTTGATTACTTATATATAGAAAAAACTAGTCTGTAGGGCTAATCTTACGAGTAACTGTCTAAAACAAAGTATTAGACAAAAATGAGGGTATTCACTCATGCGTGGTGAAAATATCCCTCTTCAGATTCACTTTTTTCCGTATGTTGCGTCGTGATCAGGCTGTATTAACAGCACCCTTAAAAAGTTGCCCTCACGAAAAGCTAGGCCACGTACTGAAATTGTGACACGAAAGCTATAGACAAAATCGATACCAGGAGGTGCGGGGATGCTATCTATTTTTTCCCACTTAAAGCCTTTAGATTTATAAAAATCAGTCCAAGATAATTTGTGTATTTTTTCAAACGCTGCCCTAACCCTCTCTGCCTCGGCAGACTCTAAATCAAACCAACTCTCTTGGAAAATGGGGTTATTTAAATCAAGTTGTATGTTCTTTTCGTTTCGTGGCATGAGCTTTTTTAACTTTTAATTCATTCGGCTTTGATTCATTAGGTGGGTTTTTATTGGCCCATGTCATTGCTTTTATGATGTTTTTCTTGGTACTAGGCTCATGTAACCAAAGCTCGTTATCCGGAACAATAGTTGCGGTTCTGATAATCCAAACACCTGGCTCAGGGTTCTCTACTAAAACCTTTCGACCCGCATGCTCTTTGCCAAGCGAAATCTGCCCACTGGCACCAATCGACTTGATCACCTGGTATTCAACAATTGCAGCATCCATGCTTTTCTCCCTTAAAGGCAAAATCATGCCTTAATATTGCATGAACGCATGATAGCATGAATGAACAGAGCAAAGAGAACCCCTTAAAAACAAAAAGCCTCCAAAGGAGGCTTGATGGGTTAACAAAAGGTAAGGATTAAAGCTGTGCGATGAGGTCGTGACCTTGAGTGCCGACCACAGTTGCTTTGACAAACTCACCAACTCGGTACTTTTTAGAGATTTTGTCAGTTGGCAGAAGATGAACTAGACCATCGATTTCTGGGGCATCTGATTGACTGCGACCCACACCACGTTGACCATCTACAGCATCCACAATCACACGAATACGTTTGCCAACCTTGGCTTGTAATAATTTGGCAGAAACTTCTTCAGCTACCGCCATGAATCTAGCTTGACGCTCATTTCTGAGCTCATCAGGCAAGGCGCCTTCTAATTCATTTGCTTTGGCACCTTCAACTGGTGAGTAAGCAAAACAACCTGCACGATCAATCTTAGCTTCGCGCATGAAGTCTAATAAGTAGTTGAATTCCTCTTCCGTCTCTCCTGGGAATCCAGCAATGAAGGTGCTTCGAATTGTGAGGTCTGGACATGCAGCACGCCAAGCCTGTATACGATCCAAATTCTTTTCGCCACTAGCAGGACGCTTCATGCGCTTGAGCACATCTGGATGAGCATGCTGCATTGGAATATCCAAATAAGGAAGAACGCCACTACCCTCATCTGCAAACTGTGCCATCAATGGCAAAATTTCATCGACGTGTGGGTAGGGATAAACATAATGCAAACGGACCCAAGCATCGTGTTGTCTCGCTAACTTGCCCAAGGCTTCAACCATGTCAAACAATTTGGCTTTAACCGGACGTCCATCCCAAAAGCCAGTTCTGTACTGCACATCAACGCCATAGGCGCTGGTATCTTGCGAGACAACTAAGAGTTCTTTCACACCAGCTTCAAAGAGATGTTGCGCTTCAAGCAAAACATCACCAATCGGTCTTGAAACCAAATCACCACGCAAGCTAGGAATGATGCAGAAAGTACAACGATGGTTGCAACCTTCAGAAATTTTTAAATAGGCATAGTGTTTAGGCGTTAACTTAATACCTGCCTTAGGCACCAAATCTGCAAATGGGTCGTGTTCCTTAGGCAAGTGCTGATGCACCACCTCTAGAACCTCATCAGCCGCATGAGGGCCAGTCACGGCTAGCACTTTTGGATGAACAGATGTCACGACATCAGAACCATCAGCATTCTTTTTGGCACCCAAACAACCAGTCACAATCACCTTGCCGTTTTCGGCTAAAGCTTCACCAATGGCATCTAAGCTTTCTTGAACGGCTGAATCAATAAAACCACAAGTATTGACCACCACGAGATCTGAGCCAGCATAGTCTTTGGCAATCTCATAACCCTCAGCACGCAACTGAGTAACGATGCGCTCAGCATCGACCAGAGCCTTAGGACATCCTAAGGAAACAAATCCAATCTTGCCGCTCAATTATTTATCGCTCTTGTTGGGGGTTGTGAAAGGAAAACCAGTAAACACATTGGTTTGATCCTTCATTTTTTCTTGCATCTGCGTAAACAGTGCTTTGCTTTGTTCGATGTAACTGCCCATCATATTAGGCATCATCGGATTTTGAACATTCATAAACTGAGCCCATGCTTCTGGTGTTAAGTTCGCACCACCTTGCTTGGATTGCTCAGCAAACTGACTTTGCATATCTATAAAAGATTGCATATTTTTTTCTAATAAACCACCTACAACGCCTTGCATAGAATGACCGTAGAAACGAATCATTTGGGAAAGCATTGGGGTTGTAAATAGCGGCACACCACCCGCCTCTTCCTCCAAAATGATTTGAAGCAAGATCGCACGAGTTAAGTCCTCATCAGTCTTAGCATCGACTACTTTGAACTCTTCATGGCCCAGAACGAGATTCTTCACATCAGCCAAAGTGACGTAAGCACTGGTTTGAGTGTCATAAAGACGACGATTAGGATATTTCTTAATCGTACGAACGCCAGCGGATTTAGCAGATTGTTTTTTAGTGACCATAATCATTAGTAAGGGCTTGAATACCCATATTGTATGTGTAAATCAAGCCCTTCATTGCTGCGCAGCAATATGCCCCTATTTGGGGCACATCAACTGGCTTAGCCCATGTGTAAACCACCGTTCAATGAGAAGTCAGCACCAGTTGAGAATCCACCTTGGTCAGAAGCCAACCAAGATACGATTGATGCTATCTCATCAGGCGTTCCTAAACGCTTCACAGGGATCGTAGCGATGATCTTTTCAAGAACATCTTCACGAATCGCTGTCACCATGTCTGTACCAATATAACCAGGTGAAACTGTATTAACAGTCACGCCTTTTGAAGCTGTTTCTTGGGCTAAAGACATTGTGAAGCCATGAATACCTGCTTTTGCAGTGGCATAGTTAGATTGGCCAAATTGACCTTTCTGACCGTTCACAGATGAAATATTGATCACGCGACCCCAGCCACTATCAACCATGCCATCGATCACTTGCTTAGTCACGTTGAATAATGAATTCAAGTTAGTGTCGATCACAGCACGCCAATCTTCTGGTGTCATTTTGCGGAAAACTGTATCGCGAGTAATACCAGCGTTGTTCACTAAAACGTCAACTTTGCCAAATTCAGCCTTAACCTTAGCGAAGGCAGCCACTGTGCTTTCCCAATCGCCGACGTTACCTTCAGATGCTGTGAAATCAAAACCTAAAGCTTTTTGCTCTCCCAACCAACGATCTTTACGTGGTGAATTAGGTCCGCAGCCAGCGATGACTTTAAAACCATCTTTTGCTAAACGCTGACAAATAGCGGTACCGATACCACCCATACCACCTGTTACATATGCGACCTTTTGACTCATTCTTCTTCTCCTTGTTGAGTTCACTACCAATAAAACTAAAACAGTTAAAACATTTCTTTTATTAAATACTTAATCTTTTGCTCAGTCCTTGGCCTTTTCTTTGACATAGGATCCTGGCGCTTTTTCAATCGCTTTGTATTTAGTGCTACCGTAAGACTTAGGTGCGGCTTTTAATTTGCCGCCCAATGGTGCTAACCACTTTGCCCAATCCGGCCACCAACTACCCGGAATTTCTTTCGCACCAGCAAACCATGCATCAGCTGTTGGAGCAATCTTGGCGTTAGACCAGTAATTACGTTTTTTCTTGGCTGGTGGATTAATCACACCGGCAATATGACCTGATGCGCCAAGAACGAAATGAACCTTGGCACCTTTGAGCAACTTAGTAGACTCATAAGCTGACCACCAAGGAACAATGTGGTCTTCTCTAGATGCGTATAAATAAACTGGGCACTTGATCTTGCCCAAATCTATTTTTTCACCACAAATAGTTAATTTGCCTGGAACCTTGAGGTCGTTCTGCAAATACATATGGCGCAAATACCAAACGTACATTGCACCTGGCAAGTTCGTAGAGTCACCATTCCAATACAACAAATCAAACGGAGGTGGTGAATTACCTTTTAAGTAGCTATCGACAACATAGTTCCAAACTAAGTCGTTGGGACGCAAGAATGAGAATGTGTTGGCCAGTTCAACGCCACGTAACATGCCACACTTGCCGCCATTTTTTCCACCAATCGTGTTTTCACGAAGCTGGACTAATGTTTCATCCACAAACACATCCAAGATTCCTGTATCTGAGAAATCTAATAGAGTTGTTAATAGCGTCAAGCTTGCAGCTGGATGTTTATTTCTAGCGGCTAATACTGCGAGTGCCGTTGTTGTAATCGTGCCACCGACGCAAAAGCCCAAAATATTAATTTGTTTTTGACCGCTAATCGCCTGAACTGTCTCAATCGCGTTAATAGCGCCATCACCAATATAGTCATCCCATGTGGTGCCTGCCATCGTTGGATCTGGATTTTTCCAAGAGACCAAATACACCGTATGACCTTGCTCGACCAAATAACGAACCACTGAGTTTTCAGGCTGCAAATCGAGAATGTAGTACTTGTTGATACACGGTGGAATCATCAAGTACGGACGCTCATACACTTGAGCTGTTAAAGGTTTGTACTGAATTAACTGGAACAAATCAGTTTGATAAACCACGGCGCCCTCAGAGGTCGCCATGTTTTTACCTACTTCAAATGCGGTTTCATCCGTTTGAGAAACTTTGCCTTTACCCAAATCTTGAAGTGCATTCAAAATACCTGTGCGTAATGATTCGCCTTTGGTATCAATCAGTCGTTGATGCGCTTCTGGGTTAGTTGCCAAGAAGTTAGATGGCGACATCGCATCAATCATTTGCTCAATGCTGAATCGAATACGTTGGCGAACTTTAGCTTCCGCGTCAACAGCATCTGCCAAAGTTAATAAATGACGAGAATTTAATAAATAGAAATTAACTGTCGCTTGGCTCCATGGATTTTTCCAGGCCTCACCTAAGAAACGACGATCTTTAATCTCTGCGCCAGTTGGATTGGCCCACAAGGCTGCTAAATCTTTAGCATATTGCTGCTCGATTTCCACCAACTTTTCTGGCGGGATGAGTGCCATATGCTGAGGAGCGAGGCTAGGGCCCGCACCAAAGCCTTGCGACTTAACCATAAAACTTCCTTAATAGAGTGACTTCACTGTATGTCTAATAGCTCTATTTTGAGGTCTTATCGCCTAATTAGTTATAAGAATTAACCCTATCTATAACTTCGTTCAAGCTTACGAGCACTGGTTCTCTAGGGCTCATATACCCACTTTATCTAACTATTTTTAAGAATTGCCGATCCAAAGAAGGCTAGCGAGGCGCCCTGTCACTTGATCGCGTCGATATGAAAAGAACTGTTGATCTTGATACGTACATGCCTGACCACCCTTGATGTCATCAACACCTAAGGCATGTAGCCTAAGCCTTGCTAGCTGATAGATATCGGCTAAATACTTACCATCGTTATGAGAAGCTTTGAAAGCTGAATCACTTTTGGCATTTTGCTTAATGAATGCATCTCTCACCTCTGCTCCGACTTCAAAAGCCTTCGGACCAATCGCAGGACCCAAATAGGCCTGAACCTCTAGACCAGGATCACTGAATTGACTTCTCATGGCAGACACTGTCGCTTCAATGACCCCAGCACAAAGACCACGCCAGCCAGCATGAGCTGCGCCAATCACACGAGCATCTTTGGACACTAACAAAACTGGTAAACAGTCTGCTGTCATGATGCTGAGCACCCGATTGACTTGGGTTGTGATGACAGCATCGGCACTCGGAATACTCTGACCATCCCAGGCATCCGCATCAAAAACACTAATGCCGTGAACTTGATTTAACCAAACAGGCTCTGAAGGTAGATGCTTTCTGAGGATGGCCCGATTCTCTTTGACTGCCTCAGGTGCATCTCCAACATGACTACCTAAATTAAGAGATGCGTATGGGGCAAGACTAACCCCACCTTCTCTATTGGTGATGAGCGCATGAACCTGAGGATGAACCTGCCAATCAGGACGAATCCAATTTTTAGACATCCAGACTATCCCAATCTGGCCAAAGCGCCTCTGCAGGAATATCTAATCTCAAAGCTAAGTCTTTCATATCATCAGGCATAGGAGCTTGCCACAACAACTCTTCCTTAGTCTTTGGGTGTTTGATCCCTAAGACTGCAGCATGCAAAGCCTGTCCGCCTCTAGAAAATTCCAATTGAGATGCATCAGCAGGGTTTTTCTTCTTATAGACAGGGTCGCCCAGTAGCGCATTCCCCAAAGATTCCAAATGAACTCTGATTTGATGAGTTCGGCCCGTTTCTAATCGGCAAGCGATCAAAGATACTTTGGCTTTGCCAAAAGCACCTGTTTGAAGCAGTTGCACATGTGTGACAGCAGGTTTACCAGCTGAACCAGTGATTAATGCCATCCTGAGTCTATCTCTAGGATCTCGCCCAATCGATGCATGAACTGTTTGAGACTTCACCTGCCCCCAAGCAAGCGCCAAATATCGACGGATCACCTGGCGTGACTGAAGTTGGCGGACTAAATCTGTTTGGGCTTCGAGGGTTTTAGCCACCATCAATAAGCCCGATGTGTCTTTGTCTAAACGATGAACAATCCCTGCCCTAGGCACATTAGCAATACTTGGGTAACGGAAGAGCAAAGCATTCAGAAGAGTTCCTGACCAATTGCCAGCCGCTGGGTGGACAACCATGCCAGCTGGCTTATGAATCACCAACAGTTCGTCATCCTCATAAACAATGTCCAAAGGAATATCTTCAGGGACGTAAGCCTGTTCCTCATCACTGGCCTGGGGAATCACCAAAATATGGTCGCCAGCCTTAGCTGCATATCTAATTTTGGGTGCTTGTCCGTCAATCGTGACAAAACCACCTTCAATCCAAGCTTTCAGCCGATTACGTGAATGTTGAGGTATTAATTGGGCCAAAACCTTATCTAAGCGTTCGCCTGCTAAGCTATCTGGCACAAATACAGCAATAATCTCATCCTCATCGATATAATCAGACGTATTGTTCTCAGGAGAATCTGGTAATGCCAAAATTGGGTGCCCTTCCATCTATAAACACCGCTAGTTTAAGTCGCATTTGCGTTCGCATGTTCGCGTCTTTTGCTACAGCCACTGTGATGGTCTCTACTGCACTCCTAACGGGATGTGCTGGAGGTCCTGATGATGAGACTGCTGGCTGGTCACAAAACAAACTCTATGTTGAAGCTAAAGATGCTCTTGATGGTGGCGACTTTGAAAAATGCGTGAAGTATTTTGAAAAGTTAGAAGCACGCTTCCCATTTGGTCCTTACGCACAACAAGCACAAATGAACGTAGCCTACTGTCATTGGAAAGGCGGAGATCTTCCACAAGCAACCGCTGCTGTTGATCGCTTTATCCAATTACACCCAGGTCACTCAATGGTGGATTACGCCTATTACCTAAAAGGCCTGATTACTTTTAACGACAATATGGGCTTCTTGGGTAAGCTAACTGGTCAAGACTTAAGTGAGCGCGATCCTAAAGCAGCTCGCGATGCTTTTGAAGCATTCAAAACATTAACGACCCGCTTCCCAGAAAGCAAATACACACCTGACGCTTTAGACCGTATGCGTTATATCGTGAACTCTTTAGCAGACAGCGATGTGAACACCGCTAGGTTTTACTATCGCCGCGGAGCATTCTTGGCAGCGATCAATCGCGCCCAATTAGCTATTACTGAATACGACCGTGCTCCTGCTGTTGAAGAAGCGCTGTACATTCTTTACAAGTCCTATGACGCCATTGGCATGAAGGATCTGAGCAACGACGCCTTGCGCGTTCTCAAGCTTAACTTCCCTAATAGCAAGATTGTGGAAACAGGTATCCGCAGTACTGCTGAAGATAAGACTCCACCATGGTGGCAAATCTGGAGAAAGTAACTTCAGGAATTATCTTGAATCAATAAAAAAGGAAGGATTGAATCCTTCCTTTTTTTCGTCTATCTGATTTGAAATTTCGGGATTAGCTGCGCTTGACCCTTGGTGCAATGGCACATAAGAGCTCATAGCCAATCGTACCAGCAGCCTGAGCCACCTGATCAACTGGTAAATAATCTCCCCAAAGCTCAACATCTGTTCCAACCTCTACATGAGGCATATCGGTCACATCGATAGTAATCATATCCATTGAGACTTGACCAGCGATACGACAAATCTGCCCACCTGCTAATCCAGTTGCGCCAGCTACCCATACAGGAGTGCCATCGGGGGCATGCCTTGGGTAACCATCGGCATAACCGCAAGCGATGACCGCTATCCGAATAGGTACATCTGTTTTATAGCGAGAACCGTAACCAACTGTCTCTCCAGAATCCAAATGCTGGATGGCTATCACTTTTGAACGCAATGACATCGCCGCCTGCAGCTTGGCATGTTCAATATCTTCATAACGTCCCGATGGGGATGCACCGTACAACATAATGCCTGGTCTTACCCAATCGGAATTGACCACATGGTGATGCCAAAGAATGGCCGCCGAATTCGATAAAGAAGTTTTTCCAGCCAAACCTTCAATCGTTTGATTAAATAGTTCAACCTGTTGATCAACACTAGGAGTTCTATCTACATAGTCTGCATTGGCGAAATGTGTCATATGTGAGACTTGATAGCCCACCGCATGCAACCGGTGAAAAACCTCGCGATAGGCCTCGGGTAAAAAACCCAAGCGGTTCATCCCTGTATTCATCTTTAAGAAGATCTGAAGCCCTTTGGCATCTGATGACTGGCGAGCCTCTATGGCACTCTCTAACCAATCAACTTGATTCAAATCATGCACGACGCAATCGCAATGCAAGTCCAATGCCTCAAACACATCTTCTTGAGTAAATAAGCCTTCAAGCAACAAGATGGGGCCACGCCAACCATGTTCACGCAAAGTTTTCGCTTCTGCCAAATCTAGTAAAGCAAAGCCATCTGTGCCACTCATACCCTCAAGAGCCTTGGTTATGCCATGGCCATAGGCATTCGCCTTGATGACTGCCCATACTTTTGAATTCGGCACGAGTTCTCTCACACGCGCCAAGTTATGGCGCAATGCCTCAGAATTAATGTGGGCTACTATTGGTCTTGACAGATAAATCTCACTTTCGTGTTTTAATGGTAGTTCATAACTGAATTGTACGAATGAAACCAGGTTTTTACACAATTATGGCGGCGCAATTTTTTTCGTCGCTTGCAGACAACGCGCTTTTAATAGCTGCTATTGCACTCTTATATCAACTCCAAGCTCCAGCTTGGATGACTCCGCTCCTCAAACTTTTCTTCGTTTTATCCTATGTTGTCTTGGCAGCCTTTGTAGGCGCCTTCGCCGACTCGCGACCCAAGGGTAAGGTGATGTTCATGACCAACACCATCAAGATTGTTGGTTGTATGGCCATGTTGTTTAGCACCCATCCACTCATGGCTTACGCCATTGTTGGTTTTGGCGCAGCAGCTTACTCACCTGCCAAATATGGCATTTTGACTGAATTATTACCCCCTGAAAAACTAGTGGCTGCTAATGGTTGGATCGAAGGTTTAACCGTTGGATCGATTATTTTGGGTACGGTTTTTGGTGGCATGTTGATTTCTAATCAGTTATCTACCTTCTTACTTGGCTTTGATATCCCTTTCTTTGATACGGGCGTCGATACGGCACCAGAATCTGCTATTTGCATCATTGCCTTGGTTTACATCATTGCTGCTGCTTTCAATTTAAGAATCCCTGATACGGGTGCGGTTTATCCAAAGCAAGAAAGCAATCCAATCCGTTTGATCAAAGACTTTGAACATTGCTTTAGAACTCTTTGGCAAGATCGCTTAGGTCAGATCTCCTTAGCGGTGACCACTTTGTTCTGGGGCGCAGGAGCGACTTTACAGTTCATCGTTCTCAAATGGGCTGAATCGGCCCTTGGCATGACTTTGTCACAAGGCGCCATCTTGCAAGCAGTAGTGGCTTTTGGTGTTGCTGGTGGTGCCGTTTGGGCTGCCTGGCGAGTGCCTTTGAAGAAATCATTAGGTGTTTTGCAATTCGGCGTGATGATGGGTGCCTTGGTCATGGTTATGGCGATCTATCGCAAAGACTTATTACCGAACATTCAAGTTGATTTAGGATTCTTCCAAGTACCTTTGTATCTGCTAATTGCTTATATCTTCTTAATGACCATTGGCTGGATGTCTGGTTATTTTGTGGTGCCTATGAATGCCTTGTTGCAACATCGTGGCCACGTCCTGTTATCAGCAGGTCATTCCATTGCCGTGCAAAACTTCAATGAAAACTTATCGGTACTCGGCATGCTTTGCTTGTACTCGATATTGATTTGGTTAGATGTACCGATCTCGATTGTGATTTTGCTATTTGGCAGCTTTGTTTGCGTGATCATGGTCTACATCATTCGCTGGCATGAACGCAATCAAGCGGAATACGATTCACTGCATTTGATTGGTGAACACAAGCATTAATTTCTAGAATTACCCCACAATTTTTCAGGTAATTCAGAATCTTAACCAGCCCCTGCAAGTTATATGTAAGATAGCAAAAAGCGTATTTTTGATATAAAAAAACATTAACTTTAAGGCGACTACTGATGCTTGAATTTCTTTTAGATCCCAACACCATCATCGCGTTTCTAACACTCGCTGCTTTAGAAATCGTTTTGGGTATCGACAACATTATTTTCATTAGCGTGATCGCCAACCGCTTGCCGGCCGAAATGCGCGATCAAGTTCGCCGCTTCGGTTTGATGTTTGCCCTCATCACTCGCGTTCTATTGCTCTTGAGCTTATCTTGGGTAATGGGCCTCACAGAAGCCCTGTTCACAGCCTTTAATCAAGAGATCAGCGGTAGAGATCTGATCTTGTTCTTCGGTGGTTTGTTCCTGCTATGGAAAGCTTCCAAAGAGATTTATCTTGAAGTGGAAGCTGAAGAGGAGCACGTTGAAAGTTACGATGACTCTAAGCCTGTGATTTCAGCAGCGGCGGCAACAGCGGCTAAAGCAAAAGTATTCTGGGGTGCTGTGATTCAGATTGGTATCTTAGATATTGTGTTCTCACTCGATAGCGTGATCACAGCGGTAGGCTTAGTCGATGAAATCTCGATCATGATTGCTGCGGTATTGGCTTCTATTGCAGTGATGCTTTACGCAGCTAAACCGATCGGTGAGTTTGTCCACAGACACCCATCCATCAAAGTATTGGCATTGTCTTTCTTGACGATTGTTGGTCTTGTGTTGATCGCAGAAAGCTTAGACGTTCACATCCCTAAAGGATATGTTTACTTTGCGATGGCTTTCTCACTCTTAGTTGAGTTCCTCAACATCCGTGCGAGAACTAAGAAAAATAATTTAAACGCTTAAGATTTAAATCAAAGATCTTGCCAAAATAAGATCTTGCCAAGTTTTTGACTTATCAGCAGAACGCTTTAAAAGATGTTCTGGGTGATAAGTCAAAACAACTGGCCACTCAGCATCACCCTGCTCTAATGAGTGAACAGCACCACGTAGTTCTTCAAAAGGCTCTTGCATCTGCAAGAGCTTTTTACCTAGATCAGATCCCATCGCTAGAATCACATGTCCTGACGACTGACCAGCTAGAGCCTCTGCACATGTAATGATCTGAACTTGAGATCGATTTAACATGAGAGATGCCAAGATTTTGTCAAACAACAAATTGGCATCACCTGATAGCTGATCAATCACAAAAGTCCAAAGACCAGCCTCACTTGCTGCAATTGCTGTATCTGTATTCACATCTTGCGCTGCAGAATGCGCAGCACTTGCTTGATTGGAATTTGGCTCAGATCCCGCATCTTGCAGATCCCAAGTGCTAATACCCATCGCGTTTAAATAATCTTTCTGACTCATGCTGTTATCGACTCTTTCATCAATTCTTTCATCATTACCAGAGCATCTTCACGCTGCCCTTCATGGATTGGATAATATGCTTTTCTGATGCCCACCTGCTGATATCCCATACGATCATAAAGAGCAATGGCGGGGGCGTTGCTAGCGCGAACTTCCAGGAATATTTTCTGAAAACCTTTTTGACTCGCTTGATCTTCCATCACTGAGAGTATTTTTCTAGCCCAAGACTGGCGACGATATTGAGGATCAACAGTGATGTTGAGCAAACTTAAGTCATCAACGCCAGGCATCAAGATGCAATAAGCAATCAAAGTATCAGGTGCATCATCAATACCTAATTGAGTTAATGAATATGCCCAATAACCAGCGTCTAAGGAGTCGGTGAATTTACCCAAGGTCCATGGTGCTAAGTGACTCTTATTTTCAATCGCTACAACCTGATCGAGATCACGCACAGCCATCGGCAATAGTCTGGTCTCGAACATAAGGCTACCCTTAACCTTGAGTTCCTGCTCGTTCAGCGATGGTTTGCGCCACCTTATCTCTGATGTAAATCGGCTGAAGTTCTTCAGCGCTGACTTGCAGACCCTTTTCTAGAGCATCAAATCCTAAACGGGCAATCGATCTGGCATGAGGTACAGCATCAACATCGACCTTAATCGCTTGCGCTTGATGCTGGGCCATTTTTTCTGGATAAGCCGTCACTGCATTGCCTACTAGGTAATAAGGGCTTGTAGGTAGCTCAATGCTCTCCGGTGCTGATAAATGAATATCGCCCACTCTCTCAGGCAAACCATTTTCTTGAACTGTATATTGCGCCCAATACACCTCGCTCATGCGAGCATCAACGGCTACTAGGACTTGCTCTCCAGATGGGATATGAAGAGAGTTAATGCCCTCTAGAGCAATCGCGTCTAGACAAACAATTGGCAAGCATGGCAAATCACCACCCAAAGCCATACCTTGGCCAATACCGACACCAATCCGAATACCTGTGAAAGCGCCTGGACCAATCCCAACTGCAATCGCTTCTAGATCCTTGAAAAAGATATCAGCTTCACCAAGTAAAGCTTCGACCCAATCTAAGGCATGCTGACTGGATTCTGGGCCTAGGTTTTCATGACGAATCAAAGAAAAAGGAGGCTTGGATATATCCGAGCCTCCTTGGGGATTAACCAAGGCCACAGAACACCACTGTGTCGAGGTGTCGATGGCCAGGATAGTCAATTAGATTTCCTCGTACAAAGGCAATGTTAAGAACTCTTCAAACTTCTCACCAGTACTCATTGCGTCGAAAATCTCAGCAGCACGATCCCAATGACCAGTTGCGCCACTTGCTTTTACTTTTGGCAATTCTTCTGCAATTAACTTGCGGACTAATTCAACTGTCACTTTAGTACCGTTATCCAAAACACCTTTTGGTGAACGGATCCACTGCCATACTTGTGAACGGCTGATCTCTGCTGTAGCAGCATCTTCCATCAAGTTATGAATCGGTACGCAACCATTACCAGCTAACCATGCACCTAAGTAATGGATACCAACGTTGATGTTCATGCGTAAACCAGCTTCAGTGATCGGTGTCTCTGGTTGGAAATCCAACAAATCAGCAGCTGTAACATTCACCTCAGGTTTTTGCTTGTCAAATTGGTTAGGGCGATCACCCAATACCGCTTTGAACTCAGCCATAGAAGCTTCAACAAGACCTGGGTGAGCTACCCAACCACCATCGTAACCATCCGTTGCATCACGTTTTTTGTCGTTGATGATGCCTTGCATAGCAATAGCATTTTTCTCAGGATCGTTCTTAATAGGAATCAAAGCACTCATACCACCCATCGCAGGTGCACCACGCTTGTGGCAAGTCTTGAGTAGTAACAACGCATAAGCACGCATAAACGGTGCTGTCATGGTTACCTTAGCGCGATCTGCCAAGCAGAAGTTTTTGTCTACTTTGAACTTCTTGATGCAAGAGAAGATGTAGTCCCAACGACCAGCATTCAAGCCAGCGCTGTGCTCACGCAATTCGTAAAGAATTTCTTCCATCTCAAATGCTGCCAAGATAGTTTCGATCAATACAGTTGCCTTGATCGTGCCACGTGGGAAACCAAGTTCATCTTGAGTCATGCAGAAAATATCATTCCACAAGCGAGCCTCTAAATGGCTTTCCATTTTTGGCAAATAGAAATAAGGGCCAGCGCCACGAGCCAATTGCTCTTTAGCGTTGTGGAAGAAGAACAAAGCAAAGTCAAAAATACCACCAGAAACACGCTGACCATCAACAGTCACATGTTTTTCATCCAAATGCCAACCACGTGGGCGCACTTGCAAAGTAGCAATCTTGTCATTTAGTTTGTATGACTTACCGTTTTGTTCCAAAGACAATTCGCGACGAATTGCTTTTTTCATATTGATTTGACCTTGAATCTGATTCGTCCAGCTTGGGCTGTTTGAATCTTCAAAGTCAGTCATGTAAGAGTCAGCGCCTGAGTTGAAAGCATTGATCACCATCTTGGCTTCAACTGGGCCCGTGATTTCCACACGACGACATTGCAATGCAGCAGGAATCGGAGCAACTTTCCAGTCGCCTTCACGAATCGCTTTTGTTTCAGGTAAAAAGTCAGGTTTTTCGCCAGCGTCTAGACGCTTTGTGCGCTCAATACGCGCTTTTAATAATTCTTGGCGACGTGGCTCAAAAGCGCGATGTAACTTAGCGACAAGGGCCAATGCCTCAGGTGTCAAAATGGTTGCGAATTCTGGGCTTACTTCGGCATTAATAGCCATACCTTGTGGCAAGTTAGACATATAAATCTCCTGAAAAACAATTAGTTAGATATTTAAACTGTTAAAAATCGTGAAAATCCAAAACAAGCATTATGCCTCCTACTGAAAAAAATATCTTTAAGTAGGCTTACAAAAAAACAAATTTGATATTTCGCGTCAACCAAACTGAAAACTCACGCGTTAAGGTAACAAGGACACTTTAAAAGGAGCCTTAAGTGAGATACGGTTTTAACCACTTATCAGATGATGAGTTCATTGTTTTGTGCAAAGAATTGAATAAAAACAAGGGTTTACTGCTCATTGGAGCTATCCGTGAGCTACCTCCAAAGCTAGCAGCCTTCTCTGAATGGCGCAAAGGCCTAAGTTATATGGCGGCCTACGCTTAAGGTTTGATGAGCAGCTCAGACTGCTGACACAAGATCCAATGAAAAAGCCACATCCTGGGATGTGGCTTTTTTTACGACTGAAGCTGATTAACTTAAAGCTGCTATCACTTCAGCTGGGGCCTGAACTAATTCAATCAAAACCCCTTCACCGCCGATCGGGAACTCTTCATTACCCTTGGGATGTAAAAAAGTGATGTCATAGCCGGCAGCACCTTTGCGAATACCACCAGGTGCAAAACGAACACCATTGGCTGTTAGCCACTCAACTGCTACTGGCAAGTTATCCACCCATAAACCAATGTGATTTAAAGGTGTGGCATGCACAGCAGGCTTCTTCTCCGGGTCAATTGGTTGCATCAAGTCCACTTCTACCTTGAATGCGCCCTTGCCCATGGCACAAATATCTTCATCCACGTTTTCACGTTCAGATTTAAATGTGCCAGTGACTTCAAGACCAAACATGTCCACCCATAACTTCTGGAGTTTGGTCTTATCAGGGCCACCAATAGCAACTTGCTGAATACCTAAAATTTTGAAAGGCTTAGTCATATCTACCTTATTCAAAACGCAGGATCTGTTGATCAACAGCCAAGCTTTCGCCTTTAGCTGCCATCACTTCAGCAACCACGCCATCTTGTGTCGCAACAAGAACGTTTTCCATCTTCATCGCTTCAATTGCAGCCAAGCGCTGACCAGCTTCTACTTTCTGACCAACAGTGACTGCAACATCCACCAACAAACCAGGCATTGGTGACAAAAGGAACTTAGACATATCAGGTGGTTCTTTGAAAGGCATCAACTTCTGCATTTCAGCACCTTGCTCAGTTAATACCAAGCTATCAACACGCACGCCATCAAACTGAATACGGTAAAACAATCCAGTACGCTCTACTTGCGCAGAGATGGTTTGGCCGTTGACCTTGGCGCTGTAAATAATTTGACCTGGGTTCCAATCAGTTTCGATCTCGTAGGTCTTACCTTCAACTGTGACCTTGTACCCAGTATGGGTGATCTCTAACTGAGATGGCACGTAATCCATCTTTCCCGCTTCACCAGATGCCACCACAAATGTATTAGGGATCTTCACTTCGTGACCCTCTAACTGACCATAGATACCGGCTGCACGATCTAAGTAACTGCGATGAACTGCTGTTGCCAATGCGTCCATCAAATGTGGATCAGCAGGCTTCACATCGCTGGCACGGAAACCGTGTGGGAATTCTTCAGCAATAAAACCTGTGTTGAAGTCGCCAGAGATAAAACGCGGGTGCTGCATCAAAGCAGCTTGGAATGGAATGTTTGAATGAATACCACGAATTACAAATTCGTTTAAAGCTGCACGCATTTTCGTGATCGCATCCATACGATCCTTACCATGCACAATCAACTTAGCAATCATGGAGTCGTAGTACATCGGAATCTCACCACCCTCGTACACACCTGTGTCCACACGCACACCATTAATTTCTTCTGGTGGCTGGTATCTCACTAAGCGGCCTGTTGATGGCAAAAAGTTGCGATATGGATCATCCGCATTGATACGACATTCCATCGACCAACCATTGCGCTTGATATCGCCTTGACCGAATGACAATTTTTCACCAGCAGCCACACGAATCATTTGTTCAACCAAGTCCAAACCTGTAATCGATTCGGTCACAGGATGCTCAACCTGTAGACGAGTGTTCATCTCTAGGAAGTAGAAAGACTGGTCTTTACCAACTACGAATTCAACCGTACCGGCTGATTGGTATTTAACAGCTTTAGCCAAAGCCACTGCCTGCTCACCCATCGCTTTGCGTGTAGCTTCACTGATGAATGGTGATGGCGCTTCTTCAATTACTTTTTGGTGGCGACGCTGAATAGAACATTCGCGTTCCCACAAGTAAACAGCATTGCCATGACCGTCACCTAAAACCTGAATTTCAATGTGACGTGGCTCTTCAACAAATTTCTCAATAAAAACACGATCGTCACCAAAGCTATTAAGCGCTTCGTTCTTACATGCTGAGAAACCTTCAAAAGCTTCTTTATCGTTAAATGCAACACGCAAACCTTTACCGCCACCACCTGCTGATGCCTTGATCATTACTGGGTAACCAATACCCTTAGCGATTTCAACAGCAGACTCTGGTGTATCGATTGCATCGTTGTAACCAGGGATAGTATTAACCTTGGCTTCATTAGCTAACTTCTTAGAAGCAATTTTGTCACCCATCGCAGCGATGGAGTAATGCTTAGGACCGATGAAGGTAATACCTTCTTCTTCTAAGCGCTTCGCAAATGCTTCGTTCTCAGACAAGAAGCCGTAACCAGGATGAACCGCTTCAGCGCCGGTATCTTTACAAGCCTTAATGATGTTATCCATCACTAGATAAGATTCACGTGAAGGTGCTGGACCAATACACACTGCTTGATCAGCTAATTCAACGTGACGTGCATCTTTATCTGCCTCGGAATACACCGCAACAGTTTGAATACCCATTTTGCGGGCAGTTTTAATAACGCGGCAAGCAATCTCACCACGGTTAGCAATCAGAATCTTCTTAAACATGTTCTTTTCCTAATCGATTAGAGGGGGATATTGCCGTGTTTGCGCCATGGATTTTCTAGATCCTTGTCTTTGAGCATTGCTAAAGAACGCGCAACACGCTTACGTGTTTCATGAGGCATGATCACATCATCGATGTAACCACGACGACCCGCTACGAATGGGTTAGCAAACTTCGATTTGTACTCAGCTTCACGCTCAGCCAATTTAGCAGGATCACCCTTTTCTTCACGGAAAATAATTTCAACCGCACCCTTAGGTCCCATCACCGCAATTTCAGCTGATGGCCAAGCAAAGTTCACGTCGCCTCTTAAGTGTTTAGAAGCCATCACGTCATAAGCACCACCATAAGCTTTACGTGTGATTACAGTGATCTTTGGCACAGTACATTCAGCATAGGCGTATAACAATTTAGCGCCGTGCTTAATGATGCCGCCGTATTCTTGTGCTGTACCTGGCATGAAACCTGGCACGTCAACAAAAGTCACCACAGGGATGTTGAATGCATCGCAGAAGCGAACGAAACGAGCTGCTTTGATAGATGATTTGATATCTAAACAACCGGCTAGGACTAATGGCTGGTTAGCCACAATACCAACTGTTTGTCCTTCAATACGAGCAAAGCCAATAATGATATTTTTGGCATAGTCAGGTTGCAACTCAAAGAAGTCGCCATCATCTACTGTTTTAGCAATCAACTCGTGCATGTCATATGGCTTATTGGCGTTATCTGGCACCAATGTATCGAGTGAATAATCTAAACGTTCTGCCGCATCAGCACCTTTACGAACCGGTGGCTTTTCTTTATTAGAAAGTGGCAAGTAGTTAAAGAAGCGACGCAACATCATGATCGCTTCTACATCGTTATCAAATGAACGATCACACACGCCAGATTTTGTTGAGTGCGTCATCGCACCGCCCAACTCTTCAGCCGTTACTTCTTCATGAGTCACAGTCTTAACTACTTCAGGACCAGTCACGAACATGTATGAGCTGTCTTTCACCATAAAGATGAAATCTGTCAAAGCTGGCGAATAAACCGCGCCACCAGCACTTGGTCCCATGATGAGGGAGATCTGAGGAATCACGCCAGAAGCGGATACGTTGCGTTGGAAGATCTCTGCATAACCACCTAAAGAGGCCACGCCTTCTTGAATACGTGCGCCACCTGAGTCATTCAGACCAATCACTGGAGCACCAACCTTCATGGCTTGGTCCATCACTTTACAAATCTTCTCAGCGTGGGCTTCAGATAAAGAGCCACCAAACACTGTGAAATCTTGTGAGAACACAAATACCAAACGACCGTTGATCATGCCGTAACCAGTCACAACGCCATCACCAGGCACAGACTCATTAGCCATACCAAAGTCAGTACAGCGATGTTCAACGAACATATCCCACTCTTCGAAGGAACCTTCGTCAAGTAGAAGTTCAATACGCTCGCGTGCCGTCAACTTACCTTTGCCATGCTGGGCATTGATACGTTTTTGACCACCCCCTAAGCGCGCCTGCTCTCGCTTGGCTTCTAGTTGCTTAATGATGTCATGCATGGAATGCTCTCCCTTGTTTCTAAATCTCAAAAAATAACGTTATTAAATAAATCTCTTTTATCCAACCAATTGAACTTCTTTAATTCATTCTTTACTTCATCAAATCCAATAAACGTCTAGCAGCCACCGATGCAGCCATTTGGCCATCATTGACTGCTTGCGATAACTCCGGCAATGCTTTTTGTACCGCCGCATTGTTTTCAAAACTTTGTTTTAAACCTGACTCAATTCGCTCCCACATCCAAGCTTGTGCTTGCTGCTGGCGTCTATGCGATAGATGACCGTATTGCGTTTGAATATCTTTGAATTGCGTCACTGTGTCCCAGAACTCAGAAATACCTTCCGCCTTTAAAGCGCTCATGCGCATGACCTTAGGATGCCAAAGCGTTTCATCATGGTGTGCATGATCAGGATTGCCATGCATACTGAATAAGCGCAGTGAGCTCACAATTTGTACTTGTGCACGGGTAGCAGCGTCTGGATCTAAGTCGACTTTATTGATGACTACCAAGTCAGCCAATTCCATGACGCCTTTTTTGATCGCCTGTAAATCATCACCTGCATTAGGCAACTGCAATAGGACAAACATATCAGTCATATTGGCCACAGCAATTTCGCTTTGACCTACACCGACTGTTTCAACAATCACCACATCATGTCCCGCAGCTTCAGCTACCAACATCGCTTCACGTGTTTTTTCTGCCACACCACCTAAGTTGCCAGAGGATGGACTTGGACGGATGAAAGCTTTTTCATGAACTGATAAAAACTCCATACGAGTTTTATCGCCCAAAATAGAACCGCCATTGACTGTGGATGAAGGATCAATCGCCAGAACTGCCACACGATGACCTTTTTCAATCAAGTAAAGACCCAGGGCTTCAATGAAGGTTGATTTACCAACTCCCGGAACACCAGAAATACCTAATCTAAAAGAATGACCACTCTTAGGAAGAACGGCATTAAGTACTTCATCTGCTCTTAAGCGATGATCCATACGCGTGGATTCAAGCAAAGTGATCGCTTTAGCCATAGCGCGACGTTGTGCAGAACCAGGTTGTGCACCTGGTCCGCAAATCGCATCGACTAAAGCTTGATCTTGAGCTTCCACTGAGTATTTTCTCTACTTAGGAGTTAATGATTTCTGCTTATTACTTCTTAAGAGCCAAACGAATTTGTTCTAGAACATCTTTAGCTGAAGCTGGGATCGGTGTACCAGGACCATAAATACCTTTAACACCGGCTTCATATAACTCTTCGTAATCTTGACGAGGAATCACACCACCCACGAAAACGATGATGTCATCAGCGCCCTGTTTCTTGAGTTCAGCGATGATGGCTGGCACCAATGTTTTATGACCAGCTGCCAATGTTGAGATACCGACAGCATGAACGTCGTTTTCAATCGCTTGACGTGCACACTCTTCAGGCGTTTGGAACAATGGGCCCATATCCACGTCAAAGCCTAAGTCAGCAAAAGCTGTGGCAACCACTTTGGCACCACGATCGTGACCATCTTGACCAAGCTTAGCAATCATCACGCGCGGGTGACGACCTTCTTCTTTAGCAAAGTCAGCGATTTCTGTTTTTAATTTATCCCAACCTTCGGCTGAGTCATAAGCAGCTGCATACACACCAGTCACCTTTTGAGTATCGGCGCGATGGCGCCCAAAAACCTTCTCTAATGCATCAGAAACTTCGCCTACTGTTGCTCTTAAGCGAATCGCATCAATTGCCAAACCTAATAAGTTACCTGTATTAGTTTCTGCAGCTGTTGTTAATGCTTCCAATGCGGCTTGAACCTTCGCGCTATCACGCTTGGCTTTAACATCTTTCAAACGAGCAATTTGTGAATCACGAACTTTGTTGTTATCAATTGCCAAGATATCGATGTTGTCTTCTTTTGCTAATTTGTACTTATTAACACCAACGATCACATCTTTACCTGAATCGATACATGCTTGCTTCTCTGCAGCAGCAGCTTCAATCTTTAATTTAGCCCAACCACTTTCAACGGCTTTAGTCATACCACCCATCGCTTCAACTTCTTGGATGATTTCCAAAGCTTTGTCAGCCATGTCGTGCGTTAACTTCTCCATCATGTATGAACCAGCCCAAGGGTCGATCACATTGGTAATGTGAGTTTCTTCTTGGATGATCAACTGGGTATTACGTGCAATACGAGATGAGAACTCTGTCGGCAAAGCAATCGCTTCGTCAAACGAGTTAGTGTGCAATGACTGTGTGCCACCGAATACCGCAGCCATGGCTTCAACTGTTGTTCTCACCACGTTGTTATAAGGATCTTGTTCCGTTAATGACCAACCAGATGTTTGGCAATGGGTACGCAACATCAATGATTTAGGGTTCTTAGGATTGAACTCCTTCATGATCTTCCACCACAACAAACGAGCAGCGCGTAACTTAGCCACTTCCAAGTAGAAGTTCATACCAATAGCAAAGAAGAATGACAAACGTCCAGCGAAGTCATCCACGTCTAAACCTTTGCTCAAAGCAGTTTTGACATACTCTTTACCGTCAGCGATAGTGAAAGCCAATTCCAAAGCTTGGTTCGCACCCGCTTCTTGCATGTGGTAACCCGAGATAGAGATCGAGTTGAACTTCGGCATCTTTTGTGAGGTGTACTCAATGATGTCGCCAATGATGCGCATTGAAGGCTCTGGTGGGTAAATATAGGTATTACGCACCATGAATTCTTTAAGAATGTCATTCTGAATCGTGCCAGATAGCTGATCTTGCTTAACACCTTGTTCTTCAGCAGCCACAACGTAACCAGCCAAGATAGGCAATACAGCACCGTTCATCGTCATCGATACAGATACCTTGTCTAATGGAATTTCATTAAACAAAATCTTCATGTCTTCTACTGAGTCAATCGCTACACCGGCTTTACCAACGTCACCCGTCACACGCGGATGATCTGAGTCGTAGCCACGATGAGTGGCTAAGTCAAACGCCACAGAGACGCCTTGACCGCCAGCAGCTAGAGCTTTGCGATAGAAAGCATTCGATTCTTCTGCAGTTGAGAAACCAGCGTATTGACGAATAGTCCATGGGCGAACTGAGTACATCGTAGCTTGAGGACCACGCACAAATGGCTCAAAACCTGGCAAGGTATTAGAAAAAGGTAAGCCTTCTGTATCCGCTGCGGTATAGAGAGCTTTGAGTTTGATGTCGTCAGGAGTTTTCCAACCTAATGCGTCCACATCACCATTCGGTGCAGACTTACCTGCAGCCTTTTCCCAGGCTTCCATGCTCGGGTTAGAAAATGATGGCCACTTGTTATTGGTTGTACTCATGCTTTCCCCACAGATACATTAAATAGATACTACTAATTTAACAGATTTACCTTGACAAAGAACTGACATTTAAGCTTAAATGAATTCATAATTATGAATTCAAAATTGTCGTTAGCCCCTAGACCGCTGTACGAAGAAGTCGCTGAAAGACTGCGTACGAGCATTTTTACCCATGAATTAGAGCCTGGCGCTTGGATTGATGAGCAATCGATTGCGATTCAATACGGTATCAGCCGCACGCCAATGCGTGAAGCCATTAAGATTTTGGCGGCGGAAGGCTTGATTACGATGAAAATGCGCCGCGGCGCTTATGTCACTGAAGTCAGTAAATCTGACCTTAATCAGATTTTCACGGTTCTGGCACTACTCGAGGGTCAGGCCTGCCGAGATGTGGCCACTAGAGCTAGCGAAGGCCAACTAGAGGCTTTGGATAGCATCCATTTGAAACTAGAGCGCGCGGCAGCAGATCGAGATCTAGAGCAATTCTTCACAATCAATCAGCAGTTTCACGACAAAATCCAAGAGGTTTGTGCCAATCCTTGGATGCAAAGAGTGATTGATGACCTTAGAAAGGTCTTAAAACTTCAACGCCGTGATTCATTAAGCAAACGCGGAAGAATGGAAAGCTCCCTCTTAGAGCACCGCAAAATACTGTCTGCCCTTTTAGCCAGAGATGCTGATTTATCTGAAAAGCTCATGAAAGAGCATTTACTCCAAGGCCAGCTCGCTGCTAAGTAAATATAAAAAAAGCCGCTGAATCAGCGGCTTTTTTGATGGTGCTTGGGAAGAATTACTTCTTCATCACCAATGTGCCAGGCAAGCTAGCGATATAAGCAGCCATGTCTTGCAAGTCTTTGTTAGAGAATTGAGCAACTTGACCAGCCATAATCGCATTGCTACGACCAATGTTTGGGTTGTTAGTTACTTTGTATGCCTTCAAAGCAAAGTAAAGGTAGTCAGCATGCTGACCAGCCAACTTTGGATATTCTTGAGCTACTGGCTTGTTAAGGCCTTCACCGTGACAAGCAGCGCAATTACCTTTAGCAACTAACTCCTGACCTTTTTTAAGATCAGCAGCGTTGGCAGCGAATGCGAAAGAAGCCGTTACTGCAGCTATCAAAATACGTTTCATATCGACCTCTCCTACTTACTTCAATTTATTAATTGTTGTGGCAGCGTTCTGAGCAGCATAGTACTCAGCAATATCAGCCATATCTTGATCGCTCAATGAGCCAGCGATGCTGCGCATTGTTGGGTGTTTACGCTCGCCCTTTTTGTAGGCTTGCAAAGCTGCTGTGATGTAAGCAGCATTCTGACCACCAATAAGCGGCACAGTATAGATTTCTGGGAAGCTTGCACGGTAGCCAGAAATAGCGTGGCAACCAATACACATGCCCACTTTAGCTTCAGCAGCTTGAGCATTGCCCTTGATTTCTTGGGCATTTACGGCGCCAACCATTGAAATAGTGGCGATAGCAACAGTTAATAGTTTTTTCATAGTGACCGAATATTGAGATAGATCAAAAAAATGCTGAAAAGGAGTATAGCGGATGCCTAGGTAAATTTGGCTTACAAATCGCATATTTCATCAATTTTTGAGTAATTTCTTGGCTAGAACTGACTAAAACTGGGTCTTAAGGGGTCCAAAACAAGTAATTGAGCATCAGATGATTTGTGTTCCATCAAGAGCATCTTCACAAGCAATACAATCACTGCATCTTTGGAGAAAACATGTCAAACATTGCACAACGATTAAAAGAATTAAATATCACCCTTCCTAGCGCTGGCGCTCCAGCAGCCGCCTATGTGATGTCAGCACAAACCGGCAATACTCTTTTCCTTTCTGGTCATATTGCTAAGCAAGATGGCAAACCTTTGGTTGGTAAATTGGGTTTGAATATGACAACTGAGGAAGGTAAAGCAGCCGCCAGAAGCATTGCTATTGATTTGATGGCAACGATGCAAGCGCATTTAGGCAATCTTGATCGCGTCAAGCGCATCGTTAAAGTCATGAGTCTTGTGAACTCAACACAAGAGTACACAGAGCACCACTTAGTGACCAATGGTTGTTCAGAATTATTGTTTGAAGTATTTGGTGATGCAGGCAAACATGCACGCAGCGCATTTGGCGTGGCTCAGATTCCTCTGGGTGCTTGTGTTGAGATTGAGTTGATTGCTGAAGTGGCATAAATCAGCAAGCTCTTAAAAATGAATAAGCCCCTCGTGAGGGGCTTATTTTTTAACTGCTAGTTTGAGAACTTAAAGAATCGGGATTAACTTCGCATCCTTCATCTTCGGCTCCAAAGCATGACCTTTACGGGCACGGTTAGCAGCAAAAGCTTTCAGAGTTTTAGCATCCAAGCTGGCTTCTGTTGGTTTGCCTGTACGACCTAGACCTGCAATCGTGGCACCACCAGCACCTACAGCAATCGCTGATTGAAGCTTTTCGCCTTTTTCTAAATCCATCAAGATCACGCCCTTGCCACCTGTTGGTAAACGCTTGAGATCATCCAAAGCAAATACCAATAAACGGCCATTTTCAGATAAGCAGGCTACTTGTTTCATACCTTCAGAAACTTTTGATGGCATCAACGGGGCATCGCCTGGAGCAAACTTAGCATCCACACCGACGAATGATTTACCCGCTTTGTTGCGCGTTGTCATATCTGTCACGTTGGCCAAGAAACCATTACCTGAACGCATCGATAGCAATAGCAAGTCGTCGTTGTGACCTGCGTAATACGCCACCATCTGAGTACCAGCAGCCAAATTCACAAAGCCTGTTAATGGCGAGCCATCACCTCTTGCGCCAGGCAAGTCAGCAACCGGCACGGTGTACACACGGCCATTGCTACCAAAACCTAAGACAACATCAGTGGTGCGGCACTCAAAAGTGCCATACATGCCATCACCTGCTTTAAAGCTAAATTGTTGTGGATCATGATCATGTCCTTGTCGTGCTCGAACCCAGCCACGTTGAGAAACAATCACAGTCACTGGCTCATCAATCACTTTGGCTTCAGCAACAGCTTTCTTTTCTTCCTGAATCATGGTGCGACGCTCGTCACCGAAAGACTTCATATCAGCTTCGATTTCTTTAACAATACGCTTGCGCATATTGGCATCACTACCCAAAAGACTTTCTAAGTCATCTTTTTCAGACTTGAGTTCTTTGAGTTCTTGTTCAATCTTGATCGCTTCTAAACGAGCTAATTGACGCAAACGAATTTCAAGAATGTCATCCGCTTGACGCTCTGATAGCTTGAACGCTGTCATCAAGTCAGCTTTAGGCTCATCACTTCCGCGAATGATTTTGATAACTTTGTCGATATTGAGAAGGATTAACTGACGACCTTCCAAGATGTGCATGCGGTCATTAACTTTGTTCAGACGGTGCTGGGTTCTACGTGTCACAGTAGCCACACGGAACTCAATCCACTCACGCAAGATTTCGCCTAAGCCTTTTTGACGCGGACGACCATCATTACCAATCATCACCAAGTTAATCGGTGCGTTAGATTCCAATGAAGTGTGCGCCAATAGAGTTGTTACAAACTCATTCACATCAATATTCTTCGTCTTTGGTTCAAACACCAAACGAACAGCAGCATCTTTACTAGATTCATCACGTACAGAATCTAAAAGTGACAAGATGGTTTGCTTTAGATTGTTTTGCTCTGATGTCAGAGCCTTTTTGCCAACCTTCACTTTCGGATTGGTTAATTCTTCAATTTCTTGAAGAACTTTTTGTGTTGATGTGCCTGGTGGCATTTCGGTCACAACCAATTTCCATTGGCCGCGAGCCATATCTTCGATCACCCAACGCGCTCTAACTTTTAAGCTACCACGACCAGTTTGATAGATTTGTGAAATCTCTGAGGCAGAAGAAATGATTTGCGCGCCACCTGGGAAGTCAGGACCTGGCACATAGCTCATCAATTCATCATGACTGAGCTTAGGATTTTTCATGAGCGCAATAGTCGCGCCCGCGATTTCTTTTAAGTTATGCGATGGCACTTCTGTTGCCATACCCACAGCAATACCTGATGCACCGTTTAACAGAACAAATGGCAAACGCGCTGGCAAGAGTCTTGGTTCTTGCATTGAGCCATCGTAGTTAGGAATGAAATCAACCGTACCTTCATCGATTTCATCTAATAACAAACTTGCAATCTTTGTTAAACGTGCTTCGGTGTAACGCATCGCCGCAGCACCATCACCGTCGCGTGAGCCAAAGTTACCTTGGCCGTCGATCAATGGATAACGCAATGAGAAATCTTGAGCCAAACGCACCAAGGCGTCATAAGCAGATTGGTCGCCGTGTGGATGGAACTTACCGAGAACATCACCGACCACACGAGCACTTTTCACTGGCTTTGCATCGGCACGAAGATTCATTTCGTTCATCGCAAACAAAATACGGCGCTGAACTGGCTTCTGACCGTCAGCCACTTCTGGCAAAGCACGACCTTTCACAACACTGATCGCATAGTCTAGATAAGCACGCTCAGCGTAAGTAGCCAAGGTCAATGAATCAACATCTGGCGTATTCGGCACAATTCGACGTGCTGCTTCTTGCGCTGCCGGTTCTGCTTGAACTTCGTTATCTTGCGAATCATCATCCATATCTGCAAACAGATCTGGTTCTTGATTCGGATTATTTTTCTTTTTAGTCATTATTTAATTTTTCTCAGTTTTTGAGGCAATGATTAAATGTCTGCTTCAACTTCGTTACCGCGCTCTTCTAACCAACTCTTACGCGCGCCAGATTCTGATTTACCCATCAACATATCCATGGTCTTAATCGTTTCAGATTCGCCAAAAGCACCTTCTGTTACAGGCAATAGTCGGCGTGTATCTGGATTCAAAGTGGTATCCCAAAGTTGCTCAGCGTTCATCTCGCCCAAACCTTTAAAGCGACTGATCTGCCAGCTACCCTCACGCAAACCATCTTTGCGTAATTTGTCTTCGATCGAGCGCAGTTCGCCTTCATCTAAAGCATATAGTTTTTGTGCGGGCTTTTTGCCACGAGCAGGCGCATCAACGCGGAACAATGGAGGACGAGCAATGTAGACATGGCCACGCTCCATCAATTTCGGGAAATGCTTATAGAACAATGTCAGCAATAGAACCTGGATGTGTGCACCGTCCACGTCCGCATCTGACAAGATACAAATCTTGCCGTAACGCAAATTAGATAGATCTGGGTTATCTGAAGAACCATGTGGATCAACACCAATCGCAACCGCAATGTCATGAACTTCATTATTGGCAAATAAGCGATCGCGCTCAGCTTCCCAAGTGTTCAGAACTTTACCGCGCAATGGCAAGATAGCTTGATACTCTTTATTACGACCCATCTTCGCAGAACCACCCGCTGAATCACCCTCCACTAGGAAGATTTCATTCATGGCGATGTCTTCACTTTCGCAGTCAGTCAACTTACCTGGCAATACAGCAACACCGGATGATTTTTTCTTTTCTACCTTTTGCCCAGCACGAGTACGTGCTTGGGCCTGCTTAATCACAAGCTCTGCTAATTTACGTCCGTAGTCAACGTGTTGATTGAGCCAGAGATCTAAAGCAGATTTAACAAATCCAGAAACCAAACGAACAGCGTCGCGTGAGTTCAAACGTTCTTTGATCTGACCTTGGAACTGTGGATCTAATACTTTGGCCGACAAGACAAATGAAGCACGTGCAAAGACGTCTTCAGGCATGAGCTTCACGCCTTTAGGTTGCAAAGCATGTATATCGATAAATGCTTTAACAGCATTGAATAAACCATCTCGCAAACCGCTCTCGTGCGTACCGCCAGCAGGTGTTGGAATCAAGTTCACATAGCTTTCGCGAACAGGAGAACCTTCTTCGGTCCAAGCCACCACCCAACTTGCGCCCTCACCTTCAGCAAAAGAATCTTCACCAGGTCGATTAGGGTCCGCGAAATGTTCGCCATCAAATGCAGGAATCACAACCTGGCTATGGCCACCTTGAGCCATTGCTTCGTCTAAGTAACCTTTAAGACCTTGGGCATAGAGCCAAGTTTGTGGCTCGCCACCTTTTTCTTGAATCAGAGTGACTTTGACGCCTGGTAATAGAACTGCTTTAGAGCGTAATAGTCTTTGTAATTCCGCTAAAGGAATATTGGCACTGTCAAAATACTTGGCATCTGGCCATGCTCTAACGCGTGTACCGTTCGGGCGATCGCCCATTGGTGCAATTTTGGTTTTAAGTGCTTCAACAACAAAGCCGGCCTCAAAGGCCAATGTAGAAATCTGTTTGTCACGCCATACAGTGACTTCCATACGCTTGGAAAGCGCATTGGTGACTGAAACACCCACACCGTGCAAGCCGCCTGAGAAAGCATATGCACCGCCTGAACCTTTTTCAAACTTACCGCCAGCATGCAACTGAGTAAATACCAATTCAACAACCGGTCTTTTCTCTTCTGGGTGCATACCAACCGGAATGCCTCGACCATCATCCTCAACGCTCACACTGCCGTCAGTGTGCAAAGTAACGATGATGTGCTTACCGTAACCACCGAGGGCTTCATCGGAAGCGTTATCGATAACCTCTTGAATCATATGCAAAGGGTTATCCGTCCGGGTATACATACCAGGACGCTGTTTTACTGGTTCAAGTCCTTTGAGGACCCTGATGGAAGATTCGCTGTATTGATCTGATTTTTTTGTAGCCATGGCGGAGAATTGTATCCACATGCGAAAATGAGATCCATGGGAGCACTTAATCATCTTCGCGTTTTAGACCTCAGTCGAGTACTTGCAGGACCCTGGTCTGGGCAGAACCTAGCAGACCTAGGAGCCGATGTAATCAAGGTTGAGAGGCCAATTACCGGGGATGACACACGCCAATGGGGCCCTCCTTTTTTAAAGGATTCTAAGGGTCAAGAAACAACAGAATCTGCCTTTTATTTGGCGATTAATCGCAATAAAAGGTCCATGACTTTGGATATTTCGACCCCAGAAGGTCAAGAAATCATCAAAAAACTGGTTTTAGACTGCGATATCGTCATTGAAAACTACAAAGTCGGCCAATTAAAGAAATATGGTCTTGATTATCAAAGCCTTAGCGCGATTAAACCTGATTTAATTTACTGTTCCATCACTGGTTTTGGGCAAACAGGCCCCTATGCTCATCGAGCTGGCTATGACTTTGTTGTTCAAGGCATGGGTGGTTTTATGAGTGTTACTGGGGAAAAGGAAGATCTTCCCGGCGGGGGCCCACAAAAGGCTGGTGTAGCGATTGCCGATCTATTTACAGGTATGTATGCCACTTCCGCCATTTTGGCTGCTGTGATCCATCGTGACCGAACTGGCGTTGGTCAATATATTGATCTGGCATTGTTAGATGTTCAGATTGCCACAATGTCGAATGTGGCCAGTAATTACCTCACCAGTGGTGAATCTCCCCATGCATGGGGCAATGCCAGCCCCAATATCGTGCCCTATCAAACATTTAAAGCAGCTGATGGCTGGATCATTGTGGCAGCAGGCAATGATGGTCAATTTAGACATTTTGTAGAAACAGGTCATTGCCCTGAATTAGCTGATGATCCTAAATTTGCTACTAATCCAGAGCGTATTCGTCATCGCGAAGAATTAATCCCTCTTCTGCAACAGATGACTTTGAAGAAAACCAAAAAAGAATGGATTGAAGCCCTGGATCATGCGGGTGTGCCCTGTGGACCGATCAACAATTTCAAAGAGGTTTTTGAAAACGAACAAGTGATTGCCAGGGATATCAAAATGCAAATGCCTCACCCTGTTGCTGGCACAGTACCATTGGTCAGAAGTCCGATGAGAATGAGTGCAACCCCCGTGGTTGAAAATCGTCCACCACCATTACTGGGTCAACATACAAATGAGATTCTGAGAGAACGACTTCATCTCAGTGATGCAGAAATAGAAGCTTTAAAAAATAAAGGTATTTTGTGACCACCACAACAAGTAAAACGACAGCACTAAGCCTCACTAGAGTATTGCTAGCCGGCGGCATGATTGTGACTCTCGCTATGGGCATCCGTCATGGCTTTGGTTTATTTAATTTGCCGGTGACTCAAGCCAATGGTTGGGGAAGAGAAACTTTTGCTCTCGCAATTGCACTCCAAAATTTGGTGTGGGGTATGACGCAGCCTATTTTTGGTGGTTTAGCTGATCGCTTTGGTGGTTATAAGGTGATTTTTTTGGGTGGCGTTTTGTACACCCTAGGATTGATTGGCTCTGGCTTATCGACCACAAGCGTGGGATTTGTGATGACCACTGGCGTGGTCTTAGGTTTAGCTTTAGCCTGCACCACCTACAGCGTGGTGTACGGCGTCATTGGTCGCAACTGCCCACCTGAGAAACGAGTCTGGGCGATGGGTATTGCTGCTGCCATGGGATCTTTTGGTCAGTTCTTAATGATTCCAGTTGAGCAAGAGTTATTGACTAACTTTGGCATTCAGAATGCTTTATTAATTTTGGCCATCATGACGAGTTTCATGATTCCGTTTAGTTTCATTTTGCGCGAAAAGAATTATCAATCAGCACAAACTGGCAGCGATCAAACCATTACACAAGCCATTAAGGAAGCTTTTGGACAACGTAGCTTCCAACTGCTCATCATTGGATATTTTGTTTGTGGTTTCCAAGTTGTTTTCATTGGTGCTCACTTGGCACCCTATCTCAAAGATATGTCAGCAAGCTACCCAGATGTCGGTCGTCCTGAAGTAGCCACGATTGCCCTGGCCCTTGTTGGCTTATTCAATATCTTTGGCACCTACTATGCAGGCAAGTTGGGCCAGAAATTACCAAAGCATCTTTTATTAGCTTTTATTTATGGATCTAGATCTTTGGTGATGGTTGCATTTATTCTTTTACCCTTAAGTCCTATGACAGCTTATTTATTTGCGGCGTTTATGGGCTTCTTGTGGCTTTCTACTGTACCGCTTACGAATGGCATCGTGGCTCATATTTTTGGAGTGAAGTATTTATCGATGCTGTCTGGCTTCGCCTTTTTCTCACACCAAATTGGCGGGTTTATGGGTGCCTACTTGGGTGGCTATTTATTTGATATCACAGGCTCCTACAATATCGTTTGGATCATTGCGATTAGTTTGAGCGTTGTTGCTGCGCTTGTGAATCTTCCTATTAAGGAAAAAGAACTCGTAAGAACACCACAGGGTTCAGTCACTACTGCGTCATAAATGAGATTGAGATGATGTCATTTTTAAAACGCCCGATTGTGATCAAACTATTGATCTTGCTTTTATTGGCTTTGGTGTTTAGTGCTTACCTAAGACCAGAGATGATGGTCGACGTGGCAAATACTGTGCTTACCTTCTGCGGGTGGTAAGCTAGCGCCCTGTTTGAGATCTCGCCATAGTACAGTGGATAGTACAACTGCCTCCTAAGCGGTAGACACAGGTTCGATTCCTGTTGGCGGGACCAGAAACTTCAGGGGCGCTGACCAGATAACTTGGCTCTAACCATGTCAATGTACATCCTGAGTTCATAGACATTCACAGCGAACTTTTTAGGCACTCTCATTTTGA
>JAHEBW010000016.1 GCA_024642065.1 Polynucleobacter sp. | reverse complement strand
GACTTTTTGTCTGCACCTTCATTGGCAGTTGAGCCAACGACTGGTGAAGCGCACTTACGTCACCACATTAGCCCAAATGGCTACTACCGTGGTCGTAAAGTAATTAAGACTAAGAACGACTAATCTCCTACGGGAAAAAGATTAAGCGGCACCTTGTGTAGCCGCTTTTTTCTTAATCAAGAATCTTAATGAGCGTCACGCTAGCTGTTGATGCAATGGGTGGAGACCACGGTCTAGTGGTCACAATACCTGCCAGCACAGACCTTCTGGCCGAGTTGCCAGACTTAAAAATAAGACTTGTTGGTAACGCTGAGTTAATTAATAAAGCGTTGGCTAAGGTGTCTCCAAATATTTTGGAGAGGATTACTGTCGTTCATGCTTCTGAAGTTGTGACGATGGATGATTCAATTGAAGTCGCTCTTCGCAAGAAAAAAGACTCTTCCATGCGTGTTGCTGCTCAGCAAGTGAAGGATGGCTTAGCTGACGGCGCAGTTTCTGCTGGTAACACTGGCGCCTTGATGGCCATTTCTCGATATGTCCTTAAAACTCTTGATGGTATCGATCGCCCAGCGATTGCTGCCCCGATGCCTAATCAATTCGGCCGCGGTACAACAGTTTTAGATTTGGGCGCCAATGCGGATTGCGAAGCGATTCACTTATTACAGTTTGCTCAAATGGCAGATGTGATGGCTAGAGCAGTTGATGGTATTTCTAACCCAACAATTGGTTTGCTTAACATCGGTGAAGAAGTTATTAAAGGTAATCAGGTCGTTAAAGAGGCTGGTGAATTACTTCGTCAAAGTAAGCTGAATTTCTATGGCAACGTAGAAGGTAATGATATTTTCAAAGGAACAACAGATATTGTTGTTTGCGATGGCTTTGTTGGTAACGTAGCTTTAAAAACTACTGAAGGCTTAGCTCATATGATTTCCGGTTTGATTAAAGAAGAATTTAGTCGCAACTGGTTGACCAAGTTAATGGCTTTAGCAGCTTTACCTGTTTTGATGCGCTTTAAAAATCGTGTTGACCATCGCAATTACAACGGCGCTGTACTCTTGGGTTTACGAGGTTTAGTATTAAAGAGTCATGGCTCTGCAGATAAAAAAGCTTATATAACTGCGCTTCGCAGAGCTTATGAGGGTGCAAAAAATAATATGGTGGGCAAAGTGGCTGAGGCTTTTAAAGTGACTCAGGCTATTGCTCAACAAGATCAGGGGGCAGTATGACTCAAGCTTTGAGCCAAAGAAAATACGCCAAAATTTTAGGTACTGGCAGCTATTTGCCTGCTAATAAAGTCACCAATGCTGACATCACAGACATGTTGGCAAAAGATGGTATTGAAACAAGTGATGAGTGGATTTTTTCTCGTAGCGGTATTAGTGCTCGCCACTTTGCTGCTGATGGTGAGCTCACTAGTGACTTGGCGTTAAAGGCCTCTCAAAAAGCTATCGAAGCTGCTGGCATTGATGCCAATGATATTGATTTAATTATTTTGGCAACATCAACGCCAGATAACTTGGGTGGTTTCCCAAGCACTGCTTGCGTACTTCAAGATAAATTAGGTATTAAAAATGGCTGCGCTGCGTTTGACGTGCAAGCTGTTTGTTCTGGTTTTGCTTATTCATTAGCTGTTGCGGATAACTTCGTTCGCAGCGGTATGTATCAAAAGATTTTGATTGTTGGTGCTGAAACTTTTTCTCGCATTCTGAACTTTAAAGATCGTGGCACTTGTGTGTTGTTTGGTGATGGTGCTGGTGCTGTTGTGATTGGCGCTAGTGATGAGCCAGGCATTTTGGCAACTGCCATGCATGCTGATGGTAGTCATCGTGACATCCTGTGCGTGCCGGGTCGAACAGATAATGGTGCTTTAGAAGGCTCAGCTTTCTTGGTTATGGATGGCCAGGCTGTGTTTAAGTTGGCCGTGAAAGTTCTTGAGCAAGTGGCGCAAGAAGTTTTAGAAAAAGCTAATTTAACTCCAGCTGATATTGATTGGTTGATTCCTCACCAAGCCAATATCCGGATCATGGAAGGTACTGCTAAAAAATTAGGTATTGATCGAGATCATGTTGTTGTTACTGTTCATGATCATGGCAATACATCTGCAGCTTCTATTCCTTTAGCTTTAGATACAGCTATTCGTGCAGGACAAGTTAAACGTGGTCAGCATCTTCTGATGGAAGGTGTGGGCGGTGGTTTTACATGGGCAGCAGCCCTTGTTAAATACTAAGATTCAATAAATATTTGAGATAACAGGAACGTTAATGAAATTTGCTTTTGTATTCCCAGGTCAAGGCTCACAAGCTGTTGGAATGTTGAATGCTTGGGGCGATAACCCTGAAGTGAAGAAAACATTGGATGAGGCTTCAGAAGCCTTAGGTGAAGATGTTGCAAAGTTAATTGCTGAAGGTCCTGCCGAAGCGCTGTCATTAACAACCAATACCCAGCCCGTGATGTTGACTGCTGGAGTTGCTTGCTACCGTGCCTGGTTGGCTGCAGGTGGCCCTGAAGCTTCAGTGATGGCTGGTCATAGTTTGGGTGAGTATGGCGCATTGGTAGCTTCAGGCGTGATTGCATTTAAAGATGCAGTACCAATGGTGCGTTTCCGTGCTCAAGCCATGCAAGATGCTGTGCCTGTAGGCACAGGCGGTATGGCCGCTATTCTTGGTTTAGATGATGATGCTGTTCGCAAAGCTTGTGCCGATGCGCAAGCCGCTACAAACGAAGTGGTTGAAGCTGTGAATTACAACGCGCCAGCACAAGTAGTGATTGCTGGTTCAAAAGCGGGTGTTGAAAAAGCTTGCGAATTAGCAAAAGCAGCAGGTGCTAAGCGTGCTTTACCTTTGCCTGTTTCTGCACCATTCCATTCTTCTTTGTTAAAGCCAGCTTCTGAAAAGTTAGAGGCTTACTTAGCAGACAAAACATTCCAAGCTCCTCGTATTGATGTGATCAATAACGTGGACGTGAGCATCTTGAAAGATCCAGCTGCTATTAAAAATGCTTTGGTGAGGCAGGCTGCTTCACCAGTGCGCTGGGTGGAAACAGTTCAAGCCATGGCCAGTCAAGGTGTGACACATGTGGTTGAGTGTGGTCCAGGTAAGGTTTTGGCGGGTATGACAAAACGTATTAATGGCGATTTGAATGGTTTAGCCGTTTATGATCCTGCCACGATGGCTGAAGTGATGGCTGTCATCAAAGCGTAAATATTGACGATTAAAACTCTAATTAATTACAGATAATAGGTTGGGAGAGCTTGTGAGCACATTAACAGGACAAATTGCTTTAGTAACTGGAGCATCACGCGGCATTGGTCGCGCGATTGCGATGGAATTATCTAAACAAGGTGCGATTGTGATTGGCACAGCAACCAGTGAGTCTGGCGCTAAGGATATTGATGCTGCATTGAAGCCAACTGGTGGTGCGGGCGCTGTATTGAATGTTAATGACGCAGCTGCTTGTGATGCCTTGATTGACTCCATCGTTAAAGAACGCGGTGCTTTGAATATTTTGGTGAATAACGCTGGCATTACTCAAGATAACTTGGCTATGCGCATGAAGGACGAAGAGTGGACTTCAGTGATTGATACCAATTTAAGTGCTGTTTTCCGCTTGGCTCGCGGCGTTTTACGCCCAATGATGAAGGCCAAAGGCGGTCGAATTATTAATATTACTTCTGTAGTAGGTAGCAGTGGCAACCCTGGACAGGCTAACTATGCAGCTGCAAAAGCAGGTGTAGCTGGTATGAGCCGTGCCTTGGCCCGTGAGATTGGTAGCCGTAACATTACGGTTAACTGCGTGGCTCCTGGCTTTATTGATACAGATATGACCAAAGCTCTCTCAGAAGATCAACAAAATTCATTAAAAGTTAACATTCCACTGCAACGCCTTGGAACTCCTGAAGATATTGCCCATGCGGTAGCATTTTTAGCGTCTCCAGGGGCCGGATATATCACCGGAACAACACTTCATGTGAATGGCGGACTATTTTTGAACTAAATTGGCCAAATAAGCTGATAAAATCTATTTTCAACATTTTTACAACAACCCCTGGAGGGATTACATGGATAACATCGAACAACGCGTTAAGAAAATCGTAGCTGAGCAATTAGGTAAAGACGAAGCTGAAATCAAGAATGAATCATCTTTCGTTAATGACTTAGGTGCTGATTCTCTCGACACAGTTGAATTGGTCATGGCATTAGAAGATGAGTTCGGCATCGAGATTCCTGATGAAGAAGCTGAAAAAATCACTACTGTTCAATTGGCTATCGATTTCGCCAAGTCCAAACAAGGCTAATTAGCTGTGAGCCAGTTGAAGGGACAGCGCCGGGTCGTTATTACCGGACTAGGCTTGGTTTCACCTGTAGGTAATACAGTAGGTGAGGCTTGGGAGAATTTGTTGGCGGGTCGCAGTGGTATTGCAACCCTCACAAAGTTTGATCATTCTGGTCTAGCCGTGCACTTTGGCGGTGAGGTAAAGGGTTTCAATATCGAGGATTACATCCCCGCTAAAGAAGCTCGCCATATGGATACTTTTATTCATTATGGTATTGCCGCTGGTACTCAAGCTTTCCGCGATTCTGGCTTAACAGTCACAGACGCTAATTCTGAAAGAATTGGCGTCATGGTGGGCTCAGGCATTGGTGGTTTACCAATGATTGAAGAAACCCACACCGAATACACTAATCGTGGCGCACGTCGTATTTCACCGTTTTTTGTACCAGGATCAATCATTAATATGATTTCTGGTCATCTCAGTATCAACTTGAACCTCAAAGGTCCTAACGTTGCTGCTGTGACGGCTTGTACGACAGGTTTGCACAGTATTGGTTTAGCTGCGCGCTTAATTCAATACGGTGACGCTGACGTCATGATTGCCGGTGGTGCTGAATCAACTATATCTCCATTGGGAGTAGGTGGTTTTGCTGCTGCTCGTGCACTCTCAACTCGTAATGATGACCCTGCAACGGCTTCTCGCCCTTGGGATAAAGACCGTGATGGTTTTGTTCTAGGTGAAGGCTCTGGCGTCATGATTCTTGAAGAATATGAACATGCTAAAGCTCGTGGCGCAAAGATTTATGCTGAGTTAGCTGGCTTTGGTATGAGTGGTGATGCTTATCACATGACTGCACCTAATATGGATGGCCCACGCCGTTGTATGGTGAATGCACTTAAAGACGCTGGCGTTAATCCAGATCAAGTGCATTACGTTAATGCGCATGGCACATCAACACCTTTGGGTGACAAGAATGAAACTGAGGCTCTAAAAGCTGCCTTGGGTGCTGCTGCCAAAGGTGTGGTGGTGAACTCAACTAAGTCGATGACTGGTCACCTTTTGGGTGGTGCTGGTGGCTTGGAATCAGTTTTCACAGTTTTGGCTTTGCATCATCAAAAATCTCCACCAACTATCAATATCTTTAATCAAGATCCTGAATGTGATTTGGACTACTGTGCCAATACAGCTCGCGATATGAAGATTGATGTTGCAGTTAAGAATAACTTTGGCTTTGGCGGCACAAACGGAACGATTGTTTTCCGTAAAATTTAAGTCGCTAGAACTATAGATGCTTTTGAAGCTGAATAAAGGTCTCCTTGGAGGCCTTTATTGTTTAAAGAACCCCCATTCTAAGAATGGCTTAAGCTCTCTTCAGCAAAGAGCTTACTAATGATCTAAAGTAATAACTATGATGAAAAAACAACTATCTGCAATCGGTTTGCTCAGTATTTTGATGGTCATGAGTGGTGCATCAATTACTTCAGCATCAGCACAAAATGCAAGCAACAGCTCAACTAGCCCAAGTGCTCCAGCGGCTCCAGCAGCAGCACCGGCCTTAAGGGCTTATCCAGACTTTGCAGATTTAGTTGAAAAAGCAAATCCTGCGGTAGTCAACATTCGTACAACTGAAAAAGTGAATGTACGTCAAGCTCAGCAGGGTATTCCTGGTTTGCCTGGTTTAGATGAAGAGCAAGCAGAATTCTTCCGTCGTTTCTTTGGTATTCCATTGCCAACGCCTAAGCAAGGACCTAACAACAGAAAGCCTCAGCAAGAAGAGCAGAATCGTGGTGTTGGATCAGGATTCATTATTGAAAGTAATGGATTCATTTTGACAAATGCTCACGTTGTCGAAGGTGCTACAACCATTTATGTCACATTGCCTGATAAGCGCGAATTCAAAGCTAAATTGATTGGCGCTGATAAGCGCACTGATGTAGCACTTGTAAAAATTGATGCAACTGCCTTACCGCGTTTACAGGTTGGTGATTCATCTCGAGTGCGTGTAGGTGAATGGGTTGTTGCAATTGGTTCGCCATTTGGTCTTGAGAACACAGTGACAGCCGGTATTGTTTCTGCAAAGAGTCGTGATACAGGTGATTACCTACCTTTTATCCAAACAGACGTTGCTGTGAATCCTGGTAACTCAGGTGGCCCTTTATTAAATACTCGTGGTGAAGTGATCGGTATCAATTCACAAATTTTTTCTCGCTCAGGCGGCTACATGGGGATCTCATTTGCGATTCCGATGGATGAGGCTATGCGCGTATCCAATCAACTCAAGTCTAGCGGCAAAGTAAGTCGTGGACGTATTGGTGTGGCGATTGCGGAAGTGAGCAAAGATGTTGCTGAAAGCTTAGGCTTGTCTAAAGCACGTGGTGCGTTGATTCGTAACGTTGAGCCAGGTGCGCCGGCTGATAAAGCAGGTCTTGAGGCTGGTGACGTGATCTTGAGTTTCAATGAGCGTGTCATCGATAAGTCATCTGATTTGCCTCGCATTGTTGGTGATACAAAGCCTGGCACAAAGGCACCTATCCAAGTTTGGCGCAAAGGCAGTCAAAAGGAGTTGAGTGTGGTGGTGGCAGATTTGGAGCCGAATGAAAAAGTGGCTGCCAAGAAAGCTGAGCCTGATTCAAATGCAGCTCCCAATAATAGTTTTGGCGTAGCTGTTGCAGACTTAACGGATGCCAAGCGTCGTGAATTAGGCATCAAGTCTGGTGTGGAAGTTCAAGCGCTTAATGAAGGTCCTTTATCTAAGGCTGGTGCAAGAGTGGGTGATGTCATTGTTCGAATTGGTGACGTCGATATCATCACTGCAAAACAGTTTGATATTGCTTTGAAGGCTTTACCTAAAAACAGACCGGTAGCTGTATTTATTCGAAGAGCTGAAAGCACGATTGTCATACCTGTAAGACCAGGTTCATAAGCCCCAATTTAAAGAAACTTAGTCAAATAACCCCAGGTTTCGCTCACCTTAGTTGGAATTTGGGGCTATTTTCCCGTTCCGACTACAATAGAGCAAAGAGGCGTCTTATTGCAGTGCAATATGGTGTTGCATTGCGGCAAGCCGTTTTAAGGAATCCATGGATCACATACGTAATTTTTCTATTATTGCCCATATCGACCACGGTAAGTCGACCCTAGCCGACCGAATTATTCAGCTTTGTGGCGGTCTTTCTGACCGTGAAATGGAAGCGCAAGTCCTTGATTCTATGGACATTGAGAAAGAGCGGGGCATTACCATTAAGGCCCAAACCGCTGCGCTGAACTACAAAGCCCTCGATGGCAAGATTTATAACCTTAACTTAATTGATACCCCAGGCCACGTTGACTTTTCTTATGAGGTCAGCCGTTCTTTATCTGCCTGTGAAGGTGCCTTATTGGTGGTTGATGCGAGTCAGGGTGTTGAGGCCCAAACCGTCGCCAATTGCTATACCGCTATTGAGTTAGGTGTTGAAGTTGTCCCAGTTTTAAATAAGATCGATTTGCCTCAGGCAGATCCTGATCGCGCCAAGCAAGAAATTGAGGATGTGATTGGTATTGATGCCACGGATGCGGTGTCATGCTCTGCTAAAACTGGCTTAGGTGTTCAAGATGTTTTGGAAGACCTCATTAAAAAAGTGCCGCCACCTAAAGGTGATGCATCTGCACCATTACAAGCTTTAATCGTTGACTCATGGTTTGATAACTATGTGGGTGTTGTGATGTTGGTTCGCGTGATCAACGGCACATTAAAGCCTAAAGACAAAGTTTTATTAATGGCATCTGGTACTCAGCATTTAGTTGAGCACGTGGGTGTCTTCACACCAAAATCTGTCGATCGTTCAGAGTTATCTGCAGGTCAAGTAGGTTTCATCATTGCAGGCATCAAGGAATTAAAAGCTGCCAAAGTGGGTGATACCGTGACACATGCTCCGGGTCAGCAAAACAGAACACCATCTTCAGAGCCCTTACCTGGATTTAAAGAAGTCCAGCCTCAGGTGTTTGCAGGACTTTATCCAGTTGAATCGAATCAATATGATGCTTTGCGCGAATCATTGGAAAAGCTCAAGCTCAATGATGCTGCATTAATGTATGAGCCTGAAGTATCTCAGGCTTTAGGTTTTGGTTTCCGTTGTGGATTCTTGGGTTTATTGCACATGGAGATTGTGCAAGAGCGTCTCGAGCGTGAATTCAATATGGAGTTGATTACAACAGCTCCAACAGTGGTTTACGAAGTCGAATTAAAAGATGGATCAAAACTGGTTGTTGATAATCCATCGAAGATGCCTGACCCTAGTCGTATTGAGTTGATTTTGGAACCAATTGTGGTGGTGAACTTATTCATGCCGCAAGAGTATGTTGGTTCAGTTATTACGCTTTGTACTGGTAAGCGCGGCATTCAAATGGACATGCAATACGTAGGTCGCCAAGTCAAGCTGACCTATGAAATGCCAATGGCTGAAATCGTTTTGGACTTCTTTGATCGCTTGAAGTCTATCTCTCGCGGTTACGCCTCGATGGATTACGAATTTAAAGAATATCGTGCATCAGATGTGGTCAAAGTTGATATCTTGAT
>JAHEBW010000014.1 GCA_024642065.1 Polynucleobacter sp. | reverse complement strand
GTTCTTGCGGTCATCACCTTTTTTTACAAATGCCATGATGTTTCCTTTTTACAATTCAATATGCGTGATATGAAAGACGAGTCGCTGACTGCGCAGGCTTTTATGAGTTAAAAATCCTTCAAATCTAGCTAACCTCCCCAATTCCATCTGATCAAGTTGCTTGTGAACTGATCCGATAGCAATCGCTTCAAGACTCATTCTGACTTTCCTTGCACTACCTGCTTCTTGAACTTCGCCACTATGTTCTAGTTGGCATTCAATCACAGGAATTCCTGCAGGGGTATATCGAAGAGCTTCCTTAGCGACCAGGGCGGCTGTTAGGATGAAATGATTCAACCCAAACCCGCTCAGTGCCTATTAGGCAGCAGGCGCCTCCGTTGCTTGAAGAGCTTTACGAGCTTCTTCACGTTCAACTTGCTTCATCATGATTGAAGGCTCTACTTCAGCTTTCTTTGTCTTGATAACCAAGTGACGCAATACAGCATCGTTGAACTTAAAGCCGTGCTCTAGTTCATCAAGAGTAGCTTGGCCACACTCAATGTTCATGCAAACGTAGTGAGCTTTAGCAAGTTTGTCGATCATGTAAGCCATTTGACGACGGCCCCAATCTTCAACGCGGTGAACTTTGCCACCTTGAGTTGTAATAGTACTTTTGTACTTTTCAACCATGGCAGGTACTTGCTCGCTTTGGTCCGGATGGACGATAAAAACGATTTCGTAATGACGCATTAATTACTCCTTATGGATAAAAGTCACCTGGGCGTCTCAATGAACTGGATTTAGCTCATTGACCAGTGTGACAAGGTAAAAAAACTACAGCCTTAGATTGTAGCAAAAATACTCTGCCAATCCTCAGTTTTCCTTGAATTTGCCTCTAAAAGTGCTAATTGGAGGGCTATTCTGGCTTTTGCAGGGGTCAAATCCCTTGCTGAAAGCCAGTTCCAGGCACTATCAGGCTCAGGAATCTCTGAAAATACGGCCCCGGCGCCAGTTCTTGAGGATCTCACCACGGCAATACCAGCTTCAGCCGCCAAAACTAGGTGTTGGGCCAAAGCTTGGTGAACACTACCCTGACCTGTACCAGCAATCACGATTCCCTCAACACCTTGACTCGTCAACATATCCACGAAGCGGCCACTGGAACCACCATGGCTGGTCACAATTTCAATCCAAGGCCAAACCATCTGAGTAGGGAGATTCAAGTCTGCCTGGCGCTTATGAATCGGGCCATCTAACTCACGTGCATTAACAACCAAAGCATCTAAGGCGTGAGTGTGTTGTTTAGAAAGGTCTCGTGCCAAGCAGGGCTTACCAGCCATAACAGCCAAGATGCCATATTGCTGCGTTTCTCTGGATTCCTTAGCCATATACAGAGCTGCCCTTAAATTACTAGGGCCATCAGCATGTTCAGCATTGGCGGGCAACATAGCACCCGTTAAAACAACGGCTTTACGGTAATGGCTCGCCAATTTGCCGAGCGTTGCGTGGAGGAATACACCAGTTTCCTCCATGGTGTCAGTACCATGAGTAATCACAATGCCAGAAATATCATCTCGCTCTAAGCCGGCTTTAACAGCCCATGCCAATTGCATGAGCAGCTCTTCACTCATGTGGCGACTATCGATATTGGCAATTTGATGAACTTCAATCTCACCAAAATCAGGCTCTAGCCCCAAACCCTCCAGCAATGCTTGTGTTGGAATTTGACCTGCCTGATAAGCCATTGGCTTTTTAGGATCGCCGGCCAAACCAGCGATGGTCCCGCCCATGCCTAAAAGTAATAAATTTCCAGAATTCATAAAAAACATTATCAATGGGTATTGCATCTTGCGAAATCACTGTATAGAATCACAGCATGGATACAAATACAGCAAAACCGAAGTTAACGGCCCGCCAAGAAGAGATTCTAGGGCTTATTACGGATGCGATCTCTCGAAGTGGTTTACCACCGACTCGAGCAGAAATTGCCACCCGTTTAGGTTTTGCTTCAGCGAATGCTGCAGAAGAACATCTACGCGCTTTAGCTCGTAAGGGTTATGTTGAATTAACGCCTGGCACATCTAGAGGCATCAAGTTATCCAAACAACTCACCTTACCAATCCCTGCGCTTCAACAACTCACTTTGCCACTGATTGGTCGAGTAGCTGCAGGCTCCCCTATTTTGGCTGTTGAGCATATTCAAAAACAAGTACCTTGTGATCCATCTTTATTTGATAAAGGTGCGGATTATTTATTAAAGGTACGCGGTATGAGTATGCGTGACGCAGGTATCTTGGATGGCGATTATCTTGCTGTTAAGAAAACAACTGAAGCGCGCAACGGTGAAATTGTTGTAGCTCGTTTGGACGATGAAGTCACTGTTAAACGCTGGTCTCAACAAAAAGGTCCTCATGGTATCAAGATTGAATTGATTGCAGAGAACCCTGACTTTGAAAATATTATTGTTGACCCACGTCGCGATGAAATAACCATTGAAGGTCTTGCTGTTGGCTTAATCAGACCAGGCGGTCTTTAATAAATTGAAGCCTGTCCCTCTGGACGATTTTTAAATCGTTTGTGGACCCAGTAGTACTCAGCAATACGAGGCTTAATGACCTCTTCAAAATATTGATTCATTCGAGCTGTGTCAGCTACAGGATCATCGCTTGGGAAATTCGGCCACGGCTTCCCTACATGACAATCATAACCAGAGCCATCATCTCGTAAAACCGTAAAGATCGGACATACTTCAGCACCAGCGACTCTCGCCATTTTAGAAACCGATAAAACTGTATTCGTTGATACGCCAAAGAACGGTACAAACTCAGAGTCTTTTCTTCCTAAATCCATATCTGGTGAAATACAAACAAAAGTACCTTTACGAGCTTCACGTAAAAGTTCTCGTCCATGATGTTCTCGTAACAACATCTTGGCACCAAAGCGCTCACGCCATTTCTTGATGCGCGGCTCAAAATGTTCGTTCTTCATAAACACATACAAGGTAATACCTGGGGCTGCCTTGATTTTTTTGAGATGCATCGTGATAGCAATCAATCCAGCTTCAATTCCCATGAGATGCATGCTGACATAGATACGAGGCTTACCGTCATTCATATCCACTTCTGGATAAACGGTTACAAATTCATCAATCGACTGAGCAGACCCCAACCACAGACGACCACGTTCAGCAAAACTTCTTCCCATAAGGCGCCAATTTTCTGTCGCAATCGCATCACGCTCTTGCTGGCTAAGATCTGGAAAGCAAGCCTTGAGATTGGCATTAATAATTTTGACGCGAGATTTAGAGAATCTTGGGGCAATAGCTGCAATTCCATAGCCGATCTTAATCACCCATGAATAGGGGACGACGGCCAAGAACCACAAGAAGCCATGCGCTAGCAGATTAATGATTTTCTTCACAAGCTAGATTTTCTCATGAACACAAAACTATTCAGCTTTTAATAACCTCACAACTTACTCGCCATCATTTTTGTTGATTTGTCATTTACTTATAAAAAATATAAATTATTGCTTTAGCAACCAGGGAGACCCTATGATCGACACTCTAAAAATGAAAGAAACTTTTGAGGCGAATGGCTTTAGTAACACACAGGCAAGCAGTCTCAGTCACGCATTAAATGTTGTATCAAAAGAACAAAAAGAACTCGCAACAAAAGATGAGTTGCAGGAAGTACGCAATGAGTTAAAAAACGATATCAAAGAAGTGAGAGGAGAAATTAAAGATTTAAGAACTCAGATCAATCATCTATGGGATAGCTTCAGAGATCTCAGAAAAGATATAGCTCGAGATATGGAAAATCTTCAAAACGGTATTGTTCATAAATTGACCTATAGATCGATATTGAGCCAAATATCGATTGGGATGATATTAATCAGTTTGATGGTTTACTTTCATCAGAATCCATAAGAAAAGAAAAAAGCCTCTTCAATTTGAAGAGGCTTTTTAAATTTGGGGTGGCTGATGGGGCTCGAACCCACGACAACAGGAATCACAATCCTGGACTCTACCAACTGAGCTACAGCCACCGTAGAGAAAAAAGATTATAACTCGTCTGCGGGGTCTTGTTCAACATACATACGTAATTCTTTATTGGCATCTTCAAAAAAGGCTCTTACATCCCCTTCTGTCTTGACTGCCCCCAATTGGCGGTAATCAGATAACTTTCTTCGCCAATGCTTCGACCCGCCTTTACCATGCGCCAGACCAAGAATATGTCGGGTAATGGCTGCCAAGTGAAAAGGTTCGTTTTTGGACTCACATGTTTTTAGCCAATGGCTGCATTGCAGAATTAACTCTTCGGTAATGCGATTCCATTGGTCAACGCCAAAAAAATGTCCAAATGCTTGCCCATCAGTCTCCAGCATTTCATCCCAATCAAGCATGATGCCTGGCGTATGGTAAGCAGCACGACCGATCATAAAACCATCAAAGTCATGCCAATACCTTGCAATATCACCATTAGTTTCTAAACCACCATTAAGGAGAACCTGAAGCTTGGGAAAATGCTTTTTAGCATCTAACCGAAGCTGTTTGGCCACCTCGTATTGCAATGGAGGAATGGTTCTATTTTCTTTAGGTGATAAGCCTTTTAAAATAGCATTACGCGCGTGAATTGTGACCTGACTAGCTCCTGCTTCAGCGACCTTGCAAATAAAATCTAAGGTGAATTGGTAATCTTGTTGATTACCCTGAACATCCATTTCGTTCAATCCAATACGATGTTTGACAGAAACTGGAATATCAACAGCATCCACCATAGCCTTCACGCAATCAGCAACCAATTCAGGTTCAGCCATCAGGCATGCGCCAAAGGACCCTCGCTGAACTCGTTCAGATGGGCAACCACAATTCAAATCAATTTCATCGTAACCCCATTGTTTGGCTAACTTAGCAGAGCTTGCCAAATCTTGCGCTTCACTTCCGCCAAGTTGAAGAACAACGGGATGTTGGATCTCATCAAAATCTAAATGACGTGGCACATCACCATGTATTAATGCGCCTGTTGTCACCATCTCACTGTAGAGAACGGTTTTTTTAGTCAGGCTGCGATGAAATGTCCTGCACTGACGATCCGTCCAATCCATCATCGGAGCAACAGCAAGGCGCTTAATATTTTCTGACATGGTGCAATTTTATAGATGAAGTGCCTGTTGGCTAGAAAAATAATGTTCAAGACCAGTTATAGGGTCTTTGAATCTCAACTCTTTAGCCAACAATTGCAATGGCTGACTGAAATCATGACCAGTCTTCACGTGGGCTTGCAACTCAGGATAAATGAGGTCATTTTTAATGGGTATCCCTAAGGCGCTCATATGCACCCTTAATTGATGCTTTTTTCCACTACCCAGCTGCAATTGATACTTGGCCCATAAGCCTTTCATTTCCATTAAATGAATAACGGTGTCAGAGTTGTATTCCCCAGGGACTTCATGCATTTGAATAAAGACCTCGGACTCCTCCAGCCTACTTTGATAATGAATAGGAAATTGATTGCTCAACTCATGCCGATAAGGAGCAATAGCTTCATATCCCTTTTCAACTGCGCGCTCTCGAAATAAGGCTTGATATAAATTTCTATCCTGAGCTTTCTTAGAAAATGCCACTAAGCCAGCGGTCTCTCGGTCAATCCGATGAATCGGACTTAAATCTTGAAGTCCTGTCTTATTTTTCAATCGCACCAAAAGCGTTTCTTGTAAATAATGTCCGCCCGGAGTGACAGGTAAAAAATGAGGCTTATCAGCAATCAATAAATGTTCATCTTGATAAATAATGATTTCTTCAAAAGGAATTGGCTCCTCATGTTCAACCTGTCTGTAATAGTAAATATAGGTATTTGAGGAATAAACGGCATGAGAGGACAAAGGGATACCATCTTGATCCAGCACCAAAGACTGCCCCATGCGCGCAAGCCATTGATCTTTGGAAATGCTCGGAAAGCGATCCACCAGAAAATCAATCACGTATAGATAAGTCTTTTCAGTATTTCCTAGAAATACTTTACTGGGACTAATGCCGTTCTTAATATCCATATGCATTGATTGTAAGTAGTATTCAAAGCTCATAAAACTATAAAGCCGCAACGATGAAGTAGCGGCTTTATAGAGTTTGCTTATTTATTTCTAATTAAGCAGCAGTCTCGCGACTTGCTTTTTTACGCTCATGCTCTTTTAAGTAGCGCTTACGGATACGAATGCTCTTAGGCGTTACTTCTACCAACTCGTCTTCTGCAATAAATTCAACTGCATATTCCAAAGACATTTGGATTGCTGGAACAAGACGGACAGCTTCATCAGTACCTGAAGCACGAACGTTGGTTAATTGCTTACCTTTAATCGGGTTAACAATAAGGTCATTGTCGCGGCTATGGATACCAATCACCATACCTTCATACAAAGCATCGCCAGGAACCACGAACATACGGCCGCGATCTTGCAACTTCCACAATGCGTAAGCAACCGCTTCGCCATCATCTTGAGAAATCAATACGCCGTTATGACGCTCACCAACCATGCCGTCTTTCATTGGACCGTAAGCATCGAATGTGTGACTCATCAAACCAGTACCACGAGTCATCGTCAAGAAGTCACCCTGGAAACCGATCAAGCCACGAGCAGGGATTCTGTATTCAAGACGTGTACGGCCTTTACCGTCAGAAACCATGTCTTGCAACTCACCCTTACGTTTGCCCAACTCTTCCATCACGCCACCTTGAGTTGTATCTTCAACGTCAACCGTTAAGTTCTCAAATGGCTCCATCTTCACGCCGTTCTCTTCATGGAACACAACGCGTGGACGAGAAACAGCCAATTCGTAACCTTCACGACGCATATTCTCAATCAAGATAGTTAAATGCAATTCACCGCGACCTGATACTTCAAATACAGTGTCATCATCAGTGTCATTAACGCGCAAAGCCATATTTGACTTTAGTTCACGCTGTAAGCGATCACGGATCTGACGGCTAGTAATGAACTTACCTTCACGTCCAGCCAATGGGCTAGTGTTCACCATGAAGTTCATTGTCAAAGTTGGCTCATCTACCTTCAACATTGGCAATGGCTCTACTTTATCTGGAGAACAAACTGTTGTACCAATCGCTAAATCTTCAATACCGTTAATCAAAACGATATCGCCTGAAGCCGCTTGATCAACCTGAACGCGCTCCAAACCTTGGAATTTCAATACTTGGTTAACACGACCGTTGAATGGTGTGCCATCAGGACCGTTTTGACAAACAACTGTTTGGCCTGCTTTAACAGTTCCGCGGCTAATACGACCAACACCAATTTTGCCCACATAGCTGTTGTAGTCAATTGATGAAATTTGGAACTGCAAAGGACCTTCTGGATCTTCGTCACGAATCGGAACATATTTCAATACTGTTTCGAACAATGGCGCCATTGTTCCTTCACGCACTTCAGGTGTTAAACCAGCGTAGCCACTCAAACCAGAAGCGTAAACAACTGGGAAGTCTAACTGCTCTTCTGTTGCACCTAACTTGTCAAAAAGTTCAAATGTTGCATTAACAACGTAATCAATACGCGCACCTGGACGGTCTACTTTATTAACAACCACGATTGGTTTCAAACCAAGAGCCAAGGCTTTTTTAGTAACGAAACGAGTTTGAGGCATTGGGCCTTCAACCGCATCAACTAACAACAATACGCCGTCAACCATTGACAGCACGCGCTCCACTTCGCCACCGAAGTCCGCGTGTCCTGGGGTGTCAACGATGTTAATGTGAGTACCTTCGTATTCAACCGCACAGTTTTTAGACAAGATCGTGATACCACGTTCTTTTTCAATATCATTCGAGTCCATCACGCGCTCAGCAACCTGTTGGTTGTCACGGAATGTGCCTGACTGACGTAATAGTTGATCAACCAAAGTAGTCTTACCGTGGTCAACGTGGGCAATGATGGCGATATTTCTTAACGCGCGAATATTACTCATAGTTCTGCTTTCACTTTTATCAATTAGTTAAATTCGTTACTGCTACTACTTGAGCCATCAAACGACGTGGATGCAATACACCCTTACGCCAATCAGCTGTGCCCATAAAATTACATGACTCTATCGAGCCACGATAAATCCTCATCAACTCCTCTTCACTACCCTGCTTGCTTACCGGCACTCTTTGACCCAAGCGCAAACGATCAGCCTCTTCATTGGATAGCTCTAATGAATTGAGCTCCTGCACCAAAGCATCAACCGGCAACAAATAAGCGGCCTGTGCTACTTCGTTATTAGCTTCTTCTTTCACTCTATCTAAGGTCACGCCTTTATTTAGAGTTAAATGCCCTACTTTTTCACGACGCAAACCTATTAAGTGTGCGCCGCAAGCTAAATATTCCCCGATATCTTCTGCCAAAGTTCTGACATAAGTACCTTTACTACAAGCCACTTCCAACTTGGCTACCGGCCATTCAACCGAAACCCACTTCAGCGAATAAATAGTGACCTGACGCGCTTCACGCTCCAAAGTTTCACCTGCACGCGCATACTCATACAGAGGCTTACCGTCGCGTTTTAAAGCTGAATACATCGGAGGAACTTGCTCAATTGCGCCCGTAAACCTCTTCAAGACTTCATCCAACTTTGCGTCCAACTGAACTTTGTCAGTGACATCAAAATTAGCGTCTCTTGTTTCAATAACTTCACCTTCAGCATCGCCAGTCGTTGTCTTCTCACCAAACTTGATGGTTGCCAAATAAGTCTTATCTGCATCCAACAAATCCTGCGAATACTTTGTTGCTTCTCCTAGACAAACAGGCAATAAACCAGTCGCCATAGGATCTAATGTTCCTGTATGCCCTGCTTTTTCAGCATGGAATACTCTTTTCACAATAGTCACAGCCGTTTGTGAACTGATTCCTTCTGGCTTATCCAGAAGAATCACCCCATGAACACCTTGGGGCATCACTTAAGCCTTGTCACTATCTTGAAGTGCCTGATCAATCAACCTTGACATCTCAACACCACGAGCCACAGACTCATCATGAT
>JAHEBW010000019.1 GCA_024642065.1 Polynucleobacter sp. | reverse complement strand
TTGCAATGGCGGCAGCACAATTGGCAGCTATTGCTAAGTTACGTCAAAAAAGATAATTGGCTTTAATTAACGATCGATTCCTGCGCGCATGCTTAAAGCAATCAACCGATAGAACTCCTATCTGGTTGATGCGCCAGGCAGGTCGATATTTGCCTGAATACAATGCAACACGCGCTAAGGCAGGAAGTTTTTTAGCGCTTGCAAAAAATCCACAGCTAGCAACAGAAGTTACATTACAACCATTGGATCGTTATCCTTTGGATGCGGCTATTCTGTTTTCAGATATTCTGACTATTCCTGATGCAATGGGTTTAGGTTTAAGTTTTGAGGCCGGCGAAGGCCCAAGATTTAGTCGTCCATTGCGCGATGAACAGGCTGTCAATAATTTACGACCAGCAGATTTAAATCAGCTCAAATATGTATTTGATGCGGTGTCAGAAATTAGACGAGCTCTTATTCAGGATGGTCATCAAAGAGTACCGCTAATAGGTTTCTCTGGAAGCCCTTGGACATTGGCTTGCTACATGATTGAAGGTTCAGGTTCATCAGACTTTAAACATACAAAAGATATGTTGTATCAAAGACCTGATTTGATGAAAAAGGTTCTTGATGCCAACATTCAATCCGTTGCCGAATATCTTAAAGCGCAAGTTGATGCGGGCGCTCAAGCCTTAATGATTTTTGATACATGGGGTGGTTTGTTGCCTGATGGTTGGTATCAAAAAACTTCCTTGGCAAGCATGAAAGCGGTTATAGATTTATTACCGCGCCAAAAAGATGGTCAACAAATACCGGTTTTAGTATTTACTAAGGGTGGTGGTATTTGGCTAGAGGACATTGCAAAATCAGGCGCTGATGTTATTGGTTTAGATTGGACTGCATCTGTTGCTAAATCACGTAAGCGCTTACTTGCTAACCAAACCCCATTAGCCTTGCAAGGAAACTTTGATCCATTGGCCCTTTTCTCCAGCCCAGAACAAATTGGGACAGAAGCCAAGAGAATATTGGATGAGCTAGCTGCAGCACCTGCACTAGAAAAAGACCTTCATTCTTTAGATGGCCATGTCTTTAACTTGGGCCACGGTATTTCTCAATTCACCAATCCAGAGCATGTCACCGCTTTGGTTGAAACAGTATTAAGTCACTCTACAAGCCTCAGAAATAAGTAAATTTGAGCATGTAAGTGGTAACTTATGCACAGACTCTGTGAATAAGATTAATCTAATAGCAAACCCTTAGTCGACCTAGCTGAAATGGCATTTAAAGTCATTAAATCATTGATTTTATTGAAAATAATATTTATATTAAAAATGCAGTAAAAATATTCGATACTACTAAGACTGAATGGAAAGGCTGATGATTGAGCACTTATACACAAGGTTTTCCACAGCACCCATAACAAAATAAAAAAACATTCAACAGCAACAATCTTCGAGACAGACTTAAAGTAAAACATGAGCTTTGCTGAAAAAAACAAAAAACAAAGTATTGTTCAGGTTGCTATTGATACCCCAGTCAATAAACTATTTGATTACATTTGGGATCATGAAAGTTTGGGATCAAGTCCTCAGCGAGGGCAAATCATTTCCATAGAGTTTGGAAAAAAAGAGTTGGTTGGCGTAGTTATCAAAGAAATTGAAAATTCTGAATTTGATATTCAAAAGTTAAAGCATGTAACAGGCATAGCACCCTGCACTTCAATTTCTGAAGATGTGATTGGAATGGCAGAGTTTTCATCTGTGTATTACCAAAAATCTATTGGCGAGGTATTGTTGCCGGCCATCCCTAAATACTGGCGCCAAAAAGAAAAGTGGGAGTTATTAAGTAAGGCCAAAAGAAAAACAAAAAGTGCTGAAAAAAAGAATCACCGAAATAAAGAAGAGCAAAAGGTAATTCATTTAAACGACGAACAAGAAACTGCCATTGCAGAGCTTGTAAAAGCTTCGCAAGAAAAGAAATTTGAAACCTATTTGCTACAAGGCGTCACTGGTAGCGGTAAAACATTAACGTATTTGCGATGGCTTGCTAAAGTGCTTGAAGAAGAAAATTCTCAAGTACTCATTATGGTGCCCGAGATTAACTTGACACCTCAGCTTGAAGAAAGTGTTCGCACAGCTTTTCCTGAAAGTTCATTAATTGTTATGCATAGCGGTTTAACAGATCGCACACGTGCAGACAATTGGCTGAAGGCTAATACCGGTGAAGCCAAAATTATTCTTGGTACAAGAATGGCAGTTATGACTTCAATGCCCAATCTGCGAGCAATTGTCGTTGATGAAGAGCATGACCTTTCTTATAAACAACAAGAGGGTGTTCGTTACTCAGCCAGAGATTTGGCTGTATGGCGAGCAAAAAAATTGGAAGTGCCAATTTTGCTAGTCTCAGCAACACCAAGTTTAGAAACTTGGTACCGTGCAGAAGATGAAAAATATAAGAAGCTCAGCTTAAATAATCGAGCAGCCAAAAATGCAACAAAGCCCATCATTGATATCGTTGATTTAAATATTGATCGCCAATCAGGCAATAAGAATGAGCATGGTTTTAGCGCTCATCTATTAAGTGGCATTGCAAAAAATTTAGAGCTAGGGTTGCAAACCCTTATCTACATAAATCGTAGAGGCTACTCCCCAGTTCTTAATTGTGAAGCATGTTCATGGGTATCGGACTGCTTAAAGTGTTCTGCGCATATGGTGCTTCATCGACCTGCAGGCGAAAGATCCAGTTTGTGTTGTCATCACTGCGGGCTGATACGCTCAATTCCCAAAGTTTGTCCAAGTTGTGGAAACTCAGATTTAATCCCTCTGGGTAAGGGAACACAAAAAGTTGAAGAGTTCTTAAGCCAACAATTTCCCCAAGCAAAAATTTTAAGAATTGATGCTGACACTACTCGAAAAAAAGGTAGCGCAGAAGAATTGTTTGGCTCTATCCACGACGGAGATGCCGATATTATTGTGGGCACTCAGATGGTGACTAAGGGCCACGATTATCAGTCAGTTGCCTTGGTGGGTGTGATTGATGCTGATGCTAGTTTATTTTCACAGGATTATCGTGCGGCCGAAAGATTATTTGCACAGTTGATGCAGGTGACTGGCAGGGCCGGGCGAAGTGAAAAATCAGGTGCTTCGAGGGTGGTGATTCAAACCAGGTATCCAAGCGCAGCACCTTACAAATATTTGCAGCAGGATGATGTGAATGGATTTTTGGCGGAAGTATGTGAGGAAAGAAAAATGGTGGGTCTGCCCCCATTTTCATATCAAGCATTGATTCACGCTGAGCATAAAACATTGATGGCTGCGATTGATATGTTGAAAGATGCATCGCGTGCAGCGCAGCTATCAGAAGCCTGGCCGCAGAACGTCATGATGAGCGATGTTGTTCCGAAAACCATGGTGCGTCTTGCTGGTAAGGAGCGTGCGCAAATATTAATGGAATGCGTTAATCGACAATCTCTTCAGTACGCCTTAGAGATATTTCAACAGGCGCTTACTGAGCAAAACACCAAAAGAAAAGGGGTCGGCTGGTATATAGAGCGCGACCCCGTACAAATTTAATGACTTAAGTCATTAAGCATATTCTGCAATTGGTACACATGTGCAGAACAAGTTTCTATCACCATAAACGTTATCAGCGCGCCCAACTGGAGGCCAGTACTTATTTTTTCTAAGTCTGGCAACTGGGTAGGCTGCTTCTTCACGGGTGTAAGCATGATTCCACTCGTTAGCTAAAACAAGTTCAGCAGTGTGCGGAGCATTTTTAAGTGGGTTGTCATCTTTATCATAAGTGCCATTGCCGACTTTTTTAATTTCTTCGGCGATTGTTACCATGGCTTCAATGAATCGATCTAATTCAAATTTAGATTCACTTTCAGTAGGCTCGATCATGAGGGTGCCAGGAACTGGGAAGCTCATGGTTGGGGCATGGAAACCAAAGTCCATCAAGCGTTTAGCAACGTCTTCATTGCTAATGCCTGTTTCATCTTTCAATGGCCTTAAATCTAAAATACACTCGTGCGCTACTAATCCGTTGCTACCCTTATATAGAACAGGATAGAAAGCCTCTAGTTTTTTGGCGACATAGTTTGCAGAAAGAATGGCCGTCTCAGTTGCTTTTGCAAGACCCTCTGAGCCCATCATTGCAACGTACATCCATGAGATTGGCAAAATAGAAGCTGATCCAAATGGAGCTGCGCTGATGCGCATCCACTCTAAGTCATTCCATTTGTTTGCAGTTCCTGCTGTGAATGAACACGGCAAGAATGGTGCTAAATGTGAACGAACTGCAACTGGACCAACGCCTGGGCCACCACCACCGTGAGGAATGCAGAATGTTTTATGAAGGTTCAGATGGCTAACGTCTCCACCAAAATGGCCCGGTGCTGCGGTGCCTACAAGGGCATTCATATTCGCACCATCAATATAGACTTGACCGCCATGCTGATGAACAATTTCGCACAATTCCTGAACGCCTTCTTCAAACACGCCATGAGTACTTGGATAAGTAATCATAATCGCCGCTAGCTTTGAAGAGTGTTGTTCGGCTTTGGCTTTGAGATCAACTAAGTCAACGTTGCCATCTGCATCACAGTTCACAACAACAACTTGTAAGCCAGCCATCTGTGCTGATGCAGGATTAGTGCCGTGCGCTGATGATGGAATTAAGCAAATATCTCTATGACCTTCGCCACGTGAATCATGATAGGCGCGAATGACTAAAAGCCCAGCGTATTCACCCTGCGATCCTGCATTAGGTTGAAGGGAGACCGCTGCATAGCCAGTGGCTGCGCACATCATGCGCTCAGTATCTTCAATTAGTTTTGCATAGCCAGCCCATTGAGCTTCTGGTGCCAATGGGTGAATCTGGGAAAGACTAGGCCATGTAACCGGAACCATTTCGCTAGTTGCATTAAGTTTCATGGTGCAAGAACCTAGCGGAATCATTGTTCTATCTAGGGCCAAATCTTTATCGGCCAAACTTCTTAGATAGCGGAGCATTTCATGCTCTGAGTGATAACGATTAAAAGTTGGGTGCGTTAAGTACGCACTTTGTCTGATTAAAGAATTAGGTATTGCGCTCAGCACTTCTTTATCTAAAGCGTCGACATCAAGTTTTCCTTGGCCGCCCATGATTGACCAAATCAAATTAAGTTCATTGCGCCCAGTTGTTTCATCCAAAGAAATGCCAACATGATGGGCATCAATTTCTCTAAAGTTGCAGCCATTGAGTTGTGCAGCAGCATGAACTTTGTGCGCATCAGGAACTTTTACTGTGATGGTGTCAAACCAATTGCGGTTGCTGACTTCGAGTCCAAGTTTCTTCAATGCTAATACTAGGATGCTGGCTTGACGATGTGTGCGAAGTGCGATTTGCTTAAGTCCTGCAGGGCCATGATAAATCGCATACATGCTTGCCATCACCGCAAGTAAAACTTGGGCTGTACAAATATTTGAAGTCGCTTTTTCACGACGAATATGTTGTTCTCTAGTTTGTAATGCAAGGCGATAGGCTGGTTGACCTTGAGCGTCAATTGTTACGCCAACCAAACGACCGGGCATACTTCTTTTAAACGCGTCCTTTGTTGCTAGATAACCAGCAGATGGGCCACCGAAGCCCAATGGCACGCCAAAACGTTGTGCTGTACCTACTGCCACATCAGCGCCCCACTCGCCTGGTGGCGTTAAAAGTGTGAGAGCTAATAAGTCGGCTGCTGCAATTAATAGACCACCTTTGGCGTGAATGTTTTCAGCGATTTGCTGATAGGTAGATTGCTCTTCAATCTGGCCATCTACGCCAGGGTATTGAACGAGCACAGCAAAAGCATCTACTAAGGCGGCTTCTTCTAGCGAGCCAATTTGAATATCAATGTTAAGAGGTTTTGCGCGCGTTTTAATAACAGCAATCGTTTGTGGAAGAACGTTGTTGGCAATAAAGAAAGTGTTTGATTTTGATTTGCCGGTGCGCAAAGCCAAAGTCATTGCTTCTGCAGCAGCTGTGCCCTCGTCAAGCATAGAAGCGTTGCCAATATCCATGCCCGTTAAGTCAATTAACATTTGCTGGAAATTGACAATAGCCTCTAAGCGACCTTGAGAGATTTCAGGCTGATAAGGTGTGTATGCCGTATACCAAGCCGGGTTTTCTAAAATATTTCTCTGAATAACACCTGGCGTGATGTTATTAAAGTATCCCTGACCAATGAAAGATTTAAAAACCTTATTTTGATTAGCAATGCTAGCTAACAGTTCTAATGCTTCTGTTTCGCCTTTTGCTAGTGCGTAATCACCAAGAGGAAGTGCATCTTTACTTCTAATTTTGCTTGGCACAACAGCATTGATCAAATCATTGCGTTGTTGAAAGCCAAGAAACTGAAGCATGGCTGCTTCATCATTGGTAGATGGACCAATGTGACGGCTTAAAAAAGCATCATGGTTTTCAAGAGAGGTCAGAGAGCTTTTCATTTTTTATGCACCAATTGTTTTGGCATATGCATCAGCAGATAGCAATGCATCAAGCTTAGAAATATCAGTAGGTTTAATTTTGAATAACCAAGAGTTATAGGCATCAGAGTTCACTGATTCTGGAGCACTCACGGCCGCATCATTGTTGGCAATCACTTCGCCACTTAGAGGGGCGTAGATATCACTTGCAGCTTTTACTGATTCCACCACTGCACATGCATCACCTGCATTAACGGCTTTCCCAACTTCTGGAAGCTCCAAGAAAACAATATCGCCCAATGCTTCTTGTGCGTGATCTGTAATGCCAACAGTGATTGTGCCATCAGCTTCTTTGCGAATCCACTCGTGTGATTCTGTGTAGTGTAGTTCTTGAGGTATGTTCATAAAGTTCTCCAAAAATTAAACCAAGGCTTTGCCATGGCGTACGAAAGGGGTTTTTACAACGACTGCATTTAATTCTTTGTCACGAATTACAACTTTGACTAAATCACCAATTTTTGTGCCCATTGGAAGTTTTGCAAGTGCAATTGATTTTTGTAGAGATGGGCTAAATGTGCCACTTGTTATTTCACCTTCGCCATCTACAGATTTAACAATTTGATGCGCGCGTAGCACGCCCTTATCTTGCAAAATTAAACCTAGGAATACAAATTGCTGCGCTTTTTTATCAAGAGCTGATCTGCCGTTGAATGCTCGGTCGGTTGAACGATCAATTGTCCAGCCAAGCCCAGCGTCTAATGGGTTGGTTGTGTCGTTCATATCTTGACCATATAGATTCATGCCGGCTTCTAATCTGAGAGTGTCTCTAGCTCCAAGGCCTGCTGGTTGAGCACCTGCTTTGACTAGTACGTCCCAAACCTTACTCGTTTGGTCAATCGGTACTAATAGTTCTGCGCCATCCTCGCCTGTATACCCTGTGCGGGCAATCATGATTTCACCAAAAGGCGTGTCAACACAACGCCCATGAAAAACTTTTAGTTCTTGAGTTGCAGCAGCCAGTGCAGGAATTGATTTTCCGATTAACTCAAGTGCACGAGGGCCTTGAACAGCAACCATGCCCTGAGGATCTTTACTGTTGATTAAATCAGGGCGTCTAGGCACTAAGTTTAAATTTGTAAATGCCTTTGCTTCTTGATGAAGCCACTCTAGATCAGTGTGTGCAGTAGCAGCGTTGATAACAATTCGGTAGTTCGGATCAAGCCTATAAACAATCAGGTCATCAATAACGCCACCATCATGATTTAGTAGGCAGCTATATAGTGCTTGACCATTATTTTTTAGTTTATTGACATCGTTGGCCAATACTTTTTCTAAGAATGCTTTTGCGTCAGAGCCAATGACATCAACTGCTGCCATATGACAAACATCAAAAATGCCACAATTTGTTCTTGTTGCAAGGTGCTCTTCGATTTGTGAGCCATAGTTGACTGGCATTTCCCATCCGCCGAAATCAACCAATTTAGCGCCTGCCAATTGGTGTGTTTCAAAAAGGATGGTACGTTTTAATTGATTAGGGGCGACCGACATCCAAACTCCTCAAAGGAATTGATGCCCCCCTGTCCTGTTACCTGAGAGATTGAAGATCACAAACCCTTTGTGATCTCTTAGCCCCTTCGGTGTGCAACTAAATGCAGCTCTCCAGAGTGTAAATATCGACGGTCCATTTGCCTGAGCGTTCATGGGCATTGCGCCTTCGGCGTTGGTTAAACCAAACTCTCCCATCGATAAAGCTATTGTACCTAAGGGTAGCCGCAACACCAAAATCTAATTTTGCACAATTTTGGTGCAGCTTCATGAGATATTTGAGTGCGCATCCATAGATAATGACGTTCGTTTGCTAAACCCTTAGAGGAGTTGCTTGATGGATAACTTTAAAACAGGCGTAGACGCCCTTTTCATAATGGCTGGAGCCATTATGGTGCTAGCCATGCACGCTGGCTTTGCATTTTTAGAACTTGGAACAGTTAGAAAAAAGAACCAAGTAAATGCACTTGTAAAAATCTTGCTCGATTTTGCAGTCTCAACAATTGCCTATTTCTTCATTGGCTACAGCATTGCTTATGGCGTTGATTTCTTCTCCAGCGCAGAAGTTTTGGCTCAGAAAAATGGCTATGAATTAGTTAAGTTTTTCTTCTTGTTAACTTTTGCTGCTGCAATTCCTGCGATTATTTCGGGCGGTATTGCTGAGCGCGCTAAATTTAACCCTCAGTTAATTGCCACATTTATTTTGGTTGGCTTTATTTATCCTTTCTTTGAGGGTATGGTTTGGAACCAACAATTGGGTTTTCAGGCTTGGATTAAGGGTCTAACAGGCTTTGAGTTCCATGACTTTGCAGGTTCAGTTGTGGTTCACGCTGTAGGCGGCTGGGTAGCGTTGCCAGCAATCATTTTGTTGGGTGCTCGTCATGGGCGCTATACAAAAGATGGTCGTATTTCTGCACATCCCCCATCAAATATTCCATTCCTTGCATTAGGTGCTTGGGTGTTAGCGGTGGGTTGGTTTGGTTTTAACGTGATGAGTGCTCAAACGGTTGATAAGCTAAGTGGTTTAGTAGCAATTAACTCTTTGATGGCCATGGTTGGCGGCACTATCGTTGCATGGGCTTTGGGTAAAAATGACCCAGGTTTCAGCTATAACGGGCCTTTGGCAGGTTTGGTGGCTGTTTGTGCTGGTTCAGATTTAATGCATCCTATGGGCGCTCTAGTTGTTGGCGGTTCTGCAGGGGCATTATTTGTTGTTATGTTTACGCTGGTACAAAATCGTTGGAAGATTGATGATGTCCTAGGTGTTTGGCCGCTACATGGACTTTGCGGTGCTTTAGGTGGCATTTGCGCAGGTATATTTGGTCAACAGTCTCTAGGTGGATTGGGAGGCGTCAGCTTTACTGCTCAATTAATTGGAACTGTAGCTGGGGTTGTCATTGCCTCAATTGGCGGAGTTATTGTTTACGGCTTGTTAAAGGCAGTTATGGGCCTACGTTTAAGCCGCGAAGAAGAGTTTGATGGCGCTGACTTAACAATTCATAAAATTACCTCTACTCCAGATCGCGAATCAAGCTGGTAATTTTCTAATTTCTTTGGATAATCTGGGCTATGACATTAAAAGTGATCGTAGTCCCAGTAACGCCTTTTGAGCAAAATTGCTCAATTCTAATTTGCCAAGAGACTAATCGGGCAGCTATTGTTGATCCAGGCGGTGATTTACACAAAATCACCCATGCCCTAAATGAGTCTGGTGCAATCCCAGAAAAAATATTATTAACCCATGGTCACGTTGATCACTGTGCAGGCGCGGTGGCTTTATCCAAAGAGTTAGGCGTTGAAATTATTGGCCCTCATCAAGATGAGCAATTTTGGCTTGATCAGCTGCCTCTTCAAAGTCAGCGTTTTGGTTTTGCCCCATCTGAGGCCTTTGTGCCCCATCAATGGTTGTCTGATAACGAGCTTGTTACGGTTGGAAACACGGAGTTGACAGTCAGGCATTGCCCTGGCCACACCCCTGGCCATGTGGTGTTTTATAGCCCGAACGATCGTCTAGCCATTGTTGGCGATGTCTTGTTTGCGGGCTCTATTGGAAGAACTGATTTTCCGCGCGGTAATCATGCGGATTTAATTCGTGCCATTCGAGAAAAGCTATTTCCCTTGGGTGATGATGTGACGTTTGTGCCGGGTCACGGACCAAACTCTACATTTGGTCGTGAACGACAAACAAATCCCTACGTTGGTGAAGGTGCTTTTTAGGCCTTAGCCGAGCCGGTGCGGTGTGTTCTGTTGTATAGACAGCTCGCGCAAATCCAGCGTTGTTTACGATTGCTTGTTGGAATCCAAGTACCACCTTCAAGTGGTTTCTCTCTGCTGCACGAAGAGCAGAACTTCATTACTCTTGTGTTGCTTTCCAATGTGGTTGGCGGCGTTGTCATAAGAACTTCTTTATAAGTATTAGCCTGCTATTTTAACTTCTTTTTGAAAAACGCCCTTTCGGGCGTTTTTT
>JAHEBW010000011.1 GCA_024642065.1 Polynucleobacter sp. | reverse complement strand
AAGCGGTCATAGAAAAGTGATGCGCCCCCAGCTAACTTCACCTGTCTCTTAGCAACATCTACTGAAACAACTGAATCTTTAACTAAATTAACACCATGATTTTTTCTTAAACCATCATAAGAAACCGTGATGTCTTCCATTTTTTTGCTGCCACCAATAACCAAGTTAGATAGCGGGCATGAAATGAAATTTTGATTAGGTTCAATCAAAGTTACATCAGCTGTGTAGTTTGAAAACTTACGCACATACTTAGCTGCTGTAGCACCACCATAACCACCACCAACAACGATAACTTTGGCACCTTTAGCATTAATAGGAGCTGAACCACAACCTACTAGAGTCGTTGCCGCAGCACCTGCACCTAACATTTGTATAAATTGACGTCTTTGCATGATGTGCTCCTATTATTTAGTTTTAGTTGCTACAGGTTTTTCATGAGGCAAAGATGCAAAATATTCAGCAATTTGCTCGATCTGCTCAGCCGAGTAACCTTTGCTCAATTGATGCATGATTGAAGCAACGCGCTTACCACTTTTGTAATCGTTCATTTTTTCAATCAGGTCGGCTTTCTTTTGACCAGCCAAGCTAGCCATGCCGCCTTCAGAATATCCATCTGTGCCGTGACATGCTGAGCATGATGCAGCCCACTGTTTAACTTGTAATGATTGAGCACTAGCAATACCTGTTGAACACAACAAGCTCACCAATAAACCCGCCATCATCCATGATGACTTACGAATAATTGAATGACTCATATTCCCCCCTTAATTAATAACCTTATTCTACTAACCATAGAGCAGTTCAACCCTTGGGGTTTAACCCTAAACTTAGCTCTATTTACTAACTGATAGTATTGTTCACAAGCCTGATGAAATATGCAAATAATTATTGAGCATATCCATATTCAAGAAAAACGATGATTTATTTGCCAGATACTTTTGAATACTTGGACAATTCAAAAAAGTCGACATCCACCATCAAGCCATAATCCTTTTGAATGACTCGGCCTTGACGGTCCAAAATGTAAAGCTCAGGTACACCTCTTCTCTTACCAATGGCTGCGGATAATTTGGCATCCATCATGACCACATCAAAGGGATAGCGGTGCTTTTCCAAATACTCGTGAACCTTCTCCACTTTTTTGTCGACAGAGATGGTGACTATATTCATGGAACCTGGGGGGATCTTTTTGATTAATTGATTTAAATTGGCATTTTGTTTGTGACAAAAACCACACCAAGTAGCCCATACATGAACCAGGGTATTTTTTTGATTCCAGTGTGATTGGTCAAACGTTTGCCCCTGAATAGTTTGAACAGTGCCCAAAGGGAGGTAATCGCCCACCTCAATAGCTTGAGCAACTTGGCTTACCAAGCCAAAACTAATCAGCAATAAGAGTTGTTGAAGACTGCGCACCAGCCTATGAATAAGAAGCATTCGCTAAGTATGCCCGATCTACAACCATCATCATTAATGACTTAAAGATGATGGTCAGATGATCATGAATTACTCGATAAAGTGTGTGAAGTTTTGAGCAGGCTCACGCTCAGTAACAAGCGTGTTCTCAATCTTGCTAGTGTCGGCATAGCCCAAAGACATACCGCAAACTAACTGTTGCTCAGGCTTAAGATCAAGATGCTTGGCTACTACACGATGAAACTGTGTGAAGGCTGCTTGTGGACAGGTGTCCAAACCACGTGCTTTGGCTGCCAGCATGACGCTTTGAACAAACATGCCGTAGTCCAGCCAACTGCCCTGCTGCATCACTCTGTCGATCACAAAGAAAACTCCCACCGGCGCATCAAAGAAAGTGTAATTACGAGCCGTTTGAGCCTGCATTTTTTCTTTATCGCCTTTACCTAAACCCAAAAGGCCATACAAATCAAAACCTACTTTGCGGCGACGTGAGATATAAGGATCAACCCAAGTCGATGGGTAGTAGTTGTACTCTTCCGTTTGTTCTTTTAAAGCTTCTGGGTTATTAAAGATGCTGATGATCTCATCAGACAAAGCCTGCTTCTTAGCACCAGTGATGATGTAGACCTGCCATGGTTGGGTATTTGTTCCTGAAGGCGCTCTTGCTGCCACGTTTAACAAATCTAAAATTTCTTGTTTTTCAACAGGCTTAGGCAAAAAAGCACGGATTGAACGGCGAGCCTTGATATTGTCATCAACAATCTTGATTACTTCTGAAGCATTCATAAAGGGTGTCTCTATCGTTTTTATAAGGAAAGTAGAGAATAAAACAGTCCGAAAGAATGCGCTTTAAGTGATTCCCACTAGAGATACCTCAGGCCAATCAGGAATTAAGCCAAAAAATTGGTAAAAACCCAGTTTTTACTCACTTTTAGACTGAATTAAGTACTAAATATAAGAAATTAGATAAAAATTCAGGTAGAAATGGACATGAAAGATAGTTTTCGTCTTTCACCCCTTTAAAACCTAGTAAAACCCCTGATGAAAAAAATATATGCACAATTCAAAACTGTGCGATACTTGTTTTGTAGGTCTTCAAGTAGCTTCCGTCGTTTCCATTTTTCAAAATGGGTGATTCGGTTAGTTGAATCTTCCAGCCCTGCAAAGAAATGGTGAGAAATCACCACGTTTAATTTTTTTAAGGAATTTCAGTAATGGCAACAGGTATTGTTAAGTGGTTTAACGACGCAAAAGGTTTTGGTTTTATTACTCCTGATGGTGGTGGTGAAGATTTATTCGCTCACTTCTCAGCGATTCAAGGTAACGGTTTCAAAAGCTTGAAAGAAAACCAAAAGGTTAGCTTTGAAGTAACAACTGGCCCTAAGGGCAAGCAAGCTTCAAACATCAACCCTATGTAATTTGGGTTGTATGTAATAAAAAACCCGACTTAGGTCGGGTTTTTTGTTTTTAGTTCTCTAGCTTTTATTCAATATCAAATCGTACAGCTAATTACTTAGCCTCTTCCAACTTAATTGTTTTAGCCTGATCATTACTTGGACGAACCGGGCGACCTTGGAAATAAATACTCAAGTTACCTAGTCCTGCGGTCAACACTGTGAACGGTGCTTTACCTGTGAATGTGTGATTGGCACCGGCTTCAATTGATTGCAATGTTGATTTACCACTTGCATCAACAACACAAACTGTTTGTTTTGTTTTTGCCTGAACGAAAACAAAGTTACCTGACTTGGTTGGCTCACTAACAGTGTAGGTAGTAACTGATGCATCTGCCTTAGGACAACCTGCTTCGCTTGGTAACGGAGGAGATGCTGGGGCCACAACTACTGCAGCATCTTGAGGCTTCTCTTCTGTCAAAGCAGCCTGCTCTTCGACTGATAAAGCGATAGGCTTAGGTGCTGGAGTCACCAACCCAATAATGTCATCTTTTGTGACATACAAACCACCAGCAACTAAAACGATTAAAACGATAGAAGCAATTGCTCTACCGTTACTCTTTTGTGATGGCTCAGTCTCTGAGTAGCTTGGACGAATACTTTCCAAACTAACAATGCGATCCTTTTCCACCAACTTCTCTTGTACTGGCTCTGCTTTTTTAGCTGGCTTTTCTTTAGGCGCTTCAGGTGCTACTTGAGGGGCGGCTTCGCTCACAGTTTCAGGAGCATCAAAATGAAGTGTTTCTTGTTTGGCTAAATCGCTACCTGGGAAAACCAAAGCTTGATTTTCATCAAGGCCTAGAATTTGAGAAACTTTTTTAGCTACTCTCACTTTATGAGCTGGAGAGTAGAAGCTAGAAAGACCGCCTTCTTCTAACTCAATGATGTGTTTTTTGGATAAGCAGGCTTTAGTAGCCAATTCAGCAGGATTGAGTCTGAGGTTCTCACGCGCAGTCTTTAACACCTGCCCTTGAATCTCAGGAATGATCTCCACTTTATTTTTATTATCTACGGCCATGCTATCTCCAATGTTCCTATGCAACTATACCATTTAGACCTTCAAATCATATGGTTATTTTTTCAATAAAGCAAACAAACGCACCAAGTCCTGCAAAGATTCCGCCTTCATTTTGTCCATTACCCTCGATTTGTGAACTTTGATGGTTGCATCAGTGGTTCCCAATTCAATGGCAATATCTTTATTCATTAAACCTCGCACCAATAGCGCAAAGACTTCTTTCTCTCTTGGGGTCAAAGAGTCGTATCTCTGAATAACTGTCAAAGACTGAGCTACAGATTCAAAGATGAGCTTATCTTTTTCCACTGCACTCACAATGGCTTTTAAAAGATCATCTAAATTAAATGGCTTAAATAAGAAATCAATTGCACCCTGCTTCATGCTTGTAACAATCTCATGAGGCATCGACTCACCTGAAATAAAAATGATTGGGGTCTGACGACCAAGCTCATTTAGTTTCTTTTGTAATTCAATGCCAGACATTGTTGGCATACGCATATCTAAAAGAACTGCTGCAGGTGAAACAGGAATAGATTGCTCAATAAAATCTTCAGCACGCTCATACACTTCAGTGGTGTAGCCGTAATTAGCCAACATTCTGGCTAATGAACTTCTCATGGAGGCATCATCGTCAATGATGTAAATGTGGCCTAAAACGCTCAAAATGATTTGTCTCTTTTAATTAATATGCACCATATTAGTTATTTTTGGCATATTGAGCTATTAGCTTTAAGGCTAACTTTTGAAATAACTGCGATTAAAAAAAGCGAACTACGCTTCAAATAAGAAGATGTTCTTATAAATGGTCAGGGGTGACCTTGAGTGCCACCAAGAATCTTGAAACCATGTTGTAGGTAGCAATAACACCAACTAACTCTACCAATTGAGAATTGCCCAAAGTTTTTTGAAGACGGGCCATCAAGATAGGATCCGCTTCGATAGATCGTGTCATTTGAATTGTGAGTTCAATAGCATCCTCTTCCAGTTTTGAGAATAAGCCTGAGGGCATTGGAGAGGAACCGATATCGCGCATGGCTGTTACTTGTTCTTGAGTGCCACCCTCTTTGATGAAGACTGGCGCATGATGCAAGAACTCATAGTCCGCATGATTGATCACTGCAACACCGCACATCGCTAATTCGCGCAACTTGGGATCCAAAGCGAGATTATTACGAACCTCACCTAAGAACTGATTCCAGCCGCGGGCAAATGGTGTGCTGTGTAAAAGCATGCGATCAAGATTGATCAATTCCCCGCCACGTCGCTTGCGAATGGCAGAAACCAAATCCGCTGGATCTTGAAGATCCAGCGGTTGATATGGAATTAAACGATCTTGATTGACTGACACAACAAGAAATTAATTAGTTTCTTTAATGTTGTTGTCTTTAACGAACTTACCCCAGATGTCGATTTGTTTATTAACAAATTCTTGAGCTGGCTTAGGTCCTAAAGCTTGAACATCAATACCTTGAGCTTTCAAACGATTTGCCACATCAGGTGTCTTGAGAGCTTTTGCAATTTCATCATGCATTTTGTTCACAATAGCTGCTGGTGTATTTGCTGGTGCAATCACCGCCCACCATGCTGGAGCTTCAAAGTTTGGATAACCACTCTCAGCAATTGTTGGCACGTTAGGCATCTCTGGAGATCTCTTACGTGTTGTTACTGCCAAAGGAATCACACCACCAGAATCAGCATGTGGTTTAACCAAGAAAATAGAGCCAACAGACAAAGGTACGTGACCTGCTAGGGCATCTTGCATCAATGGACCACCGCCACGATAAGGTACGTGCGTCCAGTCAAACTTAGCATCTTTAGATAAAGAAGCAAGGGCTAGGTGACCTAAGCTACCTGTACCAATTGAGCCATAGCTATTTGGCTTCTTGGCTTTGCTCTCATCAAGCAATTGTTTGAAGCTAGTAATGCCTGAGTTTTTGCTCGCTGCAATCACCATCGGCGCTGTACCAATCATGGTCACAGTAATAAGATCCTTTTTTGTATCAAAAGGCATCTTCTCTTTTAAGCTTGGGTTAACACCATGTGTGTCGAATACCACAGCAAATGTATAACCATCTGGTGCTGCTTTAGCTAAGGCAGCAGTACCAATCACGCCAGAAGCACCACCGATATTTTCAACAATCACGCTTTGCTTCATTTGATTTTGTAGCGTAGGTGCCAAGATTCTTGCCACCTGATCCACTGATCCCCCTGGTGGGAATACAGAAATCAATTTGATAACTTTTTGATTGGGCCAGTCGTTACTTTGGGCTTGAACAGCGCCAGTTAAACACAGGGCTGAAATGAGTCCTGCTAAAAGCTTTGCTTTCATGTTGTCTCCTTATTGGTATGAGTGTCTGGCTTTTTTGGCTCTATGACCACATAAATATCCCACACTCCTATAATCAATGCAATTAAAAAAATAATTTGGAGACAAAAAATGCGTAAAAAAATAGTGGTTTTAGATGATTATGAGAATTCCTATAAAAAACTCTCGAACTGGGCCCCTATTGAAAAAATGGCGGATGTGGAGATTTTTAATCGCCAGCTAAAAGGCGAAGAGCTGCTGAATGCCATTAAAAATGCTCACGTTATTGTGCTCATGCGCGATAGAACCCCATTAAAAGCCGACTTAATAGCCCAATTACCCGTCTTGGAATACGTCGTATTTACAGGTACGCGCAATGGCACTTTGGATGCCGATGCCCTAAAACAGCGCAATATTTTGATTAGCCATACTGAATGGGGTCCATCTAAAGAAAGCACTACGGAATTAACGTGGACTTTAATTTTGGGCATCCAAAAACGTTTAATTGAGCAAAATGCCTTACTCACACAAAATGGCTGGCGCAATCAAAACTCTTTGTTACCGATACTGCATGGTCAAACATTGGGATTAATTGGCTTAGGTCAGATCGGCAGCAAAGTAGCTAAGGTCGCTATTGCTTTTGGCATGAAAGTCCTAACTTGGAGCCCGAACATGACTGCTGAGCGAGCGGCAGCAGTTGGTGCTCAATCAGTCACACTCGATGAGTTGTTACAACAATCTCATTTTGTGTCTTTGCATATTGTTGCCAGCTCAACAACCAAGGGTCTCATCAATCGAGAAAAGTTAGCCTTGATGCGAAAAGATGCCATTTTGATCAATACATCTCGAGCGATGTTGGTCGATACAGAAGCACTTGCCTCTGCTCTTAATCATCATCAAATCGCTGGTGCCGCTGTTGATGTGTTTGATATTGAGCCGATGCCAAGTGATCATCCATTGCGCAAAACGCCCAATACTTTAATAACACCTCACTTAGGTTTTGTGTCGATACCGGTTTTTGAGAATTTTGCCCACGGTGTCGTTGAATGTTTAGAAGCTTGGTTAAATGGCCAACCCACCATCCGTCCTCTGCCCTGATTGCGGCAATCCCAGAGGGGCATTACAAAAAATATGCCCCTTCTGTGGCTCTTCAGAGATACCTGCTGTTCCTAAAAAAATAGCAGGTATCTTTACACTCAATTTAGAAGAAAAACTTCCGACTGTTGATCAAGCTCTAGAAAAGTTTGATCACACACTATCCGAGTTATCAGGAAGAGCCGTCAAGGTGGTCAAGGTGATCCATGGCTATGGCTCTGGAGGTAAAGGCGGAAGAATCAAAGAAGCAATTCGCCAAGAATTGATCTACCAGAGACGCACACATATTATTCATAGCTACTATGCAGGCGAAGATTTACAGCCCGGCAAAGAAGCTTATCAAGAATTAAATAAACAAAACCCCACAATTAAGAACATACTGACTAAAGATATGCTGGGTAATCCTGGTATCACTTTGGTTATTTTGAAAAGGTAGAAATATGAGCCAACATTTGCCTAGCTGTCATGACGTTCAAATATTAGAGTCCTTGCGCGCTCATCGACGTGCTCATCGTCAACACTATCCCTCTGTTCCTACCGAACATTTATCACCTACCAAGCCACCGCTGACCTACGGTCAACAGGTTGCAGATCTAGTAGCCAGAACCGTTGGTTCTTGGAAGTTCATTTTGATTCAAAGTGCTGCTATTTGTGTTTGGATAGTTAGCAATTCAATTTGGGGTCAGCAAGCTTGGGACCCGTATCCATTTATTTTATTAAATTTACTTTTATCTTTTCAGGCTGCTTATACGGCACCAGCGATCATGATGAGTCAAAACAGACAATCTGAGGTGGATCGCCTACAAGCTAGCAATGATTTTGAAATTAACGTGAAGGCTGAATTAGAAATTGAATTACTTCATCAAAAAATTGATTTGCTCAAAGAGCAAGAGCTGATGTTTTTGACTGAAGCGATCAAGGATTTATCCAGCAAAATTGAGAAGATGCAAAAAGCATCATGAATCAAATCTGCTCTCAATGTGGGCAAGCATTTCACTGTGCAAGCCTAGCCAATGAAGATCAATGTTGGTGTATGGCCTTACCACCCTTACCCAAGGAAAACATTCAACCCGAACAAACGTGTTTGTGCGAAAAATGTTTAAAGAATGCGTTGCAGTCCCAAGCTATTTCGAACAAATAGCTTAAAAGAGCCGCTGTTCATGGGGGTAGTTATTCAGAGCGGCTGCAAACCCATTCTTTGCGCTGCCACTCGCCCGGTTTCTCAGCAAAAACCATCCAAATAACCAAACCGCCAATAGCTGACCAAATTGGGTTAGAAATCATCGTTTTCATTTAATTCTCCTTTTATTACTCAAGTCTCTGTCTCTAGAGGCTTTAGATACAAGGTAAAGCCTCAATACTGTATAAATATACAGTATTTTTACAACTTGTCAAGAAATCTATAAAAATTGCTTAAAAAGGCTCAATCGGGGCATTTGAGGGAAGCGTATTTATCGTCGAAAATGGCAAAGGGTTTATCCTCACAGTCAGAACGGAGAGATATGAGATGACAGCAGCTGAAATGATTTTTGACGGTTTAGTTTGGGTGATTGGAGCCTCTGTTGTGGCATATATGCTCAAACGCTACTGGCTCATGTTTCGCAATAGAAATCTGAGGCATGTGGGTCTTCTCAAGGATCCTGTAACTCATGCGCAACAGGTTGTGAAAGCAAAAGAAATGAATAAGACCTTCATGAATACAAATACAGCACACGCTCACTCCTCCAAAATACAGAGCAACTATCAGCGGAGCTTCTCATTAGCCTGCTTGTTGTCGTGCTTATTGGCTTCTGTATTGATTAGCTTAAGCATGTCTTCAAGCGTATTTGCCCAAGCTGATATTCCAGAGTCACAAAATTACGAAGGTATTCAATATATTACTGGCGGCATCGGCAGTGAAGAATCTGATGCGATGCTGGAGTTGGGTAAGAAGTGGCCTTTAACTCTAGAGTTTGCTCAAGACCATCCGGCTAGACCATTATGGGTTGCTGATGTGACTTTGAAAATTACCAACTCAAAAAGAAAAGTTGTTTTTAAAGCCATGAGTGACGGTCCGATCATGTTGTTGAACTTGCCTGCTGATCAATATGAGATTGAAGCAGTATTTGAAGGTCGAACCATCAAAAGAAAAATTAAACTCGAAGAGAATAAGTTCATCAAACTTCCAATGATATGGCCCATCATTTAAGTCACAGTACTCAGCGCCATGCATTGATCGATAACTTAAAGGGTGCAGCGTGTCTATTGATCGTGCTGCACCATCTCGCCTTCTATGGCCCGATGTCCGATGTGGCGATCCAGGTCATTCCGAAGACGATTGATTTTTTATTTGAATATGGCCGAATGGCTGTGTCAGTGTTCTTAGTGATTGGTGGATACCTCAGCGGCCTAAAATTGTGCCAAGCTAATTTATTCACCAAAACTAGCGTATTTGATTTAATTGCTCAAAAGTATCTTCGACTTGTGGTGCCTTATTTAGCTGCCATTGGTCTTGCCATCATTTGCTCCTTCATCGCCAGCTATTGGATGGTGCATGACTCAATCTCCAGCCTACCTGAGCCAGCACAGTTGGTCAGCCACTTATTTTTTCTACAAAATATCTTAGGCTATGAATCTTTGTCAGCAGGACTTTGGTATGTAGCCATTGATTTTCAATTATTTACTGCAAGCGCACTACTTATCTTCTTGATTGAAAGATTAAGCCCTGCTTCCTGGCCACTTCGCCAAACACGCTTAATCAGTCTTGTTAGCGTCGCAGCTTTAACAATTTGCTCATTATTTATTTTCAATCTTGATGATGACTTAGATATCTTTTTTATTTATTTCTTCGCATGTTATGGACTAAGCTTTTTATCAGCTTGGTTTATTCAAGAGAAAAAGGTTCTCTTGTTTATGTTTGTTCTAATCGATGTACTGGCTCTCGCACTTTATGTTGACTATCGTGAACGTATTTTATTGGCTGGCATCACAGCACTGATTCTTTCCTTAAGCCATCAGTACAACTGGTCTGATTGGTCTATCTGGAAAAATCCATTGGCAAGATTAGGGCAAATGTCTTATTCAATTTTTTTAGTACATTTCCCAATTTCACTCTTGGTTAGCTCGCTTTGGGTCAACCTCTACCCTAAAGATGCTTGGATGAATGTTTGGGGTATGGGTCTTTCAGCACTACTTAGCTTACTACTTGCCATCCCTTTTTATCACTTGATAGAAAAGCGCTAACTCCTTCGCCCCTCGAAAGCCCTTTTTATAAATATGTTTTGAAATGTCCTTTCAAACTACTTATATTTTTTATAAAATGTCTCCCCAACAACACCGGAGAAAAAATTGACTAGCATGACATTCAGCAACTTGGATTTTGTGAAAAACCTCAGATCCACCGGCCTAACAATCGAACAGTCAGAAGCAATATCAAATGGATATGCTTCAGTGAGAGAAGATATGAAGCATCTGAGCACTAAAGATGATATTGAAGAGGTGAAGGAAGATTTCAAAGTATTGAACGAGGACTTCAAGGAAATAAAGGCCGACTTCAAGGAAATTCAAAATGATCTTGAAGAGCATAAGAATGAAGTAAAGGCAGAATTTAGACAACTAAGGAAAGATATCAATGACTGGAGAAATGACTTGTTAAATCATTTTGATAGATTCCAATCAAAGGTGGAAAACAAATTAGTCAGTCACTGCTCAGTCATGTTTGTGACTTGTACCACTGCAATCATTGGAATCATGACACTGTTTCACATCCTAAACTAGACCCAACCCTGGTGCCAATCCAATCCATTGGTAAGATCTCGCCAATGGATTGTCTTTTGGCGCTTAGTCATGACAGCCTCAATGACTACCTGCTCAATAGGCGCCAATAGATCTTCAGGTTGTATGACCTTCACCACCATAAAGTGTTTTTCCTTATTTTGAGGATGAACATCTGTCCACTTACTCAAAAGAAGTTTCTTGGGGTGTAATTTATTTTTTGGCATGCAGG
>JAHEBW010000003.1 GCA_024642065.1 Polynucleobacter sp. | reverse complement strand
GATAAGCCCATGATGGGATGTTAGCACCGGTGTAGGTTACGATTCAGGTTATGGACTCAAATAGTATCAATATTAGTACTCAAACGGCATTAACTCGCATCCTTAAATATGCCTTGCCCCACAAAGTGGCCGTGGCCCTAGCTTTGCTAGGCTTAGCCATCGTGGCGGCCTCTGAAACGGCTATTCCGGCTCTTTTGAAGCCATTGCTAGACAGAGGCTTTACAGGCAAGTTGGATAACAAGCTATGGCATGTGCCAGCATTTTTGGTGGGTTTAGCCTTTATTCGAGGTTTTGCTCAATTTGGCTCCAACTACGCTCTAAGTCACATTACTAATTCGGTTTTGTTTAAGTTGCGTGAGCAGATGTTTAACCGTCTCTTGCAGGCGCCTGCCGATTTATTCCAAAACCGCTCAGCTGCATCACTCATCAATGCAGTTGTTTTTGAGGTGAATGCTGTTTTACAAGTTATTACCAGTATTGCGATGAACTTAGTGAGGGATAGCCTCACAGTCATAGGCTTAATGGGGTATCTGTTTTATCTCAATTGGCGCTTAACACTCCTGATTTTGATTATTTTCCCCATCATCGGATACATGGTGAAGGTGATTAATTCACGCTTACGTAAATTACATAAGGTCAGCCAAGATATGACCAATGAACTTTCTTATATTGTTGAAGAAAGTGTTGGTGGCTATAAGGTTGTGAAGTTGCACGGCGGTGAAACTTATGAGAAACAACGTTTCTCAATGATCGCTGACAAATTGCGTCGTTATTCCATGAAGATTGCTGTGGCAGGTGGCTTAAATCAGCCGATGACTCAGTTTGTTGCTTCAATTGCCTTATCTGGTGTTCTCTTAGTAGCTTTATTCCAGTCATCCATGGCAGAAACAACTGTTGGTGGATTTGTGGCGTTTGTGACAGCTTTAATTTTGATCATTTCCCCCTTGAAACATTTAGCGGACATTAACCAACCTCTACAAAGAGGCATTGCAGCTGCTGACATGATCTTCAAGTTAATGGATCAACCAATTGAAGAAGATCAGTTGCGTCAATCAGCAGCCATTAGATTGAATAAGGCGAAGGGTGATCTTGAGTTTAAGAATGTTCATTTTGCCTACCAAGGATTGGCGAGCCTTAATCCTGAAGATGGTTTAGTGAGTAAAGATGTTTTAAAGAACATTAATCTAAGTATTCCTGCTGGTGAAGTGGTGGCTTTTGTAGGTCCATCAGGTAGTGGCAAATCGACTCTGGTTAATTTGTTGCCAAGATTCTTTAACCCAACTGATGGTGTCATTTCTTTAGATGGTATTGATATACAAAATATTGATTTAAGAGATTTACGTCATCAAATGGCTTTTGTGAGTCAGGATGTAGTTTTATTCAATGACACCATTGCAGCTAACGTTGCCTATGGTGCCAAGAGTCCTGAAGAAATTGATCGAGGCAGAGTTCATGAAGCTTTGCAGGCAGCAAACTTAGCGGAGTTGATTAAAGAATTACCGCAAGGGATTGATACAGAGGTGGGTGATAACGGTAATCGATTGTCAGGTGGTCAACGTCAGCGTTTGGCCATTGCAAGAGCGATTTATAAAGATGCCCCAATTTTGATTTTGGATGAGGCCACTTCAGCCCTTGATTCAGAATCAGAGCGTCAGGTACAAGAAGCTTTGGAAACCTTGATGCAGGGTAGAACAACCTTGATGATTGCTCATCGTCTCTCGACTATTGAAAATGCTAATCGCATTCTGGTTCTTGATCATGGCAAGATCGTTGAGAACGGTGCGCATGCTGATTTGATGGCCCAGAATGGCTTATATGCCAGCTTGCACCGCTTGCAGTTTTCTCAAGCTTAATAGCCCATTTTTTAACTTAAAACAATATCGTATTGTTCTTGATTAAAAGTTGATTCGGCTTGAAGTCGAATAGGCTTGCCAATAAATTCAATAAGTTGTGCCATATGACCGCTTTCTTCTTCTAAGAAGCGGTCAATCACATCAGCGCTCGCAATGATTCTGAATTCTTTAGGATTAAATTGACGATGCTCTCTTAAAACTTCTCTTAAGATTTCATAGCAAATACTTTGAGCAGTTTTGACTTGCCCCTTGCCTTGGCATACTTCACAAGGCTCACAGAGAAGATGGGCCAGTGACTCTCTTGTTCGTTTGCGAGTCATCTCAACTAAGCCTAATGCTGAAAAAGGATTAATGGATGTTCTTGTTCTATCTCGAGCTAAGCATTTGCTAAGCTCTTCCAATACTGCTGCCTGGTGTTCCTGGCTATGCATATCAATGAAGTCAATAATGATGATGCCGCCTAGATTTCTTAAACGTAATTGACGAGCAATCGTTTGAGCTGCTTCTAGGTTTGTTTTATAAATCGTATCGTCAAAAGTCTTTGCCCCTACATAACTGCCAGTATTGACATCAATGGTTGTCATTGATTCTGTCTGATCAATCATCAGATAGCCGCCAGACTTGAGGTCAACCCGACGACCTAAGGCGCGATTAATTTCTGATTCGGTGTCATACAAATCAAATAATGGTCTTTCACCACGATACAAAACCAATTTATCCAATTGGTTAGGCATAAAGTTCATGGAGAACACTTTAAGCTTTTCTAAATTCTCGCTTGAATCAATTCGAATCTGACCTGTTCTTTCGCTGGCTAGATCTCTTAATACGCGTTCAGATAAGCTTAAGTCTTGATGTAATAAGCTTGGCGCTGGCAAGCGAGAGCTGGCCTCTTTTATTTTTTTCCAAGTAGTGCCTAAATAAGTAAGGTCATTGAGTAACTCTTGATCGTCAGCATCTTCGGCGCTCGTTCTTAAAATATAGCTACCTTGCTCACCTTCCGGCATTAAAGCTTGGAAGCGCTTTTTAAGAGAGTCTCGTTCTTCTTGGTTTTCAATTTTCTGTGAAATACCGATTTGATTGCCATTGTCTTCTTGTGGCAAATAAACCAAGTTTCGACCAGCAATGCTGATATGAGTGCTGAGACGCGCACCTTTTGTTCCCAACGGGTCCTTTAGAACTTGAACCAAAATGGTTTGACCATCAAACACTAATTTTTCAATAGGGGTGTTGTCAGGTTTCGAGTTCTTAGGCATCCAAAGGTCTGCTACGTGGAGGAATGCCGCTTTATCTAGTCCAATATCAACAAAGGCTGACTGCATGCCCGGTAAGACGCGGGTGACTTTGCCTAAATAGACATTACCAACAATACCTCTACTTTGGCTGCGCTCAATATGAAGCTCTTGCACAATGCCTTGTGCAATGAGAGCTACGCGTGTTTCTTGAGGGGTAATGTTGACGAGGATTTCTTCGGTCATAACTAAACTAAATGCCTAATTCTTTTCAGCGACTAAGAGCAAACTGTACATCAGATTGTTGAAGTAATTGAGTGGTCTCAAATACGGGAAGTCCCATGATACCGCTGAAGCTACCCCGAATGTTTTCGACAAAACAAGCCGCTAAACCCTGAATGCCATAAGCGCCAGCTTTGCCCAGGTGTTCACCGCTGGCTAAATAAAGTGCAATCTCATCTGAGCTTAATGTTTTAAATGCCACATCTGATGTTGAAACGAGCATCAAAGGCTTCGAAGCATTGTTTGTCTGAATCGCTACAGCCGTATGCACTTGATGCGTTTTGCCGCTCAATAAGCTCAGTATGCGCGCAGCATCTTGATCATCTTCTGGTTTACCAAGAATGACTTCATGATCATCTAAGGCAACTGCAACTGTGGTGTCGGCACACAGTATGGGTGATGTACTAAGACCTCGATTTTGAAGTCTTTGGGTAGCTGCTTCAAGTTTGGCTAAAGTGACTCTTCGAACGTAATCAAGAGCTAATTCATCTTTGAGTTGAAGCTCAAGTGATTCCGCATCCTCGTCTGAGCTAGGAAGTAATAGCTCAAAGCGAACTCCCATTTGTTGAAGAATCTCTTGGCGGCGAGGGCTTTGTGAAGCTAGATAAATAAATGGGTGCATGCAAGAGCCTAAACGCGATGGTAAGGGTGGCCTTGCAAAATAGTCCAAGCGCGATAAAGCTGCTCTACCAAAATAACTCGAGCCATGGCATGAGGTAATGTCATGCTGGATAAGCGCATCATGGATTGGGCTTCTTTTTTGAGTTCTGGGTCTAGGCCATCAGCACCACCAATGAGTAAAACAATATCTTTACCATCTTGGCGCCAAGCGCTCATTTGTTTAGCTAAATCTTGAGTGGATACATCCTTACCGCGTTCATCTAAAGCGATGATGTGAGTACCTTTAGGGATAGCTTCTCGGATCTTGATGGCCTCTTTGGCAGGGCTTAGATCCGGCTTGAGTTCTTTAATTTGAATAGCGCAGTCTGCAGGCATGCGCTTGAGATAGTCTTGGGTAGCTGTCTCAGCCCAAGCAGGCATTTTGTGACCAACAGCGATAACCCAAAGTTTCATAAATTCAAGGAATAATGAAAATGATTATTCCTCGTCGTCCTCAGGTTCGCTTGCGAAGCGCTTAGAAGTCTTAGCGCCACCATTCAATTTAACGCGAACAGGCTTATCGCCCCAGATGCCCTCTAATTGATAGTAAGAACGCAGCATCGGTTGAAGAATGTGAACAACGATATCGCCACAATCAACTAAAACCCATTCGCCTGTCTCCATACCTTCGACAGAAATAACATCGCCACCTTTTTCTTTAACAGACTCTTTAACTGACATCGCTAAAGATTTTGTTTGGCGGTTGCTGCTACCTGTGGCAATGACCACGCGATCAAAAAGTTCGCTGAGTTTGGTAGTGTCGTAAACGCGTATATCTTGAGCTTTAACATCCTCAAGGGCATCCACAATCGTGCGTTGTAATTGGCGAAGATCCATTATTTATTTCTATAAAGACCTTTAGCTTCGATGTACTCGAGTACTAAAGGTGGTATTGCATCCGCTAGTTCATCCCACGATGCATGGTTATAGAAACCATCACGTAAGTCGCTAGACGCAAGATTAATCTGCAAGCTTTGATCAAACAAAACATGTCCGTATGGGCTCAATTGTAACAATTGAGGGTCTTGTGTACGTTTATCTGCAAAAACCCCTTCAGAACCGCCTATTTGGCTGGCTGAATCATCCATAGGACGGCTGGCAACTGCCAAATGAACGTATTTTGGTAATTCTGGCCATTGATGCCAAGTTTTGAGATTAAGCCAGCTATCCTGACCCATTAGCCAGGTAATTGATGCATCTGGGCCATAAAGAGCTCTGATTTCTTGAGCGGTATCAACGGCGTAACTAGGACCTTCTCTAGACATCTCCAGAGTGCTAATTTCAATCTTTGTATAAATGTGATGATCAACAAACAGATCATGCAAAGTTTCAATGGCATATTCGCTCATGGCTAAACGATGCTTGGCCGGAGTAATGTCAGAACCTTTTTGCCAAGGTTGACCTGCTGGCATCCAGATGATGTGATCTAGCTGTAAAACACGTGAGAAGTGCTCGGCTAAGCGCAAATGTCCCCAATGAGGTGGATCAAATGTCCCACCAAGGATGCCTATGGCTTTACGTTTCTTTATATCGCTCAAGGATTGATCCAATCTTTGGGTTTTAAGAAGTCGCTGTAAAGGCGAGCTTCAGCGCTATTTGCTTCAGGTTTCCAGTCGTAACCCCAGCGAACAATCGGTGGCATCGACATCAAAATAGATTCTGTGCGACCGCCTGATTGCAAGCCAAACAATGTGCCACGGTCAAAGACTAAATTGAATTCAACATAGCGACCACGTCGATAAGCCTGAAACTCTCGTTGAGCTTCTGTATAAGGATCATTCTGATGTTTCTTAACAATCGGTAAATAAGCATCTAAAAATGCATCACCCACCGAACGCGTCATTTCAAAACTTTTATCAAAGCCTAAATCGCTAAAGTCGTCATAAAAAATACCGCCAATACCGCGTGGCTCATCACGATGCTTTAAATAAAAATAGTCATCACACCACTTTTTAAAGCGAGGGTGCAGTGATGGATCGAATGGATCTAAAGAATCTTTACACGTTTGATGAAAGTGCTGGCAATCAGCTTCATCACCATAGTAGGGCGTTAAATCCATGCCGCCACCAAACCACCAAACTGGATCTTTACCTTCTGATTGAGCAATAAAGCAACGCACATTCATATGCACGGTTGGGATATGCGGATTGCGTGGGTGGAAGACTAAAGACACACCCATGGCTTCAAAAGAGCGTCCAGCTAATTCAGGACGGTGAGCTGTTGCTGAGGGTGGCATGGAGTCACCACGAACATGAGAGAAGCCAACACCACCTCGCTCAAGGATGTTGCCGTTCTCTAGGATACGTGAGCGACCATCCCCTTTCAGTTGGGCATCCGATGGTTTCGTCCAAGAATCATTCGCGAAGCTTTTGCCATCCAACTCACTCATTGCCTGAGTAATTCGATCTTGCAATCCTAAAAAGTAATCACGCAAAATTTGCGTATCAATAGTTTTTGACATATTAGAGAGCTCTGTATCCGATATCGCGACGGAACTGCGCGCCATCAAATTTAATTTGATCAACGATGGCATAAGCTTTCTGTTGCGCACCACGTGTTGTGTGATCTAGACCCACCACACAAAGTACGCGACCGCCTGAAGTTTTTAATTGCTCGCCATCCATCGTGGTGCCAGCATGGAATGTCACATGATCAGGGCCATCTGCTGGGATACCAGAAATAACATCACCTTTACGAGGTGTTTCTGGATAGTTATGGGCAGCCATCACAACACCTAAAGCAATACGTGGATCCCAATCCAATTCCACTTCATTCAATTTGCCATCAACTGCAGCATCAAGAGCAATTAAAAAATCACTACGTAATCTTGACATGATCGGTTGTGTTTCTGGGTCACCCATACGGCAGTTGAACTCCAAAGTCTTGGCATGACCTTTGTCGTCAATCATTAAGCCAGCGTATAAGAAGCCAGTGAACGGAATGCCATCTGCGGCCATGCCTTTAACTGTTGGCATGATGATTTCTCTTAGAGCACGAGCATGGATCTCAGGAGTAACGACGGGAGCAGGTGAGTAAGCACCCATGCCGCCGGTGTTAGGACCAAGGTCAGCATCCAATAATCGTTTGTGATCTTGACTAGTTGCTAGAGCTAAAACGTTATGACCATCCACCATCACAATAAAGCTAGCTTCTTCACCGCGTAAAAACTCTTCGATCACGACACGGGCGCCTGCATCGCCTAATTTGTTATCAGACAGCATCATGTCAATCGCGCCGTGGGCTTCTTCTAAAGTCATGGCAACCACCACGCCCTTACCTGCGGCGAGGCCATCAGCCTTAATTACGATCGGCGCGCCTTTGGCATCAATATAAGCATGCGCTTCCTTGATGTCTGAGAATGTTTGATATTCAGCTGTTGGGATGTTGTGGCGCTTCATAAAAGCTTTTGCAAAATCTTTAGATGATTCCAATTGAGCAGCTTTTTGTGTTGGACCAAACACGCGTAAATTTTTAGCTCTAAAAATATCAACGATGCCTCCAGCTAGAGGAGCTTCTGGACCTACCACCGTCATATAAATTTTTTGTTCTTCTGCAAATTGAGCTAGTTCTTTTAAATCTGTAATGGCTAAGTTTTCAATGCCCATATTTTTGGCGGCAGCTGTGGCTGTACCGCCATTGCCAGGGGCTACAAAAACTTTTTGCACTTTAGGTGATTGAGCTAGTTTCCAAGCTAATGCATGTTCACGACCGCCTGAGCCAACTACTAAGATATTCATAAATTTTCGCTTTTTAACTGTGAGTTACTTAAATAATTTTGATGAGTTGTACTTAATATTCCGTTGATGAAAAACTATTCCATCGAGGCATTCGTAAAGACCTCTTGAACATCATCAAGAGCTTCTAGCGCATCTAATAGCTTTTGCATTTTTTCTGCATCATCGCCGCTTAATTCTGTTTCTGTATCTGGGCGCATCGTGACTTCACCTAATTCAGGGGTAAAGCCTTTAGCTATCAAAGCATCCTTGATAGCGGCAAATTCATAAGCCGGAGTAACCACCTCAATAGAGCCATCTTCTTGCGGTACGACATCGTCAGCGCCAGCCTCTAGGGCTGCCTCCATCAAAGCGTCCTCTGATGTGCCGGGTGCAAAGAACATGCGGCCGCAATGTTTAAACAAAAAAGCCACTGAGCCGTCTGTTCCTAAATTGCCACCGTGTTTAGTAAATGCATGGCGCACTTCTGCAACTGTGCGAGTACGGTTATCTGTTAAAGCATCAACGATCACTGCGGCGCCATTGAGGCCGTAACCTTCATAGCGGATTTCTTCGTAGTTCACGCCCTCAAGTGAGCCTGTGCCTCGTTGAATAGCACGTTGAACGTTATCGTTCGGCATGTTGGAGTCTTTGGCTTTATCAATCGCTAAACGTAAACGTGGATTGGTCGCAATATCGCCTCCGCCCATTTTGGCGGCCACGGTAATCTCTCTGATCAATTTGGTCCAGATTTTTCCTCGCTTTTCGTCTTGACGACCTTTGCGATGTTGGATGTTGGCCCATTTGGAATGACCAGCCATAAATACTCCCGTAGATAACTTTTATTGAATAATTGCTATATATTTAGCTAAGTCCGTAATTTTAGGCAAAATGAGGCTGAATTACGTAAAAACGTAAAAAAATTGAATAAAAACCTAGGTAATCAGCGCTGATTACTACTAATTAAAGGTGTAGGAGACAAAATGAGTGTCATTAAAGCTAAAGCGATCAAAATGATCGAGGTGGGTGGTCCAGAGGTTCTTCAATGGGTAGACGTTGAAGTCGGCGATCCTGGTCCACAAGAGGTGCGTATCAAGCACCATGCTGTCGGCTTGAACTACATCGACGTTTATTTCCGTAAAGGTGTTTATCCACAACCGCTTCCTGGCTCTCTAGGTATGGAGGCCGCTGGTGTTATCGAGGCTGTTGGTTCTGAGGTGAAACATGTCAAAGTGGGTGATCGTGTTGCTTATGCTGGCAAGCCAGCAGGCGCCTATAGCCAAATCCGTGTGATGCCAGCTGAAACTCTAGTGAAATTGCCTGATGCGATTTCATTTGAGCAAGCTGCTGCCATGATGTTGCAGGGCTTAACCGTTCAATATTTAGTGACTGATAGTTATCCAGTAAAAGCAGGGGATACAGTCCTTTTCCATGCTGCAGCCGGTGGCGTTGGTTTGATCGCTTGTCAGTGGTTGAAATCTTTAGGTGCCACTGTCATTGGTACAGTCGGTTCAGAAGAAAAAGCAGCTTTAGCTAAATCTTATGGCTGTGATCACACCATTCTTTATAAAAAAGAAGATTTTGTTAAACGTACTAGAGAGTTAACAAATGGCCAAGGTGTCCACGTTGTTTATGACTCTATTGGTAAAGATACTTTCATGCAGTCTTTAGATTGTCTTCGCCCTCGAGGCATGATGGTGACTTACGGTAATGCTTCAGGTCCTGTGCCGCCAGTCGATGTGAGTATTTTGGGCGGCAAAGGTTCTTTGAAGTTAACCCGACCTACTGTCATGACATATGCGCATGATAGAAGTTTGCTAGAGCCGATGGCAGCTGATTTATTTGACAAAGTCATCAGCGGAAAAATTAAGATTGAAATTAATCAAACATACAAGCTTGAGAATGTTGCTCAGGCTCATCGTGATTTAGAAGACCGTAAAACAACGGGGTCAACTATCTTATTGCCTTGGTAATTAGGTAGACACTAAACAGGATTTTTCTATGAGCACAATTGCATTTATTGGCCTTGGCAATATGGGTCGCCCGATGGTGGGGTTTTTATTAAAAGCAGGGCATCAATTACGTATTTATGCCAGACGCCCCGAGGTTTTTCAGAATGAAGCCAAATCTTTGATTGATGCAGGTGCTGTTGCTTGCGCATCCCCTGCAGAGGCTGCTCAAGGCGCTGATTTCATCATCACCAACGTGATGGGTCCTCAAGATGTTGCTCAGGTTTTGTACTTGGGCGCCGACCCAGTCATTCAAACTGCTAAATCGGGTGCAATTTGTATTGATCACAGCACGATTGATCCGCAAAGCACAAAAGATATCGCTGCTGCCATGGCTGTCAAAGGCATTCATTTTGTCGATGCACCAGTTAGTGGTGGTGTAAAGGCGGCCACCGAAGGAACATTAGTCATGATGCTTGGCGGCTCAGACGATGATGTCGCTCAAGTAAAAGAGATTGTTAAAAACTACACCAAGGCAGTTACTCATATTGGTGGTGTAGGGCACGGTCAAGTGGCTAAGCTATGCAACCAAATTGCTCAAGTGATCAATATTCAGGGTGTTGCTGAATCACTTCGTTTTGCAGCAGTGAATGGCGCAGATCTTCAAAAAGTTTTTGAGGCAATTTCAGGCGGCATGGCAGGAAGCCGAATGCTAGATTTGATGGGTCCAAAAATGGTGGCAAGAGACTTTAAAGCAGGCATTGAGGCTCGATTGCATGCCAAAGATTTCTTCTTGGTAAAAGACGTTGCAAATGAGGCTGGGATTCAGATGCCAGCCTTGCAAACAGTGGCTTCGCAGCTAGAAAAGCTCATGGAGTCTGGGTGGGGGTATGACGACACTTCTTCACTTCTAAGAGTACTTGAGGCATAATAGCGGTCTTGCCTCATTTTGAGGCATGCACACAGTGCGCCGCGGTGGTGAAATTGGTAGACACAGGAGACTCAAAATCTCCCGCCCAAAAGGTGTGACGGTTCGAGTCCGTCCCGCGGCACCAAACTCTCAATCTCTGATTTTTATACGAAATTTATGAAGATTATTTGAATGATTTATTCAAATAGTTTGTGGGCGTTATTAATTGCCCAATCTTTGAGATCAATATTTTCTGGTTTTGATAATTCTTGATGCAGTTGATCATGAAATTCAACTTGGCCATTTTCAAGAATCTTGAGTGGCAATTCATTGCCGTCGTCAGGTAAAAGTTCTACAACTTCACTGATTATGTCTAAAAGCCTCTCTGCTTTTTGATAGTCTTCAGAGTTCATAATCCAATTTATATAATTTATAAGTCTAGATACTATCACTTATTTGGAGCGTAATAGAGCCACAGCTTAACTATGAAACGATTAGAATGATCAAGTGATAGATATCAATGCCAAAATTCGTGCTTATTTGCTTTATTTAAAGCAATGTAAAGAGCTTGATGCGAAATATGATCTTGATCATAACGAAATCAAACTCTTGAATGAGGTCGCGCTCGCCATTATGTCCAATCAACCCTTGACTGTTTCTAAAGCGTTAGAGCTCCAAGCGATTGCATCTCCGGCAACCATTCATGCTGCCATGAAACGACTAGTTGTTAAGCAGATGCTAGTGCAAATCCCATCTAAAGATAGCCGAACAAAGTATTTAGAGCTTACAAAGTTAGGCTTAAAAAGATATTCTGAGTTATCAGAAATCACCATTTCATCTACTAAATAATTCAAAGAAAAAGTTCTTGAATAGGTCTTATTAATGCTTGCATATCGTCACGCCTTCCACGCCGGTAATCACGCTGATGTTTTGAAGCATTGCGTTCTTCAGCAAGTATTGGCGTACATGAATCAAAAGGACAAACCGTATTGGGTGATTGATACTCATGCGGGTGCTGGCATGTATTCGCTGGCGTCTGATTATGCTAATAAAAAATCTGAGTATTTAGATGGCATCGCTCGTTTGTGGGATTGCAAAGATTTACCAGAGGTGTTGCAAGAGTATGTGGACTTGATTCAGCTCTGTAATGCCAAGGGTGATTGGTCCTTGTATCCTGGCTCTCCTGAAGTGATTCGTCGTTCCATTCGGCCTGATGATCGGATGCGTTTATATGAATTACATCCGACTGATTTTGATATCTTAGAAGAACACTTTGACCGTGATCGTCAGGCTAAAGTCTTTAAGGGTGACGGCTTCGCCTCCCTGAAGGCCTTATTGCCTCCGCCAACTAGAAGGGCGGTGGTGTTCATGGATCCTCCTTATGAAATTAAATCGGATTATCCAAAAGTCATTGAAGCATTGCGTGAAGGCATAAAGCGTTTTGCTGAAGGTGTTTATATCGTTTGGTATCCCATACTTACACGAGGTGATCATGTTTATTTGGTTGATCAACTGCGTGAGTTATCTGATAAAACTCTGAACCTATCTATGACTGTTCAAGAGCCCGATGCACAGGGCTTCGGTATGTTGGGTAGTGGTATGTTCATCATCAATCCGCCATGGACCTTGGCTGAAACGATGCAAACAGTGATGCCTTATTTAACAGACAAGCTAGCCCAATTTAATGGTGCTAGCTTTCAAATTGATTAAGTCTATTTTTTAAATCTGATAATCAACTGTCTCGCCGGACATCGCCTGATCTACTAGTTTGCGTGTCAGTGTTGGTGAGAACAATTCAATAAATGTGTAAACAAAAGAACGTAAATAAGCGTTTTGTTTCACGGCTATTCTGGTGACGTTATTGCCAAATAGGTGGCCCGCTTGTATCACTCGTAGATTGCGATCGCGATCAGCATCATAAGCAACACCCGCCACGATTCCGATGCCCATCCCTGTTTCAACATAAGTCTTAATCACGTCAGCATCAATCGCCTCGAGTACAACATCCGGGTGAAGATTTTTACTATTGAAGGCTTTATCAATTTTTGTTCTTCCGGCGAATGCCTGATCGTAGGTAATGATGGGGTATTCGGCCAAATCTTCTAGAGAAATATTCTTTTTAGCTAAAAGGGGGTGGTCTGGCTGAACTGCAATCACGTGTTGCCATTGATAACCAGGGAGTGATAGCAGGCCATCTATGCCGGCAATACCCTCTGTTGCAATGGCGATGTCAGCGCGGTCATGAATCAGCATGTCTGCAATCTGTTGCGGGCTACCCTGCTGAATGCTGACCCTGACTTTGGGGAATAACTTTGTAAATTCGGTCAAAACTCGAGGTAATGCATAGCGAGCTTGAGTGTGGGTGGTTGCAATAACGAAGTTACCTTGGTCTTGGGCGGCAAAATCTTTGCCAACACGCTTCAAGGTTTCAACTTCCATCAAAATTCTCTCAATAGAAGTTAGTATTCGCTTACCTGGCTCAGTAAGATTTCTAATCCTTTTGCCGTGGCGTCTAAAAATATCAACCCCCAACTCATCTTCTAATTCCAAAATGGCCTTGGATACCCCTGGTTGAGACGTAAAGAGGGTTTTAGCTGCTTCTGTCAGGTTGAAGTTCTGTCGTACTGCTTCGCGGACGAATCTAAATTGATGTAAGTTCATTTTTCAGTCATTTCTATATATGAATATTCGTATATTAAAACGATTTTATATTATTTGTGGAAATGATGGTCAATCTATAAAGTTCAGCCCATGCAAGAACTTTTCACAAATTTATATCCATTTGCCATCTCTGGCGCTCTCATTGGTCTCTTAGTGGGCCTAACAGGGGTGGGCGGTGGCTCTCTCATGACGCCGATTTTGACTCTCTTTTTTGGAGTCCCTCCAGGTATCGCCGTTGGAACAGACTTAGCTTTTGCTGCTTTGACTAAGGGTGTTGGCACTATTGCCCATCGAGTGCATGGCCATGTTCGTTGGGATATCGTCGGCTATCTCGCTTTGGGCAGTTTGCCATCAGCGGTAGTGACTATTTTATTGATGAAATATTTTGGCGGTATTGATCAAAGTTGGCAAAGTGCCATCAAGGTTTCTATTGGCATCTCAGTATTTTTGACGGCGCTGTCATTAGTCTTCCGTAAGACTCTTTTGAATTGGATTGAGAAAAATCCTAAAGCGCAATTGCAGGGTCGTGCTCAAAGAACTGCAACAGTCATTGTGGGTTTAGTCATTGGCGTGCTTGTCACTATTTCATCCATTGGTGCGGGCGCCATTGGTGCCACATTAATTCTATTGCTCTATCCATCATTGAGAGCGCCTGAAGTGGCAGGAACAGATATTGCCTATGCCGTACCTCTAACTGCTCTAGCAGGACTAGGCCATTGGTGGTTGGGTAATGTGCACTTTGATTTATTGACTGGCTTGTTGATCGGATCAGTGCCAGGTATTTGGTTGGGTGCTCGCTTATCGAAATCTTTGCCAGAAAAACATGTTCGCAGCACTTTGGCAATGACGCTGACTTTAGTTGGCATCAAATTAGTTTCTTAAGAGGCAACAAGATGTATCAGTACGATGAAATAGATCAACGTTTAGTTGATGACCGTGTGGCTCAGTTTAGAGATCAGGTGAAGCGTCGCTTATCTGATGACTTGAGCGAGGAAGAGTTCCGACCACTACGTTTGCAAAATGGTTTGTATTTGCAGCGTCACGCCTACATGTTGCGTGTTGCCATTCCATACGGTTTATTTAATTCAAAACAACTGCGTACTTTGGCGCACATCGCGAATAAATATGATCGTGGGTATGGTCATTTCACAACACGTCAGAATATTCAGTTCAACTGGCTCAGCTTAGAAAATACCCCAGAAATTTTGGCTGATTTGGCTAAAGTGCAAATGCATGCCATCCAAACATCAGGTAATTGCATACGCAATATCACTAGCGATCCTTTTGCAGGTGTGGCAGGTGATGAGATTGTTGATCCACGCGTTGTTTGTGAATTACTTCGTCAGTGGTCCACTTTGCATCCAGAGTTTGCCTATTTGCCACGTAAATTCAAAATAGCAGTTTGTGCATCAAAAGAAGATCGTGCCATTGTGGCCGCGCACGATGTGGGTCTCTACCTTTATAAAAATGAATCTGGTGAATTGCGTGCTGATGTTTTAGTTGGTGGCGGCATGGGTCGCACACCTATTTTGGGTGTTGTGATTAAGCGTGATCTTCCGTGGCAGGAACTACCTAACTATTTGTCTGCAGTCTTACGCGTTTACAACCGATTTGGCCGCCGTGACAATATGTACAAAGCGCGCATCAAGATTTTAGTTAAAGCGCTTGGCCCTGAAGAATTTGCACGACAGGTTGAGTCTGAGTATGAGCATTGGGTAGATGGAAATAGTACTTTTACAAATGCAGAGTGGACAAGGGTTGCTCAATTTTTTACAAAGCCTGCTTATAAAAATTTAAATGCTCTAAGCTCAAAAGATATTCTTGAGCAAGCCACATCTGCTGATCAACAGGCATTTGCTCGTTGGTTAGATCGCAATGTTAAATCTCATCAAGTGCCAGGTTATGCGAGTGTGGTGCTGTCGCTGAAGCCTCACGGAACAGTTGCTCCTGGTGATGTCACAACTGAGCAAATGTTAGCTATTGCAGATTTGGCAGATCAGTATAGTTTTGGTGAAATTAGAGCAACACACGAGCAAAACTTAGTCTTAGCCGATGTTGAGCAATCTAGCCTCTATAGCTTGTGGCAAAGTGCACGCCAACAATCATTGGCCTTGCCGAATATCGGGTATCTAACAGACATCATTGCATGCCCAGGTGGTGACTTCTGTTCTTTGGCTAATGCCAAATCAATTCCGATTGCCAATGACATTCAAAAGCGTTTTGATGATTTAGATTACCTTCATGATTTGGGAGACATCAGTCTCAATATTTCTGGTTGCATGAATTCTTGTGGCCATCATCACGTTGGCAATATTGGCATCTTGGGTGTCGATAAAGATGGTCAAGAGTGGTATCAAGTGACGCTAGGTGGTGAACAAGGTTTAAACGCAGCCATCGGTAAAGTAATTGGACCATCCTTCTTTGCAGAAGATATGCCTGATGTGATTTCTAAAGTCATTGATGTTTACGTTGAGAAACGTGAACCAACTGAAAAGTTTGTGGATACGGTTCACCGTATTGGTATTGCGCCATTTAAAGAGCGCGTTTATGCAGAGGTGAAACGTGCCTAAATTAATTCGTTACCCTAAACAAGGGCAGGCTCAATTAGTCCCTAATGACTGGCAAGTATTCCGCGCAACAGAGGGCGAAGAGTCGGCTGCATTAACGCCAGGAAAAGTGATAGTGCCTTTTACTTGGTGGACAAGCCATGGTGCTAAAGAGCAATATCAGGGCCGCGCACTCAAAGGTGAAATTTCTGTTTGGTTTGCGCCAGAGGATGATATTTTGGCCCACCGCGATGTCATTCTTGCGGGCCTTAAATTATGGCCTATTCTTGCGATCGATTTTCCGGTGTTTAGGGATGGCCGCGGTTACAGCACGGCAGCATTATTGCGTGAACGTTTTGGCTGGGATGGTGAGTTACGTGCGATTGGTGATGTATTAATTGATCAATTATTGCCGCTCTCGAGAGTGGGTTTTGATAGCTTTGCTATCCGCAACGATCAATCTCCAGAGGTCGCTCTTGCGCAATTTAATTCTGTAGCTTATCAATTCCAAAATGATTGGCGCGCTGAGCGTTCTCAAAAACAAGCGAGCTTGAAATGAGTGAAGCGATTAATTCAAGTTCATTAGCTCGTCCAGTTTTATGGAGCATTCCCAAACATTCTGTCACTGCGACGGAAATCGAATCAAAAGCAAAGGTGTTGTTTGAGCGTTTGATAGCTATTTCTTCTGAGCATGCTGATGTGAGATTTGCCTCAAGTTTGGCTGCGGAAGACATGGTAGTAACTGATGCGATTGTTCAGTCTGCGGCAAAAATCAGTTTATTTACTTTGGCTACAGGGCGCTTGCATCAAGAAACCATTGTGATGACTGAGGAAGTTGAGAATCATTACAAGATATCAATTGAGCGGATTGAACCAGCACCTCAAGATGTTGAATCTTTCATCAAGCAATATGGCCTTAATGGTTTTTATGATTCTGAGGAAGCTAAAAAATCTTGCTGTGGTGCTCGAAAAATTAAGCCTCTTCATCAAGCCCTTGAGGGTGCAGATGCCTGGTTAAGTGGTCAACGAAGAGAGCAAGCTGTGACACGTTCAGATTTGCCTTTGCGTGAATTAGATGATGCAAGACAAATTACTAAATACAACCCTCTATTTGATTGGTCAGAGTCTGATGTTTGGGCTTATATAGAACATTACAAAGTGCCTATTCACCCTCTACATATGCAAGGCTACCCCAGCATTGGATGTGAACCTTGCACTAGAGCAGTTAAAGCTGGTGAAGATATTAGAGCAGGACGTTGGTGGTGGTTGCAACAAGATAGCAAAGAGTGCGGTTTGCACGTGAAATGAAAAATATGAATCAAGATCAAAAAATACAAAACGAACACTTAGATTGGCTAGAGGCTGAATCTATTTACATTATTCGTGAGGTTGCAGCCCAGTGCGCCAATCCTGCCATGTTGTTCTCTGGCGGTAAGGATTCAATCGTCATGTTTCATTTGGCAAGAAAAGCTTTCCGCTTCGGTGCTAGACCTATTCAATTACCTTTCCCTTTGTTACACATTGATACTGGCCACAATTACCCTGAAGTCATTCAGTTCCGCGATGAGATTGTGGCTAAAACAGGTTCTAAGTTACTAGTTGGTCACGTAGAAGACTCTATTCGTCAGGGTACGGTTCGTTTGCGTAAAGAAACAGATTCACGCAATGCTGCTCAGGCGACCACTTTGCTAGAGGCAATTGCTGAATATCAGTTTGATGCTTTGATGGGCGGCGCTCGTCGCGATGAAGAGAAGGCACGTGCAAAAGAACGTATATTTTCTTTCCGTGATGAATTTGGTCAATGGGATCCTAAAGCTCAGCGCCCTGAGTTATGGAATCTTTATAACGCACGTATTGCCCCAGGCGAAAATATGCGCGTTTTCCCGATTTCTAATTGGACTGAATTAGATGTGTGGCAATACATTGCTCGCGAACAGCTCGATCTACCAAGCATTTATTACGCTCACCAACGTGAGGTAGTTCGTAAAAATGGATTGTTAGTGCCTGTAACGAATGTGACACCTAAGGCTGCTGGTGAAGTGAGCGAGACTATCAGTGTTCGTTTTAGAACGGTAGGTGATATCAGTTGTACTTGTCCTGTTCTCAGTACAGCAGCCAATGCTGAAGACATCATTAAAGAAACTGCTATTTCTGAAATCACAGAGCGTGGTGCAACACGTATGGATGATCAAACAAGTGAAGCTTCAATGGAGCGTCGTAAAAAAGAGGGGTATTTCTGATGAGCCAAGGAGTTATTCGATTCATCACTGCTGGTAGCGTAGATGATGGCAAAAGCACATTGATTGGTCGTTTGTTATATGACACTAAAGCTGTCTTAGCAGATCAATTGCTAGCCCTATCTAAAACCAAGCATGCGCGTGTCACAGCATCTGACGCAGCGGTAGATTTGGCGCTTTTAACAGATGGACTAGAGGCTGAGCGTGAGCAAGGCATCACCATTGATGTGGCTTATCGTTATTTCGCAACTGCAAAACGCAAGTTCATCGTTGCCGATGCTCCAGGTCATGAGCAATACACGCGTAATTTGGTAACAGGTGCATCACAAGCTGACGTAGCAGTTTTGTTGGTGGATGCTACTCGAGTTGATTTATCAACAAAACCAGCTGGCTTATTGGCTCAAACTAAGAGGCACTCAGCGATTGTTCGTTTATTAGGTTTGCGTCATGTTGTTGTTGCTGTTAATAAGATGGATCTCTTGGACTTTGATGAAAATGTCTTCAATGCCATTAAAGAATCTGTTGAAGGTTTAGCAACAACTCTTGGATTGCCAACGCCCCACCTGATTCCTGTTTCAGCACTTCAGGGTGACAACGTGGTTGATAAGTCAGATAAGACTGCCTGGTATCAAGGTCCTAGCTTATTGCAATGGTTAGAAGGCTTGGATACAAGTGTGGTTCATAAGGTTCAAGGTTTGAGATTTCCAGTGCAGTATGTCGCTCGTCAAGATGGCAGTGCTGCAGATGATTTCCGCGGTTATTTGGGTCGTATTGAATCAGGGAGCATTAAAAAAGGACAGAAAGTCACCGTATTACCAAGCGGTTTAGAGGCTACTGTTTCAGAGATTCATGTATCTAATGATCATCAAGCTATTGGCGATGCTGCTGGTGTTGATGTCGCCAAGGCTGGTCAAGTGATTGCCTTGCGTTTAGCTGAGGATGTGGATATTTCAAGAGGTGACTTAATTGTTGCTGCCCTTGATTCAGATGTGCCTACCTTAAGCAAACAAGTTTCAGCAGATATTTGCTGGTTAGATAGTGAGCCTTTATCTTTGGCGCGCAAGTACGTATTGCGCCACACGACAAATACTGTATTTGCAAAAGTAAAAGGTATTCAACAAGTGTTAGATGTTCAAACTTTGTCACATGGCACTGATATTCATGCTTTAAATATGAATGAAATCGGTCGCGTTGACTTGGTTTTGCAAAAGCCGATTGTGACTGACTTATTTGATGATTCACCAAGTACTGGAGCTTTTGTGTTGATTGATGAGGCAACCAATCACACCGTTGCAGCAGGGATGGTTCGAGCTACGGTTTAATGATGACAACACCTATATCTAAATCTACAGCTACATCTAAATCTACAGCCAGTTTGGGACAGGTCTATTTAATTGGAGCAGGTCCTGGCGCTGCTGACTTGATCACGGTTCGTGGCGCGCAATTATTGGCGCGTGCAGATATTGTCTTTCATGACGCCTTGATTGAAGAGGCCATGTTGGCTTATTGCCCCCAGGCTGAAAAAATTGCTGTGGGTAAACGTTGCGGAAAACATTCTGCTGCTCAGAAATTTATTAATAAGCGTTTAGTCGATGCAGCGCATAAACATCCAATTGTTGTGCGCTTAAAAGGCGGAGATCCTATGATCTTTGGCCGTGCTGATGAAGAGATTTCTGAGTTAGAGGCTGCAGGCGTTGAGGTTCATGTAGTTCCTGGCATTACAGCTGCCTTAGCTGCTGCTGCAAGCTTAAAACAATCTTTAACTCTTCGGGGTGTTGCTAGAAGTGTGGCATTTAGTACTCAAGCAAAAGCAACAGATTCATCATCATTACCACTACCAACTGCAGATACATTGGTGATTTATATGGGGCGAGATGAGTCCTCATCGATTGCTGAGCAGTTAATAGCTCAAGGACGTCCAGGATCAACGCCTGTGCGCATTATTGAATCTATTAGTACAGAGCGTGAGAGAAGTTTGGCTTTGACCCTACGCGAGATGGCATCAGGTCAAGCGCTGGATTGGTTTGATGGTCAAGCACCTGCTTTATTGCTAGTTGGTGCAGTATTTGGCAATCGCTTGCAGAACTCCGAGGTTCTCACCAACAGCAGGCTTAGCGCTTAAACGAAGCCCAGGATGCTTTTTTTGGCATTCATCAAGAATGGCAGGAAAATCTTTTCTGATGTGTCCGCCTTGTCCTAGGAAGACTGGTATCACTTCAATGTCAGAGTAAGCCTCTAGTACCAGTTGATCAATCACTTCTGGAAGGCTAGGGCTCATTAATTCTAAGAAAGATAGCTCAACGCGATATGCAGCCGATTCTGCCTGAATCATTTCTTTAATTTTGATGAAGGGCTCTTTCCAGCGTTCATCACGAGCACCGTGACCGAACAACACAATTGCTTTTCTACTAGAGTTGCTCATTCTTAAACCTTGGATACCCAGCGAATGCCAAACATGGCCAGGATGAAATAAAGCAGGGCAGGTGTCGCCGCACTGATCAGGGCAGGCCATTCGCCAAGAAGGCCTGCGTGAGAGAACAAACTATTAAATAACTGGAAGCTGATGCCTAGCATGATGCCTCCGAACACTTTATAGCCAATACCACCGGATCTCGTTTGTAGGTAAGCAAATGGCAGTGCTAATGCCAGCATCACCAAGATAGTGAATGGGTAAATCACTTTCTTCCAGAAAGAGATGGCGTAGCGTTGGTAATCTTGTTTGTTATCTTTTAGGTGATTAATGTAGCTAAATAAATCAATGATCGATAAGCGGTCTGGTTTGATCAGAAGCGCGCCTAATAATTGAGGGCTGACTTCTGTTTCAATTTCTAATTGATCAGACTTTTTGATTTGAGTTGTAAAGCTCGGGTCTAATCTTGAGCTATTCGCAATTTCGCTAAATCTTGTTTCTGTGACCTGATTTAATCTCCATTGGCCATTGCCAATGAATTGAACTGTTTCAGCTGTTCTGCTGAGTAAGAGACGGTGGTTGGCATCGAATTCATACATCCTGAAGCCTTTAATGGTTTCATTCTTTTCTAGTGAGCCCACGTTGATGTAGCGAATACCTTCTTTGATGTCACCTTTACCATCACTGCCACGTAACTTATCTTTAATCCATGCGCCTGAACGGAACTCTAAAACCTCTTTGCCTTGATTGATGGCAGCAAGTCGCACATTTTTTGATAGACCTTCTGTAAATGGGCCAAGCACTTCACTCATCAAGAGAATCAAAAATGCAATTGGTATTGCAATTTTCATGAGAGTTGCTAAGGACTTCCTGGTATCTAGGCCGGCAATTCTTAAAATCGTATATTCCGATTGAGCTGCCATATTCGCCATCACATAGATGCCGCCAATCAAGCCAGCTATAGGAATAATTTCTACCAGCCGGCTTGGCACCCTTAATAAAACAGTGATAAACGCCCAAAAGATGGTGTAGCTTGGGGTTAAATCACTCATTTCAGCGATGAAATCAAAGAATATAAATAAAGAGATCAGCGCAAATAAAATAAATAAAAATGCTAAATAAATTTGTTTTGCTAAATAGCGCTCATATACAAGCGGAAATAACTTATGCCACATGTTGATTTCCTTTGGCTTGTCTTTGATCCACCCATCTTTTGTATCTGCCATACAAAGTTATGGATCTATTCTGTCTATAGAAAATAAATCCCAAGCCAATTAATGCTGCGATGACATGAAGCAACCATACGCCAACTGCGAACTTAATTTTTCCAGTGCTGACCCATGCTTGCATCAGTTTTAATAAGTTGGAATAGGTGAAGTAAATCAAAACAGCCATCACTAATGCAGTGTATCGACCTCTTCTAGGATCAATATAAGAAAGAGGGATAGCGATAATGACAAATACAAGTGCCATCAAAGGTAAACCAAAGCGCCAGAGTATTTCACCTAAATGCGGTAGGTTAAGGTCTTTGAATAACTCCCAGATAGGCATCAGTTTGGGGCTGTTCACAATTGGATCGACCACTTTGCCTTCCAACTTAACTGTGTACCGACTAAATTCTGTAATACGAAAATCAGTGTGCCCTGGAGTACCTTCGTAGCGACGACCGGCTTCAAGCACCAAATGTTTCTCGCCATCACGATTGTTTTCGATATAGCCTGCTTTAGAAACCGCAACTAATTGCCTATCTTTGCCAAAATCAGTAACAAAAATATTTTTAAAAGTGTCATCTTCTGGATTCATGCTTTCGATGAAGAAAACTCGATTATTGCCAGATGACTCTCTGAATTGTCCGGGCGCTAGCATGGAGATGTCATCACGTTGTTGAAAACGTTGCTTGATAACGGCTGATTGTTCGTTGGCCCAAGGTGAAACAAAAATAGAAAGTGTGCCAACCGCAATACTTAAAGGAATCGTGAAACTTAAGATTGGTTTGAGAATCTTAAATAGGCTCATACCAGCTGTTTGCCAAATGACCATCTCTGAGTCTTTGTACCAGCGAGTGAGTACCATCAAAACAGCGACGAAAAGGGATGCTGTCAGCAAAATAGGGAGGTAATTGATCATCCCAAGGCCAATTAAAACAAGGGCATCTTTGGGGTTTACGGCGCCGCTGGCCGCATTTCCTAAGACTCTGATCATCAAGTTGGTTAAAACGAGGGTGACCAAAACCATGAACACCACACCTGTGGTGAAATTGAGTTCTTGTCGTAGGGCTCTTTTAAAGATCATAAAAAGCGAAGCTGGGCGATAATCAAGGGTATTAAAAACTTCCCTTGTATAAAGGAAAAGCATATGGAATGTAGCACGAAAGTATTCGTAGAGGGAGCTTTAGGTTCTAAAGCTCAAATGAGTCAGCCAGTAGGTTGTTTGGTGGTAGCTTTTGCTGGCCGTCATTTAAAGAACCCTAAGAAACTCACAGGTTTATTGGCAAGCCTTAACACGGCCACTCATGGCGCTATTGCAAAAGCAATGGAGCATGGCGATTTGGACTCTCATGCTGGCAGTCATTTGCTTTTGAATTCAACAGATGCCTGGTCAAAATTAGGTCTAAAGGCTGAGCGTTTGCTCTTAGTCTGTACTGGTGAGGATCTAAAACCTGCCAAATCTACTAAAACAGGCCAGGAGTTCTCTAAATGGTTAAGCAGCGGTTTAAAAGCAGTTATTGCGACGCCTGCTAAAGATGCCTTGTGGGTATTTGAAGAGTTTTCAGCAAAAGATGGCTTATCTCAAGCTCGCCTATTAGTGCAATTGGCAAAAGAGCAGTTATATAAGTTTGGGGCAAGACATCCATCTTTTAAAACTAAGCCTGTAGAAAAGTCTCCAAAGCTTAAAAAGATTTCACTTGCTAGCACCGCAAAGAATAATAAGGATTTGCAAAAAGCCGTTGCTGAAGGTTTGGCTATTTCTAACGGTATGGACTTAACCAAAGATTTGGGTAATTTGCCACCTAATATTTGCACGCCAAGCTATTTGGGTCAGACAGCTAAGAAATTAGCTAAAGATTTTGGTTTTAAAGTTGAAGTCTTGGGTCGCAAAGAAATCGAAGCTCTCAAGATGGGTGCTTTCCTAGCGGTGACTCAAGGTGCTGTAACGCCACCGCAATTTATTGTGATTCGCCATCAAGGTGGTGCTGCTAAAGATGCTCCAATTGTTTTGGTGGGTAAAGGTATTACTTTTGATACGGGTGGCATTTCATTAAAGCCAGGTGAAGGTATGGATGAAATGAAGTACGACATGTGTGGCGCAGCCTCAGTGCTCGGTACCATGCGTGCTATTGGTGAATTAAAGTTGAAGAAGAACGTGATTGGCGTTATTCCAACTTGTGAAAACATGCCATCTGCACATGCCACTCGTCCAGGCGATATTGTGACAAGCATGTCTGGTCAAACAATTGAGATCTTAAATACAGATGCTGAAGGTCGTTTGATTCTTTGTGATGCGCTGACATATGTTGAACGTTTTAAACCAGCTGCAGTGATTGATATCGCGACCTTAACGGGCGCATGTGTGATTGCTTTAGGTGGCGTGCATTCTGGATTGTTTTCTGATGATGATGAGTTGGCTGAAGGCTTGCTCACAGCCGGTAAATATTCTCAAGATACTGTTTGGCGTATGCCTCTCGATACAGCGTATCAAGACCAGTTGAAATCTAATTTTGCCGATATGGCTAATATTGGTGGTCGACCTGCTGGTAGCGTTACAGCTGCTTGTTTCTTGGCGAGATACACAGAGAAATACACATGGGCGCACTTAGATATTGCTGGTACTGCCTGGAAGAGTGGTGCTGCTAAAGGCGCAACTGGTCGTCCGGTTCCTCTGTTGGTTAATTATTTATTAGCTTGAAGGCTTGAATAAGGTTCATTGAGATTTATGGCAAGAATAGATTTTCACAGTCAAGTGAATAACAAGCCTCAATATAGTTGTCGCTTGATTAGAAAGATCATGGCAAGCCCCAATGAGGCAACACCTATGAGGAATATTGTGGTTGTTGGCTCTAGAGATTTTTTGAAACAATTGGATGAGCAGCTTTGGTCTTTCAGTGCAGTTGATTTTTTACCTCATGCCTGGGGTAGTGATGACTTTGCCGCAGAAACACCGATCGTATTTTTAGAAAGTTTTGAGGCTGATGAGTTGGACTACTTGCCTCATGGTGATGTCTTGATTCATGTGGGCCGTGATTTACCAAAATCAGTAGAAGCTCTAGCAGGCCGATTCCCAAGAATTGTAGAAATTGTTTCAACAGATGAGGCTGATCGACAAGCTGGGCGTGACCGCTATAAGGCCTATCGAGATCAAGGGCATGAATTACATAACTTTGATCAAACGGGTCAGTAATAGCCAAAATCAAACAATAAAATAAAAAAGAATTCAAATACAGCTATGGCATTGATGCACCCACAATTTGATCCTGTCGCTTTGAGCATAGGACCCCTGGCCATCCATTGGTATGGGCTTATGTATTTGCTTGCCTTTGCACAGTTTCTTTTATTAGGTCGTTTGCGTTTAAAGCAAGCTGGAGTTGCTCAGCACGCTTGGACATACAAAGCTCTAGAAGATCTTTTATTTGCAGGTGTGGTGGGCGTCATTCTGGGTGGCCGTTTGGGCTATATTATTTTTTATATGCCTGGCCATTATTTGGCGAATCCATTGGATGTTCTAAAAGTATGGGAAGGCGGTATGTCTTTCCATGGTGGTTTTATGGGCGTATTAGCTGCGATGCTCTGGTGGGGAAGAAGAAACAAAAAAACCTTCTTTGAGGTGACAGATTTCATTGCGCCACTGGTGCCATTTGGTTTGGCTTTTGGTCGTTTGGGAAATTTTATTAATGGCGAATTATGGGGAAGGCCAACAGATCTCCCGTGGGCCATGATATTCCCGCAGGCAGGTGATATGTTGGCTCGCCACCCCTCTCAGTTGTATCAGTTGATGGGTGAGGGTTTATGTTTAGGCCTCGCTTTATGGTGGTATGCGTCTAAACCTAGAGCTCTAGGTCAGATTTCTGGAGTGTTCTTATTAGGCTACGGCTTATTTAGATTCTTGGCTGAATTTGCCCGGGAGCCAGATAGCTTTCTAGGTCTATTAAGCCTTGGCCTATCGATGGGGCAATGGTTATCAATCCCCATGGTGTTAGCGGGTGTTTATTTGATTTTTAGACAATCCCCTAAGATTTAATTTCTAGCTTCATTGAAATTCCTAAGTGTTTTCCCTTTTTAAGGGTTAGCACCTATGTATTCAAAAATGTATACAAAATACATTGTGTACATGTCTTTGAAAATTGTTAAAACAGCACTCTATGTTGAAGTCACCGAGCGTCTGCGCTCTATGGTGGCTAGTGGTGTTTTGAAGCCGGGCTCTTGGATTGACGAACAAAAGCTATCCGAAGAGTTAGGCGTTTCTCGCACACCTTTCCGTGAAGCTATTCGCATCTTGGCTTCTGAGGGCATCTTAAGAATTGAGCCGCGCAAAGGTTGTTACGTTACTGAACTGACCGATCAAGATTTAAATGAAATCTTTCCTCTGATGGCTATCTTAGAGGGTCGATGTGCTTATGAAGCAGCAGAAAAAGCCAGTGAAGCAGATATCCGTTCTTTAGAGTCTTTACATGTTCGATTGAAGAAATATGCTGATGCAAAGAATATTGATGACTATTACGTCACCAATAGAAAAATTCATGAAGCTATTCAGAGTCTAGCTGGTAATGAGTGGCTGACCAATATGGTGAATGATTTGCGCCGTATCCTTAATCTTTCTCGTCACCGCAGCTTGCACCATAAGGGGCGTATTGAAGAGTCTTGCCAAGAGCACCTGTCTATTTTTGATGCCTTAAAAACTGGAAATGCACAGCAAGCTGAAGAGTTGATGAAAACGCATATCTTAAGACAGCGTGAAGTTCTTAAATATCTAAAATCCCCGGAAGTTCTAAGCGCATGATTCTAGATAATCTTCTTAAAGCAAGACATTTCACAAAAACAGTCAATGCCACTAAGCGCTTGCTCTCAGACCGTGGCGAGTCCAATGCGGCCAGCATGGCCAGTGATGTGATTGAGAACTTTTATACGCTTGAAGATGATCAAAGAGCTGAGTATTTTCATTACTTGGCTGATAAATTTAATCCAAGCCCAGCAGACGTTTTGAGCGCTGCTCAAATTTATGCCTCTAGCCCTAATGCTGATAATTTGGTTTGGTTGATGAAAGTTACAGAAGCGCCAAGACAAGAGCTGTTGCGTCGATTAAATCGGGCGCCGGGCGGCACCAGCATGATTGTGGACATGCGCCATCAACTATTAAAGTTACTCCATAAAAAGCCAGAATTAAAAGCGGTAGATGCTGATATGCAGCACCTTTTAACCTCTTGGTTCAATCCTGGATTCTTGAAAATGCATCAGGTGGATTGGAAATCACCTGCGCATATTCTTGAAAAGATTATTCAGCATGAGGCTGTTCATGAAATTGATGGTTGGGATGATTTGCGTCGCCGCCTTCAACCAGATCGCCGTTGTTTTTCATTCTTTCACCCGCAACTATCTGAAGAGCCTCTCATTTTTGTTGAGGTAGCGCTTCTCCCTGAAATTCCAGAAGCTATTGGGCCTCTAGTTAATAAGAAGTCTGAGGTGATTGAGCCGAATCAATACAAGTGCGCTATTTTTTACTCGATTAGTAACTGTCAGCCTGGCTTGCGCGGTGTATCGATGGGTAACTTCTTGATCAAGCGAGTTGCTGAAAGTTTGAAAAAAGAATTTCCTTCTTTAAAAACATTTTGTACTTTATCTCCAATCCCTGGTTTCATGGAATGGCTTACCAGCAATCAAGAATTAAGCTCTGATGATATTAAGCCGGCAGTCTATGAAAAGTATCAAGAAGCATGCAAGGTTCTCAACCTCAAGGAGACATCTTGGAATGAGCGCTTGCAATCAGGTTGGCATCCTGATGCTGCAACAGCCAAAGAAAAAGAAGCTTTAATGAGTTTATGTGCCTTTTATTTGATGACTCAATCATCAAGAAGAGGTGGTAACTCGGTCGCTAAATTCCACTTAGGTAATGGCGCGAAGTTACACAGAATTAACTGGGCAGGAGACTTATCAAAAAAAGGTATTAAGCAATCAGCAGGTTTGATGGTGAATTACCTATATGACTTAGAAAACGTGGAAGATAACCACGAGCGTTTTGTTAATGGAGAGATTATTTATTCAAGATCAGTTTCACAATTGATTTGATTAATCATTTTTAGAGAAGTTATTTAACTGGAGTACGAGGAGACAAATATGAAAAAACCAGTAAATGTAGTAGGTGTGTTGAGTATGGTAGCTGTTACTTTGGGCTTGGCTGCAAGTTCAGGTGCAGTTTTAGCCGATCCTAATTGGCCAAGCAAGCCAATCACAATCGTTGTACCTTTCCCAGCTGGTGGTGGAACAGATGCCTTTGCAAGACCTTTATCTGCTCAGCTTACTAAGCAACTTGGTAAACAAATTGTGATTGATAACCGCGGTGGCGCTGGCGGTACTTTGGGTGCTGGTATTGCAGCTAAAGCTGCACCAGATGGCTACACATTCTTTATGGGCGGCGCGCATCATGCGATCGCTCCTTCTATGTATCCAAAGTTGGACTACGATATTGAAAAGAGCTTTGTGCCAGTGATGTTGCTTGCAACGCCACCACAAGTAGTGGTTGTTAATGCTCAGCGCGTCCCTGTGAACGATCTTAAAGGCTTTATCGAGTACGCCAAAAAGAATCCAGGTAAATTGAACTACGGTAGTGCTGGTAACGGAAGTTCTCACCATTTAGCTGGTGAGTTATTCAAGATGCAAACAAAAACTTTCATCACACATATTCCATACCGTGGTGCTGGCCCAGCATTGGGTGATTTAATTGCTGGTCAAGTAGACATGATGTTTGATGGCTTGGGTTCATCATCACAGCATATTAAGAGCGGCAAGATCAAAGCCTTGGCAGTTGCTTCTACCAAGCGCTCTGCAGCTTTCCCAGATGTGCCAACAGCTACTGAAGCAGGTGTGCCTGGTTATGTCGTGAGTACTTGGTACGGTCTATGGGCTCCTAAAGGAACACCTAAAGACGTGGTCGACAAGATGACTGCTGAAGTAACGAAGGCTTTAAACAGCCCAGAGTTAAAAACTTCATGGTTGAACAACGGTTCAGATACACCTAACTTGACTGGAGAAGCTTATGGAAGATTCGTTTCTGCAGAAATCAAACGTTGGGGTGATGTAGCCAAGTCATCTGGCGCAAAAATGGATTAATGATTGAACGGGGGCTTGCCCCCAGTTAATCCTTGGAATAAATATGAATTTATATACTTTATTAGAAAGCGGATTCCCAAAAGATAAATCATCCTGTGCGATTGAAACGCACGATGGTATGTATTACAGCTGGGATGACCTAGAAAAAGCCACTGCAAAGATGGCCAATTTATTAATTGGCCTTCGTTTACCAGAGGGCGCACGAGTGGCTGTGCAGGTTGAAAAATCGCCAGAAGCTTTATTTTTGTATTTGGCAACACTCAAGGCGGGTTTAGTTTATTTGCCACTTAATACGGCTTACCAATCTGCAGAGATGGAATACTTTGTCGGTAATGCTGAGCCTGCAGTGCTTGTTTGTAGTCCTAAGAATCACTCATGGATTGCTCAAGTTGCTAAAAAATCTGGCACTAAGCATGTCTTTACTTTGGGTGAAGATAGATCTGGAACTTTATTAGAGCAAGCTGGTAAGCAATCCAGTCAATCTAAAACAGTTAAGCGATCTGACGATGACTTGGCCGCTATCTTGTACACCTCTGGCACAACAGGGCGAAGCAAGGGAGCGATGCTAAGTCATCGCAACTTAGGTAGTAATGCGAAAGTGCTTCAAAAGTTCTGGGCTTGGCAAAAGGGTGATGTGTTGTTACACGCCTTACCGATCTTCCACGTTCATGGTCTATTTGTAGCTTCTCATGGTGCTCTACTGAACGGTAGCAAAATGATTTGGTTACCTCGTCTTGATACCAAAGAGTTAATCAAGCATATGCCACGATCAACCATCATGATGGGTGTGCCAACTTTCTACGTGCGTTTATTGTTAGATTCAACATTTACAAAGAAGACTGTTAAAAATATGCGCTTGTTTGTTTCTGGATCAGCGCCATTATTAACAGAGACTTTTAATTCATTCAAAGAGCGCACCGGCCATACGATTTTGGAGCGCTATGGCATGAGTGAGACAGCGATGTTGGTTTCTAACCCTTACAAGGGTAAGCGTATCGGTGGATCTGTGGGCTTACCGTTGCCGCAAACCAAAGTTCGAATCATTAAAGATGATGGCAAGTTATGTGGCGTCAATGAAATTGGTAATGTTGAAGTCAAAGGCCCTAATATTTTTAAAGGCTACTGGCGCATGCCTGAAAAAACCAAAGAAGAATTCACCAAAGATGGTTGGTTTAAAACAGGTGACGTTGGTCGATGGGGTGGTGAAACGAGTGCTGGTAAGGTGCCTGATTCATATCTCTGTATCGTTGGTCGAAGTAAAGATTTAATTATTTCTGGTGGATATAACGTCTATCCAAAAGAAATTGAAAGCTTTATTGACGATATGGCAGGTGTTGATGAGAGTGCTGTGATTGGTATTCCTCACCCTGATTTTGGAGAAGCAGTATTGGCGGTTGTCGTTGGTAAGCCTGGGGTCAAACTCAATGCCGAATCAATGATTGCTGACCTAAAGGGCAAGATTGCTAACTTTAAAGTACCAAAACGCATTGTGGTTGTTTCTGAGTTACCTCGGAATGCAATGGGTAAGGTACAGAAGAATGTATTACGACAAAGTTACAGTTCGTAATCAACATGATGTACAAAAAAGGCCTCATTCAATGAGGCCTTTTTTATTACTTTAATTTCTACCGAGTTGGAAGAAGATGTTGGTGTAACCGCCTGGAGCAGTAGCTACACCTAGATGTACTGGGCCCATGAATGTGTTGAGCCCTACAAAAACACTGTAGCTATGCTTAAGATTGCCAAAACTCATATCACTGCGTTGATTCCAGACGTTGCCAGACTCAATACTTGTTCCTAGGAACATACTTTGATTGAGTAGTCGCAAATTAAGTGCGCGATATAAATAAGTTAAATTGCCCAGCATCATGTAGTTACCACTAAATTGATCTAGTTGATAAGCGGAGAGTCTTTGGAAGCCACCAAGGCGATAGCCAATACCAGGAATATTTTCAGCGCGATCTTGGAAAAGCATGCCTAATTGACCAGTTAGGTTAATGCTGTGTTCACCTTTACTAAATGCCACTTTGCCATCTGTACTGAATGTTTGATAGCTATCTTTTTGATCAAAAATAGCAGCTTGCCCTTCGCTTGAGAGGTAGTAACCCGTTCTTGGAAAGAATGGCGAGTCTAATTGATCAAGTGTTACTTTTGCTCGAACACCGTACTGCTCAATATCTGCTCCAGGGAGTGTCTGGATATTTTGAGTGTTGCCCGATTGAGAGATGATGGCACCAGTGTGCGGGTCAGCCACAATTTTAGACGCCGTTAAACCAATTCGGCCCTCTCCCAAATTGCCAAAGGGTGCTCCAATATCTAAGCCAGTTCTGATGGATCTGACACGATACTTGGCAATTAAGGTCTCATCATCGTAGACCTGGTTATAGTGTCTTTGGTAATCAATGTACGGTGATATGTAAGGACCATCAATAGAGTTAATGGGTTTGCGAAGTTCAGATTTGATCCTAACGGCTGAACCAATTTCTAAATCAGAGCGCCACTCTGTTCCGCTAGCATCAATCCATGGGCGACGATGACCAATTTGCAATAGATAGCCGCTATTGCCGTTTAAGTCGCTAGACATATTCAAGCCAAACTTCAGGAAGTCTGGCCCCCAAGATTTCTCATTCGCTCTGACAACGATGCCGTATTCACCATTTCTTTCAACTAGTTCATGGCCAATCACATCAAATTCTCGATTGTTATAAACGGCTTCGACTCTTTCATTAATCTTTTCAGATGAATAAGCTTGGCCTACGGGAATATCTAACCAATTTTTAATTTTTTCTGGTGGAATAATGCCTTTTGTTTTAACTTCAACAAAGGCTACTTTTACATCACCTAAGCTAGGCGATGGTCTAGCTTTTAAATAAGTTGCATAAGCCTGCTCAGATACCTGTAATCTTTTTAGCTGAGGCAGTAGATCCTTTGCTGCTTGCTCACCAATTTTGATGGCCTCATCAGCTCTTGTGAAATCTAAGAATGTAATGTCGCCCAGTTTGGGCTCAATCAAAATATCTTGTTTGCTTAAAAGCTTTTTCTGCGAATCGACGTTTTGTTCGGTCAAGATATTGATCATCTGTTGATAGACCGTCAGTAAAGAATCAATCTTTTCTCTTGGCATCAGTGGTGTGCCAATGTTCACAGCAATAATCTGGGTGGCGCCTAACTCTTGGGCAATATCAATCGGAAGGTTTCTTGTTAAGCCGCCATCACTGAGAAGTTTTCCGTCTATTTCAATTGGGCTAAAGGCGCCGGGTGCTGCCATGCTGGCCCTGATGACATGATGAAGAGGACCCTTTTTAAAAATTACCATTGAGCCAGTTTGCATATCTGTTGCTACAGAGCGATAAGCAATTGGCAGTTGATCGAAATCAACGTTAGGAGGAATGTGTTGAGTCCAGTTTTGCAAAATATCTAAAAACTTATTGGCCTGTACTGCGCCGGATGGAAGTTTGATACGGCCATCACCAATACCAACACTACCTAAGGGATAAAGAAAGTCATCTTGTCTGTGAGAAGGTGGAAGAGATTTGCGATCGATTCGATCAAGCGCTATATCAGCAAGATCTAGCTCTAAGAGTCTTTTTTCTAATTCTTTAGCTGGCATGCCTGATGCATATACGCCACCAATGACGGCACCCATACTTGTGCCAACTATGCAGTCAATTGGAATTCGATTTTCTTCTAAAACTTTTAAAACGCCTATGTGGCTGTAGCCGCGAGCGCCACCTCCAGATAAAACAACACATGTTTTTTTCTTGGTAGATACTTTATTGGTGTTTGAAATGTCAGCCGCATGAGAGATATTGGTATGGGCTGCGAAAGATGTCAGTACAAGAGTGCAGATCACTCTATAAAAGTGTTTAGTCATGATGTATCTTGCAAGCAAAGAGCTTGAGCTATGAAATTAATAAAGACCTAGGCTTGTGAGACCTTTGTTGAGCATATAGCCAGATAGACAAATTAAAACAATGGCAAATACTCTTTTAAGTTGAGCTACATTCAGTTGATGAGCTACCTTGGCGCCTAAAGGGGCTGTCATCACACTTGCTAGTGCAATACAAAGAAGAGCGGGTAAGTACACATAACCCAATGATCCCTCTGGAAGGTTGGGGTTTCCGTAGCCGCTGATAACATAACCAATGGCACTAGCGAGAGCTATCGGGAAGCCAAGGGCTGCTGAGGTAGCTACTGCGTTGTGCATAGCCACATTGCACCATGTCATAAACGGTACAGAAACAAAACCACCGCCAGCACCAACTAGACTTGATAAAAATCCAATAAATGTTCCAACGCCCAACATACCAGTTTTACCTGGTAGTGTGCGGCTAGGTTGTGGTTTTTTATTCATGAGCATTTGGTACGCAGAGAAGCCTACAAATCCTGCAAAAATAAACGAGAGCCAAGATGTTTTTAGTAAAGCGAATAACTTGCCACCACCTAATAGTCCGCCAATCAATATGCCTGGCGCCAAAGTTAAAACTATGTCCCAGCGAACTGCGCCGCGTTTGTGATGGGCTCTCACTGACGAGAGTGAAGTAAAAAGAATGGTAGCCATTGATGTGGCAATAGCCACATGAACGATCACTTCTGCGGGGAAGCCATAAATTGAAAACAAAAACGTTAGGAATGGGACCAGAATCATGCCCCCGCCAATACCTAATAAACCCGCTGCAAACCCTGTGCAAGCGCCTAAGAGAACTAAAGCAATAATTTGTATCAGGGTCATGCGAAGTTCTCTTTATTTGTATTTATAAAATTGTTGATTGATGTAGGCGACAAGGTCAGCCTCATCCTCAGGGAATAAATCTAGACGAAGCTCTGTGTTGCACATGGCAACCATACTTTTAACTTTTGCTAAGTCTTTCGCTTTTCGATCTAGGCGGGTGTAAATCACATCGCCGTTACCAAGACCAGATTTTTCAGCATGGCATTGATAGCATTTCGCTTGATGCAGTGTTTTGCCATTTTGGATATCTGCTGCCTGAGCAAAGCCACCTAAAAGACATGAGGTGAGAAGTAATTGGATTTTTAAAATTTGATTGATGCGCATGCCAGTCTCCTTCTATTAATAGAATTCCCCACCTTGGTCGCTAGGCCGTCATCCTGAACCCAGTAGGTTCAAGGCGGCATGGCAATAATGCTTCGGGTGCACCAAGTTTTTCAGGGAGAACATTACCCGAAGTAATGCTCTATGAGCAACGAGGCGCTCGCGCCCACACTATATGGCCCACGCCAGATGCTTGCGCATCGGTTCAAGGAACTATTGGCCTTGGCGTGCCAGGTAGGGAAAGCAGTTTCAGTGCAGTGTCTACAGAAGCTTGGATCTCATCGACTTTATTTTGCAATAGAGTGATTTGATCAACGCTAGCCCCTGGATTCTCTGTTTGACTGAGATTCATTTTTGCAGCTTGCAAGTCGCCGGCTAATTTAATGGCTGTCATGATGGCGGCGCGCTCAATGCTGCGGTTGCCAGCTGATAGTGCTGCTTCTAATTGTTCATCAACAATAGCCGCGGCAGCACGAAGGCTGGTTTCATGTTCTGGTGTTGTTGCAAATGCAAACTTTTGACCAGCTAGAGTAATTTCGATGCGATGTTGGCTCATTTGTCACCTTCTGGAGCGGAGGCTAGAAGATCAAGTTGACCTGTGTCGCCAGGGCTAGGCAATTTATTCAAGATATTTTGGATGCGATTTTGAGCATCTTCAATCTTATCTTCTAGCGCCAGGCGCTCTTTATGAGTTTGCTCAACGGCAGTCAAAAGTGCCTTAGTTTTACCTTCTAAGCGCACAAGACTATCTTGCAAACGAGTATGTGAGTTGTTTGTAAGTTCTGACATAGCTATATTGTATATACTAGTTTCGTTCTTAGGTGCTCTTGGTAGGGAATCTACCAAAGTTAAACGGGAAACAGGGGTCTTTCTTAATTGAATAATTAAAGGATAACCTGTGCTGCCCCCGCAACGGTAAGCGAACACACGAAGGTGTAGGCTCAATCGATATACCACTGGCGCAAGCTGGGAAGGTCATTGAGTTAGGTTCGCAAGCCCGGATACCGGCCTGGAATAGTTAATTGAGCTACGGGGACGTTGCTTAATTATGAGGGTTCCGTGCCTGCGGGGGAACAGGCCAGAGACCATTATTTTTTGGAAATCTATCCTATGTTTATAAAACCAACCAAGATTGCGCTCGCTTGCGCAGGTATTTTTGCAGCCCTCACTCCGGCGCATGCTCAAAGTAATAATTCTGAGCTTAATCCAGTCATTATTTCGGCGTCTAGATTTGCTGAAGATAACAAGGAGATCCCGGCTCTCATCGGTGTAATTACAAAACAAGAGATTAAGGAAAGTGGTGCTACTAGCGTTACTGAAGCTTTGGCTCAAATAGGCAATTTAAATGTGCGAAATTTAAATGGCGGTCAATTAGGTGTTGGTGCAACTGTGGACATGAGAGGTTTTGGCGCTAGCGCTAAAGACAACACTTTAATTTTGATTGATGGTCAAAGGCTGAATCCAATTGATAGCGGCGCAGCCCGCTGGGAATCAATTCCTTTGAGCTCGATTGAAAGAATTGAAATTCTGAATGGTAGTGGCAGTGTTCAATATGGTGATAAGGCGGTTGGCGGTGTGGTTAATATCATCACGCGCTCAGATAAGGTTCTACCTCCTACCGTGGCGGCTACAGTAGGTAGTTTTGGCACAGTTCTTACATCAGGTAGTTATGCTGCAAAAGCAAATAATACAAAATTAGATATTAATTTCTCTGCTTCAAATAATGATGGATGGAGAGATAACTCTCAATCTAGGCAGGGTGTATTTAAAACTGGTTTAACTCATTATCTAAGTAACGTAGATAAAGTATTTCTGGAGGGATTGTTTGGTTCTCAATCTTATGGAACCCCGGGTGGCGTTTTGGGGCAGGTTGGGCAAGGAAATCCAAGGGCAGTTAAGTTTAATAATGTGAACGATAAAAATGTTGTTAATGGAACAGCAATCACCCTGGGAGCAGTTAAATCACTCGGGCAGCAAGATTTTTTTGAGGCAGAGTTTTCATACAAGGATTCAGGTTCAACTCAATATACGCCCAATTTAGCTGATAAGAGTACTGTTTACGATAAGTGGGGTTTCGATTTCATGCCTAGATATAAAAAATCTTGGGGAGCGCTTGGCGAATCAGTATTGGGATTTGACTACTCTCAGTCAATGGGCTCCTTTGTTACAAACACAGGAAGTATTCAGAAAGCCAATCTCACAAACAAATCTTATTATTTAACGCACAGATTTCCTTTGACAGCCCAGTTGGATCTGCTAGGTGGCTACAGAAAGCAAACGCAAGATGCAGTCGCTTATGACTATAAGAGTGATACAGGTTCAAGTAATGCCGAAAAGACTCAATCTGCCAATGCTTCAGATGTGGCTTTAAATTATCGATACGGTTCATCTAATCAACAAAAAGTTTTTGCAAAGGTAAATAACTCCTATCGTTTTGCCAATATTGATGAATATTGGGGTATGACATATGACTCAAGTCCTCCATGGGCAGGGCATAGAGTCTTTTCAGGAATATTGGCTCCACAGAAAAACAATACAGTTGAGTTTGGTGGAGAATGGTTGTTAGTCAATCAGCAGAAATTGGGTTTATCTGTTTATCAGATGGATAGTTCAAATGAGATTAGATATGACAATGGATCTGGTGAAAATATTAATTCAGCAGATATCCGTAGATTGGGTGCTGTAGCAAATGCTCACCTCAAGCTTTCTCCAAGCTGGGCATTCATGCCAAAGTTAAATCTTCAAACAGCTAAATACAAGTCTGGGACATTTGATGGAAGAGATGTAGCGCTCGTTCCTAAGATAACCTCTTCTTTGGGTGTCTCCTATAAACCAAAATCAAATGTCACATATACAAGTTATGTGAACTATGTTGGTTCTCAAAGATATGATGGCGACGAAAACAATACTTTGAACAAAATGCCATCATTTACAACGGTCGATTTAAATGCCATCTATAGGTACGGTGCATGGGAATCTTCCATTAATTTAAAAAACATCTTTGATAAGCGGTATGCAAACTATGGTGGATATGGATTTGTAACTTTACCAACTGGAGGAAGTGGCTATAGCTACTATTACTATCCTTCAGATCCACGCGCAATATTTTTAACAACTAGATACACTTTCAAATAATGAAACCATCTAAAGCCATCTTATTTATCTTGCTAGCGATTTTTTCGCTAGCATCGATGGCTTTAGCTTTATCTATCGGTAGCGTTTCTAATGCCGATGCCACCATCATTTACCAATTAAGACTACCCAGAGTTCTTGCAGCGTTTGCTGTTGGAGGCCTCTTAGCGATGTCAGGTAGTCTTTTACAAGTACTCACTCGTAACCCTTTAGCTGAGCCATCGGTTCTGGGGGTCTCAGGCGGTGCTTCAGTGGGCGCATTGGCAGTTTTAATGCTAGGCGGTGCTGGAACATTTTGGGTTGCTGGTGGTGCCTGGTTGGGTGCGGTTGTGGTGATGTTGCTACTTTGGGGTTTGGTGGGTGGATATGCTACTCATCCATCAAGACTATTGTTAGCTGGAGTCATGATTGCCACTGGATGTGGAGCTATAAGCACCTTGATGATTGCTTTTGCTTCTAATGTGGCTATGCCAGGAATGATTCACTGGCTCATGGGCGACTTGGATTCAGTTACAAGCTTAGAAGCTGTGGGTGCTGTCTTAGGTGTGTGGCTTTCAGTGTTATTGATTGTGTGGAAGCTATCACCAAAAATTCATTTACTGCAATTGGGCACTGATAAGGCAATTACTTTGGGTATTGATGTTACTTATATACAGTGGATGATGGTTTTCTTATCAGCTCTTTCTGCTGCGGCTGCAGTATCTATTGCGGGTTCGATCGGCTTTGTTGGCTTATTGGTGCCGCATGTTTTAAGAGCTTTAATCATTAAACAGCACGGACCAGATCAAAAATTCTTATTACCCGCCTCTGCATTGTTGGGGGGCTCTTTCTTGGTTCTATCTGATATGTTTGCAAGAACCATCATTGCCCCAGCTCAATTGCCAGTAGGCGTCATTACTGCTTTGATTGGCGTACCTAGTTTCTTATGGCTTTTGTCTAGATTGAGGCATTGGAGCTCCTAATGAACCAATCATCCTCTTCTATTATTTTAGAAACTAAGAATTTAGATATTCAAGTTCCGGGAAGAACTTTAATTAAAGATCTGAACTGGACTGTCAGAGAAGGGGAGCGCTGGTGTTTGATTGGACGAAATGGCGCTGGCAAATCAACTTTATTAAGAATCATTGCAGGGGTTCAAGAGAACACCGCTCCAGGTGATGTTTTTTGGCAAGGGCAGTCATTATTTAATTTTGATCCAGAGGGTCTTGCAAAGATTCGAGGATATGCTGAGCAGTCGCCTATTGGGGGTGTTGGATTAAGAGCCATTGATGCAGTTCTAGCTGCTAGGTGGCCTTGGCATCAAGAAGAATCTGGTGTAGAACGGTTAGAGTTGGCTATGAGTGCCTTAGCTCTATGTGATGTTCAGCATTTGGCTTTATCCCAATGGCAAAACTTATCAGGAGGTGAGCGTCAAAGAGTGGCTTTGGCTGCTTGCTTTGCGCAAAATACTCGAGCTTTAATTTTGGATGAGCCAACATCACATTTGGATGTTGGGCATCAAATCACTCTCTTAAATACCTTGGTTGAACGAAGCGAATCTTGTGGCCAAACTATCATCGCCAGTTTGCATGAGATTGGATTGATTGGCCGTGGCTTCACGCATGCTTTATTGTTGCTTGATGATGCTTCTTACCTTTCAGGCACAGTTGCTGAGATTGTTAATCCAGCTAATTTAGAAAAATCACTAGGTCATCCCATCGTGGAAGCAAGAACTTCCACTGGCCAAATTATTTACGTCGCTGCCTAACTCGTATTGAAGTAAGCGGTTTTAGCGGATTTTGTCGATTTCTGAACAAATCTTATTAGCGCCCTGAATAATTCTGGGTGATGGTCTACTGATCATGTCCCCATCTAAGGCTATGAAAGCCTTATTTTTACTGGCTGCCAATTGTGGGATCGAGGTCCACATTGACCAATCAACTTTCATACTCGAGCTATCAGTCGCTGTGAAAATGATTTCTGGGTTGGCTGCAACAACTGCCTCACGACTTACGGTGGGCACCAGCAACTTTTCTTTTGCAAATAATTGCTCGCCACCACAGATTTGAATAATGTCAGCAATCAAGTGATCTTGGTTAAGTGTCATCAGAGGTTGTGACCACACTTGATAGAAAACCCGGACCTTTCTTTTATTGGAAGATTGGTATTTGCTTTTTAGTGCCGCTATTTGAGCGCTGAATTCTTTTGCATTTTTATTGGCAATAGCTTGAGTGCCCAAGACTTTTCCGATGGCTTCAATATCTTTAGCGATATCAATCAATCTCTTTGGTTCTACAGAAATAATTTGAGTGGCTGCTTGCCCCTTATTGCCTGTTGAGCTGAAAGTTTTTTTAATCGACTCAATCTGAGTTTCAGGCATGCCGCCGCGCCAATAAATAATTAAATCTGGCTTTAATTGTTTCATTCTCTCTAGATCAACCGATCTGGAGTCGCTGGTGATGGGAAGTTTTTTGACTGATTCTGGAAAGTTGCTGTAGGCACTCACGCCAACCAACCGTTCTGCTCCACCTGCGGCATCCACCATTTCGCTCAGGTGAGGCGCAACTGTAATGATGCGTTGTGGAAAGCTTTGTTCAGATGGTTGTGAGTGAGCTAATGGGCTGGCGATACAACAGGCTGCAATCAATGCTGTTGAAAAGCCTTGAAAGCCCATCACTATTTAAATCTCGAGGTTATCAATTAGGCGAGTTTTGCCTAATTTGGCAGCGGCTAAAACAACTAACTGCTCGTTAGCTTGAAGCTCGCCATCAGTCGCGCTTAGTAGATCTTTACGTTTACGTATGGAGATGTAATCAGGGTTCCAGCCGCGAGCTGCTAATTGAGCACATGCTGCTTTTTCAATTTGCAAAATAGATTCTGCACTCATCTGACCTTGATGAATTTTTTCTTGTACTTGCTTTAGAGTTTGAATCAGCTGAACAGCTTCAGCGCGTTCATCCGATGACAAGTAGCCGTTTCTTGAAGATAGGGCAAGACCATCATCGGCACGTATTGTTTCTGCAGGAATGATATCTACTGGTAATGCCAATTGATGACACATTTGGCGAATAACCATTAGTTGTTGGTAATCCTTTTTGCCAAACACAGCGACTTTAGGTTGAACGCAAGATAAAAGCTTGAGTACAACTGTACAAACCCCTTGAAAGAATCCTGGGCGGAATTCACCTTCAAGAATTTTGCCTAAATTATGTGGAGGTTCTACTCGATATTCTTGAGGCTCTGGATAAAGATCTTTTTCTGTTGGGGCGAACAGAACATAAACACCTTCTTTTTCAAGCTTCTCAACGTCAGCTTCAAAAGTTCTAGGATATTTATCAAAATCTTCATTAGGCCCAAATTGAAGGCGATTCACAAAAATGCTAGCTACGACTGGATCTCCGTGTTGTCTAGCTAAACGCATCAGAGATAAATGACCCTCATGCAGATTGCCCATCGTAGGAACAAAGGCTGCTCGGTTTTGGCCGCGTAATTGATCACGCAAGTCTTGAATATTGCTAATGATCTTCATTGAAGTATTTTTATTAGATTAAAAGTGAATGGTGAAAATTAGTTCGGTGAGTATGCAAGACGCACATAGATCGGCGCGTATGGCTCAGCCTGAGTAATTTCAATAAGGGATTCTCTAGATAGCTCTAACATCGCAATAAAGTTAACGACCACCATGGGGGCACCTTGACCTGTTGCGATAGCTTCTTCAAATAAATCTGTAAATTCGATAAAACGCTCACCTTGAAGGCGACGCAAAATACGAGTCATGAAGTCACGAACTGATAACTGCTCGCGACTGATCGTGTGGTGTTGATTGAGCTTGGCTCGATATAAAACATCTTTCCAGGCTGCTTGAATATCGTTGGGGTTGATGTCTGGCCAAGAAATAGCAACAGTTGTATCAACGTGACCGCTGGCTTTATAAAAGTCACGGCCTAGAACTGGCATTTTGTCGAGCTCTTGAGCTGCCAACTTCATGCGCTCGTACTCTAATAAACGACGAACCAACTCTGCGCGAGGATCTTCTACTTCCTCATCGCTGTCTGCCTTCTTCATTGGCAAGAGCATGCGTGATTTGATTTCAATCAGCATGGCAGCCATTAATAGGTATTCAGCGGCAAGTTCCAAATTCGTGCGACGAATTTGTTCGATGTAACCAAGATATTGCTTGGTAACCTCTGCCATTGGAATATCTAAAACGTTAAAGTTTTGCTTGCGGATTAGGTAGAGCAATAAGTCTAGAGGGCCTTCAAAAGCCTCTAAGAAAATTTCTAAGGCGTCTGGCGGAATATATAAATCAGACGGCAATTGAAACAGAGGTTCGCCATATAACCTGGCGAATGACTCTGACATGCCATCAGTAACTTCCGGAACGGCGCTTAGCAAATCACTCATTGATAAACGTAAGCTTTCTGCTTCACGCGTGCGATTTGATTGCGTTTTTGATCATCTGGGCTGATAGGTGCTTTATCCCATAAAAGGGCGCGACCTTCCTGCTGAGCCTGTTCTAAATCAGGCTGTTGAGTTTTTAACTCTTCCAGGAAAAGTGAGATATTTGATTTGTATTGAGCCATAGTCTGTCAATTGTAGCGATTTAACGGGGTCAACTTCCTACAATTACCTTACAGGAGTCTGCCAAGATGGCTCTAGCCCTGTTGTAAGCGGTTTCTAGGTCGATTAAGGCATTTTCTTCGCCAATTTCAGCAATAAAACCACTTCTAAACATGAGCGATGCTGGTTGGGGGTTCGCTGCGCAAACAATCAGGGTGCCATCTCGTTTTTGGAGGTTTTTGGCCAATATTTTTAATGCATCAATGCCACTTGTATCAATATTAATGAGTTGATGCATTTCTAAAATCATGACTTTGGGTGCTGGCTTTGTGACATCAAGCGGATTGAAGAGATCTTCAACCTTATCAATAGCCCCAAAAAATAATGACCCATAAATGCCATAAGCTTGAACAAGATGATTGGTTTTGCTGTCTTGGAATAAAGCTAACTCATCCTGTTGAACAAAATCCTGTGGAAGTTCGAGTTGCTCAATTTGAGTTAAAGAAGAAATTCTGTAAATAAAGAAAATGCAGGCCAAGACAAGACCTACCTCTACAGCAACAGTGAGATCAAAAACCACTGTGAGGAAGAATGTGCCCAATAAGATAGATCGGTAAGTGACGTTGAACTGTTTGAGACGTTTGAATTCATGCAAATCAAACATATTCCAAGCGATATAAATCAAGATGGCGGCTAACACTGCCATAGGAATATGAGCAGCTAATGGTGCTGCAATCAACATGATTAATAAAATCACTAGTGCGTGGGTGATTCCTGAGATAGGACTTTTTGCACCAGCTTTTGCATTAGTTGCGGTTCTTGCAATGGTTCCTGTGACTGGAAGTCCGCCAAAAAAAGGAACAACCATATTGGCTATGCCTTGACCCATCAATTCTTGATTGGGATCATGTTTGTCATCAGATAAGTTGTCAGCAACTCTGGCGCATAGCAAAGACTCTATGGCGCCTAGAATGGCAATTGTTAATGTTGGTGCAAACAAATGTTTGGCTGTTTCCCAGTCAAGCTTAGGAATGGTAGGTGCAGGGATGCCGTTCGGGATTTCACCGAATCTACTGCCAATTGTCACAACAGACAAATCAAAAAAATCTGCTGCAATTGATACGCCAATCAGAGCCACAATAATTCCGGGGATATTGCTAAGCCACGTCCATTTTTTTACAAGTGGGCTAATGAGTTTGGGCCATAGGATGATCGTGCATAGGGAGATCACAAACAAAATAATGGCATGAGGATTGGCCGTATCCAGATGAAGTGCAAACGCTTTAATTTGTGAAAAGAAATCGCCTGGAAGCTTTTCTATTTCTAAACCTAAGGCATCTCGAACTTGTGAAAAGCCAATAAGAACCGCAATGCCACTTGTAAAGCCAATGATGATGGCTACAGGAATAAAGCGGATGAGGTTGCCCACTCTAAAAAGGCCCATGGTGAATAAAAGTATGCCCGCAAAGAATGTCGATACGATCAGGTTGGCAACGCCATAGCGCTCAACAATCGCATACACGATCACTACAAATGCACCAGCGGGACCGCCAATTTGAACTTTGCTACCACCGAAGGCTGAAATTAAAAAACCACCAATCACGGCAGAAATGAGACCAGCTTCTGGTTTGAGTCCAGAGGCAATTGCAAATGCAATAGCAAGAGGAAGTGCGATCACCCCAACAGTAATGCCACTACTCAGATCTTTAAAAAAGTCTTGAGAAGAGTAGCCTTTAGCGGCGTCTAAGATTTTTGGTCGAAAACGCGCTAAGTTAATCATTGCTGGTTGGCGGCAATCAATTGATCGATCAATGCAGGATCAATTCTTGTCATGAGGTGTTGATAAGCTTGAACTGGTTGCTTGCTGTTGAGAGGCTTATTAATGTCGCCCCAAGTCATTGCTGGAATACCAAAGAACTTTTCAACGCCTGCAGCTACTTGAGGAACAACTGGCTTTAAGTAGAGCGTTAGTCTTCTAAAAGCTTCCAGGGTGATGCTGCAAATTGTTTGTAGTTCTTGTTCGCGAGCAGGGTCTTTAGCAATTTCCCAAGGTTTGTTGGTATCAACGAAACCATTGACGGCATCTGCTAACTCCATGACGCGACGCAATGCTTTAGCAAATTCGCGAGATTCATAGAGCTCTGCAATCTCATCGCTTGCTTCTGCTAGCTGAGAAAGTAAAGGATGATTCATGGCTGCATCATCAACAATGCCGCCGAAACGCTTCACTAAGAAGCCTGCGCTGCGACTAGCGATATTGATATATTTGCCTAATAAGTCACTATTAACGCGTGCCGTGAAGTCTTGAAGATTTAAATCAAGATCTTCCATGCTGGCGTTTAATTTCGCAGCAAAATAATAACGAAGCCATTCTGGATTCAAGCCGCACTCAATCACGCTATGAGCGGTGATAAATGTGCCACGTGACTTACTCATCTTCTCGCCATCAACAGTTAAGAAGCCATGAGCAAATACGTTGGTCGGTGTTCTATAGCCAGAGAACTCTAAAGTTGCTGGCCAGAATAGAGTGTGGAAATACAAAATATCTTTACCGATGAAGTGATACTGCTCTGTTGTTGAGTCAGCCTTTGTCCACTCATCAAAGTTAAGACCTTTTTGTTTGCATAAATTTAAAAAGCTGGCGTAGTAACCAATCGGTGCGTCTAGCCAAACGTAAAAGTACTTGCCTGGAGCATCTGGGATTTCAAAACCAAAGTAAGGGGCGTCACGAGAGATATCCCAGTCGCCTAACTTGCTCTCGCCAGGCTCACCCACCCATTCTTTCATTTTGTTACGAGCTTCTGGTTGCAATGGGGTCTTGACCTGTGTCCAGTCGCGCAAGAATGCCTCGCAACGAGGATCTGATAATTTGAAGAAATAGTGGTCAGATACTTTGCGGATCGGTGTGGCACCACTCATTACTGAGAACGGATTCTTTAAATCAGTTGGAGCATAAGTTGCACCGCACTTTTCGCAAGAATCGCCGTATTGATCCTTGGCGCCGCACTTCGGGCATTCACCTTTAATAAAGCGGTCTGGTAAGAACATTTCTTTGACGGGGTCATAGGCTTGTTCAATGGCACGCTTTTCAATCAGGCCAGCATCTCTAAGCTTGAGATAGATCTCTTGGGATAAAACTTTATTTTCTTCGCTATCAGTTGAATAGTAGTTATCAAATGACACCCAAAAATCATCAAAATCTCGTTTATGCTCTTTCCAAACGTTGGCAATCAACTCCTTAGGAGTGATGCCCTCTTTTTCAGCTCGGAGCATGATCGGGGTACCATGGGTATCATCAGCCCCTACGTAATGAACTTCATGGCCGCGCATTCTCTGAAAGCGAACCCAGATGTCGGTTTGGATGTATTCAACCAAGTGACCGATATGGATTTGGCCATTGGCATAAGGAAGGGCAGAGGTAACTAAAATTCGACGCATAGGCATAGATTTTAGTCTGCGGATATAGTAACTAGCTAATTTATATAAAAAGTACTAGGAGATAGATGTGTCTGTAACAGTAGAAAATGTACAAAAAGCGCTTCAAAGCGTTATAGATCCTAATACTGGCAAAGATTTAATAACTACAAAATCTGTCAAAAATATTAAGGTTGAGAATGGCGATGTGACCTTGGATGTGATTTTGGGTTATCCAGCTAAGAGTCAAATTGACCTTATCCGAAAGTCGGTTATTGCAGGTTTACGTGATCTACCTGGCGTTAAAAATGTCAGCCCAAATGTCACGATGAATATTGTGGCCCACTCTGTTCAAAGAGGTGTGAGCCTTTTACCTAACGTGAAAAATATCATTGCTATCTCCAGTGGTAAAGGCGGAGTGGGTAAGTCAACTACAGCCGTCAATTTGGCTTTAGCCTTGGCTGCCGAGGGTGCTACGGTTGGTATGTTGGATGCTGATATTTATGGCCCAAGCCAACCAATGATGCTGGGCATTACAGGTAGACCGGAGTCCATTACTGACAACACGATCGAGCCTATGGAAGGGCATGGCATCCAGGCTATCTCCATCGGTTTCTTAATTGAGCCTGATAGCCCAATGGTTTGGCGTGGCCCGATGGTTACCTCAGCCTTGGAGCAGTTATTGCGCCAAACCAACTGGCGTGATTTGGATTACTTAATTGTTGATATGCCTCCAGGTACTGGCGATATTCAGTTAACTCTTTCACAAAAAGTGCCAGTGACTGGCGCGGTCATTGTGACCACCCCTCAAGACATTGCATTGCTAGACGCGCGCAAGGGTCTAAAAATGTTCGAAAAAGTCGGTATACCTATTATTGGTATTGTTGAAAATATGAGTACTTATGTTTGCCCTAACTGCAATCATGAAGAGCATATTTTTGGTCAAGATGGTGGCAAGAAGATGTGTGCTGAATATGGCGCTGAGTTCTTAGGAAGTTTGCCTTTGAACCTATCGATTCGTTTGCAGGCTGACTCTGGAAGACCTACTGTGGTTGAAGATCCTGATGGTGCTATTAGTGCGATTTACAAAGGCATTGCACGTAAGATAGCTATACAAGTTGCTCAAATGGCTAAAGACATGAGTAGCAAGTTCCCAACTATCGTTATTAAAAATACCTAGAGCCTCCATAGATATGAAACTAAAGTTGGCTGTCGTGATGCGCAAGGAGTTTATTGATAACCCTTGGCAGTCCTATCGTTGGACCTTGGATGAGGTTGTTTTCGATATTGGCCAATTTGCTCATCAACAAGTTGATCTTGAGATTGCTGGTAGATCAGCCGTTTGTATGAGGAAAGACGACAAGGCTGAAAGGTGGCTTTACAAAGGCTTTGAGCTGCAGTTGCATCCTGATGAGGCGGAGGGCTATTACCTCAACTCGACTGCTACTAAGCCGGCTTGGTTTGTTATGTGGCGTCTTGAAGATCATCCTGACGGTGCTGAGCCTATTGCTGTCCCTCACTTTTTAAGTGTCAGTTATTACGAGGCTGGAAGATTGTTGGACGGCGGTGAAACGGTTGAGAATATTCCTCTCGATTCTGAAACAGCCGCTTGGTTATCTGACTTTGTGCAAGAAAATTACAAACCAGAGCCCAAAAAACGAGCACGCCCGGTTTCATTTAAAGGTGCTCACCGACCAAAAGATGATGGGGTTCGCTAATGTCAGGTTTTTTAAATCGATGGTCTAAGCGTAAGTCCGGCCTTGATGTTAATGAGCCGGACTTGGATCAATCAAAGCCAAAAACTCAACCCTCAGCTCCATCCACCATTAATCCAGTTGCGGCACCACAGGGCGCCGTTGCAACACCTGAATCTCATGATTCTGTCGATGCAACGCCCAAGGCACCCAGCATGCCAACTCTGGATGATGTTCTGAAGTTGACTAAAGACTCAGACTATTCAGTATTTGTTCAGCCAGGAGTTGATCCGGCGGTTCAGCAAGCGGCGATGCGCCAATTATTCTCAGATCCTCACTACAACATCATGGATGGCTTGGATATTTACATCGATGATTACAACAAGTCTGACCCTATTCCTTTAGACATGTTGAAAAAAATGAATCAGTCACAAATGCTGGGCTTATTCAAAACTGCAGAGGAAAAGGAGCAAGACCATCAAGCCGAGCTTCTCGAGAGAAAAGACTATGAGGAGCGTCTGAGCAAGTTAGATCAAGAAGAGTCTCTGAAAGAGTCTGAAAAAATAGCATCTTTGGCTGGGGAGAATGCATCTTTAATACCTGATGAAAACTCTAGTGGTATAAAAGCTGACAATTCTGCAAAATCACTAGAAATAGAAAATTCGCAAGAAACGATAAATACAAATAACAAAACTGCTTGAGATCTTTAAGTTACTTAAGCCAAGTTATTAAAAATAAAAGCCGACAAGCATGTTGCTTAAAGGTTGAAGGTTGAGGATGACAAAGAAAACGCTTGTTTGTAGCTGTAATCAAACCATGCCCTTAGATATTGTTCAAATAGCTAAGGGTTTGGATGTTGAAACTAAAAATCTCCAGTTGAGCAATGCCTTATGTCGCCAAGAAATTGGGACATTCATTCAGGCATGCCAGGGTGTTGATGACATCGTTATTGCCTGCACACAGGAAAAACGCTTATTTGATGAAGTGGCTGGTGAGCAGGAAAAAGCCCTGGTTGCCCCCATCAAGTTTGTGAATATTCGTGAAACGGGCGGTTGGTCTGCGGATGCTAAGCAAGCGATGCCTAAGATTTCAGCTTTGTTGGCAAAAGCCTCTTTGCCTGATCCTGATCCAGTGAATGTCGTTAATTACCAAAGCGGTGGTCGTTTACTAATTATTGGCCCAGGTGATGTAGCAATCGAATGGGCGAAGCGTTTATCAAAAGATTTAAGTGTTGGCGTTCTTAGTACAGGTGGCGGCACTCTTCCTGAGTCCAGAGATTTTCCTGTCTACAGCGGCAAAGTTAAGAGTCTGAAGGGTTATCTTGGCGCATTCGAGATTGAATGGACTCAAGAAAATCCAATCGATCTAGAGTTGTGCACTCGTTGTGGCGCCTGCGTTGATGCATGCCCAGAGGGTGCAATTGATTTGAGTTACCAGATTGATGCTGATAAATGTAAGGGCCATCGTGCTTGCGTCAAATCATGCTCCGCAATAGGCGCTATTAACTTTGATCGCATTGAAAAAGAGCGCTCAGAGACATGGGATTTAATTTTAGATCTTTCAAAAGAACCATTTTTCAAAATGAGTCAGCCTCCTCAGGGCTACTTTGCACCGAAATCAGATCCGCTTGATCAAGCCATTGCGGTGACTGAATTGACACGCATGGTTGGCGAGTTTGAAAAGCCTAAGTTTTTCACATACAACGAAAAAATTTGTGCCCATGGTCGTAATGGTCAAGTAGGTTGCTCATCATGCGTTGATGTTTGCTCAACCTCTGCTATTCAATCTCAATTCAGAGATGGTAAGGGCACTGTTGTTGTGAACCCAAATCTTTGTATGGGTTGCGGTGCTTGCGCTACTGTTTGTCCATCTGGTGCAATGCGTTATAACTATCCAAGTGTTTCCTACCTTGGCCAGCAGGTTAGGGTGATGGCGAAAGCCTATCGAACAGCGGGCGCTAAAAATGCTCCAAGCTTGTTGCTTCATAGCGATACAAAAGGTCAGGAATTGATCGAGCAGTTAGGTCGATTGGCTTCAACCAAGAGAGATCAGTTCAAGGGTGTTCCGGCTCATGTTATCCCGATGGGATTGAATCACAGCGCATCAACTGGTCTTGAGTTTTGGCTCGGTATTATTGCCCACGGTTTCTCGCAGGTAGCCATTCTTTTAAGTGGTGAAGAGGCCCCTGAGTATCAAGCTGCCTTATCTCAACAAGTTGGACATGCCTGTTCAATTCTTGAAGGTCTTGGTTACGCTAAAGATTCAGTTGTTTTATTACAGGCCGATGTTGCAAATATTCTAGATAAGCAGCTGGCTTCATTGCGTCCAAGTGATGCTTTATGTCCCCCAGCAACTTTTGCTTTTTCTGATGAAAAGCGTGAAACCTTAGAAGCTGCTCTTGAGCATTTAATGGCGCATGCTAAGCAAAAGGTGACTGAAGCGGAACCTTTGAAATTAAGTGCTGGATCACCTATTGGTGGTTTAGCGATTAATCGAGATGCCTGCACTTTGTGTATGTCATGTGTAGGTGCCTGTCCAGAAAGTGCCTTGCGCGATAACGTTGATACACCGCAACTTTCATTCATTGAGCGCAACTGTGTTCAATGTGGCTTGTGCGTGAAGACTTGCCCAGAAGATGCAATTAGTTTGTTACCGCGTTTGCAAACAACAGAAGTTCGAAAGAAAACTATCGTTCTTAATGAGACAAAACCATTCCACTGCATTAGCTGCGGTAAACCATTTGGCACCTTGAAGATGGTTGAGTTAATGGTTGGTAAATTATCGTTGCATGCTGCCTTCTCAGGCGCCGCAACTGAGCGATTGAAAATGTGTAGCGACTGTCGTGTGGTCGATATGATTAATAAACCAAATGATAATGACGTGGTTTGATGAGTGATATGAACAAACAGATTGATGATGATTTGAAAACGTCAGTAACTGCTGATGGTTTAGAAGAAGATGTCGCTCGTGCAGATTTATATGGCCTGTTAGCGAGCCTCTTTTTTAGAGCGCCTGATGATGATCTTTTGCATCGTATTGCTGCATCAGCTGCTTATGGCTCAGGAGCAAGCGCTCCTGCTGAAGCTGCAATGACTCAAGCTTGGGATGAGTTGGTACGTGTTGCTTCTGAATCTAACGCTGAACAATGGGCCAATGAATACCAAGAATTGTTTATCGGTATTGGTAAGCCAGAGATATTTTTATATGGCTCCTTTTATCAAACCGGGTTCTTGAACGAAAAACCTCTGGTGAGACTAAGAGATGCTCTTGGAGAGTTAGGTCTTGAGTCAGTTGAGGAAATAACTGAGAGTGAAGATCACATAGCCACTCTTTGTGAGGTGATGAGATATCTCATCGCAGGTGATGACTTGAGTATTGCCAACCTAACCCAGCAGAAAAAGTTTTTTAATGAGCATATGCGCTCATGGTTGCCAGATTTGTGCGGTGCAATAGAAATCCATCCATCCGCAGAACTTTATAAGTCTGTTGCGGCTCTCTCTCGAGCATTTTTCGAGGTAGAGGGTTATGCCATGGACATGGTTGAATAGCTTTGATTCAAAGCCTTTATGAAATCCATAAAAGGCTGCTTGATAGATTTAATTAATGATCCAAATAGTAAGGGAAAGCCCTCACTCTTTTTTGTATACATCTTGGTGCAAATTAAGTTTAAAGGGTTTATAGTTATTTCATAAATGCAAGTGTTGCTAATGTAAATCAGCGCCACATGACAATAATTAACAGGAGAATGACATGAGTGAAAAATCTAATCACAAAGAGTCTCGCAGGAAGTTTTTTGTAACAACCGGTCTAGCTGCCGGCGCTGTTGCAGCTGTATCTCAAACGCCTATCGGCACTGCTATTGCTGAGCAAGCAGCTTCTTTGGTTGAAGACTCTAAGGGTTACAAAGTCTCCGACCACATTCGTAAATATTACAAAACAACGCTTGTTTAATTCAACAAGCGTTTTTTTAATTTCTCTTGATTCTTAGAGGGTCTAACCATGAGTCTGATTCGTAAATCTTCACAACAAGTGTCTGCAGCTAAAAACCATTCAGCCCAAATGATGGGTAGTTTGGCGCGCAGTCTTCAATCTGCTATCCCAATGATGGATCGCAGAACATTCCTTAAGCGCTCTGGTGTAGGCGTAGGTGTAGGCTTAGCTGCATCTCAGCTAACACTTGTGCAAAAAGCCAAAGCATCTGGTGGTGCTAAGACTGATGGCAAAGGCAAGATTGAAGTTAAACGTACTGTTTGTACGCACTGTTCAGTGGGTTGTGCCATTGATGCAGTTGTTGAAAATGGTGTTTGGACACGTCAAGAGCCAGTTTTTGATTCACCGATTAACTTAGGCGCTCACTGCGCTAAGGGTGCTGCGATTCGTGAGCACGGTCACGGTGAGTTCCGCTTGAAGTATCCAATGAAGCTCGTTAACGGAAAATACGAGAGAATCAGTTGGGATCAGGCTCTAGAAGAAATTACTACTAAGATGAAAGCTTTGAAGAAGAAGTCTGGCCCAGACTCTTTGTTCTTCATCGGTTCATCTAAGTACAACAATGAGCAAGCTTACTTATTGCGTAAGTTTGTTTCATTCTTTGGTACAAATAACACAGACCATCAGGCCCGTATTTGTCACTCAACAACAGTTGCAGGTGTTGCGAACACTTGGGGCTACGGTGCGATGACAAACAGCTACAACGATATGCAAAACTCTAAAGCAGCTTTGTATATTGGTTCAAACGCAGCTGAGGCACACCCAGTATCTATGTTGCACATGTTGCATGCTAAGGAAGCTGGTTGCAAGATGATCGTGGTTGATCCACGTTACACACGTACTGCTGCTAAGGCTGATCAGTATGTGCGTATTCGTTCAGGTACAGACATTCCTTTCTTGTTTGGTGTGCTTTATCACATCTTCAAAAATGGTTGGGAAGACAAGAAATACATCAACGACCGTGTATACGGTATGGAAGATGTTAAGAAAGACGTTCTTGAAAAATGGACGCCAGCTAAAGTTGAAGAAGCTTGCGGTGTTCCAGAAGCTGAAATGTACAAAGTGGCTAAAACATTGCACGAGAGCCGTCCAGGCACAATCGTTTGGTGTATGGGTCAAACACAGCACACCATCGGTAACGCCATGGTTCGTGCCTCATGTATTTTGCAATTAGCACTTGGTAACGTTGGTAAAACTGGTGGCGGCACAAACATTTTCCGCGGTCACGATAACGTTCAAGGCGCAACAGACGTTGGTCCTAACCCAGACTCATTGCCAGGATATTACGGCCTAGCAGCTGGTTCATGGAAACACTTTGCTGGTGTTTGGGGTGTTGACTACGAGTGGATTAAAGCTCAGTACGCTCCTAACATGATGGAGAAGTCTGGTACAACAGTTTCACGTTGGGTTGATGCTGTTCTTGAGAAGAACGAATTGATTGACCAAGACAGTAACGTGAAGGGCGTGTTCTATTGGGGTCACGCTCCTAACTCACAGACTCGTGGCACAGACATGAAGAAGGCCATGGATAAATTGGATCTTTTAGTTGTAGTTGATCCATATCCAAGTGCTACTGCAGCGATGGCAGCAATGCAAGTTGAAGGCGCTCAAGTTAATAAAGATCGCGCTGTTTACTTGTTGCCAGCAGCAACACAATTTGAAACAAGCGGTTCAGCAACAGCTTCTAACCGTTCAATTCAGTGGCGTGAAAAAGTAATTGATCCGTTATGGGAATCAGTGCCTGACCACGTGATCATGCAAGCAATGGCTGACAAGCTTGGCTTTGGTAATGAATTATCTAAGAACTACAAAATGCTTAAGAGCAAGTTCGCTGGTAAGGATTGGAAAGAGCCTGAAGTTGAATCCATCTTGCGTGAGATTAACAAATCAGTTTGGACGATCGGTTACTCAGGTCATTCACCAGAGCGTCTAAAAGCTCACATGCGCATGATGCATGTGTTCGATGTGAAAACATTGAAGTCTAAGGGTGGTAAAGATCCAGTGACTGGATACGATACAACTGGTGATTACTTCGGTTTGCCATGGCCTTGCTACGGTACTCCAGAAATGAAGCATCCAGGTAGCCCGAACTTATATGACACCAGCAAGCATGTGATGGATGGTGGCGGTAATTTCCGTGCCAACTTCGGTGTTGAAAAAGACGGCAAGAACTTATTGGCAGAAAACGGTTCTCACTCTAAGGGTGCAGACATCACAACTGGCTACCCAGAGTTCGACCACGTTCTTGTTAAGAAACTTGGTTGGTGGGGTGAGTTGACTGAAGCAGAGCAAAAAGCTGCTGAAGGTAAAAACTGGAAGACTGATATATCAGGCGGTTTAATCCGTGTGATTATGAAGAATCACGGTTGCCATCCATTCGGTAACGCTAAGGCGCGTGCTGTAGTTTGGAACTTCCCTGATCCAGTGCCTCAGCATCGTGAGCCTTTGTATGGCACACGTCCAGATTTGGTTGCTAAGTACCCAACACATGATGACAAGAAAGCCTTCTGGCGCTTGCCAACTCTCTACAAGTCAATTCAACAGAAGAACGTTGAAGATAAGTTGTATGAGAAGTTCCCAATCATTCTTACTTCAGGTCGTTTGGTGGAGTACGAAGGTGGTGGTGAGGAGACTCGTTCTAATCCATGGCTTGCTGAGTTGCAACAAGAAAACTTCGTTGAAATTAACCCAGCAGCTGCGAATAAGCGTGGTATCAGAAACGGTGAATATGTTTGGGTGAAATCACCAACAGGCGCGAAGATCAAAGTAAAAGCTTTGGTGACTGAGCGTGTTGGTCCAGACACAGCATTTATTCCGTTCCACTTCTCTGGATGGTGGCAAGGTAAAGACATCCTTGATGCATATCCAAAAGGTGCGGCGCCGATTGTTCGTGGTGAGGCTGTGAATACAGCAACAACTTACGGCTATGACAGCGTAACCATGATGCAAGAAACAAAGACAACCATTTGTCAAATTGAGAGATTCGCTTAATAGCGGCCGAATTTAGGAGAAGATGATGGCAAGAATGAAATTTATCTGCGATTCAGAGCGCTGCATTGAGTGTAACGGCTGTGTAACTGCATGTAAGAACGAACACGAAGTACCTTGGGGTGTTAATCGTCGCCGTGTGGTGACAATTAATGACGGTCAAATTGGGGCTGAAAAATCAATCTCAGTGGCATGTATGCATTGTTCAGATGCACCATGTATGGCTGTTTGCCCTGTGGATTGTTTCTACAGAACTGAAGAAGGTGTTGTGCTTCACGATAAAGACATCTGTATCGGTTGTGGTTACTGTTCATACGCATGCCCATTCGGCGCACCGCAATTCCCAAGCGCTGGCACATTTGGCTTACGTGGCAAGATGGACAAGTGCACATTCTGTGCGGGCGGTCCAGAGAAAAATGGAACACAAGCTGAGTTTGAGAAGTATGGTCGCAACCGTTTGGCAGAAGGCAAACTTCCAGCATGTGCTGAGATGTGTTCAACCAAAGCATTGATTGGTGGTGATGGCGATGTTGTTGCAGATATCTTCCGCAACCGCGTTGTTAAGCGTCAATCAAATGGTAAAGCTGCAGGCGCTAACGTATTTGGATGGGGCACTGCATACGGCAAACCACAAGCTTCAGGAAACAAATCATGATTAAAAAAATCTCAATAGTCGCCTTGATGGCATCTGCATTAACTCTTACAGCTTGTTCTGAAAAGCCACAAGGTGTTGTTGCTGCTAAAAAAGGCGATGAAAAGGCTTATGTTGCTGCCGACAATAACTACGTTATTAAAGGTTGGACATCTGGCGATCAAGCTAGCTGGGAAAAGCAAATGAAGGCGCGTAGTTTGGGTCAAGACGATTACGTAAAGGCTAAGTAATCGATCGACATAGTCGAGGAGATAGTGTAAAAAATGACAATAAAAAAATTACTCGCAAGCGTGGTACTTTCTTTGGCCGCAACAGTGGTGCTAGCTCAAAACGCTGCACCAGCTGCGCAGCCTCAGGTTGAGTCTGTCAACATCTTAGAAGTTAATAAAGATGCTCAAGCTCAACGTGAAAAAGCAGAAAGCCAACCAGCTAACAATCAGCCAATTTGGAAAAGTGCTAACTCTGACAAAGCACATTACGTCAGCATCCCTAATAAAGAAGCTGGTGTTTTAATCCAAAAATCAGGTCAGCAGTGGCGTTTGATTCGTAACGGTGTCATCACTGTTTACGGTGGATGGTTGCTAGTACTTGCAGCTGGCGCAATATTGGCCATGTTTGTTATTAAAGGCACTATTAAGCTCAAAGAGCCAATGACTGGTCGTTTAATGAAGCGATTTAGTAGTGTAGAAAGATTTTCACACTGGTTGATGGCTTTTAGTTTCGTAGCCTTGGCAATTACTGGATTGTTGATTTTATTTGGTAAGCATTTCTTGTTACCAATCATGGGTGGCAGTGCCTATGGCGCGCTCCTGTTAGTGATGAAAAATATTCATAACTTCACAGGCCCATTATTCACAGCAAGCACAGTATTGTTCTTTGTTATTTTCGTTAAAGATAACTTGCCAACAAAAGACGACTTGGTGTGGCTAGCATCTTTCGGCGGGCTTTTATCAGGTAAGCACATCGCATCACATCGCTTCAATGCAGGCGAAAAGTTCTGGTTCTGGGGTGGCGTCACAATCCTTGGTCTAGTTGTATCTGGCTCTGGTTGGGTTCTAGACATGATTGTTCCAAACCTAGAGTACTGGCGTGGCACGATGCAATTAGCTAACATCATTCACGGTGTAGCTGCTATCTTGATGACTGTAATGGCAATGGGTCATATTTATATCGGCTCAATTGGTATGCAGGGTGCGCTTCAAGGTATGAAAACTGGTTATGTTGACGAAGCTTGGGGTAAAGAACATCACGAGCTTTGGTATAACGACGTGAAGTCTGGAAAAATACAAAAGTAAGTCAGGGGAACTGTAAATCATGAAAAAACTAACTGTATTACTTATGACTCTTGTGTCTGGTGTAGCTCTTGCTAAATTGCCAGCACCATCACCTGAAGCTGCTGCGGCTGCTGATTTAGCAAAAGCGAGATCTGCTCATGGTGACAAAGTAGGTGGATATAAATTGTGCTTATCTCAAAATGAGGTTGCTAATAAGTTCAAGAAAGCTGGAGCTGCTGCTCCTGCAGCTTGTGCTAATCCTGGTCCATTCGTAGCTCCTGCACCAGCGGCAAAATAAAACCACACCCTATCAGTAACTAAGATAAGCTCTTAGTTACTGATTTTTTTTATCCAATTTTCTTGAAGTGTTGACGTGGTTAAATTAACGAATGCTGTTGCCCCTTTAATCCATGAGGTTCAGGTTGTGGATGAAAAGGGTAGAGAGAAAACTGGCTACATTCCTGGTGAGCGACCGCTCACTATCTACTTAGATAAAAAAGAACTCGTGACACTCATGACTATGGGTGGAGCGCCTGAAGCGCTTGTTTTGGGTTACTTGCGTAATCAAAGACTAGTGCCATCTATCGATATGATCGAGAGTATTCAGGTTGATTGGGAAACTGAATCTGCGGCTGTTAAAACAATTGGCAATACTGTCAATATTGAAGATAAAACTAGTCGTCGAGTTGTAACAACTGGTTGTGGCCAAGGAACTGTATTTGGAAGTTTATTGGATGATATTGATCAAATCAGATTGTCCGATACCGCAAAAATTGAACAATCCGCCATTTACCAAATTGTGAATCACATCAGAACTCGCGACTCGATTTACAAGCAAGCGGGTTCTGTTCATGCTTGTGCAGTATTTAAGAATTGTGGTGACCATGCTGAGTTGCTGCATTTTATTGAAGATGTTGGACGCCATAATGCAGTCGATTCAATTGCTGGATTGATGTGGTTAAACCAACAAGAAGGTGAAGATCTAATTTTCTACACAACTGGCAGGTTGACTTCAGAGATGGTCATCAAGGGTGCTCAAATGGGCATCCCATTTTTGCTATCGCGCTCTGGTGTTACGGCGATGGGCCTGGATATGGCTAATCAAGTCAAGCTCACATTGTTAGGCCGTTGTAGTGGTGAACATTATTTAGTTTATAGCGGCGTTGATCGCTTAATTTCAAAGGCTGCTGATGTCCATTCCGCGTGATTTAATTTCTGGTTTAGTTTTGTCTGGTGGCCGAGGCCAAAGAATGGGTGGAGCAGATAAAGGTTTGCAGCCATTCAAGGGCGCGCCTATGGCTATGCACACCATCATGCGCTTAGAACCCCAGGTTGATATGGTGAGAGTAAATGCTAATCGTAATCTAGCTGCCTACGAGTCAATGGGAGTTGTTGTTATTCCTGATGTGATTGGTGATTTTGCTGGGCCTTTAGCGGGTTTTCAGGCGGGGCTTGAAGCTTGTGAACACCCATATTTAATAACTGTTCCATGTGATTCACCTAGATTCCCTATGGATTTGGTCGAGAAGTTGTCTCAAGCTTTAATCATTCAAGATTTAGATGTGGCTTATGCAGCGACTATGGAGAATGGTCAAGTTATGTCGCACCCAGTTTTCTGTTTGATGAAGTCAACTGTTGTTACTTCCCTGACAACGTTTTTGGGTGGCGGCGGACGCAAGATTGATAAGTGGTTTGATGCCTTGAAAACTGCCCCAGTGATTTTTGATGATTTGGCGGCTTTTGCAAACATTAATACCCATGAAGAATTACTTCTTTTACAGAAGTAACCCGCGATTTCCAGGTAATTTTTAGCTATTAAAAATACAGTGCTACTCAGTTGAATATGTCAAAATACGAGTTATGACTATTAAATCTGACCGCTGGATCCGCCGCATGTGCGAAGAGCACGACATGATTTCACCATTTGAGCCTGGCCAAATCCGTAAGGACGAAGCTGGCAACAAGATTGTGAGTTATGGCACTTCAAGCTATGGCTATGACATTCGCTGCGCGAATGAGTTCAAGATTTTTACCAATATCAATAGCACTATCGTTGATCCTAAGAATTTCGACGACAAGTCCTTTGTGGATTTCAAGGGTGATGTTTGCATCATTCCACCGAATTCTTTTGCATTGGCTCGCACAGTTGAATACTTCAAGATTCCTAGAAGCGTTTTAACGGTTTGTTTAGGTAAGAGTACCTATGCACGTTGCGGCATTATTGTTAACGTCACACCTTTTGAACCAGAGTGGGAAGGTTATGTCACTCTAGAGTTCTCCAATACAACACCATTGCCAGCAAAGATCTACGCAGGCGAAGGTTGCGCCCAGGTTCTATTCTTTGAGAGTGATGAGATTTGCGAGACCTCTTACAAAGATCGTGGTGGCAAATACCAAGGGCAGGTTGGCGTAACCCTTCCTAAGACTTAAATTAAGCTCTAAGGGGCTAAATAGCCCCTTTTTTGTCATATTTTCCAAATAGTATGTTGTTTAGCTGGCCTTTTAGGGCTGGCATAGGCTATTGATTCACGAAGAAGTAAAAGAATTTGTGCCAAATATCAGTTTTATCGATATAGTCACGTTTTTAAGAAAAAACCC
>JAHEBW010000032.1 GCA_024642065.1 Polynucleobacter sp. | reverse complement strand
ACAAGCCTTGCTCACGAGCCCGATCAATTAAATCAGGTCGCCGCTTTAACGTCAGCTCCAAAGATTGTTTCCGACGGTAATCCGCTATTTTAGCGTGATGTCCGCCTAAAAGCACGTCTGGAACCAATAAATTTTCATAATTTTCAGGTCTGGTGTAGTGGTAACAGTCCAAAAGACCGTCCATAAAGCTGTCCTGAGCCACAGAATCCGCGTCCCCTAAGGCACCTGGGATCAATCTAATCACAGCATCCATGACCGCCATGGCAGGAATTTCACCTCCAGACACAACAAAATCACCCAAACTGATCTCTTTATCCACTCTTCTATCTACCAAACGCTGGTCAATAGCCTCATATCTACCGCAAATGAAGGTAACTGTCTCTAAATTGAGGATATCAGCTGCCATCTTTTGATTAAATCGCTCACCTTGAGGAGAAAGCAATATAACTGGGCCTTTTTTGGCACCTTGGTCGAGCGCCACAGCATCCAGAGCATCTTCCAAGGGCTTAGCCATCATCACCATGCCTGGGCCACCGCCGTATGCTCGATCGTCCACTGTTCTTCGGGCATCAGTTGTAAAGTCTCTTGGATTCCAAGTTTTAATACTTGCAAGACCTTGATCCACAGCGCGCCCCGTTACACCCCAAGCGCTGATGGCTGAGAACATTTCAGGGAAGATGGTGACAACATCAAAACGCATAGTGAATGATCAATATATGAGAATTACCAATCCAACTGCCAGTCCACCACGATCTTACGATCAGGATCTTCTGGATTTTTATTCACAGAATGAATGACTGACTGAATAAAAGGAATCAAACGATCGTCCTTTTGATCATCAGCTCTAACGCAAAGTATGGATTGAGCGCCGTTGTCCATCAAATCAACAACCAGACCCAGAGCCTGACCTTGCAGATTCAGCACCGGCAAACCGATCAAATCAACCCAATAAAAACTATCCTGATCATCTTCATCTTCCGGGAAATCTTCACGGCTAACGTAAACCGCAGAACCCTTCAGGGCCAATGCTTGGTCACGATCACTTAAACCATCAAGCCCTAACAAGACATGCCCGCTATGCTCTTTAGCGGTTTTAACAAGGTATGGGCGTGATGAATCAGCCACAGCAGGCGGCTTCACTAACCAAACAGTAGGTGCTGAAAATAGCGCTTCAGGATCTTTGGAATAAGGTTTGATTTTCACCAAGCCTCTAATCCCCTGCGCGTCGAGTATGTGCCCGACTAGAATCAAATCAGCCGGAGGACTCATTACTTGAGTCATGAGAACCTCCGAAGAATGATTCGATGAAAAATACTACAGCGATGATGTTTCAACAACACCATCATCCAAGACTTAAGCCTTTGGAGCACCTTTGATCAAACGTGCAACTGTTGGTGACAATTGAGCACCAACACCTTGCCAGTAAGTCAAACGATCTTGAGCAATACGGAAACCTTGTTCTGTTTCCACTGCGCTTGGGTTGTAATAACCAATGCGCTCAATAAAATTTGAGTCACGACGATTACGTTTGTCAGTAGCAACGATGCTAAAGAAAGGACGATTTTTTGAACCGCCGCGTGCGAGTCGAATGACGACCATGTGAGTTCCTTACAATGCTGAAATAAACCACGTATTCTATCGCAGAATTGCCAGTAAGGCCAAAAAATTAAGGTAACCCATGTCCAAACCCCAGTCCAAGCCCCTATTTTGGGTATTTTTAGCTAGCTTTTCGATATTTCTTGGTGGTTGCGCCCAAGTCATGCCGGCTTGTACCGCTGTGAATGCCCCTCCAAGCAGAGATATGGCAGGCAGCCAGTGGGAGTTGATCAGATGGCACTACACCAGCCCCAATGACGGTAAAACGCGTTTAAGAGGGATTCCACATCGTGGAAATGGTGAGCCCATCACCCTTCATATTTCAGCAGATGGCAAAACTGCCTCGGGTTCTAGCGGTTGCAATCTCTACACAGCACAGGTTGCCGGTAGTGACTGGGGCTTTCTTTTAGAAAAAATTGCCAGCACAAGAAAAGCTTGCGGCCCACACACGGCAGAATTGGAATATAAATTTTTGAGCTATCTGGCCGACTATCGAACCATGGTCAGAGATGGTGATCGTTTATTGATCATGACCCGCGACGGAGAAGTTTTGAGTTTTGGACTCAAAAATTAATTTGATAGCAGCTCTGCGTTAACTCAATACAATACGTCATGCATAAAAATAAATTACTGTTTTGCGCCTTAGGTCTCCTTGCTCCAGGAACAGGTCTCAATGTTTTATACCTCAAAGGTTTGGGCAATATTTGGGCATGGTTACAAATGAGCGCTCTTTTTGCTGGAGTACTAGGCTGGAAATTACTCGGCGCATCTGGCATGTCATCAACACTTGGTTGGATATTGGCAACAGCAGGATTTATAGCGATCGAAGCAAGCTGGCTGACCACGATTGTTTTTGGTTTACGACCTGATGAAAAATGGGACGCTCAATTTAACGCTCAGAGTTCTGTGCAAAGCCAATCAGGCTGGTTAGTAGTGCTGTGTGTGATTGTTTCGCTGATGCTAGGCGCTGCCGTTTTGATGAGTGGTCTCGCCATAGCTTTTGAACAACACTTTATTAGCCAATTCGAAGCAGCCAAAAAAATATCGCAATAAAGACTCCATCAATCTTCCAATAAAAAAGGTGACATTCGTCACCTTTTTTATTTTTGGTAAAAAGATCTATCTAAGATAACTCTGCCAACATTTCAGGAACGGCAGTGAATAAATCAGCCACCAAACCATAATCAGCCACAGCAAAAATCGGCGCTTCTGGATCTTTGTTAATCGCAACGATGACTTTCGAATCTTTCATTCCAGCGATGTGCTGAATCGCACCGGATATACCAACTGCAATATAAAGATCTGGAGCAACAATTTTTCCAGTTTGGCCAACTTGGTAATCATTGGGCACAAAACCAGAGTCAACAGCAGCACGAGAGGCTCCCAAAGCGGCGCCCAACTTATCCGCCAAAGGTTCTAAGATCGCCTGATATTGTTCTGCCGAACCAAGAGCACGACCACCTGAAACAATAATTTTTGCAGCAGATAATTCTGGGCGTGCAGATTGAGTGATGTCTTTGCTAACGAATTGAGATTGAGCTGTATCAGCAACAGCAGCATGAGCTTCAATAACTGCAGAACCACCACTTGAAGCTACTGCCTCAAAGTTAGTTGTTCGAACTGTTAATACCTTGATGGAATCAGTCGCCTGAACTGTGGCAATCGCATTACCTGCATAGATAGGTCGCTCAAAAGTATCCGCAGAAATAACTTTCATTACATCTGACACTTGAGCAACATCCAATATGGCCGCAACACGTGGCAAAACATTTTTACCAGAAGCTGTTGCAGGCGCCAAAATATGGCTGTAGTTAGAAGCGATCGATAAGATCTGTTGCGCTAAGTTTTCAGCCAAGCCATTTTCTAAATACGGTGCATCCATATGAATCACTTTGGATACACCTGCTATTTGAGATGCCGCAGTAGCGGCAGCGCCTGCAGAGTGCCCTGCCACTAGGACATGAACATCTCCGCCACAAGCGATAGCAGCAGCAACAGTATTAAGAGTAGCCGGCTTGAGTGATTGATTATCGTGTTCAGCAATTACAAGAGATGTCATTTAGATCACCTTCGCTTCATTTTTAAGTTTCTCAACCAAGGTTTTAACGTCCGGCAAAATAACCCCAGCTTTACGCTTAGGAGGATCTTCAACTCGAATTGTTTTTAATCTTGGGCTGACATCAATACCTAAATCTTCAGGCTTAACTATATCTAAAGGCTTTTTCTTGGCCTTCATGATGTTAGGCAAGGTAGCGTAGCGAGGTTCATTCAATCGCAAATCAGCAGTAATCACTGCCGGAATATTTAGGGTCAATGTCTCAGAGCCGCCATCAACCTCACGAGTCACCAAGGCTTGGCCATTGCTCACTTGAACTTTAGAAGCAAATGTTGCTTGCGGCACATTTAATAGTGCTGCCAACATTTGGCCTGTTTGGTTACTGTCATCATCAATGGCTTGTTTACCTAGTATGACTAATTGAGCTTGCTCTTTTTCCACCAAGTTTTTCAAAATCTTGGCAACCGCCAAAGGCTGTAAGTCAACATCAGTCTCAACTAAGATCCCACGGTCAGCGCCAATAGCCATCGCTGTTCTTAAGGTCTCTTGGCATTGAGTCACACCGCAAGAAACTGCAATCACTTCTGTTGCAATACCTGCCTCTTTAAGACGCACAGCCTCTTCCATGGCAATTTCGTCAAATGGGTTCATACTCATCTTAACGTTGGCAATATCAACGCCTGTGTTGTCAGATTTAACGCGTACCTTCACGTTGTAATCAACAACTCGCTTAACAGCGACCAAAATTTTCATACGATGGATACCTGTTTATGTATAGGACTGTAAGAATCTCTATTTTATAGGATTCTTACCCAACCCATGAGCTATGACAGGTCTGCTAGCTCTTTCAAATGGGCTACAACGCTTCTAGCCAAGGCGGACAGGTTGTACCCACCTTCTAAACAGCTAACGATGCGACCTTGCGCAGTTTCATTAGCTACAGTCATTAACTGACGAGTGATCCACGCATAATCAGCCTCAACTAAACCCATTTGACCCATATCGTCTTCACGATGCGCATCAAAGCCAGCTGATATGAAAATAAATTGCGGTTTAAAGTCTCTCAAACGAGGCAACCATTGAAGCTCAACCACTTCGCGCACAGCATCACCTGCCGCATAAGCAGGAAGTGGCACATTAAGCATATTGGGTAAATTCAAATCCGCGCCAGAGTAAGGATAAAACGGATGCTGAAAATAACTACACATCAAAACGCGTTCGTCATTTTTAAAAGCTGCCTCAGTACCGTTACCGTGATGGACATCAAAATCAATGACAGCAACGCGCTCAAGACCATGGTGTTCTAGCGCATGTTTAGCAGCAATAGCAATATTGTTAAAAAAACAAAACCCCATTGCTTGATTTGGTTCAGCGTGATGACCTGGCGGCCTCAAACAAGTAAAGGCATTTTTAACTTGGCCGCTCATCACTGCATCAACAGCGGCAATGGCGCCGCCAGCCGAACGTAGCGCAGCTTGCCATGTATGGGGGTTCATCGTGGTATCACCATCAATAGAGTAATACCCCTCTTGCGGCGTATGAGACTTAATCTTTTCTATATGCTCTTTGGTATGCACCAAAGCCAACTGATCTTCACTAGCCAAAGGCGGATCGATACGAGTAAAGAAGTAATCAATTCGGCTAAGAATTAACTGATCTTCAATCGCTTGCAAACGTTCCGGACACTCAGGATGATGCCGCCCCATTTCATGGCGCAAACAATCTGTGTGACTTATATAGGCAGTACTCATATCAATCTAAAAAAATCCGTGGATAATCGGTATAACTACTTCCAATTAGATAACCTGAAATCAATTGCTTAAAAATATATTTCAATCTACTCAAAAAACCAGATTAGCATTGGCTGCTAGTCTTGCTATAGCGCTACTATCTGCCTGCTCTACAACCACAAGCACTCGTTCAGAAAATATTCCGAGCAAAGTGCAGGAGATGCGCAATGAGAGCGATAAAAAACCTGATTCTTTAGCTCCGTTTTTAGCAAAACTAAGCCAAGACCATCATATTCCATTAGCTGACTTACAAAATGCTTTTGAAGATGCGAAAACTATCCCATCTATCAAAAAACTAGTGCTTCCTCCACCTCCAGGGTTCCAGAAAAACTGGAAAGTGTATCGAAGCCGCTTTGTAGAGCCTAAAAGACTTGCTGCAGGACAGCAATTCTGGAAAAAGCATCAGGCCTTTATCAAAGAGACTTCCGATAAGACTGGCGTACCTGCAGAGGTGATTGTTTCGATCATTGGCGTTGAGACCATCTACGGTCGCAATATGGGCAACTTCTCTGTCAGAGATACCTTAGTAACCTTAGGCTTCCAATACCCAGATACCCCTAACAGGAAAGCTCGAGAAACTTTATTTAAAAACCAATTGGAAGACCTGGTTCTTCTTTGCTGGAAAGAAAACCCAAAGGCAAAACCATTTAAGGCTTGCCTCAATCAAAACGGTTCTTATGCTGGCGCAATTGGATTACCTCAATTTATGCCCGGCAGCATTCTGAGATTTGCAGTGGATGGTGACCAAGATGGCAAGATTGATTTAAGAAACTCACCTCAAGACGCTATTGCTAGCGTGGCTAATTTTTTAAAGGCTCATGGTTGGATTAAGAATGAACCCGTGTACCTTGAACTTCTTCCTGGTGATGAAGCTCAACGAGCCGCTAAAGAGTTGGCGGATGGCGAACCTAAAGCAAAAATCAAGTTAGGTGACATGCTTCAAAAAAATATGATTGCCAGCACCAACCTGCCCCCAGAAACACCTAGCCTTGTTGTTGACCTACCTAGCCCTGACGGTCAGGGTGGCACAAGCACAAAGCATGTTGTGGGACTCAGAAACTTCATCGCCATTTGCGACTACAACCGAAGCTTCTTTTACGCACAATCAGTGGCTGAATTTGCAGAAGTCTTAAAAGGCGAAATGCCTGTTATGCAGGGGGATGCCAAACAGCCCTCAAAAAAGGCAAAGAGGACTAAAAAGTCCTCTTCCAAACAAACCGTGAAAAAGAAAAAAGATTAAGCTGGGAAAACACCTGTTGATAGGTAACGATCACCGCGATCACAAACAATAAAAACAATCGTGGCATTTTCAACACGTTCAGCAATTCTTAGGGCAACAACCAGCGCGCCCGCTGCAGAGATACCACAGAAAATACCTTCTTCTCTTGCAAGACGTCTGGTCATATCTTCGGCAGCTGCTTGGCTGACATACTCAATACGATCGACTTTAGCGTCAGAATAAATCTTAGGAATATATTCAGGTGACCACTTTCGGATACCCGGGATCTGAGAGCCATCCTCAGGTTGAGCACCAATAATTTGGATATTTTGATTTTGCTCTTTGAGATAGATAGAGACACCCGTGATCGTGCCGGTTGTTCCCATCGCTGAGACAAAGTGCGTAATTTGACCTTGAGTATCTGCCCAAATTTCTGGACCAGTGGATTCAATGTGCGCCAAAGGATTATCTTTGTTCGCAAATTGATCAAGAATGATGCCCTTACCTTCTTTTTGAAGTTGCACTGCGTAATCTCTAGCGTATTCCATGCCGCCAGTAGATGGCGTCAAAACAAGTTCAGCGCCATACGCAGCCATACTTTGACGACGCTCAATACTTTGATTTTCAGGCATCACCAAAATCATTTTGTAACCCAAAATAGCTGCCACCATGGCTAACGCAATGCCGGTATTGCCACTGGTTGCCTCAATCAGAGTATCTCCAGGCTTAATGTCACCTCGCGCTTCTGCGCGCATAAACATCGATAGAGCCGGGCGATCTTTGACTGAGCCTGCTGGATTATTGCCTTCCAGCTTACCCAAGATGACGTTATTACGTTCCGCATTGCCGGCACCAGGGATGCGTTGCAAACGAACAAGAGGTGTATGCCCAACAGTTTGGGCAATCGTAGGATAGTTAGGGCGTGTTGTAGACATATGCCACTATCTTAATGTATTTCGATAGCAAACATATGTCTAGGTCTTACGGCTTAGCCAAAACTCTTTTTACGCGTTTAACTTCCTTGCTCTTATTTACTTTCTTTGGCTTCTTTTGATTTGTTACTTTTAGACTTGGTTTGAGTTGAACTGTCACCATCAGAGTCTTTGGGGCTTTTCTTGGAAGATCTCTTTGATTCTTTAGCACCATCAGGTCCAGATGATTTTTTGGCGTCTTGCTTATTTGATTTTGGCTTGGCATCTGGAGCAAGTGCTTTGCTATTAACTGTTAAGCCATTCTTCATTAAGCGCTCAACTGTTTTTTCTCCAATCCCCTTTACCCTGGTATGCAAATCATTAGAGTCTTTAAAGGGACCATTCTTTTTTCTCTCAGCCAAAATAGCTTGCGCCTTAGATGGCCCCAACCCCCGAACTGATTCAAGCGCTGCTTGATCTGCTGAATTAACTTCCACAGCAGCATTTGCTTGACCATGCAACACCATCAAACCAAAAATGGAAGCAAGAAAGATCTGAATTACTTTAAATGACAAATTAAATAACATATGACTCCTCATAAAGAAAAAAGCCTCATCAAGTGATGAAGCTTTTCCTTAACGAAGAGTCAACGCGATCGTTGACTCAAAAATGTCTTTAAAGCGGCTGAGCTAAAAAATCAGAATTTTCTGACAACCATGTCATATATTTTCTGACGCCCTGCTCAACAGTTAAGAAGTCAGACGAATAACCAGCTGCTCGTAATTGAGTCAAATCTGCCTGGGTGAATGATTGGTATTTACCTCTTAAAGCATCTGGGAAGGCAATATATTCAACTAGATGCTCATCAACCAATTCAGGCAAAGATAATTCTCTTTCACCTTTAATTGCTCTTAGTGAATTAATCACTGACCTAGCAACGTCGTTAAATGGCTGAGCTCTTCCAGAACCTAAATTAAAAATACCGCTTTTTTCAGGATGCTCTTGGAAAAAGAGATTGACCTTCACCACATCTTCAACAGACACAAAGTCTCTTTTTTGCTCACCCTCAGCATAACCACCATATTCACCAAAAAGTTTTACGGCGCCAGACTCTAAAAACTGATGGTAGTGATGAAATGCTACAGACGCCATGCGCCCTTTATGAGATTCACGAGGACCATACACATTGAAGTAACGGAAACCAACAACTTGAGCTGTTGTTTTCTTTTGCGCAAAACGTTGGCGCACGATTTGATCAAATAAGAACTTGGAGTAGCCATAAACGTTTAATGGCTTTTCAAATTCACGACTTTCCTTAAAGACATCAGATCCACCATAAGTTGCAGCAGATGAAGCATACAAAAATGGTACCTTTTGAGCAGTACAGATATCCAATAAGTCTAATGAATAACGATAGTTATTAGCCATCATGTATTGACCATCAGTCTCCATCGTGTCAGAACATGCTCCCTCATGGAAAATGGCCTCAACCTTGCCAAATTTTCCTTTAGCAAAAGCTTCAACAAACTCCGACTTATCTAGATAGTCACTAATTTCTAAATCAGCAAGATTGCGATATTTATCAGCAGGCTTTAACTCATCAACAGCAATCACATCCTTAATGCCTCGAGCATTAAGTGCTTGCACAAGATTTGCGCCAATAAAACCAGCTGCGCCGGTCACGATATAAGTCATTGCAATTCCTCTAAAGATACTGTTGCTGTACCCAATTTACCAACGACAATGCCGCCAGCTTTATTTGCTAATTTCATTGCTTGGCCTGCAGGCCATTTTGCAGCCAAGGCAACAGCCATGGTTGCAATCACCGTGTCACCAGCTCCAGACACATCAAAAACTTCGCGAGCCTGAGCTTTTACATGCTCAACGCCTTGAGCAGTAAACAAACTCATACCCTCTTCAGATCTTGTTAATAGCAGGCACTCTAATTTCAAATCTTCTCTTAATTTTTGAGCTTTTGCCGTTAAGTCAGCTTCGTCTTTCCAACGACCGACTACCTGCCTTAGCTCTGAGCGATTCGGCGTAATAATTGTTGCGCCTTGATATTTACTGTAGTCATCACCCTTAGGATCAACTAAAACAACTTTTCCAGCAGCTCGTGCTGCTTCAATCATTTTTGTCACATGAGTCAAGCCACCTTTGCCGTAATCAGAAAAGATGACTGCATCAACTTCAGAAAGCAAAGACTGAAATTGCTCTAATTTATTTAAAAGTGCTTCATGCGTTGGAGCCTGCTCAAAATCCAAGCGAATTAATTGTTGCTGACGAGCAACCACTCTCAACTTAACCGTTGTAGGCAAGCTCGCATCGCGCTGTAAAAAGCTTTTGACGCCTTGCGCCTCTAACAACTCTTCAATGCGTCTGCCTGGCTCATCATCACCCACCACACCCAAGATTGAGATTTGCGCACCAATACTTGCTGCATTACGAGCCACGTTAGCAGCACCACCCAAGCGCTCATCATTTTTACTAACCAATACAACAGGCACTGGTGCTTCTGGTGAAATTCTTTCAGTGTCACCAAACCAATAGCGATCCAACATCACATCACCCACAACTAGCAATCTTGCTTGGCGGAATTGTTGAATATCAGCTGCAGATAATTGAATGTCCATAGTGTCTATTTTCTGTCTGTACTTTTATAAATGAAGTCCACTCATTACATCGATGGACCTGATGGAGCAGCACCTTCACCACGTCTTGGTGAATATGATTCCCAATGATTGCATCCTGGGCACTGCCAATAAAAACGTCGCGCTCTAAATCCGCAGTTGCCACATGTATATCTAGCTAATGAATTAGTTCTTTGCTTCAAGATTCCCAAGGAAGCTTTAAATTCTTGGGCTGATTTGTCATTTTGCGCAACTTCCGCCAACATCAAACGCGCTTGCACCCTTAAAGCCATAGCACTTAAGCTAGGCGTATGACGCATGACTTCAGTCATGAGGGCTTCAGCCTGAGGCACACCCTGCAAAGCCATCACATGCTTAAAAGTAATATCTAACAACTCACCGCCAGCTTGAGTTTGCAAGGCATCAATCAGCGTTTGCAAACCTTCATTAGCTTTGCCCAATACTTTATGAACATCAATCCAGCGGTCAGCAACTATCGGCAAATAAGCTACATGATTTTTAGCGATGAGGGTCCAAGCACTTAAGGCTTGCTCCAATTGATTTTGAGCAACAAACCAATCGCCCTTCAAAATAGTTGCACGAGGATGGTTAGGCACAGCTTGCATTGCATACTCAATATGCTCAAGTGCAACACCACTATTTTTACGTGCCAATGCTTCTTCAGCTAATTGACAATGAAAGTGGGCAATCTCTTTGTGATGACTCTTACCCTGCAATACTTCTAATTCTTGAGAAGCAATAATGGCCTTTGCCCAGTCTTTTTCAATCTGGTACATCTCCAATAAGCTTTCTTTAGCAGGAATGCCATATTTACTATGGCTACCCACTTGGTGCAAAGATGTCTCAGCTCTATCGAGTAAGCCAGCCCTTAAGAAGTCACGACCCAATTCATAGGCCGCATGGTCGCGATGCCTTGATGGCAAATCTGCTCGGCCCGCCAAATGTTGGTGGACTCGAATAGCTCTTTCAGTTTCGCCACGGCGACGAAATAAGCTGCCCAAAGCAAAGTGCAACTCTGTTGTTTCTGGATCTAATTGTGCAATCTGCACCAGCGCATCAATCGCTTTATCAGGCTCTTCATTGAGCAAAAGATTCAAACCTTTGAAGGTTGATTTTTGCTGAGCTAAACGTTCTATTTCATCTTCGCGTTTTTCTAAACGCATATCCCAGCAAGCACCTAGCCAACCCAATCCAAAAACAATGGGTAAAGCAAACAACCACCAGGTCTCAATCTGTAGCACGATTTATGAACGACTTTTTTTGAAGCGGCCCAAAGTGATGCCACTCAATAAGGTAA
>JAHEBW010000031.1 GCA_024642065.1 Polynucleobacter sp. | reverse complement strand
AAGTTGTTTTCTACGAAGGTAAAGCACTTTCAGTTGAATTGCCAACTATCGTGATTCGTGAAATCACTTATACAGAACCAGCAGTTAAGGGCGATACAAGCTCAGGTCGCGTATTAAAGAACGCTAAGATCGCAACTGGCTACGAACTACAAGTGCCATTGTTCTGTAGCGAAGGTGACAAGATTGAAATTGATACACGTACAGGCGAATACCGTAGCCGTGCTAACTAATTAGATCTCTCAGTAGATCCTCTTTTAGTTAATAAAGAGCCACCTTCGGGTGGTTTTTTATTTTCTAGAAAAGATAATGATTTCCATCTTCTCAAAATGGAATTAAATATGGCATAGTATTTATGAAGTGCCACTTTTTTAAGCAAACAACCTAGTGGCTTGAATTAAGTAGGATTCTGATTAATACTGATCAAGTTATAAACATTTTCTGTGGATAACCTAAAGTCGGGAGCAAAAAAATGAGCCATCATGGTGCACCCAAACATCTTTACGTTGAGTATATGTATGGATTTTTATTCCATTACACACACCAACCTTTGCTACCTACGACACCTGCTTACACCCTCGTCAAAGAATTAAGTTCTGACGGCAAACACTGGGAGGCAGTTTATAAAAACATTGATGGGGATAAAGCTACTTTTGAGTTTGATGGCATCAGCATCAAAATGAAAAAGACAGACTAGGCATTAAAACCACAAACTAAAAAGCCATCTTTATCGCTAAAGATGGCTTTTTTATTGATACAACTAAATTGATCTTATAGACCTTTTTTCTCAAACCATCTAAACATTGCCAGTGTTATGACTGTAAAGATAATTGCAATGATCCAATGGTTGATACCCAAAGCCTCTGATAAACCAATCTTGCCAAAATCAGCCCAGGATAGAACTGTTGATTTAAAGAACGGGAATAACTCTGCATAGATGGCAGCACCAGCGATCATGCCTGCAACACCAAAAATGGCATGCCAACGACCCTCTCCTAATGCGCCAACTGATGTTCCTGGACAGAATCCCATGACAGCCCAACCAATACCAAACAGTGCACCACCAATCACAATGGCGCCGACGTTCATTGCTTTATGGCTTAGCTTGATGACTTCTAAATCATTCAAAGCAAGAATGCCAAACATACCAACAATAATTGCAGATAGCATGAACTTCAAAATGGTCATATCTTGAAAGAGCATCGCTGATACTTGTTTGTCATATCGTAAAACTCGACCTTTTTGTAATAAGAAGCCAAAAGATAAACCTGTTACCAAACCTAAAATTTGTTCTGTTGACATGATTACGCCTTTCTATAAATAAGGTTAGCAACTAACGCGCCAATGCCAAAGAACATAGCTAAGGCAACAAATGCACTCACCGATAACTGCATCATTCCGCTCAAGCCATGACCACTCGGACAACCATCAGCCAACCGTGCTCCGATCATGGCAACAATGCCACCCAAGAAGGCAAAGATTGCGCGTTTTGTAATAGATGGGCCAAATCTTTTTTCCCAGATAGCAGGAACAGCTTCTAACTTAAAACTTTTATCCATCAAAGAAGACACCAATGCACCAAAGAAAATGCCAATGATCATCATGAATTGCCAATCTACTTTTACTTTTTCTTTTAGGTAATAAGCGTTTTCGGCAACGTGCGTTGGATCAACACTTTGAAAAATAAATCCGGCTGCTCGAACAAAAGTTGTCGAAGCGCCTAGGTAGTTCGACTTCCCCATCAATGTGCTTGTTAAATACACTGAGACAATCGCTAAAACACCCACCAAGGCACCTGCTAGATAAGGGCTCCACCCTTTACTGAGCACCTCAGAAGCTTGCGCTTTTATATTTGAATTCATACCCATTCCCCCTTGATTTATAAACACTTATTAATTCACTTCTTTACAATATATTTAATTATATATTATTTAGAAATTATATGTTTGAGTGGCTGTAAGAAATACAACAGCTAGGGTAATGGCAAACACTTATAACTAAATCTAGTGTTTGGTGTTAACTTGTGGGTGTTCGAGAAAGAATGGAATATGAGAAAAATAGTCGACGTATTTAAAAGAAAAGACCACTCTCTTGTGTGGACCTACGTGATCTCTCTAGATCGCCAAAGGCTCAACTCAGGGATTGTTGAATTTGAAAGAGAAGCCCTTCGCCTGGCTGAAGATCAACATGGCGACAAAGAGTACCTAACAGCTAAAGTTAGACTCGCATAAAAAGCTATCGTACTGATAGCTTTTTTCTTTGCTATTTCTGGCAAGAAACTCAAACATCAATTGTAAAAAATCGTTATATTGTTAGTGCAGTAAATATTATAAAAATGATGGAGACAATTTATGAAGAAAATAGCTATCAGTGCTTTGAAAGTACTTGGTGCAGTGACTTTAATTAGCCAAGTTCAACTGGTATCAGCACAATCAAACTACCCTAATAAACCGATCAAATACATTGTTCCCGTAGCCGCTGGCGGTGGCTCAGATATGGTTGGTCGTGAAGTGATGGACAAATTAGGCAAAGTACTTGGTCAGACAATCGTTGTCGATAACCAAGGTGGTGGTGGCGGTGTGATTGCATCACAAAACACTGCTCGCGCAACACCAGATGGCTACACCATCATGCAAGGCTATGTTGCAACACACGGCACAAGCCCAGCAACACGCAAATTACCTTATGACGCTGTTAAAGATTTCACAGCGATTGGCATGATCGGCAGCACGCCTAATGCTTTAGTTGTTAACAACTCATTACCTGTTAACAATGTGAAAGAATTAGTGGCCTACTTAAAAGCTAATCCAGGCAAGGTCAGTTATGGATCAGCAGGTCAAGGTTCACTAACTCACCTATCAGCAGAACTATTTAAAGCACAAACAAATGTGTTCATGGTTCATATTCCATACCGTGGCATCGCACCAGCCATCACTGATTTGATTGGTGGTCAGACACAAGTGATGTTCCCAGGTTTGGCAGCAGCCCTTCCACACGTTAAAGCTGGCAAGATGAAAATCTTAGCTATTACTGGCAAAGCTCGTCACCCAACTGTTAAAGATATCCCAACGCTTGAAGAAGCAGGTCTTAAAGGTTTTGATGCGGTTCAATGGTACGGCGTAGTCGGTCCAGCAAACATGCCACCAGCTATTGTTAAAACATTGAATGATGGTTTAGCAAAGGTTTTAACTTCACCAGAATTGAAAGCTAAATTAGCTCAAGAAGCGATCGAACCAACACCAATGACACCTGATGAGTTTGGTAAATATATTCAGGCAGACATTGCTCGCTGGACCAAGCTAGCAAAAGAGAAAAAGATTCAACTAGATTAATTAATAGAGAAAAGTAAAAGAAATAAGTTATGGCAATTAATACACAAGTAAAAGCGGATCACAACGCACCAGCAATTACGCAAATCTTGGCGAACTACATTTCATCCCACCCTTCAAAGGGTTGGGATGACTCTGTAGAACATGAGGCGCATCGTACATTCTTGAACTGGTTAGGTTGCGCTATTGGTGCAGCTACCCACGAAAGCGTTGATGCGGCATTGCATGCGATTCAAGAGCTAGACCCAACACAACAAGCAAGTATTTTGGGTCGCAAAGAAAAAGTAGATATGTGTTCAGCAGCTTTAATCAATGGCATTAGCTCACACACATTTGACTTTGATGACACTCACTTGAAGACCATCATCCACCCTGCTGGCCCAGTTGCTTCCGCGATTCTTGCCTTGTCTGAGAAGACAAAATCAAGCGGCCGCGAAATGATTGACGCTTTGGTTATTGGTATTGATGTGGCCTGCCGTATCGGTAATTGCATGTACCCAGATCACTACGATCGCGGTTGGCACATTACTGGATCAACTGGCACTGTGGGCGCTGCTGCTGCTTGCTCAAGATTACTCAAGCTTGATAAAGAGAAAACTGCCATGGCGATTGGTATTGCAGCATCCCAGCCAGTAGGCATGAGAGAACAATTTGGAACAATGACTAAACCATTCCATCCAGGTGGTGCAGCTAGCGCAGGCCTGCGCTCAGCCCTTTTGGCTAAACATGGTTTTACAGCTAGCGCAAAAGCCTTAGAAGCTCCTCGCGGCATGATCCAAACGATTTCAACAAAATGTGACTGGTCAGAAATTACTGATGAGTTAGGTCAACGTTTTGAAATCTCTTTCAACGCATATAAGCCTTTTGCATGCGGCATCGTGATTCATCCAAGTATCGATGCTTGCGCACAGCTCAAAGCCAAAGGCGTTAAACCAGAAGATGTTCAAAAAATCGAACTGCGTGTTCACTCATTAGTTCTAGAACTCACTGGCAAAAAAACTCCGGCTGATGGCTTACAGGCAAAATTCAGCGTTTATCACGGTTGCGCTGCAGGCTTGATGTACGGCAAAGCAGGTGAAGAAGAGTTCCTTGATCACGTTGTGACAGATCCTAAGTTGATTGAATTACGCGATAAGGTGAATGCCACTGTTGATGATTCTATCCACGAGGCTTCAGCTGACGTGACTGCATTCTTGAAGAATGGTGAGCAAGTTCATATTTTTGTAAAACATGCCATTGGCTCTCTTGAGAACCCGATGACTGATAAGAACTTGGAAGAAAAATTCCACAATCTATCAGACCCTATTGTTAGCAAAGAGACAGCAGACCAGTTAATTAAACTCTGTTGGGATCTAGCAAAACAAGACAATATGTCAAAAATTTGCCAAGTAGCTCAGGGCAAATAAACAGACCGTCTTAAAAGACTAAGGGCTTAGAGTTTTCTCTAAGCCCTTTTTTTAGATGTTAATTCCTGCTGTTTTTTTTGATTTATGTTTGTGCTTATTATTTAAATCGATATGTGACGCCAATGCCTATCTGCCTATCAGTTTCAGTGTGATTGAGTGATTTTTTGTAACCCACATCTAAATCTAGATCATCATTAACATGATGAATTAATCCAAGCACAGCGAATTGAGGATCTGTTTTTTCAGCTTTGGTTTGATGTGATCTCACACCAGAGTCTAGCAAGACATGCCACTGCTCATTGAGCTCATAAAGCATAGCCACAGAGGATTTATTGATGTAACGGCGATTCTCTTGCTGCTTAGTTGGGTCAGAAAAACGATGTCTCTCAGATCCAATATTAAAAAGCCAAGTCATTGGACCCCATTCGTACTGAACCATAAAGGTTAAAGCCTCACCAGAGCGACCATCACCCAAACTTTTTTCTTGATCCCCGGAAGCCATTCTGTATTCAGGCTTTAAACCTAAAGACAATCCATCAGCTTCTAGGAAGCGCCACTTAAAACCTAAGCTCACATCATTAAATCCATTAGGCTCTGATAAGGCATAGGGTGTATTCAAAAAGACATCTAGATTCTCTTGAATACCACGCGTTAGAGTCACTGTAGATACGCGAGACTTAACACCCTCATCTTTTAGCCAATCTGTATTAACTTCCACCTGATTGCCGCCTATACCCTGCGTACCGGTGTCTTCAGTAACTAAAGGATGTGCGGCATAAGCTGGAGCTACAGATATTTGAAAAACTGCGATAAGTAATAATTGTTTTAAAAAGGATTTCATGAGTACACCTGGGTCATTAATTAATTAAGTTCAAGCTCTGAAGCTGATGTTTCGCTTTTTGATAATCTGGACTGGCCTGCAACTCATCCCAAGAAAAGGCTTGCGATGTTGGCATCAACTTCTGAATGCGTGCTCTAGATGTTGCAAAGGCTTTTTGATCATAGTGAAGATCTTTCAACAACTGATCTGCTAAATCAGGGCGATTACAAATTAATACTTGGTCGCAACCAGCCTTTAAAGCCATCTCAGCGCCTTTTACAACGCTACCAGCAACTGAAGCACCTTCCATTGATAGGTCGTCACTAAAAATCACACCTGTGAACTGAAGCTGCTTTCTTAAAATATCTTGCAACCAAACCTTAGAGAACCCTGCTGGATGTTTATCTACTTTTGGATAGATAACGTGAGCGGGCATCACCGACGCCAAACCTAAACCAAGATACTCATAAGGCTTAGCATCATCATTCATGATGCTCTTCAAGGATCTTTCATCCACTGGAATAGCGATATGAGAATCCGCTTCAGCCCAGCCATGCCCAGGGAAATGCTTACCGCAGTTGGCCATACCAGCCAACTGCAATCCATGATTCAAGCTTTTAGCTAAGCTAGCTGAAATTTGTGGGTCACGATTAAATGAGCGATCGCCAATAACACCACTTCGGCCAAAATCTAAATCAAGCACTGGCGTAAAACTAAAATCAACGCCACAAGCTCTTAATTCGCTAGCCAAAACAAATCCAACAGAGGTTGCTGCATTCATAGCCAACAGCGCATGTTCTGCTGTTGCTTTTTTACCTTGGTTAGACCAGATATCGCCCAATTTTTTCATGGCTGGCAAGTGTGTAAAGCCGTCTGTGCGACAACGCTGAACACGCCCACCCTCATGGTCAATACTGATCATGACATCAGCTCTGACGGCTTTAATGGCTTTTGTTAATGCAGTTAATTGTTTGCGATCTTGGTAATTACGTCCAAACAGAATCACGCCACCCGTTTTAGGATGCGCAATGCGACGAATATCTTCTTTATTGAGCGTTTTACCGACTACATCTAGAACGATGGGGCCTGCATTGAAATGATCTTTTTTTGCCATGGTAATTTTTTGTATTTGATTATTGGGTTATTTGTTATTTGCTTGATTACTTAGTCACTGGACATCATACTTTTAAGGTCAGTAACACCTGTCACAACAGGTGTTCCATAAGTAACGACCACAAAAGCAAAGGCCATATCTACCTCATCACTAATGCTCACCTGTGCAGAGAAGAATTTCTCCGCCATGAATGCCTCTAACTTGCCAGAGCATTTCACAACCGGCTTTCCTGTAGGGTCGTTGAGAGTTTGCATAGCGCGCCATGACATCGGTGAACGCATGCCTAAACCAATCGCCTTTGAAAATGCCTCTTTTGCAGCAAATCGAGTTGCCAAGTAGGCCATGCCGCGAGATTCATTACGAGCCAAACGCGCCTTAAAAACCAACATTTCATCAGGGCCTAAGATACGTTCAGCCAATCTACCCTGAGTTCTTTGATAGCTCGCAACTAAACGATCTATTTTAAGAATATCAGTGCCGACACCAGCAATCATTTACTCACCTGCATAGCTTTTTGACGAGCAGTAAGCATCAATGTTCGCATATCTTGAATAGCTGCCTTCCACCCTTTAAAAACTGCTTCAGCAACAATTGCATGCCCAATATTTAATTCTGCTATTTCTAAAATTTCAGCGACAGCCTGAACATTGCCCTCATGCAAGCCATGACCTGCATTCACTTTAAGACCAATAGATTGACCATATTTAGCAGCTCGCCTAATACGCTCCAATTCAAGCAACTGCTCAGCACCCTGTGTATCTGCATACTTGCCAGTGTGAAGCTCGATCACAGTGGCACCAGTTTCTTTAGCTTTAGCAATTTGAGCTTCATCAGGGTCAATAAAGATTGAAACTGTAATCCCGGATTGGATTAATTGTTGGGTTGCTTTTTTAATTTTCTCAAAATGTCCAATGACATCTAAACCACCTTCAGTTGTTACCTCTTGGCGCTTTTCCGGAACCAAGCAAACATCGTGGGGCTTTACCCGGCAAGCAATATCAATCATTTCCCCGGTAACAGCGCATTCCAAATTCATACGCGTTTTAATCAAAGGTCGCATATTGATCAAATCAGCATCTTTGATGTGACGACGATCTTCTCTCAAATGCAAAGTGATCAAATCGGCGCCATACTCCTCTGCCAACTGAGCCGCCCTCAAAGGATCGGGGTAAGCAGTACCACGGGCATTCCTTAAGGTAGCCACATGGTCGATATTGATGCCAAGATCAATGATATTTTTAGGTTTCAATGACATGTCTTTATTATGCCTATTTATATATTCTGTATAACTGATAAATATCGTATTAAATTTTTTTCAAATCAATCAGAATCTGTCGAGTCATCATGGCTTGATCTTGCAAATGCAGCCCCAAAATAAAACGCGTTAAAGACTTACTCTGGCTTAAGGTATCGGTATCGCTATAGTCTTTTGCATTCATGCAGCGCAAATGCTTACCAGTCATGACAGGCCAGTGCCCAGGGTCTTCTGCTTGCAATTTACGAATGCCGCGCTCTGGCTGATAAACATAATGCTCATCATCTTCAAAGGGGTCATGGCTATCAACACAACGATCAAGAGCGGCAGCAAAACCTGTCTCTTTTAAAAGAGCAATCTCAAATGGCCTTAGGATAGGTTCTAGATCTTGTGGGTCTTGACCCAACTGATGGACAGTTGCCGCGTATTCGTCGTAAAGTTCTTCATGAGCATCCTCTCGCGCAGTGAACTTAACGAGTAACTCATTGAGGTAAAAGCCGCACAAGAGTGCATCACCCACCAATGGCGGCACACCACCCAACCACTCAGCCTTAGTCATCGTTCGAAGCTCACTTTTGCCGCTCCAAGAAACTGCCAAGGGTTGAAATCTTTGTAAGACAGGTCTTAAGACAGAATGCGGACGTTTAGCGCCTTTGGCAATAAGCGCCATACGTCCGTATGAGCGCGTAAAGACGTCCAATATGAGACTGGTCTCTTTGTAGGGAATGCTGTGAAGCACAAAGGCTGGCTCGTCTAAAACACGGGTCGCCATCGTTATACCTTTTACTCGATGCCCTGCTCACGCAGAATCACTCGATCATCAGCCCAACCACCCTTGACCTTGACCCAAGTTTCTAAGAAAACTTTTCCGTCAAAGAGTTTTTCCATATCCAAGCGAGCTTCGGTCGAGATGCGCTTTAGCTTTGCGCCCTTCTCTCCAATCACCATAGCCTTGTGGCTGTCGCGATCGACCAAAATGGTTGCGGCGATGCGGCGCATCGTGCCATCCATTTTGAATTGATCAATAATTACAGCGCTGGCATATGGCAACTCATCACCTGTGTAGCGGAATACTTTTTCACGCAATATTTCTGCGGCCAAGAATTTTTCACTACGATCAGTCAACATCTCTGGATCGTAGATAGCCTCTTGCTCTGGCAAGTAGGGCTCCAGGAAACTCAATAAACGTTTCACATCATCGGTATTTTTAGCCGTCATTGGAATGATTTCTGAGAATTCAAATTTCTCACTCATCTCTCTCATGAAGGTAAACAACTTTTGATCACGATCTTCAGGGGCATCTGCTCTAGAAGCAAAAACATCTAATTTATTAGCCAGCAAAACAACTGGGATATTTTTTGGCAAAAGTTCTAAAACTTGTTCATCCGCCTTACTCCAATAGCCCGACTCAACCACAAAGCAAATCACATCCACATCAGCCATGGTTGTCTTCACCGTGCGATTCATGACCTTATTCATCGCATTGTTGTATTTGGTTTGGAAACCTGGTGTATCTACCAAAATAAATTGGGCTGTATCTGTTGTTTGCAAACCCAAAATACGGTGGCGAGTAGTTTGAGCCTTGCGCGAAGTAATACTGACCTTCTGACCAACGAGAGCATTCAGTAGCGTCGACTTGCCAACGTTAGGACGACCCACCAAGGCAACTGTTCCGCATCTAAATGTCATGTAGCTTAAGTCCTTATGTATTCTTAATATGAGTTACTCTGATTTCAACTTCAAATTGAGTTGATCATCAGTTGGGTTACTGGCTGTAACTAAGGAAGCTTTCTTCTTAGTTGCTTTTGTTTTTTTAGGCTTACGGCCACTTTGAGAAACTACTTTCTGTGCAGCCTCTAAAGAAATCTTTGCTGCAACTTGCTCTGCAGCTCTTCGAGACGGGCCCTTACCATTGAGAGTGATTTTCAAACTAGGTATTGAACACTCAACTTCAAATTGCTGGTTATGAGCAACGCCCGTTGTTGCAACAACGTTGTAGATTGGCAACGGTAATTGATGACCTTGAAGATACTCTTGCAATAGGGTTTTATCGTCCTTACCCAAAGTTCTTGGATCAACGTGCTCCAAAATTTGCGAATACCATTTACGCAGAACTTTCTTAGAGGCCTCAAAACCAGAATCCAAGAAGATGGCTCCAATAATTGCCTCAAAAGTATCCGCCAGAATCGAAGGTCGTTTAAATCCACCACTCTTTAATTCACCCTCACCCAATCTTAGACAATCAGATAGTTGAAGTGCTTGAGCAATCTCATACAAAGCTTGCTGCTTCACAAGATTGGCACGAACACGGGACAAATCACCTTCATCAAGATCGGTGTAGCGCTCATAGAGCATTTCAGCAACAGTGCAGTTCAAAACAGAGTCACCTAAGAACTCTAAGCGCTCATTGTTTTTCTTGCTATGGCTACGATGGGTTAAAGCTTGAGTGAGTAGCTCTGGCTTTTGAAAAACATAACCCAAGCGCTCCTGAAGTAGTTTGATGTCGACAGGTGGGCGTGGTGTCATATCAGCCTTTGGTGCTTTACTCACTCAAAACGTCCAATACGCGTCAGGTCGCCTAAATTCATCCAAACGAAGAAGGCTTTACCCACCAAATTCTTCTCAGGCACAAAACCCCAGTAACGTGAGTCTGCTGAGTTATCACGGTTATCACCCATCACAAAGTAATGACCCGGTGGCACAGTACAAGTGACGCCAGCAGAACTGTACTGACAGTTTTCTGAATAAGGGAATCGATCTTGAGTAAAGATGCCGCCAGAGCGCTCAGGGTGATTCAAGATGTTGTATGAATAAGCACCCAACTCTTTAGGCAAAGTTTCGCGATAAAACTTGGCATACCCCATCGACTCAGGATCTAAAAAATCTGGCTTGGCTTCATAGCTAAGTGGCTGACCATTTAAGCTTAATCTCTTATCTTGATAAGAAACCACGTCACCCGGCAAAGCAATAACTCGCTTGATGTAATCAACTGACTCATCCTTAGGGTAACGGAAAACAACGACATCACCGCGCTCAGGAAGATTCACGTCAACAATTTTTTTATTGATTACCGGCAAACGAATGCCATAGGTATATTTATTAACCAAAATAAAATCACCAATCATCAATGATGGAATCATTGATCCTGATGGGATCTTAAAAGGCTCAAATAAAAATGAGCGCAAGAAAAATACAGCAAAAATAACTGGGAAGAAACTCGCAGTGTATTCCAACCAAAGAGGCATGCGATCAATGCCGGCTGCTCTTCTTTGAGGTGCAAAGACGAGCTTATCAGCAACCCAAGCCACACCCGTAATCACAACGAGAATAAATAGAATCAGCGCAAAGTTCATTACTTGTCCTCTACCTGAAGAATCGCTAAGAAAGCTTCTTGTGGAATCTCAACGCTGCCCACTTGCTTCATGCGACGCTTACCTTCTTTTTGTTTCTCTAACAATTTCTTCTTACGCGTGATGTCACCGCCATAACACTTAGCCAACACGTTCTTACGTAAAGCTTTAACGTTTTCACGGGCGATGATGCCGCTGCCGATAGCAGCCTGAATAGCCACATCAAACATTTGACGAGGAATAATCTCACGCATCTTAGCCACTACTTCACGGCCGCGATACTGACTATTACTACGGTGAACGATGATCGACAGTGCATCAACTTTTTCACTATTGATCAAGATATCAACTTTGACCACATCTGATGCACGATATTCTTTAAATTCGTAATCCATCGAGGCGTAACCGCGAGAGATAGACTTCAAGCGATCAAAGAAGTCCAAAACGATTTCAGCCA
>JAHEBW010000025.1 GCA_024642065.1 Polynucleobacter sp. | reverse complement strand
CTTTTTCAACGTGGTAATGAAAGCGATCAAATAGATACTCAAGTCGAAGCAGGCTTCGAACTAGCTCGTTGAAAGGGTATTCATAAGTAATCACAGTCTAATATTCTAGACTGAAAATATGGCTTTTTTGACAAATAAATATGGTATTTACTAACTTTTATTAGAAATGAGTGCTTGATGGACTGCTGCTGTTTTTTCTTGAAGATCAGCAAGATCAAGGTTGTTTTCGATTACATAGTTAGCTACTGCCAGCCTATCGGTGCGCTTGGCTTGTGTCTGCATAATTTTTTCAATGGAAGCTCTATTCAAGCCGCTTCTGCTTTGAACCCTTGAAATTTGGAGCTCTTCAGGGCAATCCACCACAACTACACAGTCAATTTTTGCTGGGGTTTGATTGAGCCACTTGCCTGACTCTAGGAGCAGAGGGACAACAAAAACAATATATGGCGGTTTATGCTGCATCGCAGCAAGAGCCATTATTTCAGTTTGTTCAGCGATTAAGGGGTGGGTGATCTTTTCAAGAACTAACCTGGCTTGAGGGTCATTGAAAACAAGTTCTCTCATCTTGGCTCTATCCAAGGAACCATCGCTAGCAATAAATGATGCTCCAAATTCCTTTTCAATTGCTTGGATGGCAGCACCATTCGGAGCTGTTATCTGATGAGCAATCTGGTCGGTATCTATGATCGCGGCACCCATTTTTTCAAATACTTGCGCTACTGCACTTTTGCCACTGCCAATACCACCAGTAAGACCCACCTTAAGAATAGGGCCGGTCTTTTGATATTGCTGAATAGCATTCAGATTGTGGGCTGGAATATTTGCCATAGAACAGTAATGATGCCACCAAGTGCGATAAAAGGACCGAAAGGAAAAACATGAGAGTTATCTTGACGATGCACTTTAAGCCAAATTGCACCACCTAGTAAACCGGTGCAAGATGCAATCAGTAAGATATAAGGTAAAGACTCCCAACCTAAAAAAGCGCCAGCGCTGCAAGCAGTTTGGCATCACCCATACCAACCCCATCGATACCTTTGAAATATTTATACAAAAGATTCAATAAATAGAGTGACCCCCAGCCAGCTAAAGCGCCAATAATGGAAGATGTGAAATTAGTCCAATGAAGCCAGCCAAGGCTAATCGAGATCAGACCCAAACACATTAATGGAAGTGTCAGAAAGTCAGGCAACAGGAATGTCTTGAAATCAATCCAAGCAAGCACCAGTAAAACAATAATTAGAACGCTCGTCAGTAGATATTCCATCAAAGAATTTGTCCCATCTCAAAGATTGGTAAATAAAGAGAAATAACCAAACTGCCAATGATTAGACCCATGAATAGCATTAAAAATGGCTCTAGGCTTTGAGTCAGTTGATCAATCAATTGATCTAAGGCTTCTTCCTCTTGATCAGCAATCAACACCAAGATGCGACCCAAGTCACCAGAGGTCTCGCTGATTTTAATGAGTTGCAAATATTCTTTATTAATCAAGATATATTTAGGATCAATCATAGCGACGGCTGAGGAGAACGACTGACCTTGAGAAAGTAGTACTCTCAGTTTTGCACAAAAATCCCAAATAACCCAGTCATTCGAATTGAGAGCAGTTTCTCGCAATGCATCCAAGATTGGAATGCCATGCCCATAAAGAATGCCTGTATTTCTAGCCCATTGTGTTACTAAAGCGGACTTTCTGATGCGACCAATAATGGGCAGTTTGATAACCATACGGTCAATTCTCTGTTGAAGAGATTTGCTAACACTCCAGAGCTTAATGAATATTAAGCAATAAGTAGAAATGAAAATTAAAAGAAAAACAGAATAAGTTTTAACCCAATTAGTTATGTCAATTAATACTAAAGTTGGCAAGGGCAATTGGGCATTAAAGTTTTTAAACATATTTTCAAAACTTGGGATGACCCAATTGAACATCGCCCACAGTACAAGCAATGAAATACCTAAAACTAAGCTTGGATAGAGTAAAGCCTTAGCTACTTTTTTTCTGAGCTTTATTTTTTTATCAAGGTATGTATTAATCTGCAGCAGGCTTGAATGAAGGTTGCCACTAGCTTCACCGGTTTTTATTAGGCCTACGCAAAAGGTATGAAACCCTAATTTCTCAAGCGCATACGAAAGACTTTGCCCTTGATTGAGATCCTGCTCAATGGCCCGAAACTCCATTAACTTAATCGCATCAAGTAGGGGTAGGCCTGAACAAATCAGTGTGGCTAATTGTCTGCTTATGCAAAGTTGTTCTGAGTCTTTCATGCGATCTGTCGTTCTATTTAATTGCTTGTTGTGATGCCTCTTTCAAGTAAAACTTGGGCGCTTTCTCTTAAGTTGGCGATTCCATCAAGATGACATTGTTCCTTGATGCTTGATAAAGAAGCTTGATTCTCAATCAGCACTCTTAATGGAGTAGATAAAGGCATGACTTGATGCACTGCTGTTCTGCCTTTGAAGCCAGATTGATGACAGTGCGGACAGTCAGAAACATCTTTGATTGCCTCGCTCATAGACCGAGGTTGCCCGCCGCAATAATGGCAAATGAGCCGGATTAATCTTTGCGCGGTAACGCACAAAAGATTATTAGCCATATGATTGGAATCAATATTTAACTGTTTTAAACGGGATAAAGCAGAAGGGGCGTCGTTAGCGTGAAGAGTTGATAAAACAAGGTGCCCTGTTTCAGCGGCCTGAAATGCAATCTTGGCAGTTTCTGGATCGCGAATTTCTCCAACCATGATGACATCTGGATCTTGTCTCATGATTGCGCGAAGGGCAACATCAAATCTAAGCCCAGATTTCTCGTTGACTTGAACTTGCTGAATGCCCTTGAGTTGAATTTCAATAGGATCCTCAATGCTGGTGATGTTTCTACTTCCATCTAATAAGTATTTAAGACAGCTGTAGAGTGTTTGAGTCTTGCCACTTCCTGTGGGTCCGGTGACCAGGATGAATCCTTGAGGCCTGTTAAGAGCCTCTTTTAATTGAGCCAATTGAGTATCGTGAAGCCCAATACACTCAACATCTAGATCACCTTCATTCTTGTTGAGAAGGCGGACGACAATTTTTTCACCATGTAAAGTCGGTAAAGTAGAGATGCGACAGTCAACCCTTTGAGATTGATTGGTAGCGCTAAGGACCATTTGTCCATCTTGCGGTAGTCGCTTTTCTGAGATATCTAATCTCGCTAAGATTTTGATACGACTTGCAATTCTTTCGTGCCACTGTGATGGCGAGCTCATTAGATGGCTCAGGTGACCATCAACTCTTAGTCGAACATGACTAATGCCTTGCTCTGGTTCAATATGGATGTCACTTGCTTTGTTATGCAGTGCTTGATCAATAACTTTTTCCCAGAAATGAATGACTGCATCATCTTCAGACATTCGGCTTATAAATGCGAATGGTTTTGATGATTTGTTCATCTACCTGAATAATTTCCATAACAACGCCATCCAGTTTGACGCTGACGTTGTTATCGGGAATGTCTTCCAGGGTCTCAATTAAGAGACCATTTAATGTTTTAGGCCCATCGGTTGCGAGACTTAAGCCTAGCAATCGATTCAGGTCTCTCAAGCTTGCTGAGCCATCCGCCAAATAAGTGCCGTCAGGCAACCATTTTGTTTTAGTTGCCAAGTCAGGAAGAGATGTTGTGAACTCTCCAATGAGTTCTTCTAAGATGTCTTCAATAGTCACAAGACCTTGTAAGACGCCGTATTCATCAACAACTAATCCCACGCGCTCTTGATTTTCTTGGAAGAACTGTAGCTGTTGTAGAACGGGTGTGCCACAAGGAATAAAGTAGGGCTCACTCAAAAGTTCTTTGAAATGATGGTGCTCTAAATCTTGATCGCCCAAAAGACTTAATGCTTTTCTAACTGCCAAAATACCAATCACTTTGTCAGAATCTTCTTCGCAGACCGGAAGCTTATTGTGATAACAAGTTTCTAGCTGATGAATCACATCTTCGATGGGTTTTGAAAAGTCCAAAACTTCCATGCGTGAACGCGGTGTCATCACATCGTCCACTTGAATGGTTTCTAAGTTAAATAAGTTAACCAAGATACTGCGATGCTTATTAGGGATGAAGTGAGTTGACTCCAGCACAACTGAGCGCAACTCTTCTGGGCTCATTTGAGTGTTTTTATTAGCCTCAGTATCAATTCTTAAAACTTTAAGTAAGCCGGTAACAAAGACGTTGATTAACCACATTACTGGTTTCAGTATCACGATCAATGGACGAATGATCCAGCTTGTACCAATTGAGATGCGTTCTGGATAAGTTGCGCCAATCACCTTGGGTGTGATTTCGCAGAAAATAATGATGAGTACTGCCGCAACACCTGTGCTGATAGATAAAACGGAAGCGTTATTACCAAAGGCATGTAATGCAATGCCTGTCAGTAAAACTGGCACGATGGTGTTGACCACATTGTTGCCAATGAGAATCACAGACAATAATTGCTCAGTTTTACCAAGAAGTTCTTGGGTATGCTTAGCACCGCGGTGACCTCTGTTTGCAAGATGTCGAATTCTGTGGCGGTTTGCCGCCATCATGCTTGTCTCTGTAATAGAGAAAAATGCTGATACAACTAAAAGTAAAACAACTAAAGCTAATTGTGCCCACCAGGGCCAATTATTGAGCCAGGAATCCATGAATGCTTTCAAAAGCAAAGAACATGAGGGAGACTATAGCAAACCATCATGATTTTGTATGGGATAAGCGAGATTAAATCGCTTCTCGTTTACTTATTTGTTTGTAGGAAGTTTCCTGCGTGTGTCACAAATAACCCCTTTAATGAGAATAGTTCTCATCTATGATAAAGTTTTCATCAGTGCTTAATTAAGCACTTTTTCACACAAGCCAGCCTCTTCATACTCGCCAGCCAGTGTATTTGTATGAGAGGCGAGCGTGTTCAACAAGAAAACAATACACCAAGCGATATTGGCTGCTTGGGGCATGATGCCGATGTCGTGGGTCGCAGCTCATGGCTATGTGGCTGAATATGCCAACTTAAAGAGCTTAGATCCCATTTCTGTTATTGCAACAAAAGGTGACCGTGTTTTGTCTGAAACACCACATTCAGTCAGTGTTATTGATTACGACGAAATAAAAAGAAGAAATAGCAAAGATGTAAAAGAATTATTTAATGATGAATTAGATGTTGAGGTTAGAGCGCAGAGCTCTAAGTTTGGAATGGCCAGCGGTACCGGTCGGACTGGTCAAGAAAGTATCAATGTCAGGGGGCTAGAAGGTAATCAAGTTCTTTTAATGGTAGATGGCATTCCATTGCCACATGCATTTAACTATTCTGCCGCATCAACAGGGCGAGTTGATTATTTAGAAATGGAAGGTATTGGTCAGGTTGAGGTGCTGAGAGGTCCTGCCTCAACTTTATACGGCAGTGATGGATTGGCGGCAGCCATCAATTTTCAAACTATCACTCTCGAAGATTTAATCAAACCTGGTTCTGACTCGGCAAGTTATGTCAAAGGTGTCCATCGAACTGTTAATCGTTCGAATGCTGGTGCGCTAGGCTTTGCTAAATATGGCGATGACATAGATGCACTCCTTATCAGTTCAACATCAAGTGGTGAAGAGCTTAAAAATCAAGGCAGAATAGATTCTGCAGATCAATCTAGAACCCAATCTAATCCAGAGAGCAATCATCACAACTATCTATTGGGTAAGCTTAGATATCACATCAGTGGATCACAAACTGCACTTGTAACCATAGAAGATCTCCAGAAAAAGAGAGATACAGAACTTTATAGCGGTAGAACAATGGTGGTAACTGATCTTGATGCTATGGATCGCGTTAAAAGGCAGCGTGCATCAGTAGATTTCGAGTCTCTTCAGCCTATCTTTGGATTTGAAGATCATTCAAAGATTAAGGTATGGGCCCAAGAATCAAGTACTCAGCAGGTGACTATTCAAGATGGAACCGTTGCGCGATCAAGAAACAATTTGATCAAAGATAAGTCAACGGGTCTTCAGGCGCAATTTGTTAATTATGTTGATAGAGGCATTTCTCAAAAATGGACCTATGGCGTTGATTTGCAAAAATCAACTATTTCTCAGGAGGTAAAGCGCTCTGGAGATTACAACGATCAACTGAAATATTTCCCCGATACGAACAAAAATCAAGCGGGTTTATTTACTCAGCTTGAATTAGATAACTCCAACTATAGTTGGATCCCTGCTCTCCGATTTGATAGGTATTCATTCAAATCAAAGCAACAGGGGTACGCTTTGCCGGCAGTAGATTTGGAGGATAGCGCTTGGTCGCCAAGCTTTGCAGGGATTTGGAAATATCACTCCGCTGCCCATCCATACTTTAGTTGGGCTAAAGGGTTTAGAGCGCCCACCCAAGATCAAATCAATAATGGATTTACTAATTTAAGACATGGTTATACGAGTCAAGGCAATTCTGACTTGAAGTCAGAAACTTCTCAGAGCTTTGAGTGGGGTCTTAAAGGAAAGTCAAACAGACTGAGATATAGTTTTGCCGCTTATAACAATTACTACAAGAATTTTATTGAGCAGCAAATCATCGCGGGTAGTGGTCGCCCTAGCGATCCGTTGATTTATCAGTACATCAATCACTCTCAAGCAAAAATTCAAGGCCTAGATATGAGGGGTGAGGCCCACCTCAATTCTGCTTGGCGTGTCACTGGTGGGTGGGTGACATCCAAAGGATATAAAGAGACAGCAACTGGAGCCAGATCATCCTTGGATACCATTCAACCCATGCGCCTTGCATTGGGCATCGGGTACAAAGAGTCGCAATGGGATATGGCGGCTCATTGGATGTATACCTGGTCTAAAAAACCTGCAGATGTTGGCACTGTGACTGATATGCAGTCAAGAAGGCAGGTAACTCAATATGTTGCCCCTGGATATTCACTGGTCAATCTTCAAGCGCAGTGGAGACCTATCAAAGATCTTTCTGTAAATGCTGGTGTTAATAACTTATTCAATAAGAAATATTGGCGCTGGTCTGATGTTCGAGGTTTAGAAGCATCATCAGCTGTGATTGATTCGTATACAGCACCAAGCAGAAATCTATCACTTGGTATGAGGTATGACTTCTAATGCACTCTTTAAATAAAAGACAGTTTTGTCAAAAAATCAGTCTGATCTTGCTTGGGGCAAGTTTTAGCAGAAGCCTGTTTGCAAATACACAACTTGGTAACCCTCGTATTGTTTCAATTGGTGGCGCTAATACTGAAATTATCCATGCGCTTGGACTGCATCCATATTTGGTGGGTATTGATACAAGTTCCAACTATCCGCATTCAATTACTCATCTTCCTAATGTTGGTTATGCCAGAGCCCTGTCACTCGAAGGTGTTTTATCGCTTCGTCCTACACACGTTCTAAGCACTGACATGGCTGGTCCTGCTCATGTCCTTGAGAGTATAAAAAAATACAAAGGTATTCAATTAGAACGCGTGAATACAAGATCAAGTTTTGAAGGCTTGATTCAGCATGTTCAGTTAATGGCGGATCTTTTTGAAAAAAGTGATAGTGGTCATCAATTAAGCAGGCGCTTACACAACGAGATGAAAGAAGTGATGCGGCTTCATGTTGCTACAGAGTTCTCAAGTCAATCTAAAGTGCCAAGAGTTCTTTTTATGTTGTCTCATCAAAGCTCTCAGGTAGTGGCAGGCGGCTTAAATACTGCTGCACATGCAATGATTGAATACGCTGGCGGCAAAAATGCGATGGATCAAATGCGAGGATATAAGGCTCTGAATAAAGAGGCTTTTATTCAGAGTAGTCCAGATATTCTTCTAATGACATCACAATCAGAAAAGTTTCTCCGCAACCCTAGATCTTTACTTAACGATCCATCAATGGCTCATATCCCTGCGATAAAAAACAATCGAATCGTAGTCATGGACGCCAATCAATTACTTGGCTTTGGTCCTAGGTTGCCCTTAACAATTGCTCAATTGAGAAAGTCATTCTTTGCTTAAGTTGGGCTCTTCTTATTTGATAACGCCCCTTGGGTACTTCATGAGTATTTTGGGGTTATTGATGTGTTTCATCGGGGCGATTTTTATAGGTCCTATTCCAATACCATTGGATGCTTGGCAAGAGTCAGCAATTCTTTGGGATATACGTGTGCCTAGAGCTTTACTAGCTATCTTAGTAGGAGCCGGCTTGGGCCTTGCGGGCGCCATTGCCCAGGCATTTTTTAGAAACCCATTAGCAGATCCTGCATTGCTGGGCGTGTCTAGTGGCGCAGCATTAGCTGTTGCTCTAAGCATAGTGATGCAAGCTTGGCTAGAAATGACACTGAGTAATTATTTTGAAATATTCACCATTCATAGCTGGCGTTCGTATGTCACACCTTTAGCTGCTTTCCTAGGAGCTTTGAGTAGTTGTTACATTTTGTTATTTGTCTCTCGCAGAATATCTTTTGCTTCTGTTGCGAATTTATTGCTTTGCGGAATTGCATTCAATGCATTTTCATCTGCACTGGTTGGTGTATGTATTTATCTGTCTGATGATGAGCAGTTAAGAGATTTCATGTTTTGGACACTAGGTTCTGTTGCTGCTGCCAATCAGCAATCTACTGTTTGGATTGGGGCTGTCTTGATCGGGGTTATTGCGCTGATTTATCCGCTGTATCAGTCAATCAACGCCTTGAGCCTGGGTGAAGATATTGCCCATCATCTTGGAATTAATCTCAAGAAATTGCAGGTCAGAATGATTCTATGTATTGCTTTGTTATGCGGTGTCAGCGTTGCGTGCTGCGGCATGATTGGATTTATTAGTTTAGTAGCGCCTCAAATGGTTCGAATGATGGTGGGGAGTGATCAGCGGTATGTGATGATTTTCTCTATGTTTTTAGGGGGCTTGCTCCTATTAGTTGCTGATACTCTCGCCAGAACAGTTGCGCTTCCTGCTGAAATGCCTGTGGGCATTTTTACGTCCTTGATAGGAGCCCCTTATTTTTTATATTTAGTCAAAAAAAGAGCGGCAGCCTTTCATGGATAAAACTATTTTGAGTATAGAAAACCTGAAAAATTTTTGGTGTCGTGAATCAAAACTGGCAGTGGATATCTCACAATTAAATATCAATTTGGGTGAGCGAATTGCAATTATGGGACCAAGTGGGTCAGGGAAGAGTAGTTTCTTAAAGTTAATTGCTAATGATTTACGCCCCTCTCAAGGAGTTATCTTTTTTCATGGAAAAAATTTGGCACAGTGGACTGCACGAGATTTGAGTCATCATCGTGCTGTACTACCTCAAAGTGCAGCCATGAATTTAGAGTTGCCAGTTAGCTTAATAGTGAGCTTGGGTCGTGTGTCGAGTGTTGATCAAACCCAAAAAAACTCAATTACCCAAGAATGTTTGCGCTTATCAAATGCCTCGCATTTGACTAATGCTTCATATCAGGTCTTGTCCGGTGGAGAGCGTGCCAGAGTCCAAATGGCCAGGGTATTTGCGCAATTGTGGGATGTTAAGGATGCCTTGCTTTTGCTTGATGAGCCGTTCGCTGCTCTTGATCCTTATTTGCAAATAGCCCTGTTAAAAAATTTAAATCAATTTGCTACTGAGAGACGTATAACAGTCATGGCTGTTTTGCATGATGTTAATCAAGCGCTCCAATTTTTTGATCGAGGACTCTTTATTAAGAGTGGGCAACTATTAGTAGATGCATCACTGGATGATATTTCAAAAAATGCTTTTGAAGAGCTCTATGGGAATCAGTTTTTAGAATTTATTACAGATAATAAGCATCGTTTTTTGATAGCTCAATAATAAGTGGTATCAGTGGCTAATTATCAATTCGTAAGCGGTACTTCGACCGCCAGCGTCTTTTTTCCTGAGAATGTTTAAGCTGATCAGCTCCTGAATATCTCGAAGAGCTGTGTCGGGTGAACACTTGTTGATGGCTGCCCATTTACTACTAGTTAGATGACCTTCAAAGCCGTCTATTAATTTATTAATAATTTTGATCTGTCTTTGATTCAGTGCTTGTCCACCATGCTTTTGCCAAAAATTAGCTTTGCTAATGACCTCTTGCAGAGTGACTTGCGATTCTTGAATCGATCTCAAAAGGCAATTTAAAAACCAATCTAACCATTGATCGATATGCATTGATCCTTTTTGAGTTTTTTCAAGAAGCTCGTAATAAGTTTTTCTTTCTTTTTGGATTTGTGCTGAGACGCTATAAAAGCGAAGATTTACTTTCTCGGCTCTGGCTAAAGCCATGTCTCCAATTGCTCGTGCAATGCGTCCATTACCATCATCAAATGGATGAATGGTCACAAACCATAAATGAGCTATTCCTGCCTTGACGAGTGGGTCTAACCAGGACTCTTGATTGAACCAGGTAATAAATTTATCAATCTCTTGTTCAATTAAATTGGCAGGCGGAGCTTGGTAGTGAATTTTTTCTTTGCCAATTGCCCCTGATATCACTTGCATCGGACCTTTAGCATCGCGCCGCCATATTCCGATATCAATTGGATTTAGAACACTATTACTTGGAAATAAACCTTGGTGCCATTCAAATAACTTGTCTTTAGTTAAAGGCATTGAGCCTGATTCGGTGGCATCAAGAATCATCTCAACAACACCATCAATGTGACGATTTGTGTTGGGGAGCGCACCAATATCTAAGCCGATTCTTTTTGCTACAGACGATCTAACTGCATCCTGATCAAGAAACTCACCTTCAATTTGACTAGTTTTTAGTGCGTCTTCAGAAATAATTTCCAAAAAGGCTTCTTTTTGAAGATCAAAACCTAGGTGATTAATATTTCCAAATAAATATCCGCGTGCATGGTGTATCTCAGCAATGAGAGGGGATAGCTGAGCCGTATTGAACTGCCAGTTAGGCCAATCTTTTAATTCCCAGATATAGGTGTAATCGCCGTATTTCATGCGGTAATTATAGGGAAAATTTTAAAAATAAACAATATTTACCGCAAAAAATGCGGTTTTAATGCTTTTTTATGCGGAGAATAGATTGAATGCAGCTTAAGTTGATCGCTTGAGCGAGTAATCGCAAAGATCCATCAAGCTTTGAGTGGCAGCATTCTTCGGGAAGCATGCCAAAGCATCTTTGGCTAGTTGAGCTTCACGTTCAGCAGCAGCTTGGGTGTATTCAATTGCTTTTGATTCCATGATGGCTTGATAAACCTGTTGAAATAAATCTTCAGGCAATTCTTCTGCTTGCTCAATAGCATTTTTTACTAATTTCTTTTGTTCAGCAGTGCCGTGATCTAAAAGATAAATAAGAGGTAAGGTTGGTTTACCTTCTCTTAAATCATCACCAGCGTTTTTACCCATTTGCTCGGCACTGGCTGTGTAATCAAGAATGTCGTCAACCAATTGGAATGTCGTACCGATATGGCGACCATAAGCTTCAGCTGCTTGGTACTGTTCTGAGCTACCAGATGCAAGCAAGGCGCCTAGGGCACATGATGCTTCGAATAGTTTTCCTGTTTTGTAATGAATCACTTGCATATAGCGAGCTTCATTCACATCAGGATCGTGCATATTCATTAACTGTAAAACTTCACCTTCAGCAATCGTGTTGGTTGCATCAGCCAAGATTTGCATAATCTTTAGCTCATTAGGGGCAACCATCATTTGAAAAGCGCGGGAATATAAAAAGTCACCTACTAAAACACTGGCAGCATTTCCAAAAGCAGCGTTGGCAGTAGCTCTACCGCGACGTAAATCAGATTCATCAACAACGTCATCATGAAGCAAGGTAGCTGTATGGATAAATTCAACAACAGCGGCCATATCCAAATGGTGTTTTAGTTCTTTGCCATTAGCGATTGCTTGAGCTGTTAAAAGTAGTAAAGCTGGGCGAATACGTTTGCCGCCAGCTTCAATAATGTAGGCAGAAATTTGGTTAATCAGAGCAACTTCCGAGCTCAAGCTTTTCCCAATAACTTCATTGAGGCCACGCATTTCGGCAGAAATTGGGTGAAGAATTGTTTGTAAGTTAGTGCTCATTAACTAATAAAATTGTCTGATTTCTAATGGTATCTAGTTTAACTCATTGAATTAATTAGATTTTATTATAAAAACTAGTAAT
>JAHEBW010000043.1 GCA_024642065.1 Polynucleobacter sp. | reverse complement strand
AATATTTGGTGCGTGGTGGACATGCTACCCAGCTAGAAGGCCAACCCCAAGGCGAACGCAATGTGGTGATTGAGTTCCCCAGCCGAGAACGTGCTGAAGCTTGGTATGGCAGTGATGCCTACCAAGCCATCATTCAGTCCCGCACCGACAACTCAACTGGCGCACTTGCTCTGGTGGATAGCTACGACGCATGACACTCTCACGCACTCAGAAGCTCGGCATTGCGCTCTTCATCTTGAGCTTGGCGCCCGCCTATTGGATTGCCGATTGGCGCTACGAGAGTAAATTGGCCAGCCTCACAGAGATGTTTGAAAAAGAGCAGGCTCTGCACCTGAGCACCGACAAGCTACTGGGCAACTGCGAAAAAATTGCAGCCGCCAAAGCCAACCCTTATGACGCCACACATCAAATTTGCGACCAAGGCACAAATATCCATGAGCACACACAGCAGGCCATGGCATTGCTGACGCAAGAAAAAGCAAGCAATGAAACGAAGTGGTATCGCAACTTTGCGTTGACAACCCTGATCTTCAACCTATTGGCGTTTTTCTTGTATCGGGCGAGTGTATTTTTGAAACGCGAAGTCAATTAGTTCGATCCGAAACCACGCAATAAAAAAGCCGTGACTGCGAAAAGTAACGGCTTTTGATTTACGGTTGAGCTAAAAGAATTTATCTTTTGAAATAAAAGTCACCTAAGGCTTGATCGTAAATTGCTGGAACTTGCTCATGGCCGACCGACTTAGCCAACTCAGCCACTTGATTTCTAACGTTCTTCACAACGCGATCAATGCTGACATTGGGCTTTTGGATTTCCTTAATGAAGATCCGCGTGAACAGCCCGTTCTTATTGCTGTCGGTTGGTGATAATTTATCCAACGCCTGCTGACCAGTCCCAGCCGAGAAAATAACCATCTGACCGGTGGCTGCTGTTGTCGGCGCTAAGCCCCGCCCACCGATGGCTCGACCAGCAGTTTTGAATGGATTGTCACGACACGCATCAATCATGGCTATAGTAAATTTAGCCTTCTTTTCACCTATGTCGTCCAATATTCTTTGCAGCGCAATTCCTTCATCCTTTATTTGCTCCTCGCCTTCGCCCGCCACATCAACTGGTATTAAATAATTTGAATTTGCCAGCTGAATACCGTGACCAGCGAAGAAAAATGCAACTTCATCGCCCGCTTCTAGTTGCGACTTAAAAGTCCGTAAAGTAGCTTTCATTTCCTTCTCAGTGAGGTCTAACTTGAGAGTTACTTTGAAACCTACAGTCGACAAGTTATCAGCTATAACTTTTGCATCTTCCCTTGCGTTCGCCAATTTAGAGACAAATTTATAACTATCGTTACCGATTACAAGCGCTTTTCTATTGGCAAAAATTGGCGAAGGTTCTGGCGACGTAATTGCTGCATTGACTGGCGGAGAAGGAGGCAAGGTTTTAGCACTTGCTTCAGCACGCAAACGCGCAAGTTCTGCACTAAGCTGCGCCAACAATTCTCGATCCTTCAATCTGGCTTCTTGCTCCAAACGTGCCTCTTCTTTTAGCTTTTCCGATTCGAGGCGAAGCTGATCTTGCCGAAGTCGCGAAGCCTCAGCCAATTTCGCAGCCTCTTGCTTTTGAGCTTCCTGACTCAACCTGACTTGATCTTTAAGCTTAGCTTCTTCTTCAAACTTATTCTGCTGGCGAAGCTTCTCAGCCGCAGCAAGTTGTTGCTGTTCTTTTAGTTGCGCTTGTTTTTTTGCTTGCTCTTGATCACGCAGTTTGACCTCATCGGCCAACAGTTGCTCACGCAATTTATCAACTTTTTGTTTTTGGACCTCTAAGGCTTCAGCATTCACTATCTCAGAATTTTTTGATGCCATCACCATGGCTAGTGATTTTGGAAGCAAAACGCGCCCATCACTCACCACCACAGCACAATCACACCCCTTTGAGCACAAGCTGATCGCTTTTTCGCCTAAATTACCATTCACGCCCAGTGCTCTGCTGCCTGCAACCGTAACTGTTACATCTGAACAGCTAGCAGATGCAGCAACAGTGTAGAAGTTAGCATTCTGCGCAATGGATTCAACACTTCGCCCCCAACCTTTGGCCACAGCACTAGCTAAAGGCAAATCTGTCAGGCATCCTTTTTCACCATCGGCGTATGTTATTTTGTGCTGAAATGAACATGTATCTGCCATGCTTGCACTGCCAATTAGCAAACTCAAGGCAAAAAATGAAATTTGTAAAAAACGGTTGAAATAGGCCATAAATTATTATCTCTGAATTGCTAACAAAACTAACGCAACGTCCGTTCACAGATAAGCAAGCCCAAAAACAGCAAAAAGTCTCCCAAATAGTCCTTTTTTTCGTCCTTCAGACCCAAAGGATACAGATCTTCTATGACAAAACAAAAAGCCCCTCACGGGGCTAAGTTGTTGATTTTAAAAAGAAAAATCTGGAGGCGCGACCCAGAGTCGAACTGGGCTAAACGGATTTGCAATCCGGTGCATAACCGCTTTGCTATCGCGCCATTCACTTTGACGAAAAAGGGAAGCATGGTGTGCTTCCCTTA
>JAHEBW010000010.1 GCA_024642065.1 Polynucleobacter sp. | reverse complement strand
TCCTTATTGATGCTCATTTAATGCCAGTTTGGGCTGTCTAAACTAAACTATAGGGCTATTTGATTGAAAAGCCTATGAATTACAGCAATGATATTGTCCGCGAAGTCGCAAGACGTAGGACCTTTGGCATTATTTCTCACCCTGATGCCGGTAAAACAACCTTAACTGAGAAGCTCTTAATGTTCTCTGGTGCCATCCAATTGGCGGGAACGGTAAAAGCTCGTAAAAGTGGTCGCCATGCTACGTCTGACTGGATGGAAATTGAAAAGCAACGTGGTATTTCCGTTGCCAGTTCTGTCATGCAGTTTGAGTACCGTGATCACGTGGTTAATTTATTGGATACACCGGGTCACCAAGATTTCTCAGAAGATACCTATCGTGTTCTAACAGCCGTTGACTCTGCTTTGATGGTGATTGACGCTGCTAAGGGTGTTGAGGAACAAACTCTGAAATTATTAAATGTATGTCGCATGCGTAATACGCCGATCATTACATTTGTGAACAAGATGGACCGTGAGACTCGTGATTCAATGGAATTATTGGATGAGCTAGAGTCTGTTCTAAAAATTGAATGCGCCCCAGTGACCTGGCCAATTGGCATGGGTAAAAATTTCCGTGGGGTGTATCACCTCATCAATGATGAAATTTTATTGTTTGCTGCGGGTAATGATCGTGCCGATCAAGAGTTTGAATTAATCAAGGGTATTGATAATCCAAAATTATCAGAAATGTTCCCTGATGAGATGGCGCAATTAAAAATGGAAGTTGAGTTGGTGCAAGGTGCATCTCACCCATTTAATTTAGAGCGCTTTTTGTCAGGTCAGCAAACACCGGTTTTCTTTGGTTCAGCTATTAATAACTTTGGCGTACGTGAAATTCTGAATGCTCTTTTAGATTGGGCGCCGGGTCCTCGTGAGCGTGATGCTACGGTGCGTTCAGTTGATCCTCGTGAAGATAAATTTTCTGGATTCGTTTTTAAAATTCAGGCCAATATGGATCCAGCGCACCGCGACCGTATTGCATTCTTAAGAGTTTGCTCTGGTAAGTTTGAGCGTGGCATGAAGATCAATCACTTACGTATTAAGCGTGATGTGAAAGTCTCTAACGTGGTGACATTTATGGCATCTAGCCGTGAGCAAGTAGAAGAAGCTTACGCAGGTGACATCATTGGTTTACCCAATCACGGCAATATGCAAATTGGTGACAGCTTCTCTGAAGGCGAATTACTTCAGTACACCGGTATCCCTTATTTCGCCCCTGACTTTTTCCGGGTGGCGCGCATTCGCAACCCTATGAAGATTAAGCAATTGCAAAAAGGTTTACAGCAATTAGGTGAAGAGGGTGCTGTACAAGTATTCCGACCAGTGAACGGTAGTGATTTGATTTTGGGCGCGGTTGGCGCCTTGCAGTTTGAAGTCGTTGCTAGTCGTCTAATGAACGAATATGGTGTTGATGCGGTATTTGAAGGTACGAGCATCAATTGCGCCCGCTGGGTTACTTGTGAAGACAAGAAAATGATGACTGATTTTGAAAATTCATCAGCAGGCCATCAATTAGCCTTAGATGCTGCGGATAACTTGGCTTACTTAGCCAATTCAGCGGTGAACTTGAGAGTCACGCAAGAGCGTTGGCCTCAAATTGTCTTCCACGAAACAAGAGAGCATGCGAGTAAGTTGAGCTAAGTATGCACAAACCATACGCAAAGCATACATAAAGCACTGAGCTCAGTTAATATCGTTCATATGAATAAAACCCCTACCTCAGATTCTTTGCCTGTCATTGTCATCGGTGCTGGCCTTGCTGGCCTCACCGTGGCTCTTGAGTTGGCAGATACACGCAAAGTCATCATCATGGCCAAGCGGGGTTTATCTGAGTCTGCCACGGCATGGGCGCAGGGTGGCATTGTTGGTGTTTTAGATGAAAAAGATAGTGTTGATGCACATGTGCGTGACACGGTTGATGCTGGTGCAGGCTTAGTAGTTGAATCTACCGCTAGATATATTGCTGAGCGAAGCGCTTCTGCAATCGATTGGTTGGTTGAGCAGGGCGTGCCCTTCACAACCGATCCAACGGGCCCTAAGGGGCTGCATTTAACGCGTGAGGGTGGACATAGCCATCGACGCATTGCTCACGCAGCTGACGCAACAGGTAAGGCCATTCAAGAGGTTCTATTAGATAAGGCAAAAGCCCATCCTAATATCACTTTACTTGAGCGCTGGATGGCTCTCGATTTAATTACCAATCATCATTTAAAAGCCAAAAAACCCATCTCTAGCAATCGTTGTTATGGTGTTTATGCCCTGGATATTGCTAGTGGAAAAATTGATGCTATTCCTGCATCAGCCGTTGTTCTGGCAACAGGCGGTGTCGGTAAAGTCTATCGCTATACCAGCAACCCTGAAACAGCAACGGGCGATGGTATTGCCATGGCCTGGCGTGCAGGTTGTCGAGTAGGCAATATGGAATTTGTGCAGTTCCATCCAACCTGTTTGTATCACCCGCAAGACAGAACCTTTTTAGTGACTGAAGCATTGCGTGGTGAAGGTGCTCAATTAAAGTTACCTGATGGCACTCGCTTTATGACATCTCATGATGAGCGTGCAGAACTAGCACCTCGAGATATCGTGGCTCGTGCGATTGACTTCGAAATGAAAAAGCACGGCTTGGACTATGTGCTTTTAGACGGCACTCATCTTGGTGAAAAATTCTTAAAAGAGCATTTCCCAACGATCTACGCCAGATGTGCAGCTCTTGGTATTGATATTTCTAAACAAGCTATTCCGGTTGTTCCTGCGGCTCACTACACCTGCGGCGGGGTTGTGACGGATTTAGAAGGTAAAACAGATTTACCAGGTTTATATGCAGTCGGTGAGGCCACTTACACAGGTCTTCACGGTGCCAATCGTTTGGCAAGTAACTCATTACTAGAGTGCGTGGTGATTGGTAAGTCAGCGGCTGCTGATATTGCTAAGCATCCATTGAGAAATATTCCTGATGTGCCAGCTTGGGACGAGAGTCGCGTGGAAGATGCAGATGAGAGTGTGGTGATTTCTCATAACTGGGATGAATTACGTCTACTCATGTGGAATTATGTGGGCATTGTTAGAACTAATCGCCGTTTAGAACGAGCTTTGCATCGTATTGAATTATTGCAAAGTGAAGTTCAAGAGTATTACGCCAACTTTAGAGTCACACGTGACTTGTTGGAGTTACGTAATCTATTGAGCTGTGCTGAACTGATTGTTCGTTCAGCATTGATGCGTAAAGAAAGTCGTGGTCTTCACTACAGTAGAGACTACCCGCAAAGTTGGACAGTCTCTTACCCAACCATCATGACCCCACCCAATCGTCACTGATCAATCAATAAGATATTGAATCAAAAATTAGTTAGCCTGAACTCTTAGTGAGTAATCAACAGCAATAACATCTTTGGTGAGTTTGCCAATTGAGATGCGATCAACGCCAGTAGCAGCAATTGCTCTTAGTTGATCTAAGCTAACGCCACCTGAAGCTTCTAGCAATGCCGCACCTGCAGTAATTGCAACAGCTTCACGCATTTGATCGAGTGTGAAGTTATCAATCAAGATATTTTTAGCTCCAGCTGCTAAAGCAGCTTTCAGCTCAAGAATAGTTTCGACTTCGATCTGGATATCAACACCTGACTTAAGAGCAATAGCAGCTTCCATAGCCGCTTTGACGCCACCTGCAGCAGCAATATGATTCTCTTTGATTAAGATGCCATGCCAAAGAGCTAAACGTTGGTTCTTGCCACCACCCACGGTCACGGCATATTTCTGCGCTTGGCGTAATCCCGGAATTGTTTTTCTGGTATCTAAAACAGCGCAACCCTTAGGGTTTGGGCTGGCACCTTCAATAGCTTTGACATGCTCTCTTGTAATCGTGGCTGTCCAAGAGAGTGTTTGTAAAAAATTAAGAGCAGGACGTTCTGCTGATAAAAGAGCTCTTGGCTTAGCAGTGATTTCACATACTGTTGAGTCAGCAGTCATAGCGTCACCTTCAGCATATTGCCACTTCACAATCGCAGATGGATCTAGTGCATGCAAGCAAGCTTCAAACCAGGCTTGACCGCATAGAACCGCCGCTTGGCGAACAATCAGCTTAGCCTTCACTGGTGCCTCATTTGGCACCAACATCGCTGTCCAGTCACCAGTACCAATATCTTCAAATAAAGCATCTTTGATATTGCGTTCGCGAGCTTGTTCTAGGGATTCATTGTGATCAAACATAGGTTTTTATTTTCTTAAATCGGAACATCAATGGTGAGCCATCATCAGAGATTTAGGCTGCACCGATATTTTTAACAAAGCCATGCTGCGCTTTGGCTAATAAGTCTGGGTGATTGGCTGTGAAGTCCAACATTTTCTCAATACAAACTTTAGCTTTCAGACGAATACTTTCTTCAATCAAAATCTCACCAGTTTGATTGGTTAAGCATGACAAGATGCCCTGCAAGCCATTCATCGCCATCCAAGGACAGTGTGCGCAACTCTTGCAAGTGGCGCTATTGCCGGCAGTAGGGGCTTCAATCAAAGTTTTACCAGGCGCTAATTGGCGCATGCGATGCAAAATACCTTTATCGGTTGCAACGATATATTCTTGGGCGCTTCCTTCAACTACTGCTTTGATCATGGCGGATGTTGAGCCCACCACATCTGCTAAATCCACCACATGTGCTGGTGATTCTGGATGAACTAAAACAAGAGCTTGTGGGTGTTTTGCTTTGAGTGTTTCAAGTTCAATCGCTTTAAATTCATCATGAACAATGCAGTGACCTTCCCATAACAACATATCTGCGCCAGTTTGATCTTGTATGTAGCGACCTAAATGTCTATCAGGTGCCCATAGAATTTTCTTACCTTGTTCTTTAAGATGGTGAGCAATTGCTAAAGCGCATGAACTGGTGACCATCCAATCAGCTCTCGCTTTAACTGCTGCACTCGTATTGGCATACACCACTACTTCACGGTCGGGGTGGGCATCGCAAAACTTAATAAAGTCATCTGCAGGGCAACCTAAATCTAAAGAGCAGGTCGCATCCAGATCAGGCATTAAAACTGTTTTTTCAGGGCTTAAGATTTTGGCGCTTTCACCCATGAATTTAACGCCAGCAACGATCAATTTTTGCGCTGAGTGATTCTTACCAAAACGTGCCATTTCTAATGAATCGGCCACATACCCACCGGTTTCCCAGGCAAGATCTTGGATGTCGCCATCCACATAGTAGTGGGCTACCAAAACAGCATTTTGCTTAATTAATTCAGACTTAATTGCTTGAATTATTTGGCTTTTTTCTTCTTTTTCAAGACTTGGAGGCACCTTTGCCCAAGCCTGTGCGATGCAAGTTGTACCACTGGCATCCTGCAGCGGGTAATCAAATAATTCTTTATTCATGTATGAATATTAAGGCAATTTTTGTCAGTAAACCCAAAGTCACTCATTTCTAATGAATCAAATTTCCTAACTAAGATGGTCTATCAAGGTAGAATTCGCACCCGGAGGGAAATTTATGCAAAGAATTATGTTGCGCGCCAAATTGCACCGAGTGACGGTGACTGAGGCCGATCTTGAATACGAAGGTTCATGTGGTATCGATGAGGATCTATTGGATGCTGCCGATATGCGTGAATTCGAAAAGATTGAGCTATACAACATCAATAATGGCGAACGCTTTTCCACATACATCATCAAAGCCGCAAGAGGCTCTGGTGCAATCTCTTTGAATGGTGCTGCAGCTCGTAAAGCCCATGTTGGCGATTTATTGATCATCTGCACTTACGGTGGCATGTCTGAAGCTGATGCGAAGACTTTTATCCCTAAGGTAATTTTGGTTGATGATAAAAACAAGATCAAAGAAATTAAAAAGATCACGATCTAAATAAGCAAAGATCGAATGAAAAAATAAAAGGCAGCCTAGGCTGCCTTTTTTATTGCCCATTGATTCAGGCAAAGAAGCTAAATTTAGAAAGGTAACTTAGCTTCTGGCTTGATGCTTAAGAAAGCTTGCTTGAATTCATTCTGAATACGTTCGATAGCAGCTTGATTGTCAGCCTCAAAACGCATCACAACAATCGGTGTGGTGTTAGATGGGCGAGCCAAACCAAAACCATCAGCATATTCAACACGAACACCATCAATGGTATTGATAGATTCGGCTGATGGGAACTTAGCATTCGCTTTAATCTTTTCCAACAATGTAAACGCTTCACCTTCAGCGCAAGGCATTTGAAGTTCTGGCGTACATGTAGCGTTTGGCAAATTATTGAGTGTGGCGTTAGGATCTTGGGCTGAGCTGAGGATCTCTAAAAGTCTGGCGCCTGTATAAAGACCGTCATCAAAGCCATACCATCTATCTTTAAAGAAAATGTGACCACTCATTTCACCTGCTAAAGGAGCGCCTGTTTCTTTGAGCTTAGCCTTGACTAATGAGTGACCTGTTTTCCACATGAGTGGCTCACCACCAGCTTCTTTAATGTAAGTGGCTAAGTTACGAGTGCACTTAACGTCATAAATGATTTGTGCGCCAGGATTGCGAGATAAAACATCTTTGGCAAACAGCATCATTTGTCTGTCAGGAAATATCACCTGACCATCTTTTGTAACAACACCTAATCGATCAGCATCACCGTCAAATGCAAGACCCAATTCGTTATCGGTTGTTTGAAGATTTTTAATTAAATCTTGAAGGTTCTCGATGTGTGCAGGATCTGGGTGGTGATTAGGGAAGGTGCCATCGACTTCGCAGAATAATTCTTCTACTTCACAGCCTAATTCTCTAAACAAGCGACCAGCAAATGCGCCACCTACGCCATTGCCACAATCTACGGCAATTTTCATTTTGCGGCTAAGTTTGATATCGCCAACAATTCTCTGTAAATACTCAGGGAAGATGTTGTATTCAGAACGTGTACCTGCGCCTGTAGCAAATTGCTTTTGAATGATTCTTTCGCGAAGCGCCTGAATCTGATCGCCATAAATAGCAGCGCCACCTAAAACCATTTTGAAGCCGTTGTAGTCAGGTGGGTTGTGGCTACCCGTGATCATGATTCCGGATTTGGCTTGTTGACCATTGATCGCGATGTTCGTGCCAAAGTAAACCATCGGTGTTGCAACAACGCCTAAGTCAATTACATTCACGCCAACGGATAAGAGACCCTCTGTTAAGCCTTGCATCAGGCTTGGGCCTGATAAGCGACCATCACGACCAACCACACAAGTGTTCTCACCTAATTCTCGAATAGCGCTACCGAATGATTGGCCAATTAATCGAGCAATGGATGGGTCTAATGTTTTATCAATGACACCACGAATGTCATAAGCTTTAAAAATTGATGCTGATAATTCCATGGGGTATCTGCCGTAAATAGGGGTTGAACGGTTTAGCTCAAACTCGTTAAGAGTTAAGCCATTGAATACGAGAGGCTGTGATCTGATCAATCCCATCTAGTGATGGGTTATTGCCTTTCAGAGCTGACTGAATTGGCTTAGCTAATTTTTTACCTAGCTCAACGCCTGGTTGGTCAAAGCTATTCAAATTCCAAATGGCGCCAAGACAAAGCGCTCTATGCTCATAAAGTGCTAATAGTGCGCCTAAGTGATAAGCATCTAATCGATCTAGCCAAATTAAATTGCTTGGGCGACCGCCCGGGCAAGAGTCATAAGCATGCTCTTCTTCTGAACCATTGGCCAAGGCTTGAGCTTGTGCCAAGCAATTAGCAATTAATGATTGATGATGCTCTTTTGCTTCAGGCAAGTCACTCATCGGTTCTTTGATAGCGATGAAATCAACTGGAATGATTTGGTTGCCTTGATGAAGCATTTGGAAGTAGCTGTGTTGCGAGTTGCTGCCAGCACTACCAAATACAACTGGTGATGTAGGGTCGCAGCTTGAGCCATCGTTAGTAACGCTCTTGCCATGACTTTCCATTTCTAACTGCTGCAGCCATTCAGGTAAGAAGCGCAATGCATGCGCATAAGGAACAATCGCTTTGGCAGTGATGCCATGTTTCTTTTGGTTGTGGATCAATGTCAAAGCCAACATCAATGGCATGTTCTCAGAGGCTGGAGCGCTGACAAAGTGTTGATCCATCGCGTGGGCGCCAGATAAGAGAGCCTTGAAAGTCTTAAAGCCATACTTAATTGAAATCGGAAAGCCGACTGCTGACCATACTGAAAAGCGGCCACCGACCCAATCCCAAAATGGATAAATATTTTCTGGGGCAATGCCAAATTCTTCTGCGGCTTTGGGGTTGGCTGTAATGCCAATTAAATACTTTTTAACTTGTGATGCGCTGACCTGATTAGCCTTGAGCCAATTGATTACAGTTTCAGCGTTTCTAATGGTTTCTAAAGTTGTAAAAGTTTTAGAAGTAATTAAAACTCTGGTGCTGCGTGGTTGAGCCTTAGAAAAGGCGACCGCTAATTCAGCGCTATCTACGTTGGCGACAAAATGAAGGCGGATTGCCTTGCCGTCTTGAGGGTTGATTTGATGAAGGGCATCACATACAAGACGTGGGCCCCAGTCAGATCCACCGATGCCTAGACAAATAACATCAGTAACACCAATCAGCTGATTGCAAAAACCTTCAATGCGTTGCCAAACTTGTTTAACCAAGGGCATGACATCTTGGCCATCAATGTGCATGGCTTCACCCGACATATTTCTAAGGGCAGGGTGGAGGGCTGCGCGATTCTCTGATTGATTAATTGCTTTGCCAGAAAAGAGATCGTCACGTTTTTGTAGGGCACCTTTGGCTATAGCCATATCAATCAACTGACGTGATTCTTCATCAGAGATGTTTTGGTATGCCGTATCGAGGGTGAGACCTACAGCGCTAATTAATTTAGACATTTATAGATTTTAACAAGGCTAAATGACTAAAAAGTGAAAAAAATCGACAGAGACCCAAAGATCCCTCTATAATCACCGCTGTTTTGGAAGCTTGGCAGAGTGGTTGAATGCAGCAGTCTTGAAAACTGCCGAGGATGCGAGTCCTCCGTGAGTTCGAATCTCACAGCTTCCGCCAAATAAAATAAGTAATAAGGGCTGAGGGATTCCTCGGCCCTTTTTACTTTAAATCTTGATCAAAATTGTCTGTTATAGTTCATGAACCCCTTATAAAGCTGTGGTTCTAGTCAAATTACACAGAAATCGCAGCCTGACCCATCACGGTCATTTTGGGGCTAAATAAAACAATCAAGGAGCCACGCATCATGCCCGTTTATCGTTCTAAGACTTCTACTGCTGGTCGCAATATGGCTGGAGCCCGTTCGCTTTGGCGCGCCACTGGCATGAAAGACGATGACTTTAGTAAGCCAATTATTGCGATTGCCAATTCATTTACTCAATTTGTTCCAGGTCATGTGCATTTGAAAGATTTGGGTCAGTTAGTGGCACGTGAGATTGAAGCTGCGGGTGGCGTGGCAAAAGAATTTAATACCATTGCCGTTGATGATGGTATTGCGATGGGTCATGACGGTATGTTGTATTCATTACCAAGTCGCGACATCATCGCTGACTCAGTGGAGTACATGGTTAATGCCCACTGTGCTGACGCTTTAGTGTGTATTTCTAACTGCGACAAAATTACCCCAGGTATGTTGATGGCTGCTATGCGCCTCAATATTCCAGTTATTTTTGTTTCAGGTGGCCCAATGGAAGCTGGCAAGGTTCGCTTAGCAGTTCCTGGTACACAAACAGTAGAAATTAAAAAGCTTGATTTGATTGATGCTATGGTGATGGCTGCTGATAGTAAGGTATCTGATGCTGATTTGGCTGAAGTTGAGCGTTCTGCATGCCCAACTTGTGGTTCATGCTCAGGCATGTTCACCGCCAACTCCATGAACTGTTTAACAGAAGCCCTAGGCCTATCTTTACCTGGTAACGGAACAGTAGTAGCAACTCACGCTGATCGTGAGCAATTATTTAAAAAAGCAGGTCGTCAAATTGTTCAGTTGTGTAAGCAGTATTACGAAGGTGATGATGCTTCTGTTTTGCCACGCTCAATCGGCTTTAAAGCTTTTGAAAATGCGATTGCTTTAGATATCGCGATGGGTGGTTCAACCAATACGATTTTGCATTTATTAGCGATTGCTCAAGAAGCAGAAATTGATTTCACATTGACTGATATCGATCGCATGTCAAAAGTGATTCCTCAGCTATGCAAGGTAGCTCCTAATACCAATAAGTACCATATTGAAGATGTTCACCGCGCAGGCGGCATCATGGCTATTTTGGGTGAATTGGATCGTGCCGGTAAGTTACACACAGACGTGCCAACTATTCACACTAAAACAATGAAAGAAGCGTTGGATCAGTGGGATATTGCTCGTCAACCAAGCGACGCTGTTAAAACTTTCTATATGGCAGGTCCTGCTGGTGTTCCATCGCAAGTAGCATTCAGCCAAAACACTCGTTGGCCAAGTTTGGATATTGATCGTGCTGAAGGATGTATCCGCTCGGCAGATCATGCATTTAGTCAAGAAGGTGGTTTAGCAGTTTTACGCGGCAATATCGCATTAGATGGTTGCGTGGTGAAGACTGCTGGCGTTGATGATAGTTTGCTAGTTTTTGAAGGCCCAGCTCACGTTGTTGAGAGCCAAGACGAAGCAGTTGAAAACGTATTGAACGACAAGGTCAAAGCGGGTGATGTTGTAGTAGTTATTTATGAAGGCCCTAAAGGCGGTCCTGGTATGCAGGAAATGCTCTATCCAACTAGCTACATCAAATCTAAAGGTTTAGGTAAGTTGTGCGCCTTGTTAACGGATGGTCGTTTTTCTGGCGGCACTTCTGGCTTATCAATTGGCCACTGCTCACCAGAAGCAGCAGCCGGTGGAGCGATTGGTTTAGTGCGTAACGGTGATCACATCCGCATTGATATTCCTAATCGCAAGATTGACGTATTAATTAGCGATGAAGAAATGGCTAAGCGTCGCGCGGAGCAGGATAAATCAGGTTGGAAGCCATCTAAGCCACGTCCACGCAAAGTTTCTGCTGCATTGAAGGCTTATGCGATGTTGGCTACTAGTGCTGATCGTGGCGCAGTTAGAGATCTTAGTTTGTTAGATTAATGATTAAAAATCATTGAAGAAAAAAGAAGCTCTAAAGTAAAAGAAACGCCAAAACAAAAACCTCCCAACAGTAATGTTCGGGAGGTTTTTTTATAAAAGATTATTTTAAAAAGAGCATTTGTAAATCGTTGAGATATTGAAGTCCTAAGCCGGAGGCTTGGATGGTGCGAGGATCTTCATCTAACAATCCCTTTTTCAGGGCTTCTTCCATCATGCCGTTAATGGCTGCAATATCTAAACCTGTTCTTTCTTTAAATTGATGGGTCGGAACACCATCAACTAGCCTCAATACATTCAACATGTATTCAAAAGGCAAATCATCTTTATCGAGTAAGCGCTCTTCAATCAAAGCGTGCCCTTGATTGAAAATCTTATCCATATACGCTTCAGGATGTCGCTCGTTAGTTTGACGCGCGATTTGGTTATGAGCAGATATTTTTCCGTGAGCACCCGCGCCAATACCGATGTAATCACCAAACTGCCAATAATTTAAATTGTGCTGACAGCGATGGCCATTCTTGGCGTAGGCGGAAACTTCATAGCGTTGATAACCAGCCCCTGATAACTCTTTCATCAAACGATCGAGCATTTCAAAAGCGCTGTCGTCATCAGGTAGGACAGGCGGGTACTTCGCAAATAAAGTATTAGGTTCTAAAGTTAAGTGATACAAAGAAATGTGAGCGGGTTCAAAGCTGATCGCTTGGCGAATATCGATTAATGCCTCATCAATATTTTGTTCTGGGAGCGCATACATCAAGTCAATATTAACTTGATCAAATAATTCAATGGCAGCAGCAATCGCTGTCTTAGCTTGATTGCTATCGTGGATGCGACCCAAAGCTTTTAATTTTTGGTTATCGAAACTTTGAATGCCTAATGAGATGCGATTGATGCCGCTTTTTGCAAAGCTTTTAAATTTCTCAATCTCAAAAGTTCCAGGATTGGCTTCCATGGTGATCTCTGCATCAGCATTGACCGGCAAGAGGGCTCGTATATCTGAGAGCAGTTGATCCATACCTTCTTCTGATAGAAGGCTAGGTGTGCCGCCGCCAATAAAAATCGTATGAATGCGTCGCCCCCAAACTTTGGGCAGCACGCTTTGTAAATCAATTTTTAAAGCTTCTAGATAACGCTTTTCATCGAAGCCTTGGGAGCTTTGGCCAGTGGCTTGATCTTTGATTTGATGAGAGTTGAAGTCGCAATAGGGACACTTTTTGACGCACCATGGAATATGAACGTAGAGCGATAGTGGTGGCAATGAAGTTAAAAGAGTCGACATGGGCTGATGGCTTATTGCGCAATCTTGCTAGACAAGTCAGCCAATAGTTTTCTTAAAGCTTGGCCGCGGTGACTAACTGCATTCTTTTCTTCTGGGCTCATTTGAGCTGCAGTTTTATTTAGTGCAGGTACCCAGAAAATAGGGTCGTAACCAAAACCTGATAAGCCTTGTGGCTTTTCAATGATTTCACCATGCCAGTGACCAACAGCAATTAATGGCTCCGGATCGGTGGCAGAGTTTAAAAAAACCAATGTGCAAGTAAAGTGAGCCGAACGATCATTAATGCCACTGAGATTTTGAATCAGTAATTCATTGTTATCTGTATCTGTCGGATCTTTTTTTTGATCACTCAATGCAAAGCGTGCCGATAAAACTCCAGGCAGTCCTCCTAAAGCATTCACGCAAATACCAGAATCATCAGCGAGGGCTGGCAAGCCGCTTAATTTGCTGGCGTGTCTTGCTTTAGTAATCGCATTTTCTACAAAGCTTGGATAAGGTTCTTCGCAAGAAGGGATGCCCAATAGGCCTTGAGGGATTACCTCAATCCCAAGAGGGGATAGCAGGGCGTTAAATTCTTTAACCTTCCCTGCGTTATTCGACGCTAAAACAATTTTCTTCTGAGACATTATTTTTGAGACAAAGCTTGTTTCTGAAGAGTTACTAATTCTTGAATACCTTTTTCAGCCAAGCTTAAAAGTGCATCTAATTCTTTTCTGGAGAATGCTTCGCCTTCAGCTGTACCTTGAACTTCGATCATGCCACCTTTGCCAGTCATGACAACGTTCATATCTGTGTCACAAGAAGAGTCTTCTGCGTAATCTAAATCTAGAACTGGAGTTCCTTGATAGATGCCTACAGAAATAGCTGCCACATGGTCCTTAATAGGATCTTGAGTAATGAGCTTTTTCTCTAGCAATTGATTTACAGCATCTCTGGCTGCCACAAAAGCGCCAGTAATCGCGGCGGTTCTTGTGCCGCCATCCGCTTGTAGAACATCGCAGTCAAGATGAATGGTTCTTTCACCCAATAGCTTTAAATCAAAAATACTGCGCATCGAGCGACCAATTAGGCGCTGAATCTCTTGAGTTCTGCCACTTTGCTTGCCTCTGGCAGCCTCTCTATCACCTCTGGTATGGGTAGCGCGGGGCAACATGCCGTATTCCGCTGTCACCCAACCCTCGCCACTACCTTTTTGATGTGGAGGCACTTTTTCAAGGATAGATGCGGTGCAAAGCACATGGGTATCGCCAAATTTGACCAAGACAGAACCTTCTGCATGCTTGGTAAAACCGCGAATGATGTTGATTTGTCGCAAGTTTTCTGGAGTTCTATTACTAGGGCGTTTGAATATTGTCATGATAGGACTTTACAATGGGTGAATGATAGAAAGTATGACCGGTTTTGGTAGTGCCT
>JAHEBW010000040.1 GCA_024642065.1 Polynucleobacter sp. | reverse complement strand
CTCAAAAAGGGGGCTTTTGACTTTATTCAAAAACCAGTAGACGAAGAAAAGCTTTATAGCTTAATCAATGAAATGCTATCAAAGGCTTATCTTAGTAAAGAACAATCTTCGGAGCTCAAAGAGATCAAAGAGAGATTTAGACTTCTAACCCAAAGAGAGGTTGATGTGCTTGATCGCATTGTTGCTGGCAGGATTAATAAGGAAGTTGGCATGGACTTAGGTATTTCAATTAAAACCGTAGAAGCGCATCGAGCGAACCTCATGGAAAAGCTTAAGGTAAATCGTGCGGCTAAGCTACTTCAGTTAACCTTGAGATATCGAGAGGCTAAGGCTAAAGGACTTATTTAATTAGAACCGTTACTTAAAGTAACGCTTATATCGCGAAGGGCTGCTTTCGACCCAAAGCAGACCTTGGCGGAGCTAGCTCATATGTGCACAGCAAATATCGAGCCAGCCATTTAATCTAGCTTTTTCGTAGGGGTAATGAAATCTTTTTTTAAACTCGGCGCGCCTCTGGCATTGCTTGGCAATTTCTGCGCACCGCTCCAGTGTCCAAGTTACCGGCACAGCAGGCTTTCGTTTAAACCCGACAATGTGAGTGGTACATTTAGTTAACCAGCCCCTATTAATTGCTTTTTGATAGCTAACTGGGCTCCCTCTCTCCCACTCATCTCTTGTCTGGTATTTCTCTGCCTCTTCTTTACATAGGGCTAGAGTCCAATAACTATCATCTGATAACATTTGGATAGAGCACCAGGTTCTGACTGGGAAATTACTTCTAAAGGATTTAATAAAACTGCTTTGGATATTTTCAGAACGCATGAATTTTTCCTAACAATCAAACCTTTTTAAGTAATGACGTGGGCCACCAAGTAAGCTCACGTCATTTCATTAAAAGCTATTACTTAATAAAACGAATTTTCTCGTTAATCTTGCTCAGAATTGGGCCCTTCTTGGCATTGAAGACTTTCTTATTTTCTTCAATCAAGTTTTTACCCTTAGTATCAATTGAGATAATTAGTGGACCAAATTCTTTGACCCGGTTAACCCACAGCGTTTCCGGCATCCCCAAGTCTTTCCATTGAGCATCTTCAATTTTCTCAACCTTAGTTGCCGCTAATACCGCACAGCCTCCTGGGAAAATGGCGTGAACCGCCTTGTTCTCAACGCAACCTTCTTGCGTTTCGATACCCATACCACCCTTACCAACAATCAATTTAACGCCTGTTTGTTTGATAAATTCTTTTTCAAACTTTTCCATACGCATGGATGTTGTTGGTCCAATAGAAACCATTTCGTATTCGCCATCTTCCTTTTGACGAACAATCGGGCCAGCATGAAAAATTGCGCCGCCCTTAAGATCTACTGGCAACTCACGTCCTAACTCAATTAAACGACGGTGAGCAACGTCACGACAAGTCACCAAGGTTCCAGTTAGATAAACCACATCTCCGATGTTTAATGCTTCTAAATCTTCGTCTTTGATTGGTGTTTGTAGAATTTTCTTCACAGCTTGAACCCTTCGTGGGAAATAACTTCGTAAGACATATCGGCATTGATCTTGATCTTGCCGCGGCGATGCGCCCAGCATCCAGTTGATACAGCCACACCGATTGTGGAAGGGTGACGTGCGGATGATTCAATGTTTACACCCATCACGCTATTTGCTCCTGTCAAACCCTGAGGACCCAATCCCAATTCATTTAGGCCATCAGTAAGCAGCTCTTCCATCATCGCCGCATTTTCATTTGGATGACTTGAGGTCACTGGGCGAAGAATCGCCTTCTTAGATAAGCGGGCAGCAGTCTCAGCTGAAGTAGAAACACCAACACCAACCAATAACGGTGGGCAGGCATTTACACCGCGTGATGTGATGACATCAAATACAAACTCAGCGACACCTTCATAGCCTTGTCCTGGCATCAGTACCTTAGCAGCACCGGGCAATGTACAACCACCACCAGCCATATAAACGTCAACGATACAGTGATCAGCACCAGGAATAATTTCCCAGTCTAGCCATGGAATCTTTGACCCAGTATTGGTGCCAGTATTTTTTTCTTCAAAAGTTTCAACTGCGTTATGACGTAATGGACCTTCTTTGGTGGCGCCTTTAGTAGCATTAAGCAAAATATCTTCCAACTCGCCCAATAAAGGAAAGTTTGAACCCGCAGACAAGAAGTACTGAATGACTCCGGTATCTTGGCAACTTGGACGATCTAACTTATCTGCCAACTCTTGATTCTCGCGCATTGACTCAAAAACTTCTTTTGCCAAAAAGTTCACTTCCTTGCTTCGTAACTCACCTAATTTGGTAGTTACATCTGTTGGCAAACGCTTGCCGATGTATGAAGTAAATTTAGAAAGGACATTAGTTAAGTCCGCTACCGCTACTTCTTTATCCACTACGGATGATTGCTTATCCACGAGTAATTTCCTTTTTAAGTCGTCGGGTGATTACTGAATTGAAATGTTTGCTGCCTTAGCAACCTCAGAGAACTTGGCAGTCTCATCTGCGATTTGCTTTGCCATTTGTGCCTGAGTATTACCAACAGGCTCAGCACCAATATCAAACATTTGCTTTTGAAACTCTGCTGACTTAATAATCTTTACAACCTCAGCATTTAACTTGGCTGTGACCTCTTTTGGTGTTGCTGCGGGAGCCAACAATCCAAACCAAGTGCCTATGTTTATTCCTGGAACGCCTGCCTCAGCCAATGTTGGTACGCCTGGCAAAGTTGATGAACGCTTGGCCGTTGTTACCGCCAATGGGCGAAGCTTGTTTTCGCGGATGAATGGGAGAACTGGTGTGATCGTGTCAAATGACATGGTCACTTGACCACCCAACAAGTCAGTCGTCAGAGGGGCACTACCCTTGTAGGGAACATGCAATAGCTTTGTACCGGTGATCATTTGAAACTGGGTACCAATCATGTGCTGTGCTGTGCCGTTGCCATTTGAACCATAAGA
>JAHEBW010000029.1 GCA_024642065.1 Polynucleobacter sp. | reverse complement strand
TACTTTACTTTTAAAACATCTGCGCCGGATGGCGGGGTAAATTTAAAAGTATCTGACTTTAATGACTTATTGATCTGAATTTTACTCAAGTTAATGATGACAATAGTTCCAAAATTGTCATACAACTCCAGTCCTGCTGGTAAGCCGTTCGCCATTCCGATGCCAATTCGACTATAGGGCATATCCCCTTTTGCCTTTGAAGCCTTGGGTTTTAATTCTAGCCAATGCATGCCGCCACGCTCTTCGCCAGGAATCAGGTCAAACAACTCATCAAGCTCAGAATTGCCAAATAAGATAGCCGCCGGACTAGAACTCAAAGCTTGGCCTGCAGGCCGAGTGGTTAACTGATTGAGGTCTTTATCCCAAAGAAGTAATTTTTCGCCATCAGCAATCACTTTTTGCTCAAAAGGTTTTTGAGTTTCCCAAACGAACTTACCCGGTCTTTGAAAAATAAAATGACCTTGGCTTTTTCTCAACACTTTAGGCGCAGACTCACCTTGTCGAGCTGGGCGAATTTGCTGTTGTGAAAAATCACCTTCAGCATTTTTCACATGACTTAGAAAGTCTTTAAATTGAGAAACACCATCAGCCGCCCAAACGGGGGACAGTGAGAAAGACAGGAGCAAGCAGGCCCCAGAAAGATAAGTCTTCAGACTCATTATTTATAAATATCCCAGATTAGTTATCGCTGGCACTGCGCACTAGAATTTCGCGATTACCGTTGCTACCCATCTTAGAAACTAACCCTGCACGCTCCATGTCTTCTAACAAACGAGCTGCACGGTTGTAACCAATGCGTAGATGTCTTTGCACCAAGGAGATAGAGGCGCGTTTATTTTCTAAAATGATGCCAACAGCTTGGTCGTACAGCGGGTCAGCTTCCCCACTAGCTGAAGCTTCACCACCTGCGCCGCCATCCATCTCAGCTTGAGGCTCAAGAATAGACTCGATGTAGTTAGGCTCTCCGTGCTTTTCTTTTAACCAAGTCACCACTCGATGAACTTCATCATCAGTTACAAAAGCACCATGAACACGAATCGGCAATCCAGTACCTGGAGCCATGTAAAGCATGTCACCCATACCTAACAAACTTTCGGCACCCTGCTGGTCCAAAATTGTGCGGCTATCAATACGGCTGCTAACTTGGAATGAGATACGTGTTGGTACGTTAGCTTTAATCAAGCCTGTGATCACGTCAACGCTTGGACGCTGAGTTGCCAATACCAAATGAATACCGGCAGCACGAGCTTTTTGAGCAATACGCGCAATCAACTCTTCAATCTTCTTACCAACTACCATCATCAGGTCAGCCAATTCATCAATCACAATGACGATCACAGGAGCTTTATGCAAAGGCTCAGGATCATCAGGCGTCAAGCTGAATGGGTTGTATAGATATTCTTCTTTTTCGGCAGCGTCAGCAATTTTCTTATTAAAGCCAGCTAAGTTACGTACGCCAAATTTACTCATTAACTTATAACGACGATCCATCTCGATAACCGCCCAATTGAGCGCGTTATAAGCTTGCTTCATATCTGTGACGACAGGGCATAAAAGATGAGGGATGCCTTCGTAAACTGACATCTCCAACATCTTAGGATCAACCATGATGAGTTTCACTTGATCCGCTTTGGCTTTGTAGAGCAAAGACAAAATCATGGAGTTAATACCAACTGATTTACCGGAGCCTGTTGTACCTGCAACTAGACAGTGTGGCATTTTTGCCAAATCAGCAACTACTGGTGCGCCAGCAATATCTTTACCTAAAGACATCGTCAATAAAGATGTACTGTCGTTGTAAACACGTGAACTTAAAATCTCTGTGAGATGCACTGCCTGGCGATTCGGGTTAGGCAACTCCAATCCCATACAAGTCTTACCAGGAATAGTTTCAACCACGCGCACACTTAACACTCCAAGAGCGCGAGACAAATCTTTTTGTAAGTTAACAATCTGGCTACCCTTCACACCCATCGCTGGCTCAATCTCATAGCGAGTAATCACAGGACCTGGGTGAGCGGAAATCACCTTCACTTCAATATTGAATTCTTTTAGCTTTCTCTCAATCAGACGAGATGTGAACTCCAATGTATCTGCAGAGATAGTTTCTTTGACTGGAGGCACCGGATCTAACAATGACAGAGGCGGCAATTCAGAATCTGACATATCTGCAAACAATGGTTGCTGCTTCTCACGCTCAACGCGTTCACTCTTCACAACAGTCAATGGCGCGCGATAAATAGGTACCGGTGGTAACTCTTCGATCTTGACGCGTTCTTCTTCAACAATTTCCTCACGTTCTTCTGCAGCTTGCTCGCCGATACGGCGATCTTCTTCAGATTCTCGGCGCTGACGAATACGCATTAAAGAAATTTCTAAGAAACGTCCCACCTGCTCAGAAAGACTCAACCAAGAAAAACGTAAAAATAAAGACATGCCAATTGCCAAGGTCACCAATAAGACCAAAGTGGCACCAGTAAAACCAATCGCCATTTGTAGAGGATCGCCTAACAACTCACCTAAGACACCCCCAGGAGGTCTTGGAAGATCCATCGTCATGCTGTGCATACGGATAGACTCCAAAGCCATGCTTGAAACCATGGTTAAACCAAAGCCTAATAAACGCGGTAAAAATGGCTCAGGTTCTAATTCTTGACCAGGCAGTTTGGCAGCAGTTAACTCTTGCCAACCTCGAACAGCCCGCTTTAATAACAAAATGACCCACCAATAAGCCGAGGCGCCAAAGATATAAAACAGCAAATCAGCTACCCATGCACCGAATCGACCACCAATATTGCCTACTTGTGCCACTTGGTTAGCGTGGGACCAAGCAGGATCACCCTTGCTGTAGCTTGCTAATACGGCAAACAAAGCTAGGGTGAGCGCCATGAAGGCGATCCACTTCACTTCACGCATGAGTCTAGTCATACGTGGATTAGAGGACCCTTCTGGTGAGGGTGGAGTCGAGGAGGATGCAATTCTGGCCATGTATTCCCAATTGTAATCAACAAGAAACAATGAAACTCTTATAATTGCAAAATGACTACAAAAAATACCAAACACGCAAAAGTATTGATCCTAGGTTCAGGCCCTGCAGGCTACACAGCTGCTGTTTACGCTGCACGCGCTAACTTAGACCCTGTTTTAATCACTGGTATCGCCCAGGGCGGTCAATTAATGACCACCACAGAGGTGGAAAACTGGCCGGCAGACCCAAATGGCGTCCAAGGACCAGAATTGATGCAGCGCTTCCTAGAGCATGCTGAGAGATTTAAGACAGAAATCATTTTTGACCACATTCATACGGCAGCTTTGACAGAAAAGCCAATCCGCCTTGTGGGTGATGCGGGTACTTACACTTGCGATTCACTGATTATTGCTACTGGAGCCTCAGCTCAGTACCTTGGCTTGCCAAGCGAAGAGGCTTTTATGGGTAAAGGTGTGTCAGCTTGTGCCACTTGCGATGGTTTCTTCTACAGAAACCAAGATGTTTGCGTGATCGGCGGCGGCAATACAGCAGTTGAAGAAGCTCTTTATCTTGCCGGTATCGCTAACAAAGTGACAGTGATCCATCGTAGAGATAAATTCCGTGCTGAACCAATCCTCATCGACCGTTTGATGGCTAAAGTTGCCGAAGGCAAGATTGCTGTTGAATGGAATAGCCATTTAGATGAAGTTTTGGGTGATGCTACTGGCGTAACTGGTGTACGCATTGCGGATGCCTCAGGCCAGAAAAAAGACATCGCCTTGAAAGGTGTTTTCGTAGCAATTGGTCATAAGCCAAATACGGATCTCTTTACAGGCCAATTAGATATGGAAAATGGTTACCTCAAAACCAAAACTGGTTTAGTAGGTAATGCAACGGCTACCAATATCCCTGGCGTGTTTGCTGCAGGTGACGTTCAAGATCATATCTACCGTCAAGCAATTACCAGCGCTGGTACAGGCTGTATGGCTGCATTGGATGCCCAACGCTATTTAGAAACTTTATAAGCCACTCTGTGATTTTTGCTTTGTAGTTTTAGAGTTTGACCCACAGAGTTTGGTCCAATAAAAAACCCCATCGAAATGGGGTTTTTTATTTTGGAACTGATACTGTTTTTAAACAGCTGACTCGTTAGTCTCACCAGTTCTAATGCGAATCACTTGTTCAATTGGGGATACAAAAATCTTGCCATCACCAATTTTGCCAGTGTGAGCAGCTTTAACAATTGAATCAATCACTGCTTCAACGCGATCATCAGCAACAACCACTTCCACTTTAATTTTTGGTAGAAAATCAACAACGTACTCAGCACCACGGTAAAGCTCTGTGTGCCCTTTTTGGCGACCAAAACCTTTTACCTCAGTCACAGTTAAGCCTGTTACGCCTAGTTCAGCCAATCCTTCGCGAACTTCATCTAACTTAAACGGTTTAATAATTGCAGTCACTTGTTTCATATTGATCTCCTCGAAGTTCAATCATACCTAAAAATAATACAGGTACTCAATAATTGGTTTAAATAATTAGGCTCTAAATTTATTGGTAATCGGATAACGCCAATCACGGCCAAAGGCCCTTTGAGTGATCCTCACGCCAATCGGGGACTGTCGACGTTTGTACTCGTTGATTTTGATCAAACGAGTTACCTTTTCAACATCTTCAGTTTTAAAACCTTCAGCAACAATTGATTCTATGGATTGATCTTGCTCCATGTATTTTGTCAAAATAGCATCGAGCACATCGTACTCAGGCAAGCTATCTTGGTCTTTTTGATCAGGTCTTAACTCAGCAGAAGGGGCCCTGGTGAGAATGCGCTCAGGAATAATTGGGGCAAGACTATTGCGATAAGCACACAAGCGATACACCAAAGTTTTAGCGATGTCTTTAATGACTGCAAAGCCACCTGCCATATCACCATAAAGCGTGCAGTAACCAACAGCCATTTCACTCTTATTGCCGGTTGTTAAAACAATACGTCCTGATTTATTAGAGATCGCCATGAGCAATGTGCCACGGATACGTGCCTGAATATTTTCTTCAGTCGCATCAACCGCTTTATTTTTAAACTCATTCGCTAAAGAATTTTCAAATGCGTCATACATTTCAGAAATAGCGATTTCGTCATACTGAACAGATAAGTTGTCTGCCATCTGGCGCGCATCGATCCATGAGATATCAGCGGTATAACGTGATGGCATCATCACAGCGCGCACTTTATCTGCACCAAGAGCATCAACTGCAATCGCCAGAACCAAAGCCGAATCAACGCCACCGGATAAACCAATGATGGCGCCCGGGAATCCATTTTTATGGACGTAATCTTTAACGCCCAAAACAAGCGCCTGATACACCTGAGCTTCCACAGAAGCCACAGGGCTTACCTGGCCTTGCGCCAAATCACCATCAATAAATTGAACCAACTCAAAAGCTTCTTCGAATGCAGGTAAACCCACCACTACATCAGCTGATTGATTCAAAGCAAAAGAGGCGCCATCAAACACCAACTCATCCTGACCACCAACCGCATTGACATACACCAAAGGTAAGCCGGTTTCTAGGACGCGAGCTTTCAATATGTCTGTTCTTAGGTTTTGCTTTTCTAAGTGATAAGGGGATGCATTAGGAACTACGATCAACTCTGCGCCAGCGTGCTTAGCTTGAGCAGCAGGTGCAGAGTGCCAAGCATCCTCGCAAATAATTAATCCAACCTTGTTGCCATCAATATCAAAGACGCAAGCTTCATGACCCGGAACAAAGTAACGCACTTCATCAAAGACTTCATGGTTAGGTAATTTTTGTTTTGCATAACTGGCAATGATTTTGCCTTGATGCAAGACGCTTGAAATATTTTGCAAGCCTTGCTGAGTTCTTGCCGGATAACCAACAATCACTCTTAAGTCTGGATATTGCTCTAGCTGCTTAGCCAAACCCATCACACTAGCTTCTACTGCTTGAATAAAAGCGTCACGCAATAACAAGTCTTCTGGAGGGTAACCAGTGATGGATAACTCAGAGGTAACTAATAACTTAGCACCACGAGCGCTAGCTGCTTGAGCAGCTTGCAGAACCAATTCTGCATTTTTGGGCAAATCGCCAAGAACGGGATTGGTTTGAGATAAGGCAATAAAAAACGGAGGCATAGGAAATATTATCCCATTGCCTCCGTTTGGAGTCAGCAGACTAATTATTTAGTCTTGTTGTAACGCTCTACGCTGTCCAAAATTTCTTTTTTAGCAGCTTCAATACCGTCCCAACCCTTAACCTTGACCCACTTACCTTTTTCAAGGTCTTTGTAGTGTTCAAAGAAGTGTTGAATCTGTTGAGTTACTAATGGGTTCAAATCTTCCATTTTTTGGATATTTGAATACATTGGCAAAATCTTTTCAGTAGGAACAGCCAATAACTTAGCATCGCCACCTGATTCGTCATCCATATGCAACACGCCTAAGGCGCGGCAAGTGATCACAACCCCTGGTGGAATTGGGAATGGTGTCAAAACGAGAACGTCTGCAGGATCTCCATCTTCAGACAATGTCTGTGGAATATAGCCATAGTTACATGGATAGTGCATCGCAGTACCCATAAAACGGTCTACGAAAACTGCGCCAGATTCTTTATCCACTTCGTACTTCACTGGATCAGAATTCATAGGGATTTCAATGATGACATTGAATTGATCAGGGATCTTAGAACCCGGTTGGACGTTGTTTAAGCTCATTTTTACTCCATGCTATACGTTTGAATTGAGGCAGATATTAACAAAGCAAACCATCAGTTCCCTGACGATCCATATATGCGGTGCAGCAATATTATCAAAAGTATGGCATAATCCCGTTTGTAGTACGAATCATCGCCCCCCAGCCAGAGTTCTCATGAAGAGAACAACATGCCTTTTTGATTGTCTGTTGGTCGATGCCTTAATTGACCAACCACAGAAAGGACATCCCTTGATAGGGATGTGCATGACTATGACTATTAGTTTTAAAGAACTGGGCTTAGCCCAACCCCTACTTCAAGCAACTGAAGCTATTGGCTATACACAGGCTACTCCTGTACAAGAAAAAGTGATCCCTGCTGCCATTTCTGGTGGCGACTGGATGGTTAGCAGCCAAACAGGTAGCGGAAAAACTGCAGCCTTCTTATTGCCATTACTTAATCAATTAATTGCAGCTAACCCTAACGGTAAGCCAGTTCCTGGCCGCGCTGAGCCACAAGTGTTGGTTTTATGCCCAACTCGTGAATTAGCTCAACAAGTTAGTGCTGATGCAATCAATTTAGTTAAATTTGCCAGAGGTATTCGTATCGCTACCATCATGGGTGGCATGCCTTACGGTAAGCAAATTTCTCAAATCAAAGGTGCCAACTTAGTTGTTGCTACACCTGGTCGTTTATTAGACTTAAGCAACAGCCGCGCGATTCGCTTGGATAAAGTGAAATGCATGATTGTTGACGAAGCTGACCGTATGTTGGACCTTGGTTTCCAAGACGACATCGAAGCTATTCATGAATTGTGTTCTGACCGTGGTCAAACATTGATGTTCTCTGCAACATTTGCACCGCGCATCATGCAATTGGCAACAAGCTTAATGAACAACCCTGGCCGTATTGAATTGGCTAGCGCTCATGACAAACACGAAAACATTGCTCAAACATTGCATTGGGCAGACAGCGTTGCTCACAAACACAAATTGTTGAGCCACTGGTTATCAGATCCAACAATGGAACAAGCCGTTGTTTTCGCCAGCACACAAGCTGATAGCGAAACGATTGCTGATTCATTGCGTGCTGATGGTCACGAAGCAACTGCACTTCACGGTGCAATGCCTCAAGCTGTTCGTAACCGTCGCTTACAGTCTTTGCGTAAAGGTCAAACTCGTATCTTGGTAGCAACTGACGTTGCTGCTCGCGGTATCGACGTTCCAACAATCACTCACGTGATTAACTTTGGTCTTCCAATGAAGGCTGAAGATTACGTTCACCGTATTGGTCGCACAGGCCGTGCTGGTCGCAGTGGTGTAGCTATTACTTTAGCTGAGCACCGTGATCGTTCAAAGATCCGCGCTATTGAACAGTACACACAACAGCCATTACAAGCTGAAGTGATTCCTGGTCTTGAGCCTTCAGAAAAATCACGTAAGCCATCACACCGTCCAGGTTCTGGTCGCCCAGGTAGATCTTTTGGTGGCAAAGGTGCTAGCAATGCTTCAAATCGCCATGGCCAAGGTCAAGGTGAAGGCAAGACTTTCAAACAGAATCATTTTGCTAAACCAAGCGGCCCTAAATTTGCTGGCTCAGGTAAACCTTCATCAGGTCCTAAGTTTGGCGGTTCAGGCAAACCTTCATCAGGTCAGAAGCGCACATTTGCTTAAATGAAAAAACTTCGCCGGTCTTGGTTAAATCTAGATCATGCGGTGCTGCATTTGGCACCGCAGGTTTGGCAAGATTGGTTAAGTTACCCCTACTCTCTCACGCAATACATTGAGAGAAGGACTCAAAAATCCGTCAGCGTTCAAGTTCTAACAGATAAAAATCAATTGGTTTTAAATGACGAACAAGATCTCTTCCCGAGATCTTTTAGTCGTTGTCGCGTGCGAGAAGTTTATTTATGCGTGGACGACACACCTGTTGTTTTTGCGAGAAGCATTCTGCCGACCTCCAGCAGCACCGGTATCAATCGAGACTTATTACAAATTGGCAACAAGCCATTAGGTGAAGTTTTATTTAAAAACGGTAAAGCGCCTATCCTAATGAGACAAGTCACTGAAATTGCACATATTGGCTTTGGAAGAAGATCCCTTTATCAATTACGAGGTCACCCCATTTTGATTAGCGAATTTTTCTTGCCAGCTCTTTTGGAAAAGATTGTTGAGTAAATGAAGTTCAATCAATAAAAAGGCCACCCGAAGGTGGCCTTTTTATTTGAATGCGTTTAATTAAAGAACGTAACCAATGTGGGCAGAAGCCAAAGCAAATAAGATGGCTAAACATGTAGCACCAGCTAGCATCACGATCAATGTGATGATCTTCTTATTAATTTCGTCTTTACTCTCGTTGTGCCATTCATTCATTTAGAGCTCCCTGATCAAAAATTCTGTGTAACCCGTATTATCCATCAAACTGCTCATTATTTGATATTTATCAAATCTCTCACCTTCAAAATAAGCTCTGTCGGGGTCAAGCCAATTGGTCCAACCCCTTGATTTACCAACACATCTGCAGCCATGGAGTGCAATTCCACCGCCAATCCAGTCGCCTCAAAAGTTGATAAATCATGGCGTATGCCTTGAGCTACCAAAGCAGTCAAAAGGCCTGTTAAAACGTCCCCCATGCCACCTACACCCATACCGGGATTACCGCGATGACATTCATTGATGACCTGATCTGGTGCACCTAATAAGGTGTTTTGCCCCTTAAGGACAACAATGGCCTGTGTGATTTGGATTAATTCTTCCAAAGCGCTCAATCTATTGGCTTGAACATGCTCTGAGGAGGTATTTAATAATCTGGCAGCCTCTCCGGGATGAGGGGTGATGACAGTCATTCCCATTGGTCTATTTTTAAGTAGCCTCATCAGAGATGGGTGCAAAGACAAAAGGTTTAGCGCATCAGCATCGAGTATTAAAGCTTGTTTAGCTTTCAGGGCTTGCTCAAGAATTGTTTGAGCTAAAGGGCTTTGACCCAAACCAGGGCCAATCGCCAACACATCAGGGCTCACGTCACTAATCAGGGATGGCGAGATCGGCTTGATCATTAGTTCAGGATGATCCGGCAGAAAAGATGGGCACTTGGCATCCAAGACACTCAAGATAACCCAGCCTGCGCCAGCGTAGAGCGCAGCTTGTCCAGCCAGAAAAACTGCGCCAGACATGCCCACATCACCACCAATAATTAAAACCTTACCAGCATGACCTTTATGTTCATGTGGGGCTCGTTTTAACTTAGGGAGCAAAGAAAGCGTATCTAGGGTGGCTGGATTCATAAATGTTCATCAAAGTCTATACTCAAGGGTACAACAAATAGGAGACCAACATGAATTTACATTTGTATTACGCCCCAGGCACATGCTCATTCGTTCCACACGTTAGCTTAGAACTTATTAGAGAAGCTTACGGTCAAGAATTTAATGCCAGCCTGATTAATTTAGCCAAGGGAGAGCAAATGACTCCTGAGTACAAGTTAATTAATGCAAAGGGTCAAGTTCCTGTGTTGGCAGTTGATGATGCCAAGCTCACGCAAGTAGTGGCCATTGTTAACTTCTTAAATGAAACATTTCCAAAAGCAAATATTCTCCCAGCAGATCCGATTGAAAAAGCTCATGCACTTTCAATGCTTGCTTGGATGAATAATACGGTGCACCCAACTTTCACACGTGTATTTAGACCAGAAAGATTCAGCACCCCTGAAAGCAAGGATGCTGTTAAATCAGTAGCGATAGAAATCTACAAAACTTATTTAAATGATATTGAAGAGATCTGCGCAAAAGGTCAGCCGTTTCTTTGCGGTCAGCAATTAACACCTGCTGACATCTATGCCATCGCATTTATGCGTTGGGCAGGTTTGGCGAAGATTGACCCTAATACTTATCCCAACTATTTGAAATACGCAGAACGTTTAACAGAAATACCAACGGTTAAAAATATTATGTCGAAGGAAGGCATCGTTCTTCATACTTTTAAATAATGATTTACTGCTAGGCATTAATTAAAAAATTAATGCCTAGCCCATCTTTTTAAAAGCAAAGCGTTAGAGATCACACTCACGCTAGAAGCAGCCATCGCAGCACCAGCAATCACAGGCGTTAAATAACCCATCGCTGCTAAAGGTATACCAATCAAGTTATAGATAAAGGCCCAAAATAAATTTTGTTTTATTTTTTGCCAAGTCTTTTTAGATATTTCTATAGCATCAGGAACCAAAGCAGGATCACCCCTCATTAAGGTAATGCCAGAGACGTGGATGGCAATATCCGTTCCAGTCGACATAGCAATACCCACATCTGCTGCTGCCAATGCAGGCGCATCATTGACCCCATCACCCACCATGGCAATACAAGCATTCGATGATGTTGATTTGAGTTCTTGAATGATTCTGGCTTTATCAGATGGCATCACTTCAGCAAACACTTGGTCAATGCCAATTTGCTTAGCAATTAAATTAGCAACAACGCGGTTATCACCAGAAATCATGACTGTTTGAATATTCATCGAATGAAGTCGCGCAATCACATCAGCAACACCTGGCTTTAATTGATCACCGAAAGCAAACATACCTAATACGGTTGATGTTCCAAGCTCCACCAACCAAGAGACGCTATGACCCTGATTCAGTTCTTGATCAGCCAATTGCTGATACTTCGCAAGATCACTCTCTGCAAGCATCTCAATAAGGCCATGATGGCTTATGAAAGCCAATTGCTTGCCATTCAATTGACCACTTGAGCAGAGCCCCTGAATACCCTTCCCTGCTTGAATCACAAGTTCTTTAAACGATTCTGGGGTAAGTTGTTGTTGCTCACAATAATGAATCACTGCTTTAGCCAATGGATGCTCACTACCCATCTGTAAGCCCATAGCTATCGACAACACTTCTTGATCAGTGAGATGACTAGATGAATAGCCAAGATTAGAGAACTTCATTAACTGAGCTTGGCCCATAGTTAAGGTGCCAGTTTTATCAAAAGCAATAATAGTTAAGCGATGAGCCAACTCTAAAGCTTGAGCATCTTTAATTAAAATGCCCGACTTAGCTGCAACACCTGTACCAGCCATAATCGCAACAGGTGTTGCCAAACCTAAAGCGCAAGGACAGGCAATCACCAGAATTGCTACGGAGTTGATTAATGCCAGTTCAAAATGACCAATAACAAAATAGCTGATCAAGAAATTAGCTATCGCAATCACAATAACAGCGGGTACAAACCAAGCACTCACTTGATCCACCAAACGTTGAATCGGGGCCTTCTGAGCCTGAGCATCCTCCACCATCTGAATCATTTTTGCCAAAGTGCTTTCTTCGCCAACACTGATAGCCTTGATAATTAACCGACCTGCTCCGTTCATAGAGCCACCAGTCACAGTGGCATTTAAACCCTTCATGATCAGACGAGTCTCACCAGTCAACATCGATTCGTCTAACTCACTTTCGCCATCGATCACAAGACCATCAACAGGAACTCTTTCACCAGGCAAGACAACTACGAGGTCACCAGGCAATACTTGATCAATAGGCACTTCTTGAAAGTTTTGATAACTCAGATCTTGAAGTGAGTTCGACTTTAAAACTTTAGCTTCATTGGGCCACAAAGCTTGCAGCGCAGAAATAGCTTCCGTTGTTTCTTTCTTAGCTTTTGCTTCAAGCCATTTACCCAACATGACTAATGAAATGACAACTGCAGAGCTTTCAAAATAAAGCTGATGTGGATTACCCCAGCCTGAGAGATACCACTCATAAATACTTAAACCATAGGCAGCAGAGGTTCCGATCGCCACCAATAAATCCATATTGCCTGAACCAGATCTTAAGCCTTGAAAACCAGCAATATAAAACCGTGATCCAAGTAAAAATTGCACGGGGGTTGCTAATAAAAACTGAATCCAAGCTGGCAGCATGGCATGAATGCCGAATGGCATTAACAGCATCGGAAGCACCAATGGTGCTGAAAGCAGCAAAGCAAGGGCCAATGCATAGCCCCCATGTAAATTAAACATGCTCTTTGCTGGATTTCTTTGATTCTTAAGATCGATACGAGAAGCCTCAAATCCAGCCTTCTCTATGGCTTGTATAAAGCTATCGATGCGACTTTCAGGAGATAAGTCACCACCAATTCGAATTTGAGCTTTTTCTGTGGCTAAGTTGACGCTAGCAGCGTCCACACCTTCAATTTTTAATAAAGTTTTCTCAACTCTTGCAACGCAAGAGGCGCAGGTCATGCCATCAATTTTTAGGGTGACTAATTGACTCATACACTCGATAATTAAACACTAGTAAGATGAATCTTAATTGTCCTCTGATTATTTGAGAAAAGATAAAAAAATATGCCTACTTTTAGCGTTAATGGGATGAATTGCGGTCACTGCACCCAAACAATCACCAAAGCTATTTTGGATGTTTATCCAGAACTAACTGTTGAAACAGATATCCCAAATAAGAAAGTGACAGTTGGCGCAGTGAATGATATTGAAAAGATCAAAGCCATCATCATCGAAGCTGGTTACGACGTGACAGCGGTGGACGCATGATGGATATTGAACAAATTATTCAAACAGTTGCTATTTATGCAATTCCGGTTATTTTTGCCATCACATTACATGAAGCTGCTCACGGTTATGCAGCCAAAAGCTTTGGCGATAAAACTGCCTATGTTTTAGGAAGAGTGACACTTAACCCACTTAAACATATTGATCCGATGGGAACCATCGTTGTTCCTTTATTGCTCTACTTTGCAACAGCCGGAACATTTTTATTTGGTTACGCAAAACCAGTACCTGTTCGTTTTGGTAACTTAAGACACCCGAAGAAAGATATGGTGTGGGTAGCCCTTGCCGGCCCAGCCTCTAATTTCTTTCAGGCTATTTTGTGGGGTGTTGTTTATCTGTTATTAATCAAGATGGGCGTTAGCGAAAGATTCTTCATTGAAATGTGCCAAGCAGGTGTCTTGGTCAACGTTGTGATGTTTGCCTTTAATTTATTCCCACTCCCACCTTTAGATGGCGGAAGAATCCTGGTGGGCTTATTACCATGGAAACAAGCCGCGATGGTTTCCAGAATTGAACCTTGGGGCTTTTATATTGTTTTAGGCTTATTATTGACAAACATCATCAGTAATTTTTGGATGAGGCCTTTAATGTCTGCTACCTACTGGGTACTAGACATGATCTTGATCCCTGTACGACTCATTTTTTAGATTTAAAGGATATGCATATGAAAAAGCAAGTAATGATCTCTGCTGTAATCGCTGGCTTATTAAGCCCACTAGCTGCACAAGCGCAATTTGCGAAGGCTGAAGATGCTGTTAAATATCGCTCTGCTACCTTTGTAGTGATGGCCGCTCACTTTTCTAGAATTGGCGCAGTTGTTAAAGGCGAAAAGCCATTTAACAAAGATGAAGTGGCAGCTAACGCTGCTGTCGTTGCCAGCTTAGCTCACCTACCATGGCAAGCGTTTGGTCCAGGCACTGAAGGCGGAAAAGCACTTCCTGAAATCTGGAAAGAGGCTGATAAATTCAAAGCAGGCGCTGACAAGATGGAAAAAGCCATTGCAGAATTAAACACTGCTGCTAAGTCTGGCAATTTAGACGCTATTAAGAAGACTTTTGGCGCAGCAGGACAAACTTGTAAAGCTTGTCACGATAACTATCGTAAGAAGTAATACAACACAGCCGTGATGCCGCCAAAGATACCGGCGGCCATCCAGCGAAGTGATGAATCATCCCTGGCAACAGGGATTTTTTCTGCCCAGTTTTTATCACCAGTGATCATCGGCTGAATTAGATCGTGCTTTTTAATCTTTTTGTAATACACAATAGCGCCGATATGCACTAAGACCAAAGCCAACAAGACTGGTTCATTTAATCGGTGCAAACTCGTCATTAACTCCACCCAAGCTGATGAGGCATATTTCACCAATGGGCCATCAAATGCGATTTCATCACTGGCAAATAAACCAGCAATAACTTGAAAACCAAATACTGAAAGTAAGACTACTACTGAAAGCGCCCCCAAAGGACTATGTCCAGGAGTCTGCTGAGGATTCTTGAGATAGTTAATGAGTGAGCTAGGGCCTTTAATAAAGTTACTAAAGCGCGCGTAGTGAGAACCTACAAAACCCCAAACCAATCTAAATAACAAAAGAGCAAGAACTAAGTAACCTAAACGAGCATGCCATTCCATGGCATTGCCGCCAATTTTGACAGTTACAAAACTTAAAATAACCGCTAGCACCAACAGCCAATGGAAGGCGCGTAACGGTAAATCCCAAATACGAAATTTCATATTGATCTCAAATTAGATTACGATGCTAATTATGCGTACATTTAAATTTCTTTGCTTTATTTTTGCAAGTGCACTTCTTGCTGCATGCGCCAATCAACCGGTTTACAGAGTCTCTAACGATGCCGTCAAAACAGTTAGCTCAGTTGATCTCAATCGCTATTTAGGTAAATGGTACGAGATTTACCGATTA
>JAHEBW010000035.1 GCA_024642065.1 Polynucleobacter sp. | reverse complement strand
ATGTTTTAATGCAAAATAAGCAATAAATTGATAGAAGTTAAGATTAATAAAGGAGTTTTTATGAATCAGCAGCGACGCAGTTTAATGAAGTATTCAGCAGTATTTGGTCTGATGGCTTCAGCAGGCCTTATCAGCACTGCTCAAGCTCAAGAGTGGAACAAAGCCGCTTTTGAAGGTAAGGGTATCGATGATGTATTCAAGATCTTAGGTGCTGGTAGCCCAGATAAATCTTCTGCTGTAACTTTGAATGCTCCAGATATTGCTGAAAACGGTGCGGTTGTTCCTGTTGGAATTACTTCTACTGTTAAAGCTGAGCAGATGGCGATCTTGGTAGAAAAGAACCCAAGCTCACTCGCAGCTCAATTCTTTATCCCTGCTGGCACTGATTCATTTGTGACAACGCGTATCAAGATGGGTCAAACATCTAATGTATACGGCTTGGTTAAAGCTGATGGCAAGTGGTTAATGACTGTTAAAGAAGTCAAAGTAACCCTTGGTGGTTGCGGCGGTTAATTCCGTAGCAATTCAATAGACACAATTCACTTATATAGAATAAAAGAGGAACCAAAATGGCTGATCCAATGCGCGTAAGAGCTGCTGAAAATGGCGGTACTGTAGACGTAAAAATTTTGATGAAACATGATATGGAATCTGGTCAGCGTAAAGACGCTTCTGGCAAAACTATTCCAGCATGGTTTATCAGCACAATCAATGTAAAAGCCAATGGCAAAGATGTGTTTAATGGTCAATTTGGTCCGGCTGTATCTAAGGATCCATTCTTGAACTTTAAATACAAGGGCGCTAAGGGTGACAAGATTGTTGTGACTTGGAACGACAGCAAAGGCGACAAACGTACTGATGAAGCAACTGCTTCTTAATATCAATACGCATAATTAAAACTATAAAAGGGTTACCATGAAAGCACGCATTTTATATGGCGTTATTATTGGCTTATTTGCAGTGTTGCAGGGCTGTTCTAGCCCAGCAAAAAATGAGGCTTCTACAGCCGCCACTCCAACCGGAGGGGCTCCAACAGACGAAATTGAAAAGTATCGTGCAATGATTGCCGATGGTAACCCTGCTGATTTATATGAAGCAGCTGGTGAAGACATTTGGAAAAAGCCTATGGGCCCAAAAAATGTTTCACTTGAGAAGTGTGATTTAGGTATGGGCCCAGGCGTTGTAAAGGGTGCCTATACTCAGTTACCGAAATACTTTAAAGATACCAATAAAGTTCAAGACTTGGAGTCTCGCCTAGTAACTTGTATGGAAAAGTTACAAGGTTATAACAGTCAAGAAATCATCAAGGCTGGCTTTGAAAAAGGTAAGCGTAAGGATGTGGAAGCGGTGGTTGCCTATATTGTTGCTGAATCCAAGGGCATGAAAATCAACACTGTTGCTAAGCATCCCAAAGAAAAAGAAATGTATGACCTCGGTAAGAAGTCATTCTTCTACCAAGGTGGTCCAATGGACTTCTCATGTGCGTCCTGCCATAGCGAAAACGGTAAGCGCATTCGTTTGCAAGACTTGCCAAATATCACTGAGCAAAAAGGTGCTGCACTGGGTTGGGGTTACTGGCCTGCCTACCGTGTTTCAAGCGGAAATTTCTGGACAATGCAACGTCGTCTAAACGATTGCTACCGCCAGCAGCGTTTCCCTGAGCCGATTTACATTTCTGACGACACTATCGCTGTTTCACTCTATATGGCAATTAATGCCAAGGGCGGAACAATGAATGCACCTGGACTGAAGCGTTAATCGCTGGAGATAAATAACATGAAAAATAAATTATCCTTATTGGCACTTGCGCTCACTTTATCAATCGGTGCTGCACATGCTGCAACTCCATTTGAAAAGATGATGTCCTCTAGTTTTGAAGCTAAAGGTCAGGCTGGACTCGATCGTCTCGATCAAGATGCAGCACAAAAGTTTTGCTCGAACCCAGCAAACTTAACTGGTGGTGGCGATGTAAAGATGCGCGAAAAAATCCAGAATGAAAATATGGCAACCATCAAGCAGCCTTCTGATGGTAAATATATTGGCGACTGGAAGAGCGGTGAAAAGATTGCTCAAAGCGGTCGTGGCGCCACCTGGTCTGATAAAGCGGGAAGCGTAAACGGTGGCTCTTGCTATAACTGTCACCAGATCAACATCAAAGAAGTGTCTTATGGAAACATTGGGCCATCACTTTGGAATTATGGAAAGTTACGCGGCTACTCTAAAGAGGTTGTTGAGTACACCTGGAACCGTATTAATAACGCAAAGGCATATAACGTCTGTAGCAATATGCCTCGTTTCGGGCACTTCAAACTCTTAAATGAGAAGCAAATGCAGGATGTCATGGCATTGCTATTAGATCCAGAGTCGCCTGTTAATAAGTAATAAAACTAAACAGGCCGAAAGGCCTGTTTTCTTTAGGAAAATACTATGTCTTTAAATCGTCGTGAGTTTTTGCAAGCATTAGCCATCGCCTCTGCAGGTGGAATGAGCTTGCAATCCAATTTTGCTAGCGCACAAACTACAGCTCAGAAATTCTATGATTTGCCGAAGTTCGGTAACGTGCATTTCCTGCACTTCACTGACTGCCACGCACAACTTCTCCCAATCTATTTCCGCGAGCCTAATGTCAATCTTGGTATTGGCGCTCAAGAAGGCAAAACACCTCACTTAGTTGGCGAATATTTTTTAAAGGCAAATGGTATTAAGCCGGGCACACGTGATGCTCATGCCTTTACGTACCTTGATTACGTTGCGGCAGCACAAAACTACGGAAAAGTTGGTGGCTTTGCCCACATGGCAACTCTGATTAAGCAAATCAAAGCAAGCCGTCCAGGCGCACTCTTGTTGGATGGTGGTGATACTTGGCAGGGATCGGGTACATCTCTTTGGACTAACGGTCAGGACATGGTTGATGCAGCGTTGCTCTTAGGGGTTGATGTAATGACTCCACACTGGGAGATGACTCTTGGTGAGAAGCGCGTCATGGAAATTGTGAATGGCGACTTCAAAGGCAAAGTGTCTTTTGTAGCTCAAAATATTAAGACCGCAGACTTTGGTGATTCCGTATTTAATCCTTATGTCATGAAAGTGCAGAATGGAATCCAAGTCG
>JAHEBW010000034.1 GCA_024642065.1 Polynucleobacter sp. | reverse complement strand
AAAAGGGAGCTCATGCTCCCTTTTTTATGCCGATTACAGATGAACCTTAAAACTCACCCTTGATAGTTGTTAGACCTAAAGCATCCCAATCAAGCATTCCACCGCGGTAGTAATAAATCTTTGTAGCCGGGAAGCCATCGCGAGTCATCGCCGCCATTGCCATAGGACTTTGTGGGCAAACTGGGCCATTGCAGAAGGCGTAAACCTTTTTCGCCTTTGAGCAATCCCATTTAGTGGAGCCAGCAGCAGGTTTTTTACAACCCAACTCGTCCATTCGCATAGCTACTTCCGTGTATGGAATGCCCACTGATCCTGGGATAGTGCCCTTTACACGATCATCCACCACACGCATATCAACAACTAATGAATCTTTATCATTCAACGCATTGAGCACATCAATCTCATCTACTGGAACGACGCCCTTAATTGGGATCAAAGGTTGCAACCAACCCTTATTTTTTGCGCAAGGTGTCATTACGCGCGTAATCTCAACTGGACCCTTGGAGGTCTTGACTACGAAATTGGTCGACTTATCGATAATTTGCAGTAATTCTGGAGCAGCGGGCGCAGCTGACTGACCAACGGAAAGGCCTGAAAACAACATTAAGCCTAAGATATAAATCTTTTTCATAAAACCCCTCATTTTTGGTTTGTACTACAAACAGCGATTTAAATGCCTATATACGTATTTATGCATGTTTATGTAGTTTGAGGCCAACTGCAGCTAAACTTAATACAGAGAAACCCCTATTGTTGATAGTGTTATCGCCTTTAATATCACTTTAAGTTCGCAATACAAGTTTTTAAATTATCAAATCACTGGAGTTCACATGAAAAATAGTCGTCGCCAATTTATGATTTTGTCTGCTGCTGGTGCTTGCACATTAGCTTTGAACGGTAAAGTTCAAGCTCAAGCAATGGTTGCAGAAACTGATCCACAAGCTGCTGCTTTGGGTTACAAAGCCGATGCTTCTAAAGTTGATAAAGCAAAGTTTGCTAAATATGCAGCTGGTCAACAATGCGACAACTGTGCTTTGTATCAAGGTAAAGTTGGTTCAGCTGCTGGTGGTTGCTCATTGTTTGCTGGCAAGCAAGTTGCTGGTAAAGGCTGGTGCTCTGCTTACGCTAAAAAAGCTTAATAGCAAAACAAGCATTAAACAAAAAGCCACCCTCGGGTGGCTTTTTTTATGGCAACTTATGCATTAAGCCCAGCCTGAGAAAACTTTTTTAAGTTTTCCATGCTCGGAATCTGAATACTCAAACGACTAATATTTGAAATAAGTCCTTGTTCTGCCATGGAGGCAAGCGCCCTGCTAATTGTCTCGAACTTTACATCCATCATTAAGCCCATATCCTCTCTCTTGAAGAGTGGGGCAACTGCAATATCACCTGAGGATTTAGCTACCCTCAACAAAAAGCGTGCTAAGCGAACTTCTATTCTGCCGGTATTGATTTCAGAGAACCAGGATTCAGATTGCACTAACGCCTCACCCCATTTTTTAACAATCTGTCGATGTAGCCGCGGAGACTCCTCTCCAAGGCTGGCGATAATTGCCTTAGGAATTCGACATAAATGAACGTTAGATAAGGTGCTAGCAGCATGAGAATAAGCTTCACCTAGCAAGGCTTCCATGCCAAATAAATCCCCGGGCATTACCAGTCGAACAATTCTTTCTGAGCCATCTGAATTAAGGTGCAATAACTTAATAAATCCTTCGCGTAGAGTAAATAAATACTCCGCGCTTTCGCCCTGACTGTAAATTCCCGTGTTCGCTTCAATTCGCAAATCATCTATAGGGGAATGGATTTTAGAAAAATCTTCTTCATTTAATTCTGCAAAAAGTGCAGAACTTCGAATTGTGCATGCGTTGCAGTCACTATTGCCCTGCCATGCATTTTTTATCTCGATCGTTTTCATTGTCATTTAGCGAAAAATATCGAAATCAAAGAAATGAGCACTGTTTTAAGCTCGATTCTTTTCAAGAGATAGTTGCGCTGCCAAACTAGCAACGCCGCCGCCATTAATTGCATTTACATACCCCATCGAAAGCAGCTGGCGGCGAGCAAGACCCGACCGCATCCCTGATGCACAGAACACAATAATAGGTTTAATCGGATCTATCTGACTTTGATGTGAGGCGATTAGATGAATTTGATTGAGTGGGATGTGTATAGCACCCGGGATGCTGCCACCAGCAAACTCGGCAGGAGATCTCACATCAATCAATATGGCATTCCTAGGAAGCGCTTCAATAGGTTTTGGTGATAAGGCCCTTTTCAGAAATTCAAATGGATTCATTTGATAAATTTACTGCACTTTTTTTGCAGTTAAACCCAATAGAGCTGACATGCCTGTATGGCGCGCACCTTCAGAAAGCTCTTTTTCGTAGACTGAGAGCTCAAGGATTTCAAAGTCTTTTGCTAGATCGCGAATCATCTGCTCTGTGTAGAGATGCTCAATTAATGAGGGGCCACCCGTTTTGTATTCAAGCTGCTTAGGGGTATAGCCCTGAAGAATAAAGATTCCGCCCTGTTTCAGAGTTTCATGGGCCTTTTGAAAAATTCGTTCGCGCATTGCTGGATCTGCAAACTGAATAAAGATCGCAATGACTGCATCGTAAGTGTTAGATTGCCATGCAAAGCTGTCGGTATCCGAGAAGGTGTATTCAACTTCCACCTGATTCTCTTTAGCGAACTGCTTAGCCTTAGCTAGCGCAATATCAGAGGCATCAAAGCCAACAACTTGCATTCCTTGCTTAGCCAACCAGACGCCGTTACGCCCTTCACCATCGGCAATACAAAGAACTTTTTGACCGGGCTTTAAATACCTTTTTGTTTGCTCAACCAAGTACTCATTCGGCTCTTTGCCGAAAATAAATTCTTCTTTATCAAAGCGCTCATTCCAAAACTGAGTAGCATCTTCAAAACTCATGACTTGCCTTCTTATTTTTAATTACTTCTTGAGGCCACCAATAAGATCATTCTTCAGATCGTTAATGTTTTCAAGGCCTACTGCAATTCTCACCAATCCATCCGTAATTCCTGCCGCTTTACGCGCCTCTGGACTTACTCGACAGTGGGTTGTGGTGGCCGGATTAGTGATAGTAGTA
>JAHEBW010000041.1 GCA_024642065.1 Polynucleobacter sp. | reverse complement strand
AAACTCTTTAACCAGTATGGCGTCATGTTAGTGAACCCCGCTAAATTTCCTAATGTTAAAAAAGCAGAAGGACAAGCATTCATCGATTGGATTCTTTCGAAGAGCGGTCAAGACGTTATCGCTAGCTATCAAGTTGGCGGCGAACAGCTCTTCTTCCCAAATGCCAAGAAATAAACATGCTTAAATCAAATTTTGTATCGGGCATACTTTTATCTCTACTGACAATCGTAGGAATCAATACAAGCATGGCTCAAAATTCCCCTCCAAAACCTGAAGCTACTTATGGCAGTGGAGCAAAAAGCTTCACATTAGCCACAGGTAGCCCAGGTGAGCTAGGGCTTTTAAAAATGCTTGGTGAAGCCTTCGACAAAAAGGAAGGCGCTCGTTTGGTATGGATTAAAGCTGGAAGCGGTGCCTCATTAAACCTACTGAAATCCCAACAGGTTGACATGATCATGGTGCATGCCCCCGCGGCAGTCAATAAAGCCATTGCAGACGGATGGGCAACCAACCGAACTCTTATTGGCTCAAATGAGTTCTATATTGTTGGCCCCAAAAATGATCCGGCAAATATCAAAACGGCAACTAGCGGTGCTGATGCCTACTCCAAAATTGCCAAGTCTCAATCGAACTTCATTTCTCGTGGCGACAAATCAGGAACGCATGTAAAGGAAATGGATGTCTGGAAAAATGCTGGCATTAATCCGAGCGGGAATTGGTACATTGTTACCAATGATTTCATGACTGCGTCACTTAAAAAAGCCAGTTCTGAGAATGCCTATTTCATGACTGATAGCAGTACCTGGGTTGCAGAAAAGAATGTCGCCCCTAACCTTGAGATCCTATATCGAGGGGATAAGTTTCTTGTAAACACCTATGATGCCCTTGCAGCTCCATCAGGAGCTACTCCAAACAGGGACATTGCGGTGAAATTTATCCAGTTCGTTGGCTCAGATGAAGGTCAGGCGATTATTCGAAACTATGGAAAATCGGAATACAAAGAGTCTCTCTATAATGATGCTGCATACGCAAAGCAATACGTCCACTAGGAGAAATCATGGAACTAAAAGTTAAACTCAGCGCACGCAATACGCTCAATGGAAAAGTAGTCGAACTAAAAATGGGTCAAACAACCTCACATGTGAAGATTGATATTGGTGCTGGACACATTGTCACTGCATCAATAACCAATGAGGCGGTTGATGAGCTCAACTTAAAAGTGGGCGATGAAGCATGGGCAGTAATTAAAGCCTCTGACGTGATGGTAGCTAAAAGCGCCTAAGCATTACAGACTCAATAAAAAAGCCCGCAATCGCGGGCTTTTTTACATCCACAAACTGCTGGATGCAATACTGTTTTAATGCATTACTTCTTAGGTGTGATGAACCCAATCGCTGTGTCGTCCACGAACTCAATCATGACATCATCGCCAACCTTGAATTTATCGAGTCCAAGTACGTTTGCATCCACTTTAACTTTTTGCTTCTCGCCGCTAGGCATAGTGAAAGTCACAATACGAGTTTTTGCATTGATAGAAGTAATCTTCACTGTGGCATACACAGTATCAGTCGTTTCTTCAAATGGCTTTGCAGATCCTTTACCGGCAACAGTGACAGAGCGCACGCCAGAAACACCAGGCTTTGCATCTTTTACTGCAGCAGTCAAACCAACAGCAACAGCCTGAGCATGCTCAACTAAAAATACATCGCCCTTTTTAACTTTTTCTAAATCATTAATTTGTTTAGAAACATTCATCTGCATCAAATTACCGTTTGCATCCTTCAGAACAACGATACGATTCTTGATATCTACAGAATCAACCGAAGCATTTAATACAACCGCATCGGCAGCCAATGGCACCATTTTGGCTGGCACTTGTGCAATTGCAGAGGCTGCAAAAGCAATGCCTGCTGAAGCAAATAAACTAGCAATGAGTGTTTTTTTCAAGATGACTCCTAATAAAGGGGGTTAATGTACGTCTAAAAGGACGCTACCTACTCATTGTACCCATGCCGCTTTAAATTCCTAGCCCCAGAGCTAACTCCCTTTTTGACCCAGTTTTGGCTATTTTTTGGTAAATTGGCCTAAGAATTTAATCCAAACACATAACTAAATGAGTCAATCTGAGTGATCCTGATTCAATCTTGGCAAGATGCTGAAAAGCCAGCCTTTGCTATTCGTCAAAAAGTCTTCATTCAGGAGCAAGGGGTTCCAGAGGAGCTTGAGCTCGATGAATTTGATTCCGGGGCGACCCATGCCCTGGCTATTGATGGGGCTGAGTGCATCGGCACGGGTAGGCTTGTGTATATCGGGGGTGCGCAAGGGCAAATCGGCAGAATGGCCGTACTTTCTGCCTTTAGAAATGCTGGAATTGGGCGAGCAATACTAAAGCGACTCATTGAGCATGCAAGATCTTTGGGGGTGGAGACCCTCATCCTGCACTCCCAAGTCGCAGCCATTCCATTTTATGAAAAACACGGCTTTGAGATTCAAGGTGATATCTATGATGAAGCAGGTATTCCACATCGTAATATGATTCTCCTATTACAGAAATTAAGCTGAGATCGAATGGCCAATACCCCTACCCCATACTTACATCGCGTTTGTTATTCAGATACCGATGCAGCTGGCTTTGTCTACCACGGTCGCTATCTTGAGATTTTTGAGCGTAGTCGTGCTGAATGGCTTTATCAACGCGACCTCAGCCCTACCAAGCTGGTTAATGAATTTGGGATTTTGCTACCCGTTCGTGAGCTCACCATGAACTTCTACAAACCAGGTCGATTGGATGATCTGCTCTACATCGATCAAGTGATTGAGCATCGTGGACGAACTCAAGTCGCAGTAAAGCAAACGGCAAGTCGCATGATTCATGAAGGCAATACTGATGATTTACAAATCATTGCAAGTGCACTACTGCATATTGTTTGCGTAGACACCACCACCCTAAAACCCAAAGCAATACCTGACTGGCTATTTATAGATTGAGTGAACTATGACTGATGGAAAATTACTAACTTTTGTTAAAGGACTCACACTTGTGCTAGAACAACAAGCTAGCGAAGAAGTGATTTTCACTAAAGGCAAAAAACTACTCGAGAATCTAATTTCAGTTGATGATTGGCTGCCAGTTGAATTTACAAAGCCACACCCTCAGTACTATCAACAAT
>JAHEBW010000045.1 GCA_024642065.1 Polynucleobacter sp. | reverse complement strand
AACCAAACAAAGCGAAGCAACAAAATTGAAAAGCAAATCAAAACAAAAATCATCGCAACAGAAAGGCGCTCTTGAAACGACCTTACTGATGGTTGTGGTTTGCTAAATCGATGCATACAGCGTCATTAAAGTGGACGATTAAGGTCGACGTCTGTTGGGCGTCTTTGTGGAGCCAAAAGCAACCATACTGCAGCCGGCCATAAAGCGGCCTCTATGAATGCTGCAAATAGACTAGCCCATGCCCAAATAGGCAATTCGCCTGAAGATACCCAGCGAACGATCAATGGCCAAATGGCGGCCATTAAGAAAAGAGGTAAAAGATGCAATATTTGCTGATGTCTTGAAAAACCAAGAACTCTTCGTTGCCAATGAATACCAAAGAAGGCGACGAGTGGATACATAAACGCCTGCTGACCTAATAGGCTGGCGTTATGGATATCCATGATCAGACCCAACAAAAATGCCCAAACCACGCCGACTTTTCTTGGTTGATAGATGGTCCAAAAGACGATACAAATTAAAAGCCAGTCAGGAACCCAGGGCGCATTACCTAGCGGAAGAAAATTGAGTAATAAGGCTGCAAATAAGCTAAACCCTATAAACAAAGGGTTAGCTGGCCGAAGTATGTAACCACTTTCTATCATGGTTTGCCTCGATATAAACGATTGGATTTGCTTTCAGCTGGCTTATCTGATTTCTGAGGAATTGGTTTTCCACCAAAACCGGCGTCATAGAAAAGAATCATGACGTGACGAAATCTATTAACGCCACCAACAGGTGAGCAGTAAACGTGAGCAAAGTTTTTGTCCACGTTACGGTCAATTTTCTCAATAGTAGCCACTGGGAATCCTGGTGGGTAAACACCATCAATACCTGAGGTCATCAAAACGTCACCAACTTGTAGATCGCTCACGGCGGCCATGTGACGCAACTCAAGTGCTTGACCCCTGCCGTTACCGTAAAGCGCGCCCCTGAGGCCGTTTCGACTCACCTGAACAGGGATCACCATGTCTCTGTCATCAAGCAGAGCAACTTCCGACTTGTTTTCCAAGACTCTAACCACTTGGCCAACGATACCTTGGTGGTCAGAAACGCCTTGTCCGGCTTTGATGTTGTCGCTTGCGCCACGATCAATAACAATCCTTTGGGATAGCGGGTTGCTCGGGCTGTAAAGGATCTGAGAAATCAAAATCTTGAAGCGGCTTTGCTCTTGAATGCCAATTAATCGACGTAATTGAGCATTTTCTGACATCAAAGATTCAGATTGATTGGCCAATAGCGTAAGTTCTGCGACCCTTTTAACAAGGGTTTCATTTTGTTCTTCAAGTGAGCTCTTGCTGGTGAGGTAGTCGTAACTGCCCCGCAAAGCCGAGCGAGGCAACAACATAACGCTTTGGAGTGGAGTCAATAGATAGCTGGCGATAGAGCGAACTTCGCCAAGCGCTTTAAATTGATAATCCAAAATCATCAGGGTTAAGCTGACGATAAGACAAGCCACCAGCTTGATAAGAGCCGGTGTGCCTTGTTTAAAGAGTGGTGGGGGACTAAGCTGCACTTAAATCTCAGTAGCTGCTTAGTCGATTTATTCTTGAGAGAACACGCCGCCCAATTTATCCATACGCTCTAGGGCCATTCCTGAACCTCTAGCAACGCAAGTTAATGGGTCTTCGGCAACGTGAACTGGCAAACCAGTTTCTTCAAGCAATAAACGATCAAGATCGCGAAGCAATGCACCGCCACCAGTCAACATCATGCCTCTGTCGGCAATGTCAGACGCTAATTCTGGAGGAGTTTGCTCTAGGGCCACCTTAACTGCTGTAACAATTTGATTAAGTGGATCAGTTAGAGCTTCCAAAATTTCATTGCTTGTAACAGTAAAGCTTCTTGGAATGCCTTCAGATAGGTTGCGACCACGGATTTCCATATCGCGAACTTCTGATCCTGGGAAAGCGGAGCCAATATTCTTTTTGATCGCTTCAGCTGTTTGCTCACCAATCAACATGCCGTAGTTTCTGCGGATGTAATTAATGATGGCTTCATCAAATTTGTCACCGCCAACACGAATAGAGCCTTTGTAAACCATGCCGCCAAGAGACATAACGCCTACTTCTGTTGTGCCGCCGCCAATGTCTACAACCATTGATCCGGAAGCCTCAGAAACTGGCAGGCCAGCACCAATAGCTGCTGCCATTGGCTCTTCAATGAGGTAAACCTGAGATGCGCCTGCGCCTAATGCAGACTCACGGATGGCGCGTCTTTCAACCTGTGTTGAGCCGCAAGGTACACAAATAATGATTCTTGGGCTTGGTTTAAGCAGTTTGGTCTCGTGAACCATCTTAATAAACTGCTTCAACATCTGTTCTGTGATCGTAAAGTCAGCAATAACGCCGTCTTTCATAGGGCGGATAGCTTCAATATTGCCAGGAACTCGACCTAACATCTGTTTTGCGTCCTTACCTACGGCTAAAATAGTCTTTTTGCCATTAGGACCGCCCTCTTGGCGGATTGCCACAACAGACGGCTCATCGAGGACAATACCCCTATCACGCATATAAATCAGGGTGTTAGCAGTGCCCAAGTCAATGGCTAAGTCATTAGAAAAGTAGTTACGAAAGAGACCAAACATAATATAAGTAGGAAAATAGATTAATTAATACGTTAATGAACCCTTTAATGATACCGTAGCAGGACAAATGAATCTCGAAGACGTCAAGCGCATAGCGCATTTATCCCGATTAGCCATCTCAGAAGACGAGGCGGCAAGCACTTTAGCCCAATTGCAAAAAGTATTCAATTTGGTAGAACAAATGCAGGCCGTTGATACCGACGGTATCGAGCCATTGGCTCATCCCATTGAACAAATTATGTCTATCGCTCAACCTTTGCGCGCAGACCTTGTTACTGAAGTAGATCAACGCGATGCTTACTTAAAAAATGCACCCGCTCAACATGAAGGATTGTTTTTAGTGCCGAAGGTGATCGAATGAGTTGGCATACCAAAACAATTAAAGAGTTATCTGGTGCATTAAGTTCAAAAGAAGTCAGCGCACAAGAGTTGGCCAGTTATTTTTTAAAACGAATTCGCGAGACTGCTGACTTAAATGCATTTGTTGATGTGAGCGAAGAGCAAACATTGATACAGGCAAAAGAAGCAGATGCATTAATTGCTAAAGGTAGCGCATCTTCTTTAACTGGCATTCCTGTTGCTCACAAAGATGTTTTTGTGACTAAGAATTGGAAGACAACAGCAGGATCAAAAATCTTAACTAACTACATGAGTCCATTTGATGCTCACGTAGTTGCACAGCTTGGCTTGCAAGGTGCGGGCATGGTTTGTTTGGGTAAGGTCAACATGGATGAATTTGCCATGGGATCTTCCAACGAAAACTCCAGCGCTGGAGCGGTTAAAAATCCTTGGGATATTTTGCGTGTGCCAGGAGGATCATCGGGTGGTTCAGCGGTAGCGATTGCAGCTGGATTAAGTCCTGCTGCAACAGGCACAGATACAGGCGGCTCGATTCGTCAGCCTGCATCTTTGTGCGGCATTACTGGAATTAAACCAACTTACGGCCGCGTATCTCGTTACGGCATGATTGCTTACGCATCGTCTCTTGATCAAGCTGGCCCGATGGCTAAAACAGCAGAAGATTGTGCGATCTTGCTCAACGCAATGGCTGGTCATGATGCTAAAGATTCAACAAGCTTAGATAAACCAACTGAAGATTACACAGCCAAATTGGGTAAGCCTTGGTCTCCAGATTCAAAAGAATCTCTTAAAGGTTTGCGCATTGGTTTGCCAAAAGAATATTTTGGTGAAGGCTTGCAGCAAGATGTGAGAGCAGCTGTTGAAGCCGCTATTGAGCAATTTAAAAAGATGGGCGCCGAATGCGTACCTGTTTCACTTCCAAAAACAGAGTTATCAATTCCGGTTTATTACGTTCTTGCCCCAGCTGAAGCCTCAAGTAACTTAAGTCGTTTTGATGGTGTTCGATATGGGCATCGCGCTGATCAGTATGGCGATTTACTCGATATGTACAAGCGCTCTAGATCAGAAGGTTTTGGTGCTGAAGTGAAGCGTCGAATTTTGATCGGCACTTATGTGCTTTCGCATGGTTATTACGACGCTTACTATTTGAAGGCGCAACGCATCCGCAGAATTATTGCGCAAGATTTTCAAAATGCGTTTCAACAATGCGACATCATTGCTGGCCCAGTTGCCCCAAGCGTAGCTGGAAAAATTGGAGAGAAAACTTCAGATCCAACGCAAATGTATTTAGAAGATATTTATACCTTGTCCCCTAATTTGGCAGGACTTCCAGCAATGAGTGCGCCATGTGGTTTTGGCGCTAATGGTATGCCTGTCGGCATTCAGCTGATCGGCAATTATTTTTCTGAGGCGAGCTTGCTGCAGGTGGCGCACGCTTATCAACAAGAAACTGATTGGCATCAAACACTTTCACCTTTTGCAAAGAAAGGTGGTGTCGCATGAAATGGGAAGTAGTGATTGGTCTTGAGACCCACGCTCAATTAAGAACGGCCTCTAAAATTTTTAGTGGTGCGTCTACTCAGTATGGTGCAGAGCCTAATAAGCAAGCATGCGCAGTTGATCTCGCATTGCCGGGCGTTCTGCCAGTTTTAAACCGAGAGGCTGTGGCGCATGCCATACGTTTTGGTTTGGCAGTGGGTGCGCATGTTGCGCCATTTAGCGTTTTCGCCCGTAAGAATTATTTTTATCCGGATTCACCAAAAGGTTATCAAATTAGTCAATTTGAAATCCCAGTAGTGCAAGGCGGAAAATTAGACATTCTCGTTGACGGCGTTGCTAAGACAGTGAACCTCACGCGCGCACATCTTGAAGAGGACGCAGGTAAATCATTGCATGAAGATTTCCGTGGCCCTCATGGCGAATCATCTAGCGGCATTGATTTGAATCGTGCTGGTACGCCATTGTTAGAGATTGTGACTGAGCCTGATATGAGAAGTGCAGCTGAAGCTGTTGCATATGCAAAAGCATTGCACACCTTAGTTGTTTGGTTGGGTGTATGTGATGGCAATATGCAAGAAGGTTCATTCCGTTGCGACGCTAACGTTTCTGTTCGCCCAGAAGGTCAAGCAGAATTTGGCACTCGTTGTGAAATTAAAAACTTAAATTCATTTAGGTTTTTAGAAGAGGCTATTCAATATGAAGTGCGTCGCCAAATTGAGCTGATTGAAGATGGTGGCACTGTTGTTCAAGAAACTCGTCTTTACGATTCTGATAAAAAAGAAACTCGCAGCATGCGCAGTAAAGAAGATGCCAATGATTACCGCTACTTTCCAGACCCAGATTTACTACCTTTAGTTATTTCTGATGAATGGGTTGCTAAAGAGCGCGCTGGCATGACTGAGTTGCCTGCACAAAAAGCAGCGCGTTGGCAGGCTGAATTTGGTTTGTCTGCATATGACTGCCAAATATTGACGCAAGAAAAAGCAACGGCTGACTTTTATGAGCATTTGGTTAAAGAGTTAAGTAAAGATCAAGCTAAAGCCGCTGCTAATTTAATGGCTGGCGATTTTGCTTCTGCGCTTAATCGAGATGGTATTTCTGCAACAGAATCTCCTTTATCTCCACCGCAAATAGCTAAGTTGATTGGCAGAATTGCTGATGGAACAATTTCTAACAAGATTGCTAAGGAAATTTTCTTGGCTATGTGGGATGAAAAAGCTCAAGACTTAGATGCCGTTGATCGAATTATTGATGCAAAAGGGTTGAAGCAGATTAGTGACAGTGGCGCACTAGAGGCCATCATTGATCAAGTTTTGGCTGCTAACCAAAAGTCTGTTGAAGAATTCCGCGCGGGTAAAGAGAAAGCATTTAATGCCCTGATTGGCCAAATTATGAAAGCAACACAAGGCAAGGCTAATCCGCAGCAGGTGAACAAACTATTAACCGAAAAGTTGAGTTAATCATGACCCAAGAAAAAAATGCACAAGATCAGATTGAGCAAGAAGCACTGGTAGCCGAGTGGCTAAAAGCAACACCTGGGTTTTTTGAAAGACACGCTAACTTGTTGGCTGAAATTCAGTTAAAAAATCCACACGGTGATCGTGCCATTTCTTTACAAGAGCGTCAGCTAAGTGTTTTGCGTGAACAGAACCATACGCTTAATCAGCGCCTATCTGCGATGTTGCACTTTGGAAGTCAAAACGACAAGACACAAGGTCAGATGATTGCTTGGTTAAAAAGTTTGTTGTTAGCTAAAACAGAAGCTGAAGTTCGAGAGGCAATCACCGCAGGGCTGGGCGCTATTTTTGCTGTTGAGCTAGTTAAGTTGGTTGATGGAAAAAACTTACCTAATTTTTGTGGCCCGGTTGCGCAGGCGGATGATGCTTGCAAGGCTCTGCTAGAGGAAGCCTCTCAAAGCTTAGTTGTTATTGATCTGCCTAACATTGATGCCCAACTTTTATTGGCTAGCACGGTGCTTGAGAAATTTACCGCTGACATGGGCCGCTTTTATTTAGACCAGATTGCTGAGCTTGCCGCAGCATCAATGACTAGGGCTCAGGGTTAAGGCATTCGCCATCATGGAAGAAAATCTCGCGCAGGAATACCTTCGCGAACTCCATGTGGTTCGTCAGGTTTCAAAGCACACGATAGATGCTTATGAAAATGATTTGAAGCTTCTTTTTCAAAAGCTAGAAGAGTCATCAACAGCCTTAACAAAGCTCAGCTCTGATCAGGTTAGAGGATGGGTAGGACGCTTGCACGCGCAGGGCCGTTCGCCAAGAAGCATTGCCAGAACATTATCAGCATGGCGTGGCTTTTATCTTTGGCTTGCCAATCAAAAGAAACTTATTGCCCATAATCCACTCGATGATATTAAGGCGCCCAAGAGATTAAAGCCCTTACCAAAAGCATTGTCGGTAGAGGGCGCAATAAATTTGGTTGAAAGTGCTGGTAGCGAAGATGTGCAGGAAGATGCTTTTTTACGAGCCAGAAATAAAGCTATTTTTGAACTCTTGTACTCCTCAGGTTTGCGCTTGTCTGAATTATTGGGGATTGATCTTGTGCCAACGCAGTCAAAAGAATATCAATCTGCAGGATGGTTAGATTTTGAAGCTGGTGAAGTGATGGTTTTGGGCAAGGGCGGCAAAAGAAGAACCGTTCCAGTTGGATCTGCTGCAATGATGGCAATTAAAGAATGGTTAGCTGTCCAAGAGGCGCATCGTTTAGAAAAATCCGTCAATGCTGAATTAACTATTCAAGCCCTTTTTACAAACAAGCAAGGTAAGCGAGTTTCATCTAGAACTGTTCAAAAACATTTAGCCGAGTTGGCAGTGAAAGCTGGTTTGCCAACGCATGTTCATCCGCACATGCTAAGACATAGCTTTGCTAGCCATGTCCTACAATCTTCTGGAGATTTGCGTGCTGTTCAGGAAATGCTGGGGCACGCCAGCATTAGCAGTACACAGATATATACAGCATTAGATTTTCAGCATTTGGCGCAAGCATATGATCATGCTCACCCCAGAGCGAAAAGCAAAAAAACGGATTCATAAGAGGTAGTAATGCAAGCATCAATAATTTTAAAAGCCGGAAAAGAGCGCCCACTGTTTCGCCATCATCCTTGGGTTTATTCAAATGCAATCGATCGTTTGGAAGGCAAGCTCTACCCGGGGTGCACTGTTCATGTATTAAGTCATGAAGGACAGTTTGTTGCCAAAGGCTTGTACAGTCCAGTCTCGCAAATTAGGGTGCGAGTTTTAACATGGGATGAAGCCGAGCCAATCGACCATGCTTTTTTCAAAAGACGCATTACTAAGGCAATCGCTCATAGACAACAATGGGTTAAAAACACGAATGCTATTCGTTTAATCTTTGGCGAAAGTGATGGCTTGCCAGGTTTAGTGGTCGACCAGTACGCAGACACTTTAGTTTGCCAATTTTTATTTGTTGGCATGGAGCACTGGAAAGAGGCCATTGTTGATGCATTGGTCAAGCAAACTGCCTGTACAAGGATTGTTGAAAGGTCTGATGCGGCAGTGAGAACACGTGAAGGGCTTGAGCCTCACATTGGGCCACTTTATGGCGACTTGCCAACTGAGCCGGTGCAAATTAATGAGTGTGGAGTTTTGTATACCGTTGATGTTTTAAAGGGGCATAAAACAGGCTTTTATATTGATCAACGAGATAGTCGCGAATTGCTTGGCCAGTTAAGCCAAGATAAAGAAGTGTTGAATGTCTTTTGCTACACAGGCGGATTCTCTTTGGCCGCTCTAAGAGGTGGTGCTAAACACGTTACATCGGTTGACTCATCTGGTGAAGCCTTGGCGATGGCAGAAAGACAAATGAAAGTGAACGGCTTTGATGAGGGTCGCGCCACTTGGATTGATTCTGATGCTTTTGATGTTTTAACTAGACTTAGAAAAGAAGAACGACAATTTGATATTGTTGTTTTAGATCCGCCAAAATTTGCTCCATCATCACATCACTTGGATAAGGCTCTCAGAGCTTATAAAGAAATTAATCGAGCAGGTATGCAGCTTTTAAAGCCGGGCGGCTTACTGTTTACGTTCTCTTGTTCGGGTGCGGTGGATTCGGCTTTGTTTGAAAGAACGATTGCCATGGCGGGCGCCGAGGCAATGACTCATGGTTCAGATAAGGGCTTGGATTTCAGAATTATGAAGCGCTTATCTTCAGGCGCTGACCACCCCTTATTGACGAGCTTTCCTGAGGGTGATTACTTAAAAGGTTTATTGCTGCAGCGTGTGTAGCAAAGTCTAATAGACAGCAGCATAATTAGAAGATTAATAAAGGATTCTTAGCATGGCATTAATACCAGTAACAATACTTTCCGGATTTTTGGGTAGCGGCAAGACAACTCTTTTAAAGCATATCTTGCATGAGAATCATGGCAAGAAGATTGCCGTTATCGAAAATGAGTTTGGAGAAGAAAATATTGATAACGATATTTTGATTCAAGACTCTTCAGAGCAAATTGTCCAAATGAGCAACGGTTGTGTTTGTTGCACGATTAGGGGTGATTTGGTTGTTGCTTTGAATGACTTATGGGAACAAAGACGCGACAAAAAAATTAGTTTTGATCGAGTTGTTATTGAAACAACCGGTGTTGCCAATCCAGGCCCAGTGGCACAAACATTCTTTATGGATGATGAAGTTGCCAGTCATTACATGTTGGATGCAATTGTTACCTTAGTGGATGCCAAGCATGGCAACCAACAATTAGATGTTCATGAAGAGGCTCAGCAACAAGTTGGTTTTGCAGATCGTATTTTTATTACAAAAACTGATTTAGTTAATCAAGCTGCTGTAGACGCTTTAAAGCATCGTTTGATGCACATGAATCCACGCGCCCCAATTACTGGCATTACTCAAGGTACCGTTTCTTTGGAGCAGGTTTTAGATCTTAATGGCTTCAATTTGAATGATAAGTTGGAGATTGACCCACACTTTTTGGAGCAAGATGATCATGATCATGCCAATTGTGGACATGATCACCATGTGCACGGTCCGGACTGTGATCACTCACATGACCATGATCATGGCCATGCACCAGCTCAAACCATTCAATTTATTAAAAAGCCACATACCGACAAAATTCAATCATTTGTATTTAAGAGTGATCGACCATTTGATTCTCAAAAATTAGAGGACTTTTTGGGTGGTATTTTGTCTGTTTTCGGCGCTAAGATGTTGAGATATAAGGGTGTTTTATATATCAAGGGTGGCGCTCGTAAAGTCATTATTCAGGGCGTTCATGAAATGATGGGCTCTGATTTGGGTAAGCCATGGGGCGCTGAGAAGCGAGAAACCAGAATGGTATTCATTGGCACAGATCTCCCTAAAGACGTTTTATTAGGTGGTCTTGAAACGTGTTTGGTGTAATCTCCCAAGATTGGAGTAGAATCCGCGCCCAAGGTTGTTTATAAATATTAGGTTGTATTAGTTGTCTTATTAATAGCAGTTCAGCTGAAAGCAGCTTGAAGTAACCAATAAAAAGTCCCGAAAGGACATGAAATGAGCAAGAAACCATTAACCGAAGCCGATATTCTAAAAATGTCTGAAAAAGACTATATGAATGCCGCTCAACTTGAATTTTTCAAAACCAAACTATTGGCGTTGAAAGCAGATTTATTAATGCATGCAAATGAGACAACAGAACATTTACGTGAAAACGTTTTAGTTCCTGATCCTGCAGATCGTGCAACGATTGAAGAAGAGCACGCTCTTGAGTTGCGTACACGCGATCGTGAGCGTAAGTTATTGAAGAAGGTTGAGCAATCTCTATTGAGCATTGAATCAGGTGACTATGGTTGGTGTGAAGAGACAGGCGAGCCAATTGGCATTCCACGTTTATTGGCGCGTCCAACAGCTAACTTATCACTAGAGGCGCAAGAGCGTCGTGAGTTGCGCCAAAAGTTATTTGGCAATTAATAATTTTAGAAGTAACTTCTAAATAAAACCATCTGGATATGAGCACACCACTAGCCGAACTAAAAGACGTATCCCCAGCTGTTAAGGCTGAGGTTTTGGCACAAGCGTTGCCGTACATTAAAAAGTATCACGGTAAAACGATCGTGATTAAGTACGGCGGCAATGCGATGACAGAAGATCGCCTTAAAGAAGGTTTTGCACGTGATGTGATTCTCTTGAAGTTGGTGGGCATGAATCCTGTCGTTGTTCACGGTGGTGGACCACAAATTGACGATGCTTTGAAAAAGGTTGGCAAAGCCGGCACATTCATTCAGGGTATGCGTGTTACAGACGAAGAAACCATGGAAGTTGTGGAGTGGGTTCTTGGTGGTGAAGTTCAGCAAGATATCGTGATGTTGATTAATCATTTCGGCGGCCAGGCTGTTGGTTTGACAGGCAAGGACGGCGGATTGATTCATGCACGCAAAATGATGATCCCCAATAAAGAAAAAGCTGGTGAGATGTTAGACATCGGCTTTGTTGGCGAAATCGAATCAATTAATCCTGCAGTTGTTAAAGCTTTGCAAGACGACGCTTTCATTCCAGTTATTTCTCCAATTGGTTTTGGTCAAGATGGCCAGGCTTACAACATCAATGCAGACTTAGTCGCTGGCAAGATGGCAGAAATCCTAAAAGCTGAAAAATTAGTCATGATGACGAATATTCCAGGTGTGATGGATAAGAGCGGCAATCTATTAACAGATTTAACTGCCAAAGAAATTGATGCGTTGTTTGCTGATGGCACTATTTCTGGTGGTATGTTGCCTAAGATTTCATCTGCATTGGATGCAGCGAAGAGCGGCGTTAATTCAGTGCATATTATTGATGGGCGTATTGAGCACTCATTGCTTTTGGAAATTTTGACCGAACAGGCTTTCGGCACAATGATTCGCTCACACTGAGGATGGCATGCGCCATCCTTTGTGGTTATTTGATTTAGATAACACGTTACATAACGCGTCTGACGCGATCTTCCCTTATATCAATCAATCGATGACGAGCTATGTTGCTCGTCGTTTGAATTTAGACCCTAGTTCAGCAAGTCAAGTACGCAACCAATATTGGCGACAGTATGGTGCAACCCTTTTAGGGCTTGTTAAGCATCACGGGATTGATCCTCATGATTTTTTATATGAAACACATCGTTTTGATGAGCAGTCTGGGGCGCATTTAGAGGATTTATCTCACTTGGTTCATGGTGAACGTGGAGTGCGTCAAATACTCAATCGACTCCCTGGGCGCAAAGTATTGCTGACGAATGCACCAAAGGCCTATGCTTTAAAAGTGACAAAAGAGCTCGGTATACAGGGCTCTTTTGATGCTATTGAAGCGATTGAGGGCATGGAAGTGCATCAGCAATGGCGACCTAAACCTGATCATTTGATGATTCGGCGCCTTCTCAGAAAGTACGGCTGTGCACCTCAAAATGCCATTTTGGTCGACGATACCCTGGGACATTTGTTAGAGTACTCAAAGCTAGGTATAAAGACCGTCTGGTTTAAGAGGCATGTTAGGACTTACACCCATAATCGAGCCAGTCTTTCTCTAGAAGTACAATCAATACATCAATTATTTAAAAGTTGGCAAAAACTCAGATGAACTCACCATTTAATCAACTGAACACACCTGATTCTGCGGAACAAGACGCTGCTGCGCCAGTTCGTAAAAGACCGCGTCCAGGAGAGCGCCGCATCCAGATTTTGCAAGTATTGGCGCAGATGCTGGAGAGTCCCAAGGGTGATCGAGTAACAACCGCTGCTCTAGCGGCAAGGTTGGATGTTTCTGAGGCTGCCCTTTATAGACACTTTGCAAGTAAAGCCCAAATGTTCGAAGGTTTGATCTCTTTCATTGAGCAAACAATTTTTGGCTTGATTAATCAAATTACAGAGCGAGAAGAGTCTGGCGACCGTCAGGCGCAAGAGATTTTGATGGTTTTGTTGGGATTTGGCGAAAAGAATCCTGGCATGACCAGAGTGTTATTGGGCGACGCCCTGTGGTTAGAGGATGAGCGCCTACAAGATCGTATTGCTCAGATTTTTGAGCGCATTGAGTCTTCTTTAAGGCAGTCTATTCGTGTTGCACAAACACAGGGTAGATTGCCACAATCTGCAGACGGCAATGAAGTGAGTGCTCGTGCAGCCATGATGATTAGTTATGTTGTTGGACGCTGGCATCGCTATGCAAGAAGCGGCTTTAAAAAGTCTCCAACAGAGCACAATGACTTCCCAATGAGAGCTTTATTCTCCGTATGAGCGTAGGGGTTGTTACTCCACAAATTCTGAACTTTGCTGAACCACTAAGTCTGCAAAGTGGGGCAAGTATTGCCAATTACGATTTGGTGGTGGAGACCTATGGGCAATTAAATCCAGCAAAAGATAATGCTGTATTAATTTGTCATGCTTTGAATGCGTCTCATCATGTTGCTGGTGTTAGCGCTACAGATCCAGAGAGTATTGGATGGTGGGACAACATGGTTGGCCCAGGTAAGCCAGTTGATACCAATCATTTCTTTGTTATAGGCGTTAATAATTTAGGTTCCTGTTTTGGTTCAACGGGCCCTATGAGCATTAATCCCGCAACACAAAAACCATATGGCGCTAGCTTTCCGGTTGTAACCGTTGAAGATTGGGTGAATGCCCAAGCAAGAGTAGCTGATCATTTTGGCATTAAGAAGTTTGCTGCCGTGATGGGTGGAAGCCTTGGTGGCATGCAAGCAATGGCCTGGGGGATGATGTATCCGGATCGAGTTGCTAACTGTGTCGTTGTTGCTTCAACGCCTAAGCTCTCTGCCCAGAACATTGCATTTAATGAAGTCGCCCGTAGCGCTATTTTGAGTGACCCAGATTTCCATGGTGGTGATTACTATGCGCACAATGTAAAGCCTCGTAGAGGTTTACGAGTAGCTCGTATGATTGGGCACATCACCTATTTATCAGACGATGATATGGCTGAAAAGTTTGGTCGCGAGTTAAAGCGAGCAGACGGAGATTCTGACGCATATAACTTTAGCTTTGATGTTGAGTTTGAAGTAGAGAGCTATCTTCGCTATCAAGGCGAGAAGTTTGCGGACTACTTTGATGCCAATACCTATTTATTGATTACTCGCGCATTAGATTACTTCGATCCAGCTAAAGCGCACCGCAATAATTTGAGTCAAGCAATGGCAGATGTCAGCGCCAAATTCTTGGTGGTGAGTTTTTCAACGGATTGGCGTTTTGCTCCAGAGCGCAGTAGAGAAATTGTGAAAGCCTTGTTAGATAACAAGCTCGATGTTACTTATGCCGAAATTGATGCGCCTCATGGACACGATGCATTCTTATTGGAAGACCCGCGTTATCACAATTTGGTGGCCGCTTATTTTGAGCAAATTTCCAGAGGACTTCAATCATGATGCGCTCGGATTTCTCTGCAATTGCTCAGTGGATAGAGCCTAACAGCCAGGTATTAGATGTTGGCTGTGGCGACGGTAGTCTTTTAGAGTATTTGAAGACGCATAAAAACGCACATGTGTATGGCGTTGAGTTAGCTGATGACAAAGTTTTGGCTTGTGCGCAAAAAGGTTTGAATGTTGTGCAGCAAAATTTAGAAGGCGGTCTTGCACTTTTTGAAGATAACAGTTTTGACACTGTTATTTTGTCGCAAACACTTCAAACGATTCATCAGACCGCCAGAATTTTGAGTGAGATTGCTAGGGTTGGTAAAGAGTGCGTAGTTTCATTCCCCAACTTTGGCCACTGGTCTCATCGTGCCGCAGTTATTTCTGGCCGCATGCCTGTCTCCAAATCATTGCCGTATCAATGGTATGACACACCTAACGTTAGAGTTTTAACAATTGCTGATTTTGAAGCGCTTGCACCGGCCGTTGGCTTAGAGTTGCTTGATCGTGTGGTGCTTCATGATGGTGAAATTATTCAATTCTTACCTAACTTAAGAGGTAGTCTTGCTATCTACCGAGCACGTCGGGCCAAGTAAAACCAAAGCTTTATTGGTTTGTATCTTTCTAGGGTTCTCTAGCGGACTTCCTTTATTCATTCTTTATAACTTGCTATCGGCTTGGTTAAAGAGTGAGGGCGTCGACTTAAAGGCCATTGGCTTATTTGCCTTAGTCGGCATACCTTACACCTGGAAGTTTCTTTGGTCCCCTGCGATGGATCGATTTCAGTTGCCATTCTTGGGGCGTCGTCGTGGCTGGATGATTGCTACGCAAATCGCAGTGATGTTGGCAGTTATCTTGATGGGACAATTCAATCCCAGAACAGAAATTTGGACTGTCGTGTTCTTAGCCGCCATTGTGGCTTTCTTTTCTGCAAGCCAAGATATTGTTGTTGATGCACATCGAAGAGAGTGGTTAACCGAAGAGCAGATGGGTTCAGGCACGGCTTTGTTTGTTAATGCGTATAAGTTATCAACGCTTGTGCCTGGTTCATTATCTTTAATCCTCTCAGATGTTTTGACGTGGGACTGGGTTTTCTTTGTTACCGGTTTGTTTATGTTGCCGGGCATTCTCACAACCTTGCTGGTGCCTGAGCCAAAGATGTATGGTCCTGCACCAAAAACTTTGCGTGAGGCTGTGATTGAGCCCTTTAATGAATTTATTCAACGTCAGGGTTGGAAGCACGCTTTAATAGTTTTGGCATTTATATTTCTTTATAAATTAGGTGATTCAATGGCTACAGCTTTGGCCACACCTTTTTATATTGAGTTAGGTTTTACAAGAACGGAAATTGGCCTTGTTGCTAAAAACGCTGGTCTTTGGGCAAGTATCTTGGGCGGAATCTTAGGCGCCTACTGGATGCTTAAGACAGGTGTTAATCGTGCACTTTGGCTTTTTGGAGTGTTGCAAGCTTTAGCAATTTTAGGATTTGTAATTCTTGCTCAAACCGGCGCAGATTTATGGTTGCTGACTTGGGTGATTGGTTTTGAAGCTTTGTCAGTTGGTTTAGGAACTGCCGCATTTACATCCTACATCGCCCTTGAAACGAATCCACGATTTACTGCAACACAGTTTGCTTTGTTTACTAGCCTGTCTGCGGTGCCGAGAACTTTCATTAATGCATTAACTGGTTACATTGTTGAAGTCACTGGCTGGACTAACTTCTTCATCATATGTTTTGTTCTCGCTATTCCCGGTTTATTACTATTGCCTAAAATTGCACCGTGGAACAAAAATAAAAAATCTGAGTTTGAGTCTGCTCATTAATTTCTGATGTATGCATACTGTTTCAATAAAAAACTTCCTTAAAAAAAATGCCAGCATCGCATTGTTTGTTTTATTAACAGCATGCAGCTCAACGTCTACAAAGCATCAGGCTCCAACAGATGGAGTGAAGGCTGGTGAAGGCTCAAGTTTTAAAAACATGGTGCCAGCAACTCAGCTAGAGGCTTCAGCGGTCCGGCAATATGACTCCATGAAGGTAAAGGCAGCTCAAAAGAATGCCTTGGCCCCCGACAATCACCCTCAAGTTATTCGCCTAAGAGCAATTGCTAAGAAAATTTTGCCGCATGCTCAAATCTGGAATCCAGATGCAAGAGCATGGAAGTGGGAAGTTAATTTATTTGTATCAGACCAAGTTAATGCATTTTGTATGCCTGGTGGAAAAATCGCGTTTTATACAGGCATATTAGAAAAGCTTAAGTTAAACGATGATGAGGTCGCCATGGTGATGGGGCATGAAATTGCTCATGCCCTAAGAGAGCATGCGCGTGACAGAATTGCCAAAGAGCAAATGAGTAATCTTGGCGCTAATATTTTGTCTCAAGCCTTAGGTTTAGGAAGCTTGGGCAGCCAAGCTTTAGGGCAAGGATTTCAGTTGGTGGGCTTAAGTTTTTCTAGAGCTGATGAAAAAGATGCTGACTTGGTAGGTATGGATGTTGCAGCTAGAGCGGGATACGACCCAAGAGCTGGCATTTCACTTTGGCAAAAAATGGGCGCAAGTAATAAAGAAAAGCAGGCTGAGTGGTTATCTACTCACCCATCTGGAGAAGCGCGCATTTATGAGATGCAAAGAAATATGCTCGACGCTTTAATTCTTTATGCCAAAGCAAAAAATACAACGGTTGATCGTTTGCCTGAATACAGGCCTTAATTAAACGTTGTCGTAATCCACAATCAGTGGCGCGTGATCAGAGAATTTTTCAGATTTATAAATTTCGATCTTTTTGGCTTTTTGAGCAATGCCTGGCGTTGCGATTTGGTAATCAATACGCCACCCCACATTTTTAGCGTAGGCTTGACCTCTCTGACTCCACCAGGTGTAACACTCATCTGTTGTATCTGGGTGTAATGATCTGTAAACATCTACATAACCAACATCATTAAAAAGTTGAGTCATCCAGTCGCGTTCCTCTGGAAGGAAGCCAGAGTTTTTAATATTGCCTTTCCAATTTTTGAGGTCAATTTCTTGGTGTGCGATATTAATGTCGCCACATAAAACAATCTCTAAGCCTTCGGCCTTTAAGTTTTTTAGGTGAGGCATGAATAAGTCTAGAAACCTAAATTTTGCTTCTTGACGCTCTGGAGCGCTCGAGCCTGAGGGAAAATAAGCTGAGATCACGATGAGCTTGCCAAAGCGTGCTTCAACATAGCGACCCTCAGCATCAAATTCTCCCGAGTCAAAACCAATTTTGACTGAGTCTGGCTTTTTCTTTGAGTACAAGCCAACGCCGCTGTAACCTTTTTTTAGGGCATATTGAAAAAAACCGTGATAACCCAGTGGTGCTAAAAGTGATTCATCTAGGTCTGCTTCTTGAGCCTTAAGTTCTTGAATACAAAGGATGTCTGGGCTTTGAATGTTGACCCACTCAAAGAAACCTTTTTTAGAGGCTGAGCGAATACCATTGAGGTTGGCTGTAATGATGCGTAACATCTCGGTTATGACTTCCAATCAAGAAAACTTTAAAAACGACTTTATCCATTTTGCTTTAGATGCCAAAGTTTTATCTTTTGGCGAATTTAAAACAAAAGCAGGACGATTATCACCTTACTTTTTTAATGCGGGCGGCTTTAATGATGGCGCCTTATTAAAAGCATTAGGAGAATTCTACGCAAAAGCTCTGATCAACTCAGGTGTTGAGTTCGATATGTTATTTGGCCCAGCATATAAAGGCATTACTTTGGCTGCAACCACAGCTGTGGCATTGGCTGGCATGGGTCGACCAGTTCCTTTTTGCTTTAATCGTAAAGAGGCAAAAGATCATGGTGAGGGTGGCACATTGGTGGGCGCCCCATTAAAAGGTCGCGTTGTCATTATTGATGACGTTATTTCTGCCGGCACATCGGTTCGTGAATCTGTGGATATTATTCGCCATGCAGGCGCTACGCCAGCTGCAGTATTAATAGCTCTTGACCGTATGGAGCGCGCTGGTACAGCCACTGAAATTGGCGATAGCTCAGCAGTTCAGAATGTTGAAAAAGAGTTTGGTATGCCAGTGGTATCTATTGCAAATTTGGCAAGCTTGATGAGCTTTTTAGAGTCAGGACAAAGCGCAGATTTGCAAAAGTACTTACCAGCAGTTAAAGCGTATCGAGATCAATACGGCATTTAATTAACCGAGGGTAACTTCACCCTCGAATACTGTCTGCGCAGGGCCAGTCATCATGACTGGCGACTCTAAAGATGTTTTGTTGTCCCAAGCAATGCTGAGGTCGCCGCCGCGGGTGTGGACTTTGACGGGAGAGTCAAGTTGACCTCTTAGGATGCCGGAAACTACCGCCGCACATGCTCCCGTGCCGCATGCGAGAGTTTCTCCTGAGCCTCTTTCAAAGACACGTAATTTAATTTCATGGCGATTTTGAATTTGCATAAATCCAGCATTTACCTTTTTAGGAAATGCTGGATGCTTTTCAATTTGTGGACCCTGGATTGCAACCGGTGCAGTTTCTACATCCGCAACAATTTGAACGGCGTGTGGGTTACCCATGGACACTGCACCAACCCATGCAGAATCGTTAGAGAGGTTTAGTTCATAAATTATTGAACTACCATCCGATTTGCTTTCAAGTCCTAAAGAATTGAAAGGTACTAATTCAGTCGACAAAATGGGCGCCCCCATATTCACAGTTACTTGACCATCATCGTTCTCGGTGAGAGATAGGATGGTGTGAGCAACTTGAACTTTGACAGTTTTATTTTTGGTTAAACCTTTTTCTCTGACAAATCTAACGAAGCAGCGTGAGCCATTGCCACACTGTTCAACTTCGCTACCGTCGGAGTTAAAGATTCTGTAGCGGAATTCTGCGCCCGTAACACTAGGTTTTTCAACCAACAGAATCTGATCTGCACCAATGCCGAATTGACGGTGGGCCAAGGCTTGCCATTGATCTTTAGTGATCTTTGAAAGATCTTGAGAAATGCCATCTAAAACAATGAAGTCATTGCCGGCGCCGTGCATTTTGGTAAAGCGTAATCTTGTGCTTGTCATAGGGGTAAATATACAGGTTTGCCACTAAAAGTGAGAATGTTATAGAATTTAGGGTATTCGCCGAGTTAAGACAACTTGCGGGGCGAATTAAAACTATCCGCTAAAGCGTCGCCGCACTTGGTAATACTCGGCACGTGTTGTCGGTTATTTAACTAAGGAGCTTCAAATGTCTAACAACTACTTCTTTACTTCAGAGTCTGTATCTGAAGGTCACCCAGACAAAGTATCTGATCAAATTTCTGATGCGATTCTTGACGCCATTTTGGCTCAAGACCCAACAGCACGCGTTGCCGCAGAAACTCTGTGCAACACAGGCTTGGTGGTTCTTGCTGGTGAAATTACAACAACAGCCAACGTTGATTACATCAACGTAGCTCGTGACACTATCCGTCAAATTGGTTACGACAACACTGACTACGGCATTGATTACAAGGGTTGCGCTGTCTTGGTGGCTTATGACAAGCAAAGTCCTGATATTGCTCAAGGCGTTGATAAAGCCCATGATGATGGTCTAGATCAAGGTGCTGGCGATCAAGGCTTGATGTTTGGATATGCTGTTGATGAGACTCCAGAATTAATGCCTTTGCCGATTCACTTGTCACATCGTTTGGTCGAGCGCCAAGCAGACTTGCGTCGTGATGGCCGTTTGAACTGGTTGCGCCCAGATGCAAAATCACAAGTGACTTTGCGTTATGTAGATGGCAAACCTGACTCAATCGACACAATCGTTTTATCAACACAGCATTCCCCTGATATTTCTTTAGAAAAACTACGTGAAGCTGTGATCGAAGAAATTATCAAACCGGTTTTGCCTAAAGAATTAATCAAAGGTGAAATTAAGTACTTGGTGAACCCAACAGGTCGTTTTGTTATTGGCGGCCCACAAGGTGATTGTGGTTTAACTGGTCGCAAAATTATTGTGGATACCTATGGTGGTGCAGCTCCTCACGGTGGTGGCGCTTTCTCTGGCAAGGACCCTTCAAAGGTTGACCGCTCAGCTGCTTATGCAGGTCGTTACGTTGCTAAAAATATTGTGGCTGCTGGTTTGGCAAGCAAGTGTTTGGTGCAAATTTCATATGCGATTGGTGTAGCTCAGCCAACTTCAGTGATGGTCAGCACGTTTGGCACCGGCAAGGTTTCAGATGAGAAGATTGCAGAGTTAGTGCGTACTCACTTTGATTTAAGACCAAAGGGTATCGTAAAGATGTTAAATCTTCTTCGCCCAATTTATCGTAAAACAGCTGCCTATGGTCACTTTGGTCGTGAAGAGCCAGAGTTCACATGGGAAGCAAGAGATAAGGCTGCAGCATTAAGAGCCGCTGCTGGTTTATAATTTTTCGAAATCTCTAAGGAGCGTTGCGAGGTGTCTGAGTTCTGACACCCTAGGCTTAGAGGGGGCTTTACAGCCTTTAGCAACGACGCTCGCTAACCTGGAAGTGAATTGGTTGGCGAGCTTTTTTATTTGCTCTCCAAGATCTTCCTTACTAGCTTGGAGTAGTAATGAACAAACCGAATGATTTAGATATTCTTAAAGATTGCGCTATTGCTGACATTTCATTATCAGCTTGGGGACGCAAAGAAATCGCTATTGCTGAAACAGAAATGCCAGGTTTGATGGCAATTCGTGAAGAGTTTGCTGCAAGCCAGCCATTACGTGGTGCACGTATTACTGGTTCTTTGCACATGACTATTCAAACAGCTGTATTGATTGAAACATTAGAAGCGCTTGGTGCAGAAGTGCGCTGGGCATCATGCAATATTTTCTCAACACAAGACCATGCAGCTGCAGCGATTGCTGCAAATGGTACACCTGTGTTTGCGATCAAAGGTGAGACCTTGGAGCAATATTGGGAATTCACGCACCGCATTTTCGAATGGCAAGATGGTGGCTTCTCCAATATGATTTTGGATGACGGTGGTGATGCAACAATGTTGTTACATTTGGGAACAAAAGCTGAAAAAGATTTATCAGTTTTGAACCACCCAACTAGCGAAGAAGAAACAGTTCTATTTGCATCAATCAAATCAAAACTAAAAGTTGATCCAACATGGTATTCAGTACGCTTAGAAAAAGTTAAGGGCGTTACAGAAGAAACAACTACTGGTGTGCATCGTTTGTATCAAATGCACGCTAAAGGCGAGTTGAAGTTCCCAGCGATTAACGTGAATGACTCAGTAACTAAGAGCAAGTTTGATAACTTGTATGGTTGCCGCGAATCATTGGTTGACGGTATCAAGCGCGCAACAGATGTAATGGTTGCAGGCAAAGTGGCTGTTGTTGCAGGTTACGGCGATGTGGGTAAAGGTTCAGCACAAGCTCTACGCGCTTTATCTGCACAGGTTTGGGTAACTGAAGTTGATCCAATTTGTGCTTTACAGGCGGCTATGGAAGGTTACCGTGTTGTAACTATGGACTACGCTGCTGATAAAGCAGACATTTTTGTTACAGCAACAGGTAACTATCACGTGATTACTCATGATCACATGGCTAAGATGAAAGATCAGGCGATTGTTTGTAACATTGGCCACTTTGACAATGAGATTGATATTGCTGGCGTTGAGAAGTACAAGTGGGAAGAAATCAAGCCACAAGTTGATCACGTTATTTTCCCAGCTAGCAATGGCCAACCAGAAAAGCGCATCATCATTTTGGCAAAAGGCCGCTTGGTGAACTTAGGTTGCGGCACTGGTCACCCATCTTATGTGATGAGCTCTTCATTTGCTAACCAAACAATTGCACAGATCGAATTGTGGACAACTGCTGATACAAATAAATATCCAGTCGGCGTTTACACATTGCCTAAGCACTTGGACGAGAAAGTGGCACGTTTGCAATTGAAGAAATTGAACGCTCAATTAACAGAACTAAGCGATCAACAAGCCAATTACATCAACGTGAAAAAAGAAGGCCCTTACAAGCCTGAAACATATCGTTATTAAGATCCTGAATTAATAGAGAAAGAAATTAGATGGAATTGAGCGTTGAGTTTTTCCCGTCAAAAACAGCGGAAGGAGCTGCTAAGTTGCGCACGGTGCGTGAGCAACTTGCAACAGCGCTCAAGCCAACATTTTTCTCTGTTACTTTTGGAGCAGGTGGATCAACCCAGGACGGCACTTTTTCTGCTGTTAAAGAAATACATGAGGCTGGCCAACAAGCTGCGCCTCATCTTTCTTGTGTGGGTAGTTCAAAAGAAAAAATTAGTGAATTGTTAGCGCAGTACAAGGCGCTTGGTATTCAGCGGATCGTTGCGTTAAGAGGCGACTTGCCATCAGGTATGGGTCAGTACGGCGAATTCCATCATGCTGATGAATTAGTGCGCTTCATTCGATCTGAGACGGATAGCCATTTTCATATTGAGGTAGCTGCTTATCCAGAGATGCATCCGCAAGCGAAATCAATGGCTGACGATGTGCAACGCTTTGCTAACAAAATGAAGGCTGGGGCAGATTCTGCGATCACTCAGTATTTCTTTAATAGCGATGCGTACTTTAAATTTGTTGATGAAGCGGCTAAGTTGGGTGTTGATCAACCAATCGTTCCCGGCATCATGCCGATTACAAATAGCACCCAATTGTTACGTTTCTCAGATGCTTGTGGCGCTGAAATTCCACGTTGGATTCGCTTGAGACTTCAATCGTTTGGTGATGACACAGCTTCAATCAAAGCATTTGGTTTAGATGTTGTGACTGATTTATGTGATCAGTTGATGGTGGCTGGAGCACCAGGCTTGCATTTTTATAGCCTAAATCAAGCAGAGCCAACTTTAACAATTGCTAAAGAGCTCAATTTGATTTGAGCTAAGCGCAAATAAGCTCATCAAGAGCTTGATCGTGAGACTGAGGACGCCATGCGTCCTCTTTTACTTCTAGGGCGCCATAAGCGACTCCTACAGCCTTAACAGCAAGACCATTTGTGCGGTACGACTCTAAAGTTCTGTCGTAATAACCGCCGCCATAGCCCAACCTCCAAAAATGACCATTTTGAGAAGACCATCCTAAGCAAGGTAGAAGAATGATATTTGGTTGAATGCCTTCTGAGCTATTGGTCCTCAGAATTGGCTGTGGAATCCCTTGAGGGCCTTTCTCAAGCTTATCGCCGTCCTGCCACTCTTCAAAAATCAATGGTTGATTAATCTTCACAATCGGAAGCGCTAGCTTCTTGGTAGGGTGTTGCCGTGCCCAGTTGAGGGCTAGGGGCCTTGGGTCAAATTCACTGTTTATCGGCCAGTAAATTGCCAAACAACCTTGGTCAAATTGATCAAGATACTTAATTAAGCTTTTTTCGAGCGCATCCCTGATTTCAAGATCTTTGTGAAGATCTAATCTTTTTTGTAATAAGTCTTGGCGAAGAGAATTTAAAGTTGTCACGAGCTGCTCAAAAAATGAAAAAATAAGGCATGATTAGGTCTATGCTACATCGAAAAAACATGAAACTAGTAAATAAATTAATTGCAGGCCTAGCGCTCAGCGCAGTCCTTGTGTCATTGACCGTTGAGGCCAAGACCAAATCAAGTAATCAAGCATCATCAAAAACAGCCAAAAAATCTGAGAGTAATAAAGATTTAAGCAAAGAAGATCAGAAATTCGTAGAGCTTCGTGAGGCTGCCAAAGTCAATGATATTGCTAAAGCAAATACTTTAGCGGCGCAATTAAATAAGCATGATCTTGCTGACTACGTTTCATATTTTCAAATTAAGCCTCAGCTTTTCGATAAGGGAATGCAGGCTCGCTCAGATACCGCTGCTGATGCGGCCGCAAATAATTTCTTAAAAACTTACGCAGGCACCGCAATTGCTGACAGATTGCGTAATGACTACTTACTTGTTCTCGGTAAGCGACAAGATTGGACAAACTTTGATCGTGAGTATGCTCAATTTCAGTTAGATGATGACACTCAAGTGAAATGCTATGCATTGCAGTCAAGAATGGCCAAAGGGGAAGATCCAAAAATATTGGGTTCAGAAGCAAAGGGCATCTTGTTGGATCCGCAATATTTTGGAGAGGCTTGTCCAGAGCTTGTGCAAAGTCTGCAGAGAGCGGGTGGTTTAACTAAGTACGAGGCGCTGGCTATCGGAAGAATTGCTCTTGAGAACAATTACGAAACTTTGGCTAAGCGAACCGGTGGCGAAGATCCTATTGCAGATATTGTGAAGAAGGCTAGGGTTGATCCAGCACAAGCTTTTAGAGATTTTGAAAAGAAAGAATGGCGTACCGGCCGTGAAAATACGGCTGCAGCTTGGGGTGTCATTGGCCAATTCTTGGCAAAGAAATTAGATCGTCAAGCAATTAAAGCCTATCGCCTTCAGCATGAGGCAGGTCATCACAAGTTGTTGTCAGCAGAGTCGCAAGAGTGGAAAGTTAGAACGGCTTTGCGTGAAGGTGATTGGAAGTTGGTGAAAGAGTCTATTGAAAATATGTCGCCAGCGATCCGAAAACGTGACCCTGCCTGGACCTATTGGTATGGTCGAGCACAAAAAGAGTTAGGTGATGAGTCTCTCTCTAAAGAAACGATGCAAGCACTCATTGACCAATTTAATTTCTACGGCCAGTTAGCAAGAGAAGATCTTGGAATGAAAATATATGTTCCAAAAAAAGTCGCTCCAGATGAAGCGTTGGTAAAGCAAATGGCCTCTCAAAAATCGTTTGCAAGAGCTGTACGGTTCTATGACATGGGATTACGATTTGAAGGTAATCGAGAGTGGAATTGGGCTTTGCGAGGATTAACTGACCAACAGCTAATTGCGGTTGCTGAACATGCAAAGCGTATTGGTTTATATGATCGAGCAGTGAACACCGCCGATAGAACGAAATCAGAACATGATTTTAGTTTGCGTTATCCAACCCCCTATCGAGAGGCTTTGAGCCCCATCGCTCAATCAATAGGTTTGGATACGAGCTGGGCTTACGGATTGATCCGTCAAGAATCCAGATTTATCATGAACGCAAGATCTCATGTGGGCGCATCTGGGTTGATGCAAGTGATGCCATCGACTGCTAAGTATGTTGCCAAGAAAATTGGTATGGATGGCTTTAAGCCAAGCCAATTGAGTGATATGAACACCAACTTGACCTTGGGTAGTAATTACTTAAATATGGTTTTGCAGGATTTGGATGGCTCGTGGGCCCTAGCTTCCGCAGCCTATAACGCAGGCCCAGGAAGGCCAAAATTATGGCGTGAAAAATTACCAAGAACTGTTGAAGGTGCAATTTTTGCTGAAACTATTCCCTTTAATGAAACCCGGGGCTATGTAAAAAATGTATTAAGCAATGCTAACTACTACAGTGCGCTTGCCAGCTCAAAGACGCCTTCCCTCAAACAGAGATTGGGAACGGTATCTCCTAAAACGTCAGTGCTCTCGGAGTTACCATAATGAAGCAGTCTAAAGTTTTAATAATTGGTGGCAGTGGATTTATTGGTCAACAAATTGCCTCAAAGCTTGCAAGCTTAGGGCACAAAATCATTATCCCTACTCGTCGATTTGCTTATGCAAAAGATTTATGGGTTTTGCCTCAGGCGCAAATCATTGAGGCGGATATTCATAACCAAGATATTCTTAATCAGCTCTGCGCAAAATTATCTCCTGACGATGTTGTGATTAATTTGGTTGGCATCTTGCACGACAAACCCGCAGCGCCATATGGTAAAAATTTTGCAAAAGCACATGTAGAGTTGCCAAAAAAAATCATTGCAGCCATGGAAAAGAGTGGCGTTAAGAGATACCTGCATATGAGCGCCTTAGGCGCTGATTCAGGTGGCCCATCAATGTATCAGCGCAGCAAGGGTGATGGTGAGGCTTTAGTTAAGCAAAGTCATTTGGACTGGACGATATTTCGCCCCTCAGTTGTTTTTGGGGAAGACGATAGCTTCATCAATTTATTTGCATCCTTGCAGCGATTTGCGCCAGTGATGCCTTTAGCTGGAGCTAGCGTTCGATTTCAGCCTGTGTATGTTTCTGATGTGGCTAATGCATTTGTAAAAGCCATTAAGATGCCCCAAACGATTGGGCATGCCTATGATTTAGTGGGTCTTAAGGTTTACACCTTGGCTGATTTAGTTAGATTTGCTGGTGCAAAAGCTGGCTGTAGTAGACCGATTATTCCGATTCCAGCAGCTTTGGGTTATTTACAAGCTTGGTTATTAGAGTTCATGCCTGGCCCCACAGTTATGTCACGAGACAATATAGCCTCTATGAAGATTGATAGTGTTTTGACGTCTGGCGCTCAAAACCCATTAGAGAAAGATTTTGGTATGACGCCTCAACCATTGGAAGTTTTGCTGAAGTGAAAATTTATGTAGTTGGCGGAGCTATTCGAGATCAGTTGCTGGGTTTACCGGTGAAGGATGTTGATTATGTTGTGGTTGGCTCCAGCCCTGAAGAAATGATCAAAAAAGGTTTTAAACCTGTTGGGCAAGACTTTCCTGTTTTTTTGCATCCAGACACCAATCAAGAATATGCATTAGCTAGAACAGAACGTAAGGTGGCGCCTGGTTATAAAGGGTTTACTTTTCATGCTAATCCAGATGTAACGCTGGAGCAGGATCTTGAGAGGCGAGATCTAACCGTCAATGCTATGGCTCAAGAAATTTCTCAAGATGGCAAAGTGATTGGGCCAATCATTGATCCTTATGGTGGCGTGAGAGATATTGAGCAAAAAGTATTGCGACATATCGGACCTGCGTTCTCTGAGGATCCAGTTCGGCTTCTAAGGGTTGCAAGATTTGCTGCACGCTTTCCAGGGTTCACAGTTGCCCCAGAAACAATGACGCTTTTGCAGGGCATGGGAACTAGTGGAGAACTAAAAGCTTTAGTTAAAGAAAGAGTTTGGCAAGAGTTTTCAAAAGGTTTGATGTCTGAGCAACCTTCTAAGATGTTTCATGTTCTTGAGTCTTGCCAAGTTTTTGAGCAGTTTTTCCCTGCTGAACTTTTGGGCGTCACATCAGTTTTAAAAAACCTAGATATAGCTGCTCAACAAAAGTTAAATATTTCTCAAAGATGCGCAGTTTTGTTAGCCTCACTGAAGAGCGAATTAATTAAAGATTGGGCAACTCAATGGGGTATTCCAAGTGAGTGTAAAGACTACGCAGTATTAGCTAGTGATTTGGTCCAAGCCCTCAAAGGTACAAAGCTAAGCTCGATAGATGTGTTGGATCTATTAGATCGTGTTGACGTTTGGAGAAAGCCAGATCGTTTTACCGAACTCATGTCTGTGCTCAAAGTGCTTGGTTATCAAACGGATCAGTTATCTGCAGCTTATGTAACTGCGCGTCAGGTTGATGTCGGTCAGATTGCTGCTGCAGTGACTTCGAGTGGAGCCAAGGGCGGCGACTTAATTAAAGAGGCTATTCGGTCAGCAAGACTGGCTGTTATTAAAGAGCTCTAGGCTTTGATTGAAAGCCAGGTAAGTCGCCTTCAGAAAATGGCATATCTTTGCCCAAACAAAGTGCTTTAAATAACTCACCCATTTCTGCCTCTGATAAAAGCTTTTGCAGGCCATTTGAAATAGGCATGAAACTAACTGCATCTCTTGGGTCGGCATATGAGAGTGCTAACTCACCAATGCCTGCATTGAGCAAGTAAGACGCTTGGCTGGTATAGCCTAAAAAATCAAAGCCGTGATCAATGGCAGATTGAGTAATCGTGCTCCATTCGACGTGAGCAGTTAAATCACACAATCCAGGATAGAAAAATGGATCTTGTATAGCATGGTGGCGATAGTGCCCCATGACAGTTCCTTGACCTCTTTGTGCGTGGTAATACTCGTGCGCTGGGAAACCATAATCAAAGGTTAGCAAGAGTCCCTTTTTCAAAACCTTTGCAAGACTATTGACCCATGCATTACCGTTGGGATGAATTTCAGTGGTGTAGCCTTCAGCAAAATTTTCTTGTTGCAGTTGAGTTGGCAACAAGCCATCTTCAACTGGGAGGCCATCACAAAATATAAATTGTTCTGCAGCGTTTTGTTCGGAGTTGGCCAAGCAAACATTTTTATAGTGCCAAGACCCATTTTTTTGCACAATCACATCAACTGGCATGGCATCTAAAACTTCATTAGCAAGAATGACGCCTATAAAATTTTCAGGAAGTTCAGACAGCCAATTGATTTTTTCAGTGCGCTGAGAAAGTCGTTGTTGTTGGCGCTCGATGAGGTCAGCCGATAAATCCAAAATATTGTAGGAATCAATTTTGAAGTCTAGTTTCTCAAGTGCATCTAGAACTGATTCGGCTAAAGCGCCCGATCCTGCCCCAAACTCTAGAATTTGGAGGGGGAGTGATTCCTGCTGAAGATGACTTAAGGCTGGCAATATTGTTTGAACAATGGTGGCCCCAAATAAAGGGCTAATTTCGGGGGCTGTGACGAAGTCGCCTTGCCTGCCTAGTTTGATAGCGCCAGCGGCGTAATAGCCTAATCCTGGCGTATATAAGGCCATTTCCATATACTTAGCAAAGGAAATCTGGCCGTTATTGGCTAAGATTTCTGCCTTGATTTTATTGGCCAAAATTTGGCTATGAGATGTTTCTTCGGCGCTAGGGGTAATATCCATACCTCGCGAGTCTACAACTCTTATAAGTGAAGCTGCAAAAATTATGAAAATTCAAAAAATTGCATTAGTGACTGGTGCTGCAAAGCGCCTTGGAAAGGCTATTGCAATTGGCCTTGCTAAAGATGGTTGGGATGTAGCCATTCATTACGGTAATTCAAAGGATGCCGCTGAAGAAACGGTTAAAGAGATTTTGGCAACAGGTCAACGAGGAATTGCTTTACAAGCCGATTTATCAGATGAAAAACAAGCCGGCCAATTGATTGCTCGTTGCGCTGAAGCTTTAGGTGTGCCCACTTGTTTGGTTAATAACGCCTCTTTATTTCAGTATGACGTCGCTTCAAGCTTTAGTTATTCAGCATTAGACCGTCACATGACCACTAACGTTGCTGCGCCATTAATCTTGTCTCGTGACTTATACCGTCAACATGCCAAGCTCAAGGCTGCTGGTGGCGACGCGCCTTCAGGCGTGATTATTAACTTACTTGATCAGAAGCTGGCTAATCTTAATCCAGACTTTTTGTCTTACACACTCTCAAAAGCAGCGCTTCATTCCGCCACCACTTTGTTGGCGCAGTCATTTGCACCTATTTTGCGAGTAGTTGGAGTTGCTCCAGGAATTACAATGGTTTCTGGAGATCAGTCAGAAGATGGGTTTGTAAAAGCCCATGCCATGACGCCGCTTGGTAAATCATCGGCACCTGAAGATATTGCTGGTGCAGTGGTTTACTTGGCAAAATCTAATGCCATTACTGGCACCACACTTTACGTTGATGGCGGACAGCATTTGTTGTCTACAGATCGTGACGTTATGTTTTTAACGGAGTAATCATGCAAGCTTTGCTATCCCATCCGCGTTTAATGGATTGCCGTAGATTATTTTTAAGCAATTACGAAATTTATATCAATATTGGCGTTCATGATTTTGAGAAGCGTGGCGAGCAGCGCGTTTTAATCAATGTTGATTTATTTGTTCCCTTAAATGAAAGCACGCCAACAAAAGATAGTCTTGAGGAAGTGCTTGACTATGACTTTATGCGTAGAAGTATTGTTGAAAGAGTGGCCAAGGGCCATATTCATTTGCAAGAAACTCTATGCGATGACGTTGCTAAAATTATGCTGGCTCACCCTCATGTTAGAGCGGTAAGAGTTTCAACTGCTAAGCCAGATGTTTATCCAGATTGTGACGCTGTTGGCGTTGAGATATTTTTGATTAAAGAATGAAAGATCCTCGCAAAATCGCTTACGAAGAAAATAAGCTAGACAAAAAACTCTGTCGTCTAGCAGGGCAAGCTATTGTCGATTACAACATGATCGAAGAGGGTGACAAGGTCATGGTTTGTCTTTCCGGCGGAAAAGATAGTTATGCCATGTTGGATGTTTTAATGAAATTGCGTGAGCGGGCGCCTATCAATTTTGAGTTGGTTGCTGTTAATCTTGATCAAAAGCAGCCGGGTTTTCCGGAAGAGATTTTGCCGAATTATCTGAAGAAGCTCGGCATACCTTTCCACATCGAGGAGCAGGATACCTACGGGATTGTTAAGAGAGTCATCCCCGAGGGAAAGACAACTTGTGGCTTATGTTCAAGATTACGTCGTGGCATTCTCTATCGCGTTGCAGGAGAGTTGGGCGCCACAAAGATTGCCTTGGGACATCATCGCGATGACATTTTAGAAACGCTATTAATGAATATGTTTCATGGCGGCAAGTTAAAAGGAATGCCGCCAAAGTTAAGGTCTGATGATGGCAAGCATATTGTTATTCGTCCCTTAGCTTATGTACCAGAGCGCTATTTAGAGAAATACGCAGTACAAATGGAGTTCCCAATTATTCCTTGCAATCTTTGCGGTAGCCAAGAGAATCTTCAAAGAAATGCGATGAAAGCTTTATTGCGTGACTGGGAAAAGAAATTTCCAGGTCGTGTAGAGAGTTTATTTAGCTCATTACAGAATGTGGTGCCATCACATTTGATGGATGGCAAAGAATTTGATTTTAAAAATTTAACTGATACTAGTGGCTCTAGCGATTTAGAAGAGCAGATCTCTTGGCAGCCAGTGCAGATGAATCTCTAATCAGTTCGCGAACATCTGTAAGCCACCCACCAATTCTTTCAAAAGCATATTGACGTTGTTCATCATTCATTACATGTGTGATGAATGATGTGACTTCTGCACCAGTCTCCATCCATTTTTTGTTAAAGGCTTGTTGATCTTTTGTTTTGCCTGCTTCAAAAAACTTCATATAGTCTTTTAATAGCGCCTCGGTTGCTTTTTGACTTAACTTCTTTTGATTAACCTCTTTGCAAATTTGAATCAAATCCGATTGTCGACGTAAGCGTTCTTTGTAGACCATCTCCATGTCGACTGGGTGATTAATTAGAAATTCTCGAATCTTCTTTTCTTGCTCTTTGCTAAGACTGCCAAATAGCCATTCTGTTCTGTCGATGACTCGGTCAGCGCGAATTTTTACTTGTTTATCTTTGTTGTCCAGTAAAAACTCTTTACGGAACTTTTCATTGTTTTTTGCAAAACGTCTTTCAATCGAATCAATTTGCGCCGGCTGAAGGCTAATTACTAATTTAGCGGCATCAGGGATGATTTGATCAAATATGCTGTAACCATGTTTTTTTAAGTCACCCGTTAAACCCACCATTTCTTGTTTGGAGATGGGCTTTTGAAGTTTTTGCTGGGCTTTATCTAAAGTTACAGAAATAGCTTGTAGCTGTTCTGTTCGGTGCCACCAGAAAAGATGCTCTAGAGACGACCTGGTAAACGCCTCTTGCTCTGAATTAAAGCCAATATGATCATCTAGCCACCAATAGGTCAGCGTATCCCCTTGGTTATATACCAGGCGAACAGCACTACACCCAGAAATAATGGCAAATATGAAATAAACCATTATTAGCTTGGGAGTTAGGAGGCGCTTGAATAAACACATATAATTATTATCAATGAATATAGTCATATTAGCTGCTGGGCAGGGAAAGCGTATGCGATCTGCTTTGCCCAAGGTTTTACACCCGCTTGCCGGCAAGCCCATGCTTGCGCATGCAATTGCCAGTGCTGCGGCCATAACAGGCCAGCATCAGGCGATTGTTGTTCTTGGGCATGGTGGTGATGCCATTCGAGAATATCTCGAGAAATCAGCGATTTCTGCCAAAACAGTTGTTCAAAAAGAGCAAAAAGGTACTGGACACGCTGTTTTACAGGCGGCAGATCTTTTGGTCGACAGTGAACCAACTTTGATCTTGTATGGCGATGTGCCATTGATTCAAACTAAAACCTTAGAGCGTTTATGTCAGTTAGCTGGTGAAGGTGCCTTGGGTTTGTTGACCCAAATCATGCCGAACCCAAGTGGCTATGGAAGAATTGTTAGAAATCTGGATGGTGGCGTTCAATCTATCGTTGAAGAGAAAGATGCCAACCCAGAGATCAAGGCTATTACAGAAATTAATACAGGCCTAATGGCTGTTCCTACCGCGCAATTAAAGCGTTGGTTAAAAGCTTTAGAGCCAAATAATGCTCAAGGTGAATATTATTTAACAGACATCATCTCTTTGGCGGTTAATGAGGGAGTGCCAGTTCACACAACAGCGCCTGATGCATCTTGGGAAACTGTTGGAGTTAACAGTCGTGAACAACTTGCAGAGTTAGAGCGCACATGGCAACTGGAGTTGGCTAAGCGCTTACTCGATGCGGGCGTCACTTTAATGGATCCTGCAAGAATAGATATTCGAGGCCAATTAGTTTGCGGCCAAGATGTAAAAATTGATGTTGGATGTATTTTTGAAGGCCAGGTAACTTTGGCAGATGGCGTATCAGTCGGTCCTTACTGTGTGATTCGTGATGCGGTGATTGAGGCTGGCGCTGTGATTCATGCCTACACGCATATTGATCAAGCTAAAGTTGGTGCCAAGAGTGTGATTGGCCCTTATGCAAGATTGCGCCCTGGTACAGAGCTTGCTAATGAAGTTCATATTGGTAACTTTGTTGAAGTAAAGAACAGTCAAATTGCTTCTAACAGTAAAGCTAATCATTTGGCCTACATTGGTGATGCAACAATTGGTTCTAAGGTTAACGTTGGTGCGGGCACCATTACTTGTAACTACGACGGCGTTAACAAATTCCGAACAGTTATTGAGGATGAAGCGTTTATCGGTTCAGATACTCAATTAGTGGCCCCCGTGACCGTTGGCAAGGGAGCAACATTGGGCGCAGGAACGACGCTTACTAAAGATGCGCCAGCAGGTCAGCTCACGGTTACAAGAGTTAAACAAATTTCATTGAACTGGCAGCGACCAGTCAAAAAATCAAAATAAATTAGATAGAGCATCAACTAATAGGAAATAGTCATGTGTGGGATTGTTGGCGCAGTAGCTAAAAGAAATATCGTTGATGTTTTAGTTGAAGGCCTTCGTCGGCTTGAATACCGCGGCTATGACTCTTGCGGTTTTGCTTTGGTATCTAATGGAGAGTTAGTTAGAGCGCGAACAACTGCTCGAGTTTCGGATTTAGCAGAGCAGGGCCAGAAAATGTCTGGCAATATTGGTATTGCTCACACTCGCTGGGCCACTCATGGCAAGCCTGATACTGTTAATGCTCATCCTCACTTTTCAAACGATTTGATTGGTTTGGTTCATAACGGCATTATCGAAAATTATGAAGAATTAAGAGAAGAGCTCAAAGCTGCTGGCTATATTTTTGTTTCGCAAACAGATACAGAAGTCATTGCTCACCTGATTCATCAAACTTATGTGAAGATGACGCAAAGAGATTTGCCAGCCGCCGTGCGCGCCATTGTTCCAAGATTGCACGGTGCGTATGCGATTGGCGTTATTGCTCAGGATGCACCTGGTATTTTGGTTGGGGCTCGAGTGGGCTCACCTCTAGTGGTTGCTTATGGCAATCAAGAAAATTTTCTAGCTTCAGATGCTCTAGCTGTTGCAGAGCATGCTAACTCAATGTCATATCTTGAAGAAGGTGACATTGCTGTTTTAACAACTGATGGCGTAACCATTACTAATGTCAATGGCGAGATTCAGACGCGAGCTAAAAAAGATGTTCCTGCGCAAGTGGCAGCCGTTGATTTGGGCCCATATCAGCATTACATGCAAAAAGAAATTTTTGAGCAGCCCCGCGCCATTGCAGATACATTAGGTCACGCGCAACATGCTGACCCATCTTTGTTTGGTGCAACAAGTGCTGACTGGGAAAAAATTAATAGTGTTTTGATTTTGGCGTGCGGTACAAGTTATTACGCTGCAAGTACGGCTAAATATTGGCTAGAAGATTTAGCAGGAATATCGACTCAGGTTGAGATTGCAAGTGAATATCGCTATCGCAAAACTGTGCCCAATCCAAATGCGCTAGTCATCGTGGTTTCTCAGTCTGGCGAAACGGCCGATACATTGGCTGCTCTTCGTCATGCGCAATCACTGGGCCATACTGAAACCCTTGCTGTTTGTAATGTTGCCACTAGCGCTATGGTCAGAGAAACTAAATATCGTTTCTTAACCCATGCTGGTACAGAGATTGGTGTTGCTTCCACAAAAGCATTTACGACGCAGTTGGTTGGCTTGTATTTGTTGGCGCTTACTTTGGCAAAACACAGAAAGCAATTGAGTAACGCACAAGAAAAAGATGCCTTCAATCGTTTGCGTCATCTACCTTCTGCAATCAATGCAGCCTTGGCGCTTGAGCCGCAAATTATTGCTTGGAGTGAGTCATTCTCTAAGTGTGAGAATGCTCTTTTCTTGGGAAGAGGTTTGCATTATCCGATTGCCCTAGAGGGTGCGTTGAAGTTAAAAGAGATCTCTTATATTCATGCTGAAGCATATCCTGCTGGAGAATTGAAGCATGGCCCATTAGCTTTAGTAACCGAGCAAATGCCAGTTGTAACGGTGGCGCCCAATGATGCTTTGTTAGAGAAGTTGAAATCCAATATGCAAGAGGTTAAGGCGCGTGGTGGAAAGTTATACGTATTTGCTGATGCAGATACTCTCATCACTGCGGTTGATGGCATTCATGTGATTCGTATGCCTGAGCATTACGGCGATCTTTCTCCAATTCTTCACGTGGTACCACTACAGTTGTTGGCATATCACACCGCATGTGCTCGCGGCACTGATGTTGATAAGCCAAGAAATCTTGCCAAGTCCGTTACCGTCGAATAAATCCAGTGAAACCTGTCGTTGTTTTAGATACAAATATTTTGCTGGATATTTTGGTATTTGATGATGAGCGAGCGCATCCGCTTCGCGCTGCTTTAACAAATCACGAGCTTGATGCAGTTGCTACTCAAAACACAATTGAAGAGTTCGCTGATGTCATTAGCCGGCCTCAATTTGATTTAGACGAAGAGACTCAAAAAGAGACCATCTTGCAATGGCAATCCTGGTCCAGAGTTATTGATGATCTTGAGTTGCAAGTTGCGCCTTGGAAATGCAAGGATCGTGATGATCAAGTTTTCATTAATCTGGCCTACACATTGAAACCTGCAACTTTGATCAGCAAAGATAAGTTGGTGCTAAAAATTGCCAAGCGGGCTCAAAAAGAGCAGGTAACCATTACCTCAGATCACAATCAATTTTTGTTAGCCAAAAACTAAGCCCTAACATCAAATATTGCACCGCAGCATTTAATTATTTTCTAAGGGTAAATTCTTAGTAAAACGATTTGTAACTTATCTCACTTTTCCTTCGTTTTTCCTTACAATGGAAACGTTGATTTGCTTATTTCTAATGGCAACAACCGTTAAGGAGATATTTATGAACAAGAGTTTTCGCAAAGCGATGGTTGCTGTAGGTGTTCTAGCGGCCGTTGTATCAGGTACTTCTCAAGCTGCATTCCCAGAAGACAAGCCAGTAACATTGGTTGTTCCTTTTGCTGCAGGTGGCCCAACAGATAAAGTTGCTCGTGAGCTAGCACTTGTAATGGGTAAAGCACTAAAGCAACAAGTTATTGTTGATAACTCACCAGGCGCTGGTGGAACGATTGCTGCTAAAAAAGTAATGAATGCCGCTAATGACGGTTACACACTTTTGATTCACCACATTGGTATGTCTACAGCTCCAGGCCTATACCGTAACTTAGGCTACGATCCATTGACTGACTTTGAGCATTTAGGTCAAGTAGCTGATGTGCCAATGGTGATGGTTGCAAACAAAGATTTGCCTCCTAAGAACTACAAAGAGTTATTGGCTTACATCAAAGCGAACGGTACAAAAGTTGCATATGCAAATGCTGGTATCGGTTCAGCTAGCCACTTGTGCGGCTTATTGTTCATGAGCTCTATTCAGCAAGATATGACAACAGTGCCATACAAAGGTACTGCACCAGCGTTGACAGATCTTATGGGTGGCCAGGTTCAATTGATGTGTGACCAAACAACTAACTTGGCTGGTCAGTTAAAGGCTGGTTCAGTAAAGGCGTATGGCGCAACTACAATGCAACGTATCCCTGCATTCAAAGATATTCCAACTATGCATGAGCAAGGTTTGAAAAACTTCCAAGTGAATGTATGGCACGGTGTTTATGCTCCAAAGGGCACATCTAAGGCTGCTACAGATAAATTGGCTGCAGCAATCAAGGCTGGTATTAATGATGCAGGTTACAAAGCAAAAATGCTTGATTTAGGTGCTACAGTACCTAACGAGAAAAATGCTAGCCCTGCTGGTCACAAAGCTCATTTGAAATCTCAAATTGAGTTGTGGACACCAATTATCAAGAAAGCTGGTATCTACGCAGATTAATTCATATGAATTAATTTCGAGATGTATTAAAAAGGGTCACGAAAGTGACCCTTTTTTTTATTTTTGTGAAGCTCTTTCTTCTAGAGCTAGCCAAACAGGCTCTCTTTCTGACTCACTTAATTCGCCCCAAACTGCAATTTCATCAAGTGTTCTAAAGCAGCCCAAACAATAAAGATCATCCTCATCCATTCTGCATAAGTTAATGCATGGAGATGCTGGCCTATTGGTTATAGATGAATTTGAGTTACTCACAGAGAATAATTTTTTGTTAATACTGTTTGATATCGAGACTCAAGTTCGGAAGCGCTCTTGATGCTAATGCCAAGATCTCTTACGCCGCCATCTTTCAAATCATAGATCCAGCCGTGAACAGTGATCTCTTGGTTCTTAGCCCAAGCATCTTGAACGCTAGTTGTTTGACAAACGTTCATGACTTGTTCAATCACGTTAAGTTCGCAAAGATGATCAAACTGCTCTGATTCTTTGAGGACTGTACCTAAATATTTGCCATGCTTATCTTGAACATCTTGAACGTGGCGAATCCAGTTGTCGGCTAAACCAATACGAGCCTTCTTTTGCGCTGCGCGAACACCAGAACAACCATAATGGCCAACAACAATAATGTGCTTAACTTTAATTTGATCAACAGCGAACTGAATGACTGATAGCGCATTTAAATCAGTGTGCACGACTACGTTAGCAATATTTCTGTGAACGAAAACTTCGCCAGGCGCAAGTCCCGTAATTTGATTCGCTGGAACTCTAGAGTCTGAGCAACCGATCCATAAGTATTCGGGGGCTTGTTGGCCAACTAAACGACTGAAGTAATTAGGGTCAGATTTTGTGACTGATGCAACCCACTCTTTATTGTTATCGAGCAACTTAGATAAGATGTAGGGATTGTTTGATGATGTCATGTTAAGCCTATGTTGATTGATTAACAATATAACTGTCTTTGTGCCATTATAGTTATTTAGTACTTGTATAAATTTGATCTTAAAAAAACCACTCTATCTTTAGTGGTAAGAATGAAAAATATTGATGAGCGAAATTAATTACCCATTAGGTGATGACTTACCCGAAGTCGGTCAAGCAAAGGCGCTTAATCCCTTTGTTAAATGGGTACGCATGCCCTTGCCGTTTGCCCTTAACCATATTAATTTGTGGTTATTAAGAGATTCGTTGAATGGCGTTGAAGGCTGGACGCTTGTTGATTGTGGAATTGCCAATCAAGCGAGCAAGGAAGCGTGGGAAGTTATCTTTAAGAATGAACTTGAGGGTTTGCCAATTGTTAGAGTCATTGTGACTCACATGCATCCTGATCATATTGGGCTTTCATCATGGCTATGTGAAAAATGGAATGTGCCACTCTGGATAACCATGACTGATTTTTTGTTGGCAAAGTACTTAATCAGTCCATCTGGAACAAAGGCGGGTTCAGTGGCTGGTGGAGGTGGAGCGGCAGATCATTTTTCTAAGCATGGCTTAACTGAAGAATCTGATTTAGAAAAAATCAGGGCGCGTGCAGATTACTTTAGCAATATGGTGCCTAGTTTGCCTCCGCGATTTCGAAGAATTCTAGACAATGAGGATATCCAAATTGGAGGCCGCTCTTGGAAAGTTGTTGTGGGCTATGGCCATGCTCCTGAGCATGCATCACTTTGGTGTGCGGATTTAAATTTGCTAATTTCTGGTGATATGGTGCTACCAAGAATATCCACCAATGTTAGTGTTTTTGATACTGAGCCAGATGCTGACCCTTTGGGGCTTTATTTGAGTTCGCTAGAGAGATACTTCGATTTGCCAGAGGGTGTTTTGGTGTTGCCATCCCATGGCAAACCATTTAATGGCCTGCATCTTCGTATCGAACAGCTAAAACAACATCATGCAGATCGTCTTGAAGAGACAATGGCATTTTGTTCTGGTGGACCTGGGCATGCCAGAGATTTGGTACCCGTGATGTTTAAACGTGAGTTAGATCTACACCAACTCACGTTTGCGATGGGCGAGGCCATCGCCCATCTTAACTACCTTTGGCGCGGCGGCTACTTGTTGCGCGAGGCTTGCTCGGACGGGATTTTGCGGTTTTCTTGTTTGAAAAGCTACCCGTAGCCATCTCAGTTGCCATTTCTGTTGCAGCTTGAGTTGCTTGGCTGGCTGCCTTTTGGGCTGCCTTGCCGGCTTCCGCCATTGCTTCAGGGGTCATGGCAGCGCTAAAGCTTTGTAAAGCAGCTAATGTGGCGCGCTGAACCTCTAGGCCCTGAATAGTGCTTCTGAGGACGCTCATATTCAATTGCAGCCAGTTTTCAACGCTTTTAAGGTCCTGAATACGCTTATCTAGCTCTTCAATATCAAGTGTTGGCATCCCGGCACCCCCACCAATACCAGCCCCAAAGCCACTTAAGTCACCAGGTGTTGGCGAGTTGCCCCACATGGTTTTGAACATTTCAAGACTTTGATTGAAATCAGGCATCGCTCCAAACATGAGGGCTCCTAGAATAAAAAAGTTAATGGAATCAGATAAATATGTCTAATACCGATAAAATATAGCTTTAATTCATTTGCCGCAATCAATTTGCGGTTAAACCAAGAGTTTTTACCTATGCTTTATACCCGTGGCGCTAATTTGCCGGATTTACTTAAAAACCGAATTTTGGTTTTAGATGGTGCTATGGGCACCATGATTCAACAGCGCAAATTATCTGAAGAAGACTATAGAGGCTTGCCGCAATCTAAACGTTTTGAGGCTCACCCTAGTGATCTTAAAGGTAATAATGAATTATTAAATCTAACTCATCCAGAAGTTATTTTGGATATTCATCGACAGTATTTGGCAGCAGGTGCTGACTTAATTGAAACAAATACTTTTGGCGCAACAACGGTTGCTCAAGATGATTACAAAATGCCAGAGCTTGCTAGAGAGATGAATATTGCTGCAGCCAAATTGGCGAAGCAAGCTTGTGATGAATTTTCAACACCTGATAAACCTCGATTTGTAGCTGGTGCAGTTGGACCAACACCTAAAACAGCGAGCATCTCGCCCGACGTCAATGATCCGGGCGCCAGAAATGTCACATTTGAGCAATTGCGTGTTGCCTATAAAGAGCAAGTTGAAGCTTTGTATGAAGGTGGCGCAGATGTGTTTTTGGTAGAGACAATTTTTGATACTCTCAATGCAAAGGCTGCATTATTTGCAATTGATGAATTTTTTGAAGAGGCGGGTGTTCGTATTCCAGTCATGATCTCTGGTACGGTTACAGACGCATCTGGAAGAATTTTGTCTGGACAAACAGTCGAAGCTTTTTGGAATAGTTTGCGCCATGCAAAACCATTAACGTTTGGTTTGAATTGTGCTTTGGGTGCAACATTAATGCGCCCATATATTGCTGAGCTTGCTAAGGTGTGTGATGTTGCAGTTTCCTGCTATCCCAATGCAGGTCTACCCAACCCAATGAGTGATACAGGATTTGATGAAACTCCAGAAATGACATCAAGACTATTGGATGAGTTTTCAAAAGATGGATTAGTCAATTTAGTGGGGGGGTGCTGCGGAACCACTCCTGCTCACATTAAAGCTATCGCTGATGCGGTAGCCAAAAGACCTTCACGCCGTTGGAATGCTTATAAGGAGTCTGTGTAATGACTTCAGTAACTATGCCCCCAATGCGTTTGTCTGGTTTAGAGCCGTGCAACATTAGCCCGCACGTTGGTTTTGTTAACGTGGGTGAGAGAACCAACGTGACAGGATCAAAAGCGTTTGCACGCATGATCTTAAATGGTCAGTATGACGAGGCCCTATCTGTAGCGCGCCAGCAAGTTGAAAATGGCGCTCAGATCATTGATATCAACATGGACGAAGCCATGTTGGATTCAAAAGCCGCCATGGTTCGATTCTTAAATTTGATTGCATCAGAACCAGATATTTCTCGCGTACCTGTGATGATCGACTCTTCTAAGTGGACGGTGATTGAGGCGGGGCTGCAATGTGTTCAAGGTAAAGCAATTGTTAACTCAATATCAATGAAAGAGGGGGAGGATGCCTTTAGGCATCAAGCCAACTTAATTCGTCGATATGGTGCAGCAACAGTTGTGATGGCGTTTGACGAAAAAGGCCAAGCAGATACATACCAAAGAAAAATTGAAATTTGCCAGCGCAGTTACGAAATCTTGGTGGGCGAATTAGGATTTCCTGCAGAAGATATTATTTTTGACCCTAATATTTTTGCAATAGCTACTGGCATTGAAGAGCATGACAACTATGCCAATGACTTCATTAATGCTACTGCCTGGATTAAGAAAAATTTACCAGGCGCCAAAGTAAGTGGCGGCGTTTCTAACGTGAGCTTTTCTTTCCGTGGCAATGATGTTGTTAGAGAAGCTATTCATACGGTTTTCTTGTATCACGCCATTAAAGCCGGTTTAGACATGGGCATTGTTAATGCCGGTCAGCTCGGCGTCTATGCAGATTTAGATGAGAAGCTTAAAGAGCGCGTTGAAGATGTGGTTCTGAATCGCTTCAAAGAAAAAGATGGCAAGACTCCAACGGAGAGATTGTTAGAGATTGCTGATGAATATAAAGGTGGCGGGGCAAAAGCAGAAGAAACTCTGGCCTGGAGAGAGGCCTCTGTTCGTGATCGCCTCACTCATGCATTGGTTCATGGCATTACATCGCATATCGTTGAAGATACAGAAGAGATGCGTTTAGAAATATTCAACGCAAACGGTCGTCCGATTGAGGTGATTGAAGGACCTCTAATGGATGGTATGAATGTTGTTGGTGACCTATTTGGTGCCGGCAAAATGTTTTTGCCGCAGGTGGTTAAAAGTGCTCGTGTAATGAAGCAAGCAGTTGCGCATTTGATTCCATATATTGAGGAAGAGAAGCGCCAAATATTAGAGCGCGGTGGCGACGTTAAGTCCCGTGGAAAAATCATCATGGCAACAGTCAAAGGTGACGTCCATGATATTGGTAAGAATATTGTGACTGTTGTATTGCAATGTAACAACTTCGATGTTGTGAACATGGGCGTGATGGTCCCTTGTAATGAAATATTAAAAGTTGCTAAGGAAGAAAAAGCTGACTTGATTGGCTTGTCTGGATTAATTACACCTTCATTGGAAGAAATGGCTTATGTTGCGGAAGAGATGCAGCGCGATGACTATTTCCGCGAAAGAAAAATGCCATTAATGATTGGTGGCGCTACAACTTCTCGCGTTCATACGGCTGTCAAGATTTCTCCGCACTATGAAGGCCCAGTTGTTTATGTTCCAGATGCATCAAGAGCTGTATCTGTTGCTTCTAGCCTTTTGTCTGATGACGGATCAAAGAAATTCATTGATGATTTAACGGTTGAATACGAAAGAATTCGTGAGCAGCACGCTAATAAAAAACAAACACCGCTGATTAGTCTTGAGGAAGCTCGCGCTAATAAGCAGGTAATTGACTGGTCAAAAGAGAAAATCGTTAAGCCTAAGTTTATTGGGCGCCGTGTTTTCAAGAATTATGACTTAGCAGAAATCGCTACATGTATTGATTGGACGCCATTCTTTCAAACTTGGGATTTGGCTGGTAAGTTCCCGCAAATTCTTAAGGATGAAGTGGTCGGAGATTCTGCCACCAAGGTTTATCAAGATGCTCAAGATATGTTGCAAAAGATCATCCAGGGCCGTTGGCTGCAAGCCGATGCCGTTATTGGTTTATATCCAGCCAATAGCGTAGGGGATAATATTGAGTTGTATCAAGATGAGTCACGCAAGGAAGTTTTGCTAACTTGGAAAAACTACAGGCAACAATCAGATCGTCCAGTTGTCGATGGAGTTAAAAAACCTAATCGATGTTTAGCTGATTTTGTGGCGCCGAAAGATTCTGGCGTTACTGATTATGTTGGTATGTTTGCTGTGACATCCGGTCATGCCATAGAAAAGAAATTAAAAGAATTTGAATCTAAGCATGATGACTACAGCTCAATTATGTTGAAAGCTTTGGCTGATAGATTGGCTGAGGCGTTTGCAGAAAAAATGCACGAACGCGTTAGAAAAGAACTTTGGGCTTATGCGTCTGATGAAAATTTAAGTAACGATGAAATGATTGATGAGGCTTATGTGGGTATCAGGCCTGCGCCTGGCTATCCTGCATGCCCAGATCATTTGGTTAAGAAAGAAATGTTTGAAGTTTTAAAGGCTAATGAAGTGGCTATGTCTTTAACTGAATCAATGGCGATGTTGCCATCTTCAAGCGTTAGCGGTTTTTATATCGCCAACAAAAATGCGCAGTATTTTGATGTAGGACGTATTGACGATGATCAGAAAGCTGATTTTGCTAAACGCCCCAAATGACCATCTCATTGTTAGCGAGGGCTTCTTTGAGTAATTTAATGAATGGAAATGCTCTTTGTCCAAGTCGGTCAGATTTAGCCAGAGCTTTTTCTGAGGACGTTTCATTTTCGTCATTAACCGAGGCTTTGCGTAGCTCTAGGTCTTGCGCAATAGCCTCTTCAAGTTTGGCAATTGCAGTTGGAATTTGCTCAAGCAAAAAAACACCCTTGTCTTCTAAGGGCTTGCCAATGATGTCAAAAATCTTTTGGGTAAGGTCACCCAACATGAAGACATCAGCTGATTTTTTGCAATGAAATTTATATAGCATTATTTAAGATTAACACCAAAACAATAACTAATTAAGTAAATATTTATGTTGCCTGTGATTAAAAAACAAATCATTGATTTAATGCAAGATGCGCTAAGTGCAATTGCCGTTAAGCGGGGTATTGCTGAGGCATTGCCTGTGCCTCACCTTGAGCGCCCTAAGGTTGCTGAACATGGTGATGTGGCAACGAATATTGCGATGCAGTTATCAAAAGCCTGGAAAGTAAACCCTCGAGAATTGGCTCAAGAATTCGTTGCTGCTGTGCAGGCACAACCAAACTACGCAGCTTTGCTGTCTTCGGTTGAAGTCGCTGGACCGGGATTTATAAATTTGCGATTAACGCAGTCTGCAAAATCTCAAGTTTTAAATACAATTTTTAAAGAAGCTGCCAGCTTTGGTAGACAGCCAGCTAATCAGAAAAAAGTGTTAATTGAGTTTGTGTCTGCTAATCCAACTGGACCTTTGCACGTAGGCCATGGTCGTCAGGCTGCTTTAGGTGATGTGTTATCTAACCTATTGCAAACTCAGGGAATGCATGTGCATCGCGAGTTTTACTATAACGATGCTGGTGTTCAGATACAGAATTTAGCGATTTCGGTTCAAGCAAGAGCCAAAGGACATAAGCCTGGTGACGCTGCTTGGCCAGAGCTTGCCTATAACGGCGAGTACATTGCCGATATTGCTCGCGATTACCTTGCAAAAGCAACTGTTAGTGCGGCAGATGGCGAGCCGGTAGTCGGCGATGGTGATATTGACAACATGGAAGCGATCAGACGTTTTGCTGTGGCTTATCTAAGACGCGAACAAGATATTGATTTGCAATCTTTTGGCGTTAAGTTTGATTGTTACTATTTAGAATCATCTTTATATAGCGATGGTAGCGTTGAAGCTGTTGTAGCCGATTTAAAGTCTACTGGAAAGAGCTATGAATCTGAAGGTGCTCTTTGGTTAAGAACAACGGATGATGGTGACGATAAAGATCGTGTGATGCGTAAGTCAGATGGCAGTTACACCTACTTTGTTCCTGATGTTGCTTATCATGCAAGCAAATGGTCGCGTGGGTTCACTCATGTTATCAATATTCAAGGTAGTGATCACCACGGCACGATTGCGCGAGTTAGATCTGGTATTCAGGGTGTGGCTCAAAAGCGTCAATGGGATATTCCAAAAGATTACCCTCAATACGTTCTTCATAAAATGGTTACAGTTATGAAGGGTGGCGAAGAGGTCAAGATTTCAAAGCGGGCTGGCTCATATGTCACGGTTAGAGATTTGATTGAATGGTCTGGCGGCATTACTGAAAACACAACACCAGCTGAGCGTGACGATGCAATTCGTCGAGGTCGTGATGCGGTGAGATTTTTCTTAATTTCACGTAAAGCAGATACTGAGTTTGTTTTTGACGTAGATTTGGCGCTTAAACAAAATGATGAAAATCCGGTGTTCTATGTTCAATACGCACACGCCAGAATATGTTCAATATTGCGTCAGTGGGCTGGTGATGAAGCAAGTTTGGCGAATGCTTCCTTAACTAGTTTAACGAGTGGCGCATCGGACTCTTTGTTAAGACGTCTAGCTGAATATCCAGATGTTCTAACTGATGCCGCTAAAGAAATGACGCCTCACTCATTGGCTTTTTACTTACGAGACTTAGCCGGAGAGTTCCACAGCTTTTACAACGCAGATCGTGTATTGGTAGATGAAGAAGAGTTACGCTTGGCCAGGTTGGCTTTGCTGTCTGCAACTAAACAAGTCATTGCCAATGGATTATCAATTTTGGGTGTATCTTCACCCAATAAGATGTAAGGGGTAATATAAGCGCTATGAATACAAACAAGCACACGCAATTAAAAGGTGCCAGCTCTGGTGGCACTCTCATGGGTTTTGTTCTAGGCTTGCTATTGGGCTTAGCTATCGCAGTTGGTGTAGCTGTTAGCTTAAAAAAAGGCGCACCTGAGGCTAAGTTGGGGCAGAGAGCTCCTGATGCTGCAAGTAAAACAGTAGCAGTAGAGGCGATCGAGGAGGGTGAGGTTCAGGTTGAAGATCGACCTAACCTTAATAAAGCTTTGCAAAGTAAAGTACCTTTGCCAAGCGAGGCATCCAAAAAGGATCCAATTGCAAATATAGCAGCGGCTACTCAAGGCCCAGAATACTGGTTGCAAACAGGCGCATATAGAAATCAAGATGAAGCGCAAAGACAAAAGGCTGCTCTAGCGATGCAAGGCTTAGAAGCTCTTATCTCTGAGCGTGAAGTAGAGGGCGCAACACTCTGGCGCGTTCGTGTTGGTCCATATATTGGTCAATCAGAAGTTACACAAATACGTACAAGATTGCAAAGTGCTGGTATTACATCAACAGTTATCAGAATTAATAAAGCCAATTAAATATGAAATTCAATTTAAGCTCTTTTATTAAAAAAACTTGCCTAAGCTTTTTTTTGGTTGGCCTTTCATCTATGGTCTTAGCTCAGTCAAGACCAATTGAAGAAGGTTTCGATTATCGAGTATTGCCAGCTGCACAGGCAATAGAAGCAAAGGGAAAAATAGAAGTCCTTGAATTTTTTTGGTACGGTTGCCCTCATTGTCACGACTTTGAACCGCAATTGGATGCTTGGGTAAAGCGACAAGGTAAAGATGTTTCTATACGTAAAGTACCAGTAGCATTCAGAGATGATTTGTTGCCGCATAGCCAGCTCTTTTATGCTTTAGAAAGTCTTGGCAAGTCAAACTTGCACGCTAAGGTAATGGAAGCAATACACGTTGGTAAAAAGAAGTTATTAAGTGAAGCAGAAATTACTGACTGGGTTGTTTCACAGGGTGTTGACAGAGAAGCTTTCTTAAAAGCATTTAAGTCATTTACAGTTACCTCCAAGGCAAGAGCAGCCAATCAAATTGCACAAAGCTACAGAATTGATGGAGTTCCTACTGTTGCTATTCAGGGGAAGTACATCACATCACCCTCTATTACTGGGGGCTCAAAGGCTCGAGCTATTGATGCGATGGATCATTTAATTAATAAATCCAGAAAAGAAAAGCGTTAATTAAAAAGACTTCTTGCTTCAATTAAGCGCGAAGACTTTTCTTAAGAAAGCGCATAAAACCCCCAAGGAGAGGAATCTTTTCATAAAGTTCCTCGGCGGGGTCCCAATAGTCTCTATGTTCGGTGATTAAGAGTTCACGACTCAATGTCAGCCATGTGCAACCTTTGATGACTTGTTGCTCATCAGAACTATTTTTAAAGTTAAAGCAAAACTCCCAAGTAAGACAAACTTGATTGTCTGCTGCCATATGTTTAGTCACAATAAACCTAGGGTTGTCGACTTGGTCAAACATGTGCGTAAAGATTCTTTGAATTGCTGGCTTTCCAGTGACTTCATTAAAGGGATCTTTAAAAAGCGCTTGCGCATCGTAGAGCACTAATAGGCTATCAATGCTATTTAACTCAAGATTTTCAAATCTTTGAATAATTTCTTGCGTTATAGATTCTTGAGTCATTTAGATTTTCAAAATTCTTTTGATAAAGAAAAAATATACTGAGTAAGGAAGAATTCTGAGAAATTTTAAGAACAAAGAAAATCTTTTTGGAAAATGAATATCAAATTCCCCATCTCTTAAGCCATTCACAATATAGTCCGCAGCAGCTTCGCTAGAAATCAAGGCGGGCATATAAAAATCATTATTGGCAGTTGCTCTGGTTGCAACAAACCCTGGATTGATCATATAAACATTAATGCCAAGAGGTTTAAGATCGTAGTAGAGGTTTTCGCAGAAATTAATCATGGCTGCTTTACTCGGACCGTAAGCAAGAGCTTTTGGTAAGCCACTATAACCCGCTACGCTGGAAACAATCCCAATGCCGCCCGATTGACGGATTATGAAATCTGGCAGAACGGTTGCGCATGCTGCCATTGGCCCGATGACATTGGTTGCAATGATATTTTTTGCGGCGCTTAAGTTAAATTCCTCTGCTCTCATGGGCTCATAAATGCCGGCGACATAAAGTAGTAGATCAAGGTCGCCCCAAAATTCTTTAATTGTTTTATATGAATTTTCTATGGCAGCGTCATCTAATACATCACACGGTAAAACAAGTGTTTGATCTTCGGGGTACTGGCTCTGAATCTTATGGAGCTCTTCGGTTTTTCTTGCGCTTAGCGCAACCTTTGCCCCAAGCTTAAGAAGGCTATGAGCGGTTGCTTCCCCGATGCCGCTGGATGCACCAATTATCCAAACTCTCTTATTAATAAAGTTATTAATGGGTTGATTGAGGGGCATCTAGGCAGGTTTTCTTAATGTAAATTGAATCACGTCTGTGCTTTCTTCGGCAAAGCCAGCCGCGCAATACATGAGGTATAGATTCCAAAGCCTAATAAACTTTTCATCAAAACCCTGCGCTTTAATTTCACCAAGGGATGAGTTGAATTGTGAATGCCAGATCTCTAAAGTTTTTTGGTAGTCCTTGCCGAAAGAGAAAGCATCTTCAACAATAAGGCCAGCATCTTCAGCACATTTTTTAAATATGGCAGTTGAAGGCAGCATGCCACCCGGGAAAATATATTGCTGGATAAAGTCAGAGTTATGACGATATTTTTCAAATAATTCTTCAGCAATCACAATAGTTTGTATGCATGCTTTTTTACCTGGTTTGAGACAGCGATTAATCATCTCAAAGTAACTTGGCCAATACTCCTCACCGACGGCTTCAAACATTTCAATAGATGCAATACCATCATATTGAGTTTCGTGATCACGATAGTCTTGAAGAATAATATTGGCGGGGCTTGAATGAGTAAGGTTTAGTTCATTAGCTCTTGTTTGAGCATATGCTGCCTGCTCTTGAGAAATGGTTAGGCAATCAATTGCGATATTCTTTCTTTTGGCGGTCTCCATCAAGCCACCCCAGCCACAACCAACCTCTAGAAGGCGCTCATTTTCTTGAATGCCTATGGATGCAATGATTTTTTCGTATTTATTCTTTTGAGCATCAACAAGAGACACGTTTTTATCATCAAAGCACGCACTTGAGTAAGTCATGCTTTCATCTAGCCAAAGAGAATAAAACGAGTTGCCTATATCGTAGTGAGCATGAATATTTTTCTTGCTACCCTTTTTAGAGTTTTTGTTAAGCCAATGCTTGAGTCTGTGAAAAAGGCTTCCCCACCAGCTGCCATAAATCAGTTTTTCAATAACTTGGCGATTGACTAACAGTAAGCGCAATAAACTTTCAATATCTGATGAATCCCAGTCACCATTGATATAGCTCTCAGCAAAACCAATGTCACCAGATTTAAGGCAGGCCTTTGATACTGACCAATTATGAATATGAATATGAGCAGTAATGCCGGGTTGAGTGCCTTCAAAGCAGAATTGGTTACCGTTGGGGTCAACTAGGTTTAGCTTTCCAACACATAAATTTTCTAAAAGTTTAAGCAGGGCTTTGGCATGCCATGGAAGTGCCCCAGATTGATCATTCAATATGTTAGTTTGAGTATTCATTTACTGACTTCCGTTGCGGGCGGATTGGGTTTGCTATGAAATTGCACGCCTTTTATCCAAAGTTTTAATGCTTGCCAATGGATCCTAAATATAACTCCAAAACTCATTGCTGGGTATCTAAGCATTGCCCAGACAATGGTTTTAAATCTAATGTCATTTTCATCACCATTCACGCTCGTAATTAAGACGGGGCCTTGGTGATGATATTCAATTCTAGCGACGTGCTGAGTCTTTGAGTTTTCTGTTCTAAAAAATCTAAAAAAGTATTTACCGGTTGTTTCGCAAAATGGAGATACGTGAAAAACCTTGTTAGATTCAAAAGTCTGCCCCCACTTTAGATTTTGACCTTCATCATCACAAATAAGATAAGAGTGTCTTTCGCCAAATGTGTTGTTAACTTCAGCAATGATGGCTCTTAAATCGCCTTGTTTGTTTTCAAAAAACCAAAAGCTAACAGGATTAAATACATACCCGAGAACGCGAGGAAAGGTTTGTAGCCAGACTTCACCCTCTATATCTGTGATGCCATTAGATCTTGCAATATTGAGCGCCCATTCCAAAGACTTGCCATTACCATTTCCGTGATCTTTGTCGAAAAAAGATAAACATGAAAATGAGTTATCCCCTAAGCCAGTTTGAGCAATACCCCTTGGAGAAAGCTCTCTTTGGCGCATTGGAATACGCAATGTAAAGACAGAATAAGCAAATGCATTTTTTGACGGTTGAAGGCGGGCATGACGAACTTGCCCAAAACACAACTTAGCCAGGCTCATATTGTATTGAGGCTCTGTTTTTGTGGTTTGTGAAGCACTTCATAAATAGCTTCCGCTACAAGTTCACCTGAGCGCAGTCCATCTTCATGAAAGCCATAGCCAGTCCATGCACCACAGAACCAAGTGTTATTGTTTCCTTGAATCAGGGGTAGGTTAGCTTGCGCATGAATGGCGGCATCATCAAACACTGGGTGAGCATATTGAATATCGGCGCGAATAGATTCTTTTCTTGGCTCAGTGACGGGGTTTAAGCTCACAATCACTGGTTGATCTTCCCATTCACTTGGTAAAGGCTGAAGTTTGTTAATTAAGTAATTAACGCATACTCTTTGCGCCTCTTTGCCTTCGCTTAGTGTTGTTGCGTAATTCCAAGCAGCCCAACATTTTTTATTTTTAGGGAGAACTCCCTGGTCTGTGTGTAGCACTGCTCTGTTGTCTTGATAAGTGATAGCGCCCAGAATCTTTTCTTCTTCTTTGCTTGGATCTGTCAACATGTTTAATGTTTGATCACTGTGACTTGCCATCACAACATGGTCATATTTTTCTGAGGATGTGTTGGACACAACTTCAACTTCACCATTCAATCTTGTTACTGAGTTTGCATGCTCTCTAACAAACTTTCCACCATTAGATTTGATTGCATCAGTGATTCTTTTGACATACTCCTTAGACCCACCGTTAACGGTTAGCCATTGTGGTCTGTCAGTAATTTTGATCAAGCCATGGTTATGACAAAATCTAATCATGGTTGAAATTGGAAATGACAACATCTGATCTGTAGAACATGACCAGATGGCGCCAATCATTGGCAAGAAATACCAATCCTTAAATGATTTGCTGAATTTATGCTTATCAATAAATTCACCAACTGATAGCTCCAGCGTTCCCAACTTATTTTCGATGGCTAAATTTGTGCAAAGCTTATTGAATCTAATAATGTCTGCAACCATTCTGAGAAAGGCTGGCTTAGCTAGATTTTTTCTTTGTGCAAAAACTGAGTCAATATTCGTTCCGGCCCATTCTATGGCTCCGCTATCTCTTTGCGGAATAGAGGCAGAAAATGACATGTCTGATTTTGCAACCGGAACATTTAATTCATCAAACAGGCGTAATAGACGAGGGTATGTTCTTTGATTGAAAACTAAAAACCCAGTATCAATACCGTGAGTAATGGCCCCATGAGCAGTGTCTATCGTTAGATCTACGGTATTGCTGTGACCGCCGATATGATCGCCACCTTCGTAAATGGTTAATTCAACTTGAGGTAATTTGCTGAGTGCGTATGCGCAACCCAAGCCTGATATTCCTGCGCCAATAATTGCTATTTTCATTACTTATGTCCACAGGTGAATAGAAAAAACCATAAGACACTTTTGAACATCAATAAGGGAGGGAGAGAAATCATGCTCAAAATTAATGTGTTTTATGGTTGAAAACTTTACGACAGAATTTGTATAACTAAGGCAGGCATTATTTTTTCTCCTGCAATAACTTCTCAACAAGTGAAGTTAGTTTTTTGCTGTTAGGAGAAGCCATGCTGTTAAATGACTCAACTACATTGCCTTGACGGTCAATGATGTATTTATAAAAGTTCCAACGAGGCTTAGTCCCTGTTTTCTCTATTAAATACTTAAATAATGGGTTGGCATCTTTGCCTGAGACAGAGCTCTTTGCAAACATGGGGAATTTAACGCCGTAAGTGTTGTGGCAAAAGTCGGCAATTTCTTTGTTGTTCCCAGGCTCTTGTTTACCAAAGTCATTCGATGGGAAGCCTAGGATCACAAAACCCTGATCTTTATATTTTGCGTAGAGTTGCTCTAAACCTTCATATTGACTTGTGAAGCCACAGTAACTTGCGGTGTTTACAACTAAGATCACTTTGCCACTGTATTGGCAAAGATCTTGCGGCGCTTCATCTTGAAGCCTTAAAAATTGGTGGGATAGTGATGCAGGGCATGTCATAGCTTGCGAATCCTTTGGCCAAGAAAGCCACATCAAAGCGCTAATGAAAAGAACAATGAAGGGTATTTTTAAAAAAGAATCCCCAAGGTCTGTAGCCTTTTGAGTGGGGAATGGCCTTTTATTATCTTCGACCTGCATGTGGGCTTGTCTCCTCGACCCTATTTTTATTTATGCTTGCTTAGACAAAATGATGCTTTGTCTAGGGCAAATAAATATTTATGGAGGAATATTACCCTTAATTATAAATAAATGCAAATTCTGTCTAGGACGGTGTAGAATTCCCCTTAATATGAACCAAGTATTTGGCTTGGCAACAAATATCGAGTGCTCAAATTATGAATGTTAGATTTACTAACCTGCCCGACATGCTAAGCATTGCTGCGGTGGAGCGAGATACTGGCATTGCAAAAGATACTCTAAGGGTCTGGGAGCGTCGTTATGACTTTCCAAGGCCTCTTAGAGACAGTAACGACGATAGAGTCTATCCAGCTGACCAAATCGAAAAACTAAGATTAATCAAGAGATTACTTGATTTAGGCCATCGCCCGGGTCGAATTGTGCCTCTGCCGATTGAAGCACTAAGAGAATTAAGTTCGAAATTAATGCATGAGCAGGAGCAGGAAAATCGTCAATCTCATGGTCCTGTTATATCCCAAGATGAGATGGCACGTTATTTAGATTTATTGCGTTCACATCAAACCGAGGCTTTAAGACTTGCCTTATCAACAACTTTGATGAAAATTGGTCTTGATCGATTTGTGATTGAAGTGGTTGCCCCGCTTATCAAAAATATCGGTGATTATTGGGCCGAAGGCAAGATTGAAATCCACGAAGAGCATTTGTTTACAGAGCAGATTAAGCATCTATTGCGTACTGCAATTAACTCTGTGCCGCGTGGGCATACAGGTCAAAACGAAGAGTTAGCAAGACCAAGAGTTTTGTTAACCACATTTCCTCAAGAGCAGCACAGCCTTGGTTTGTTGATGGCTGAAGCTCTGATGGCTCTAGAGGGTTGTGTTTGCGTATCCTTGGGAACTCAAACGCCGATTCTTGAAATTGCACAAGCTGCTAGAGCTCAAAAAGCTGACATTATTGCTTTGTCATTCTCATCTCAAATTAATCAAAATCAAGTGGTTGATGGTTTAAAAGAACTGAAGTCAAAATTAGCCCCTGGAGTTGAGGTTTGGGCTGGTGGTGAAAACTCAGCTTTAAGAAAACGTCCACCAGAAGATGTGATGATCATGTCTGCATTACAAGATATTTCTTTGGGCATTAAGGCCTGGCGACAAAAACATACTAGCTAACAAGTTGAAAAAACTTGTTCTTATCCTGGGCGACCAACTGCAGAGCGATAGCTCTGCTTTAGAAGACATTAATTTAGCTACTGACGAGATCATCATGATCGAGTCTGTAGATGAAGCTCAGTACGTCTGGTCTCATAAAGCCAAAATAGCCCTCTTTTTATCGGCGATGCGCCACTTTGCAGCTGATCTTATATCTCAAGGATATCGACTTAGCTATCTAAAAGAAAATCAACTTCCAATTGTTGAAGTTTTAAGTGCTTATATTTCAGAGCATTCTTTTACGCATTTAATTTGTGTTGAGCCTGGTGAAGTAAGACTTCGAGATGCTTTGATATCTTTATCTCAAAGTCTGAAGATCCATTTAGAGTTAAGACCAGACACTCATTTTTATTGCACAACACAAGAGTTTAAAGAGTGGGCTGGTGATAAGAAAGAATTAAGACTCGAGTACTTTTATAGATACATGAGAAAAAAGCATCAAATATTGATGCAGGCAGATGGTGAGCCAGAGGGCGGCCAATGGAATTTTGATGATCAAAATAGAAAGCCTTATTCCAAAAAAGGCCCCGGCTTAATCAATGGGCCATTAACGTTTGTGCCTGATGACATAACGCAAGATGTGATTAATTATGTTTTAAAAAAATACCCAGATCATCCTGGCCGACTGGATAAATTTGCATGGCCTGTCACTAGAACGGATGCATTAAAAGCCCTCGATTATTTTGTGGAGCATCGGCTAGAGTTGTTTGGCAGTTATCAAGATGCCATGTGGACCAATACACCATTTGGATGGCATTCCACAATTTCATGTGCGCTCAATTTGAAGCTGATTAGTCCGCAAGAGGTTATTCAGAAAACCTTGGATGCTTGGAAGCTTCGTGGTGGGTCTATAAGTTCTGTTGAAGGGTTTATTCGACAAATTCTTGGTTGGAGAGAATTTGTGCGTGGTGTTTATTACTTAGATATGCCAAAAATGGCACAAGATAATTACTTCGATCATCAAAGAAAATTGCCCGCTTGGTATTGGTCAGCCAATACCAAAATGGAGTGCATGAAAGACGCGATCAATCAAACGCTCGAGTATGGCTATGCGCACCATATACAAAGATTAATGATTACCGGTAACTTTGCATTGCTAGCAGAAATTCTTCCGCAGGAAGTGTGCGCATGGTATCTCGCTGTCTATGTTGATGCTATTGAATGGGTTGAGTTACCAAATACCGCAGGTATGGCTCTATTTGCCAATGGCGGACGATTTACAAGTAAGCCATATGTAGCAAGTGGCGCCTACGTCAAAAGAATGAGTAACTATTGTCAAAATTGTAGTTATCAAAGCGACGTCCGTTACGGTGAAAATGCCTGCCCAATGACCAATTTATATTGGAATTTCCTAATTAATCATCAAGATGAATTTGGTAAAAATCCACGCACTAAATTAATGGTGGCCAATCTCAAAAGAATACCCGTGGAAGAGCAAAAATTGATTTCAATGCATGCTAAAAAAATATTGAATGATTTGGACAGCATATAGTCGGTTAATATCTCATTTATGAGACCAGCAGATCTATCAAAATTACCGCCACCAAACTTTGAGCAAAAAATTTGTACCGCTCAAAATTTGCAAGAGAAATTAAGTCAATTACCTAAGCCCGTTGTATTTACAAATGGGGTTTTTGACATTCTTCATCGTGGTCATGTGAGTTATCTTGCGCAAGCAAGAAGCTTGGGTGCAAGCATGGTTGTGGGTGTTAATGCTGATGCCTCAGTTCGCATGTTGGGTAAGGGGGATGATCGCCCGCTTAACGCAGAAGCAGATCGCCTGGCCTTGTTGGCTTCTTTGGAGTCCGTTGATCTTGTCGTGCTTTTTTCTGAAAAAACGCCAGTAGAGTTGATTGCCCAAATCAAGCCTGACATTTATGTCAAAGGCGGCGACTATGAAATTGATACTTTGGCTGAAACTGCTTTAGTGAAGACATGGGGAGGCAAAGCTTATGCAATACCTTTCTTACACGATCGCTCAACAACTGCCTTATTGAGAAAAATTAGAGCCTGAGGTCGCAGGACCTGTTGTTTTTAATTCGGGCGATTGTTTAATGGGGGCGCCTGTTGCCGCCTCTTTATTCTCAAACCAAGAGTTGATCATTTGCTGAGTATTAGATGGCAGCGCTACGATGAGCAGACTCAATACAGTCCCCAAAATAATTAAAACTGATAAAAAGAAGTTTAATTTTTTATTCATTGATTAATCATACTTTGTTGCCAAGCAAGCAAGCCCTTCAGGACTAAATTGGCTTCCTGTTTAATTGGCAAATCATTGTTGTAATGATCTTGGATTAATTGAGTGGCATTGCCGCCATCCACAATGATTAAATCTAATGGAATACCTTCTTTAGCAGCATATTTTTTGGCCATTTCAATAGCGCCTATTTGACTTGCAAGTACACCTTGATTAATGGCGGCAAGAGTGTCCAGCCCAATACTTAATGACAAATGACTATTTGGGTTGAGCTCTCCATTAGGAAGTCTGTCTGTGCCGCTCGCAAGAGCCTCTTTCATTAGAGAAAAGCCTGGCAGGATCCAGCCGCCGTGATGATGTGATTTTGCCGTCAATAAGTCAATGGTACTTGCTGTTCCTAGGCCCACAATGAGTAGGTTCTTCTTAGGGTGTAGCGCTTGAGCCCCAATAATCATTGCTCTACGATCGCTACCGAGTTGTGTCGCATCTGTGTAACTGGTTGAAACTTGATCAAGCAGAGTGGCGCCATTGATCTGATGCCAGCTTGCCTTAGGAAAGCCTTTTTCAAATGCGCATTGAATATCAGAAGTTATTTCTTTGGAGATAACGCTAGAACAAACAATGTGCTCGATTGCCCATGCCTTATCAATGCAAAGATCCACGATTGAAAGCACCGCTTCTTTTGGCAAAGAGCCTTGGTGATCAAAATCTTGAGATAAGGGAGTGGCGTCACTTTGGGCTAAAGCCCATTTAAGTCTTGTGTTGCCTAGATCAATTAATAAGGTGCTCATTCAGCTATTCTTAAGGAAACATCACCGCTAATAATTTTCTTTAAAGTGCCTGAACTTTCAATCAACAGGCAGCCATTTTCATCAACACCTTTTGCGGTGCCTTCCAACTCTAACTTATCTTGTTGGTGGATTTGACACATTTTGTTTTTATACACATCCCAGTCATTCCATTCAGTTTGAAACTTCTTAAATGAAGAATTTTCAAAATCCACAATGACGGCACCTAATTCTTTCAGAAGTTCTAGCCACAATAAGTCAGCATTGATGGGTGTTGAGATGGCCAGGTCGTTAACGCCGGCAATTTCTCTACCAATCTGAGCAGAGATATTTGAATTGCTATTAAGGTTGATACCAATGCCGATAATTAACCAGGTCGGCTCTTCAGTTTTCAACCGGCCACCTTCAATAAGCATGCCAGCTAATTTCTTTTGATTCAATAAAATGTCGTTAGGCCACTTTAAACCTAAGCCCATCTTTTGAAGATCTTCTTTGCTGGTGTTTGTGGCTGATGCAATTCCTTTAACCACAGCCAAGCCACAGGCAAGACTTAAGCCAGATAAATCTTGAATACCTTTTTTAAATGGATAGGCTACTGAGAAAGTAAGTGCTGTATCAGGGCCGCTGACCCAGGCTCTTCCCATTCTGCCCCTGCCAGAAGTTTGCTTAAGTGCCATTCTTGCAACAGGCTCCCATAGCAATCCAGCCCTCCAACGAGACATCAAGTCTTCATTAGTGGAGGTGCTTTCTTCTACGCGCTCAAGTATCCAATTTATAGCCATATTCATATTGTAGGTACTATGTGCATATGTCAGACAATTTTCAACGTCCTCAGCGCTTATCTTGGCCAGATTTACCCATGCCAACTGCCCGCATAGCGGCTTTTGCCTATGTGTTGTTGATTATCTACGCCAGTATTTATCCATTTAACTTTAATGTTGCGGTTGGGGCTGGAATATTTGATTGGATCAATGCACCCATCCCTAGATACATCACCTCATTTGATGTATTTACTAATATTTTGGGTTATTTGCCTTTAGGTTTCTTAACTGTATTTGCTGTTTATCCACGTTTGAAAGCTTATAAAGCTCTTTTATTCGCTTTATTGCTAGGCGGCTTGGTATCTGGCTCATTGGAATCTTTGCAGACTTGGTTATCAACCCGGATTCCAAGCAATGTTGATTGGTGGGCAAATATGGGTGGCGCAACTATTGGTGCGTTATTAGCTATGCCACTGGATCCAAGATGGTTATCCGGCAGTGCATTCCAACATCGACGTATTGAGTGGTTTGGTTTACACACCAGCGGGATTATTCTGATGATGGCATTTCCGTTTGCTCAAATTTATCCTCAAACTGCATGGTTGGCTATGGGTGACTGGGGTGGTGTATGGGCTAACCAAGCTATTTGGAAAGATACATTTAATTTTGCAGCCTTAGAGATTGCCACAACGATGGTGGCTTGGTTGGCTGCTGGCTCATGTCTTGCCATCACCATGCGATTAGGTGCCCCTAGGGCGCGACTACTGTTAACTTTGCTGGTTGCCACCATTGTTTTAAAGGCGCTTTTCTCTGGTATGCAGTTTGGGGTTGATAAGAGTTTCTTGTGGTTAACACCCGCTGCTTTATGGGGAATGATTTTTGCCACTCTGATTTTGATCGCCGTTTTGCAACTAAAAAACAGGTGGTTATATTTGGTGGCTTTGTTAAGTTTGGCGGGGATGATCTTATTGGTGAATTTCTTTCCAAAAAATCCTTATTACATCCTCACCATTCAAGAATGGCGACAAGGTCGATTAATCCACTTTAATCATTTGATGGCTTGGCTTGCTTGGATTTGGCCAATTGGGGCATCCTTATCTTTACTCAAGCGTCTAATGCGCTCTTCCTCTATATAATTTTGCTTATGAGCTACTTTAAATACCACCTATTCTTTTGTTTAAATCAGCGTGAAAACGGTGATGACTGTTGCGCCCAGCATGGCGCCAATCAATTGTTTGAATACACGAAAATTCGTTGTAAAGAACTAGGCTTGTCTGGTGCGGGTAAAGTCAGAATCAATAAAGCAGGTTGTTTAGATCGTTGTGCGCATGGTCCTGCTATGGTCGTTTATCCAGAGGGTATTTGGTACACAGCCGTTGATCAAAGTGACATGGATGAAATCATTAATGAGCATTTCATCAAAGGTCAAATTGTTGATCGATTGAGGATTGAATAAGTGAGTCGCACAATCAAGATACATTTTCAGGGTCCTGCAGGTCTAATCGAGGCATCCCTCGATTTGCCTGATGAAATTAAGCATCACCCTCATAGCTATCGCCCAAGAGGGATTGCATTAGTTGCTCATCCGCATCCTTTGTTGGGCGGAACAATGGACAACAAGGTGGCGCAAACTTTGGCACGAACATTTGCGCAATTAGGTTATGTAACCTTGCGACCCAATTTTAGGGGCGTTGGTAGTAGTGAAGGAACGCACGATGATGGTAAAGGCGAGGCTGAAGATTTAATTGCAGTCATTGCATGGATGCGTGATTCGTTTAGTTGGCAAGGTATTGCTGAGCTAGAAGGCCACGCTTGGCCGGCATTGGTTGGCGTGCTTCCTTTAGCAATGGCAGGATTTTCTTTTGGTAGTTATGTCAGCAGCTACGTTGTTAAACATTTAGAAGAAATTGGGTCGCCACCAGAGCGATTGATTATGGTTGGTAGCGCTACTTCAAAATGGGAAGTAGCCCCCGTGCCCAAGGATACGATTGTGATTCATGGTGAAGTGGACGATGTTATACCGCTTAGCAGTGTGATTGATTGGGCTCGACCACAAGAATTAACTGTTCAAGTCATTCCAGGAGCAGACCATTTCTTTCATCGCAAATTGCATTGCATTCGCGATTTAATTTTAAGAGCATGGCATGGTCAGCCAGATCCAACCCAAGGAGCTTAATGTGGATATTCCTCCAGAAGAGTCCTTGATCAAGTACCCATGTGATTTTCCTATCAAAGTAATGGGTAAGGCAGTTGAAGGTTATCAATCAGCTATTGAGCGTGTTGTATTGAATTTTGATCCCAACTTCAATGTGCAAACAATTGAACGTCGCCCATCAAAAAATGGAAATTATTTGGGGCTAACCGTAACAGTCAGAGTAACAAGTCGCGAACAGTTAGATGAGTTGTATCGAACACTATCAACACATCCCATGGTGAGCGTTGTTCTATAAATGATGGATATGGTTATTCGTCACTTGGGGCGTCAAGAATATTTGCCAACTTATGAGGCGATGAAGCAATTTACGGCGCAGCGCGACGCAAATACCCCGGATGAGATTTGGGTTCTAGAACATCCTTCGGTATATACATTGGGTCAGGCAGGAGATCCTGCACACTTACTTCAAGCCAATTCTGAAATTCCGCTCATACCGATTGATAGGGGTGGGCAAATTACTTATCACGGCCCTGGTCAGTTAGTTATTTATTTGTTGTTAGATTTAAGACGTCGCCATTTATTTGTTCGTGACTTGGTGCATCGAATTGAGCAATCCATTATTGATACCTTGGCAGATTTGGGTATTCAAGGTGAGCGCCATACGGGGGCCCCTGGAATCTATTTAGCCCCACAGGACAAAATTTCATCCAATAATATTGGGGCCAAAATCGCAGCATTAGGGCTTAAAGTGACCAAGCAATGTTGTTATCATGGTCTCGCGCTCAATGTGCATATGGATTTAGCGCCATTTGAGGCCATCAACCCTTGTGGTTATGCGGGTTTAAAGACAATTGACCTGCGCTCCCTTGGAGTGAGCGACAATATCGATATTGTGGCTAAATACCTATTGAGCCAATTATCAAAACAACTAGAGGTGCGGTCATGACCAAGACCTACGATCCAAATCAAAAACAAAAATCAGCTGATAAGACATCTCGCATTCCTATCAAAATTGTTCCTATCGAGCAGGTGCTTAAAAAGCCTGAGTGGATTCGAGTCAAGGCGGCTTCCGGCAATTCTCGCTTTCATGAGATTAAAAAAATCCTAAGAGAAAACCAACTGGTTACAGTTTGTGAAGAAGCTAGCTGCCCTAACATCGGAGAATGTTTTGGCAAAGGTACCGCAACATTCATGATCATGGGTGATAAATGTACTCGTCGCTGTCCATTTTGTGATGTTGGACACGGCCGCCCTGATCCTCTAGATGTGGATGAGCCACTTAATTTGGCTAAAACAATTGCTGCTTTGAAGTTGTCTTATGTCGTGATCACCAGTGTTGATCGTGATGATTTACGTGATGGTGGCGCTCAACATTTTGTTGATTGCATTACTAAAACAAAAGATTTGTCACCGAACACCAGTATTGAGGTTTTGGTTCCTGATTTCCGTGGTCGTCTTGAAAAGGCTTTAGATATTTTTGCTAATGGCCTACCTCATGTTATGAATCACAATCTAGAAACTGTACCTCGCTTATATAAAGAAGCAAGACCAGGCTCTGACTATATGCACTCATTAAAGTTACTTAAAGACTTTAAAGCCTTGTATCCAAAAGTTGCCACCAAGAGTGGCTTGATGGTGGGCTTGGGTGAGACGGATGAGGAAATTCTTGAAGTCATGCGCGATATGCGTGAGCACAACATTGATATGTTGACCATTGGCCAATATTTAGCGCCATCAGGACATCATTTGCCAGTGCGTCGTTATGTTCACCCGGACACATTTGCCATGTTTGAAAAAGAGGCCTATGCAATGGGCTTTACTCATGCTGCAGTTGGTGCAATGGTGCGATCTAGTTACCATGCTGACCAGCAAGCAGAAAAGGCTGGCGCAGTTTAATCCTCAAAAGTCTTTAGGCTTTTTCAGCTAAAGACTTTTCAATGAGCTGGTGAAATTCAGACCAGTCTGGTTCGCCAACATAGCGCTTAATAATCTTGCCTTTTTTATTAACAACGATAGTTGTTGGCGTTAACTGAATCTTTCCAAAAGCTTTGGCAACACTTCCGTCAGAATCTAAAACAACCTTAAATGGAAGCTTTCTGGTTTCTGCGAAGTTCACCACATACATCGGTGGGTCATAGGCCATAGCAACAGCTGCTAATTCAAGACCTTCGGTTTTATACTTTTGATAGGTCTCTACTAGCTGAGGCATTTCTTTCACGCATGTAGTGCAGCTGGTTGCCCAAAAATTGAAGATAACGACCTTATTTTTAAAATCATCTTGTGTCAGTTGTTTGCCTGATATTTCTGATACTTTAAAGTTAGGCATGGATTGCTGTGTATCTGAAGAGCAAGCAGCGAGACCGAGGATGAACACAAATGCGCTTAACAATGACAAGCATCTAGCGCGAATAAATAAACGAAAAATAGATTGAGTAGGCATAATCCTATTTTATGCAAAATAATTCTTTTATGTTGATAAACCGCCTCTTTTCATTTTTATGTCTTCTGTTCGTGCTTTCTGCTTGTACGCCCACATTTGATTGGCGCACAGTTCGATCTGATGACTTGATGTATGAGGCTCTTTATCCTGGAAAGCCAAGCCGTGCTGAAAAGGCGATGTTATTTCAGCAACAAAAATTAACAATGACCATGGAAGCCATTAAGGTAAAAGATGGCTTGTACGCTGTTGGAGTGATTCAGGTTCCAAAGGAATTAAGATCGTCGGCAAGCATGTCTCAATTACTTGAATTCATTCAAGCAGGCACTTTGAGTAATTTAAAGGCTAGTCAACCTACGCCTCATAATCCAATCACAATCAATACTTCTGGTCAGGCATCAGAAAAATTGCCAGCTAAAGAATGGATCGTTGATGGTTTGGGTCCAGATGGTCAGCGCCGATTGATGCGAACTCGACTTGTGCAAAGAGTCTTTCCTGATGGTCAAGTTTTAATTTATCAACAAACTATTTTGCAAACACTGACATCTAATCAAGACTTAGAAAAAACTTTAAGCTCAGATGAGCATAGTATGTTTCTGAGTGGGTTTAAGCCCTACTAAAGGCCACATGATTCATACTCAACTTCCTATGCGTGGCGCTTTGGCTTGGCGTGTGTTTCTATTTTTTGCTTTTGCCTATTTTTTATCATATGCATTTAGAGCAGTCAATGCAGTGATAGCGCCCGAGCTGATCTCTGATTTAAATATTAGTCATTCAGAGTTAGGTCTTTTATCTTCAGCTTACTTTGTTGGATTTGCTCTTATGCAAATTCCAATTGGTATGGCCTTAGACCATTTTGGCCCAAGACGAACTGAGAGTGCATTGTTATTAATTGCATTAGTTGGTTCAGCAATTTTTGCTTATGCAGATAGTTTGTGGGGGCTGACTGTTGGTCGATTACTTATTGGTATCGGCGTATCCGCTTGCTTGATGGCAGCATTCACCGCCTATAGGCGCTGGTTCGCAGTGGAGCAACAGAGTCAATTGGCTTCTGGCATGTTGGTGTTCGGAACTGCAGGGGCATTGGTAACAACCATTCCAGTTCAAATGGCATTGCCCTACATCGGATGGCGTGGCGCATTTTTTATCATGGCAATTTTGGTAGGTCTTGCATTTATCGGTATTCGATTGGGCATCCCTAAGCTGGATGATCAGCCAGCTGCTAAGCAAGCAAATATCAATGAAGAAAAATCATTTGGTTTAAAAGATATTCTGATTCATCCTTTCTTTTTAAGAATGTTACCGATCGGTATTGTTAACCACGGTGGTTTCTTAGCTTTGCAAACTTTGTGGCTAGGGCCTTGGATGATTGAGGTTTTAGGTTACAGCTCTGAAACAAGTGCGACTGTTTTATTTTTATTTAACGGCATGATGCTATTGGGTTACGCTTTTAATGCTTGGTTTTTGCCTAGAGCCAATAGCAAAGGATTTAAAACTCTCAATTATGTGAAGTGGTTGCTAGCAGTTGGATTGCTTAGCCAGTTGCTAGGTATTTACTTCAGTACACCTTTGAGTTGGATCTTGTGGATTATTTTGGCGGTGAGTGCAACGGGCCATATCTTGGGGCAAAGTACTGTCATCACTGCATTTCCATCGCGTAACGCCGGTGTTGCCGCTACAAGTTACAACTTATTGATATTTGTAGGGGCGTTTATTTTTCAATGGGGTATAGGTTGGGGTATTGATCTTGCCGCCTCATTGGGCATTGAAAAAGTTGACGCATTCAAACAAGTGTTTTTTATCTTCTTGCTTATTCAATTCTTTTCTTATCTCTGGTTTTTGTTTTATCCAAAACCATTGAAACATCATTTGGCAGGTCTCTAAATAAAAACAGCAGAACATGGTTCTGCTGTTTTACAAAGCTGGATTTGAATTACTTCTTTTCTAGCGCGCTTACTTTTGCCTCAAGTTCTTCTAACTTTGCTCTTGTCTTTGCAAGAACTTGTGTTTGTAAATCAAATTCTTCACGAGTGACCAAATCCATCTTTTGGAATCCCTGAGTCATGAGACTGCGAACATTCTTTTCTAAATCTTTAGCTGGTGACTGACGAATAGCATCTTCTACTTTGCTCTGCATATCGTTGGCAATGGTTTGCACTTTTTGCATGATGTCTTGCGGGTTCATATCTTCTCCAGATAAATCTTTAATACCTACTTTTTACCAAAATTATGAAATTCTCATGCACCAAATCAGTGCTTCATTTTGGTGCATGTCTGTGAAGCTATCTTGGTGCGCAACCTTCAATCGAGCAGCTTCTTAAATAATTAGCAATATAAGTCATTGTTTTAATTGTAAAAATGAAACTGGCACACCTTTTGCTTGTATTAAACACAAGGAATTTCCCTTGGATTGTTTATTAGGAGTGCACTACATGAAAACTTATCTAACTCTCTCTGCAATCGCTTTGGCAGCTGCAGCAACATTATCTTCTGGCGTAGTAGTAGCGGCTGAGCCGACACCAGAATTCACAGTAGCTTATAACGTGGGCGCAACAAGCGACTACCGCGTACGTGGTTTAAAACAAAATAACAGCAACCCATCTGTACAAGGTGGTATTGATGTCGGCCACAAATCTGGTTTCTATGTAGGTACATGGGGCTCAACAGTTTCTGAGTGGACTGCATCTAATTCATCTTCAAATATGGAAGTTGATTACTACGGTGGTTACAAAACTGAAGTTGCTGGCGTAGCACTTGATTTCGGAACGATCTATTACAACTATCCAGGCGCAAATGGCACAGGAACTAATACATCAGATACACGTGAAATTTACGTAGGCGCAGCTTATGGCCCAGCAGCATTCAAAGTGTCACGCGTAATGAGCACAAATTATTTTGCTTCAACTGGTGCTGGTGAAGATGCAAGCGGAACAATGTACTACGATTTGACGTTGTCACAAGAAGTGGCTCCTAAATTAACTGCATCAGTTCATGCAGGCTATACAGATTGGAAAAATGGCGGCACTAATTTAAATAGTGTTGGAAAAGTTTCTTACGCAGACTACAACGTTGGTTTGACATATGACTACGAAGGCTATTTGTTGGGTGTGAAGTACTTCATCAACGACACTAAGCCAGGTACAGAGTCTTATGCCACAACTGGCGACAACAAGAAGCTTTATAAAGACGGCTTCGCTGTTTCAGTTCTTAAAGCATTCTAATTCGCGATCTCACGGAGAAACGTATGAAATTAATCACAGCAATTATCAAGCCCTTCAAGCTTGACGAGGTGCGTGAGGCGCTATCAGAAGTAGGCGTTTCAGGCATCACCGTTACTGAAGTTAAAGGCTTTGGACGACAAAAGGGTCACACCGAGTTGTATCGCGGTGCTGAGTATGTAGTTGATTTCTTGCCAAAGGTAAAAGTTGAGGCAGCAGTGGATGACGGCATCGTTGAACGTGCTGTTGAAGCAATTGAGAAATCAGCTAAGACTGGCAAGATCGGTGACGGAAAGATTTTTGTTTCGTCAATTGAACAAGTTATCCGCATTCGTACCGGTGAAACCGGTCAGTCTGCCCTTTAAGCGAGGTTAAAAATGACACATTGGATTAAACGTCTACTCGCAGCCAGTGCAGCAGCTTTAGCTCTAGGTTCTTTTACGATGGCAGTATCTTCACCAGCTTATGCTGCTGAAGAAGCTAAGCCAGCAGTAACTGCTCCTGCAGCAGCTGCAGCAAGTGCTGCACCAGCAGCTCCTGCCGCTCCGGCGCCAGTTGCTAACAAAGGTGACACAGCTTGGATCATGATTTGTACTGCTTTAGTAATTCTCATGACATTGCCAGGTTTGGGTCTTTTCTACGGTGGTTTAGTACGTAGCAAAAACATGTTGTCTGTGTTGATGCAATGTATGGTGATTTTTTCATTGATCTCAGTATTGTGGGCAGTTTATGGCTACAGTATTGCGTTCACACCAGGCGGCGCATTCTTCGGTGGATTTGATCGTCTTTTCTTAGCTGGTTTAACACCTGAAGCGATGGGTGCGACATTCAGCAAGGGCGTAGTGATTCCTGAATTTGCATTCTTCTCATTCCAAGGCGCATTTGCAACGATTACTTGCTGCTTGATCATTGGTGCATTTGCTGAACGCGCTAAGTTCTCTGCAGTATTGTTGTTCGTTGTTCTATGGTTCACATTTAGCTACTTGCCAATCGCTCACATGGTTTGGTTCTGGCCTGGTCCTGATGCATATACAGATGCAGCAGCCGCAGAAGCAGCTACAGCAGCTTCAGGTTGGTTGTTCCAAATGGGTGCTCTAGACTTTGCTGGCGGTACAGTTGTGCATATCAACGCAGCGGTTGCTGGTTTAGTTGGTGCCTTCGTTATCGGTAAGCGTATTGGTTTCGGTAAAGAAGCAATGAAGCCACATAGCTTAACTTTGACAATGGTTGGTGCATCACTATTGTGGTTCGGTTGGTTTGGTTTCAACGCTGGTTCAGCACTAGAAGCATCAGGTGGTTCAGCAATGGCATTTGCTAATACATTCTTAGCAACTTCTGCTGCAGTTCTAACTTGGAGCTTAGGTGAGTGGTTAGGCAAAGGTAAGCCATCAATGTTGGGTGCAGCATCAGGTGCGGTAGCAGGCTTGGTTGCAGTTACTCCAGCGGCTGGTTTTGTAGGCCCAATGGGTGCCATCGTGATCGGTTTGATCTCTGGTTTCCTATGCTTGTGGGGTGTTACTGGTTTGAAGCGCATGCTTGGTGCAGACGACAGCTTGGACGTGTTTGGTGTTCACGGTGTTGGCGGTATCTTGGGTGCATTGCTAACTGGTGTGTTTGCAGACCCATCATTGGGCGGTACAGGTATCTATGACTACGTAGCTAACGCTGTAGCTCCTGACTACTCAATCGTAGGACAAGTTTGGATTCAAGCTAAAGCTGTATTAACAACTATTGTTTGGTCTGGCGTGGTTTCATACATCGCTTACAAACTAGTAGATTTGGTAATCGGTTTACGTGTGCCAGAAGACGAAGAGCGTGAAGGTTTAGATATCACGTCTCATGGTGAAACTGCATACGAAGCTTAATTAGTAATATTTCGTAAATCTGTGTGAAATGTAGTGTGGAATAACCCCTGAAAGTCCAATTTTAGGGGGTTTAAAGAGCGGATTCTGAATAAGAGCCCGCTCTTTTTTTATCTGTCTTAGAATGGTGACATGGTTCCTCATTTGATTACTGCCCTTAATGGCCCTTTGCTTGAATTAGAGCGCAAGGTTTTAGAAGCTACCCCTGCTATCGAGAGATGGTTTAGGTTGGAGTGGCAAGAGCACACGCCACCTTTTTATTGCTCCGTCGATTTGCGCAATGCTGGTTTTAAATTAGCGCCAGTTGATACAAATTTATTTCCTGGTGGATTTAATAATTTATCTCCAGAAATGTTGCCCTTGGCGGTGCAAGCAGCTATGGCTGCCATTGAGAAGATTTGCCCGGATGCAAAAAATTTATTATTAATTCCTGAGCGTCACACCCGTAACGTGTTTTATTTGCAAAACGTGGCGCGTTTGGCATCGATACTGAGACAAACAGGATTAAATGTTCGTTTAGGTTCTTTATCTGAAGAAATTACAAAGCCAACGCCAATTGATTTGCCAGATGGACAAAGACTTATTCTGGAGCCATTGGTTCGTTTAGGTATCAAGGGTCGTCGATTAGGTCTTAAGGATTTTGATCCTTGCACGATTCTTTTAAATAATGATCTATCAGGTGGTGTTCCTGCCATCTTGGAAAACTTGCATGAGCAGTATGTATTGCCACCGATACATTCAGGTTGGTCAGTACGCCGCAAATCAAATCACTTTGCTGCTTATGATGATGTGGCGAAAAAGTTTTCAAAAGTAATCGACATTGATCCATGGATGATTAATCCATTCTTTACGAAATGTTCAGGGGTTAATTTCCATGAGCGTATTGGAGAGCAAGAGTTACAGGACAGCGTAGATGCTATTTTGAAAAAAACGGCTCGCAAATATCGCGAATACGGCATTAAAGAAAAACCATATGTGATTGTTAAGGCCGATGCAGGTACTTACGGCATGGGCATCATGACGGTTAAGGATGCTAGCGAGGTGAAAGATCTTAATCGCAAAGAGCGAAATAAGATGAGCGTCGTTAAAGAAGGTTTAGAAGTTTCCGATGTGTTGGTGCAAGAAGGTGTTTACACATTTGAAAAAATCAATGAAGCTGTGTCAGAGCCTGTCGTTTATATGATGGATCGCTATGTTGTTGGTGGTTTCTATCGTGTTCACACAGGGCGAGGCGTTGACGAGAACCTTAATTCTCCAGGCATGCACTTTGTGCCATTGGCCTTTGATCACAATTCAATTCCAGATGTTGGTGCAAAGCCTGGTGTAGCAGTTCCTAATCGCTTCTATTTATATGGTGTCGTAGCAAGACTTGCTCTATTGGCAGCGTCTTTAGAGCTCGAGCGAACAGACCCGGATGCAGATAATTAAAAATGAAATTTTTATTTATTGCAGATCCCTTAAGTAGTTTTGCGGTTAAAAAAGACAGTACTTTAGCCATGATGGATGCTGCACAAACGGCAGGCCATGAGGTTTGGCATTGCCATGTACACGATTTAAAAAGTATTGATGGTTTGATGAAGGCCCGATGTCAGCAGATTAAAGTTGCTCGTCATCAGTCTGATTGGTATCAGCAGGTAGTTGTTGATACATTAAATCTGCCTTCTTTTGATGCGGTGATCATGAGAAAAGACCCACCGTTTGATGTTAGCTATGTGACAGCCACATGGTTTTTATCGGAAGCTGTTCGCCAAGGCGCAAAAGTATTCAATTGCCCTGAGGCCTTGAGGAATCATTCTGAAAAATTAGCATTGCTTGAGTTTTTAGAATTTGCGCCTCCAACAATCATCAGCCATGATTTGGAAGATATCAAAGCATTTCATCGTCAACACCAGGACATTATCATTAAGCCCTTAGATGGTATGGGTGGAATGGGGATTTTTAGAGTCAAAGAAGATGGCCTAAATATTGCTAGTATTGTTGAAAGTTTGGGAGATGTTGGGCGCCGCGCTTTAATGGTTCAAAAATTCATCCCTGAGATTGCTGAAGGCGATAAACGAGTTTTATTGATCGGTGGAGAGCCTGTTCCTTATTCTCTTGCCAGAATTCCTCAGGAGGGTGAAGTGAGGGGTAATTTAGCTGCAGGTGGTCGTGGCGTTGCTCAAAAGTTGTCACAGAAAGAATTAGATGTAGCAACTAAGATTGGACCTCAATTAGCAGCGCGTGGCTTACATCTGATTGGCTTAGATTTTATCGGTGGATATTTAACAGAAATTAATGTGACCAGTCCGACATGTTTTGTTGAAATTACAGAGCAAACAGGTCATGATGTTGCAAAGCAGTGGCTTAATAATTTAGAAAAATATTTGAATTAATAACAATGGCTGGAATCTTAATCATCGCTCATGCGCCTTTGGCATCCGCACTTAAAGAGTTTGTGCGTCATGTTTATGGAGAGGTGCCTGATCGTTTAGTGGCGCTTGATGTGATGGCGCATGAAGATGCCAAATTAACACTAGAAAAAGCAATGCAGGCTGCGCTATCGATCAATTCTAAAAATGGATTACTGGTGCTAACAGACATCATGGGCGCTACACCCGCAAACGTTGCCAGTCGCCTTGCTCATAAAGCAGAGTTTGAGGGTCGCGTTAGGGTATTGGCAGGGGTTAATTTGCCTATGCTCATGAGAGCCATCTCATATCGTGGCGAGTCTTTGGATTCGGCTATGCAAAAAGCGATGCATGGTGGCCAACAGGGCATCATTCCAATCGGACATCTAGGTGCGCCAATTGACACCTCAAGTTCAGAAAAAATACTAAGTAAGGAATAAAGATGCCTAGCGAAGACATCAACATCATTAATAAATTAGGTTTGCATGCGAGGGCATCAGCTAAGTTGACTCAGCTAGCAGGACAATTTCCTAGTGAAATATTTTTATCTAAGGGTGGCCGTAAGGTCAATGCAAAAAGTATTATGGGTGTCATGATGCTGGCTGCTGGTATGGGCAGTGTTGTAACGCTAGAAACATCAGGTGAAAAAGAGCAAGAAGCGTTTGATGCTCTAAAAGCTCTAATCAATGACCGATTTGGTGAGGGCGAATAATTGTCTTTTACTCTTCACGGCGTCCCAGTTACCAACGGCATAGCTATTGGTAGAGCTTTACGTATTGCCCCATCGGCAATGGATGTAAAGCATTACCTTGTTCCAGAAGGTACAGAAGCAGAAGAAGAAAAAAGATTATTAAATGCGTTCGAGGTTGTTCGTGGTGAATTAAAAAGCATCAGGGCAAGCTTGCCAGACGCGGCGCCAGAAGAGATGGCGGCATTCTTAGATGTTCATGGCATGATTTTGGCAGACCCCACTCTGACCGAAAAACCATTAGAGCTGATTAAGTTAAGAAGATATAACGCTGAATGGGCGCTAGCCACTCAGCTTGAAGATTTATTAGAGCAGTTTGCTGAGATTGAAGATGAATATCTTCGAGAGCGAGCTACAGATATTAGGCAGGTAGTTGAGCGCGTGATGAAAGTACTTCACCATGGCGCAGATCATCAAACTTTGAATTCTTTTTATAAGAGCGTTAGTGATGGTGATCAATTATCTGAAGTCATTGTGGTGGCTCATGACATAGCGCCACCAGACATGATGCGTTTTAAAGACGTGGCTTTTGGTGGCTTTATTACAGATTTAGGCGGTAGAACATCTCACACCGCGATTGTTGCTAGAAGTTTAGATATCCCTGCTGCTGTGGGTGTTAGACGTGCCAGTGAACTTATTCATCAGGATGATTGGTTAATCATCGATGGTGATCGCGGCATTGTTATTGTTGATCCAAGTCCTTTGATTCTTGAAGAGTATCGCCATCTTCAATCTCAAAGAAAATTAGAAAAGAAAAAGCTCCTAAGACTTAAGCACACTCCTACTTTTACTTTAGATGGCGTAGCAGTCGATCTAATGGCTAACGTTGAGATGCCTGATGACGCTTCATTGGCTTTGGAGTCGGGCGCAGTTGGAATTGGTTTATTTAGATCTGAATTCTTATTCATGAATCGCAAGGGGCATATGCCCGATGAAGAAGAGCAGTTCTGGGCTTATAGAAAAACAGTTGAGGCTATGAAGGGTCTGCCTGTAACTATTAGAACGATTGATATTGGCGCTGACAAACCTTTGGATGTTGATGAGGATGGTCGCTCGGCCTATTTATCACCTTTAGGGCTTAGAGCTATCCGGTGGTCTTTATCAGAGCCCGATATGTTCTTGATTCAGATTCGTGCCATCCTTAGGGCATCTGCTTTTGGGCAGATGAAAATCTTAATTCCAATGTTGGCGCATGCTCAAGAAATTGATCAGACTTTGGATCTCATCGATACAGCTAAAAAGCAACTGGAAGATCGCGGCATTTTATTTGACCCCAATATTCGTGTTGGAGCGATGATTGAAATTCCAGCTGCTGCCCTAGCGCTGCCATTATTTATTAAGCGCTTAGACTTCTTATCGATTGGTACGAATGACTTAATTCAGTACACATTAGCGATTGACCGTGCAGATAACGCAGTAGCCCATTTATATGACCCTCTGCATCCTGCTGTTTTAAGATTAATCGCAGGCGTGATTCGCGACGCAAAAGCTGCCAATATGCCAGTTTCTGTTTGTGGAGAGATGGCAGGTGAAGCATCTATGACAAGAGTCTTGTTGGGGATGGGCTTAACTGACTTTTCATTGCACTTCAATCAACTGCTTTCTGTGAAGAAAGAGGTCTTGCGTGCTGACGTAGGAAGTTTGAAACTGGCAGTTAATCAATTGCTATCTGCAATTGAGCCGGAAGATTTGCAAGCAGCTTTGAATAAGATTAATTCTTTATAGAACAAACAGGGCAGTTGTGCTGTTTGTTAATTTGAATCTGATTAATTTCGGTTGACTGCGCATCCCAAAGTAATAATCTACCTTTGAGAGTTTGCCCAATATCCATGATGATCTGCAATGCTTGGGCGGCTTGAATTGTGCCGATGATGCCGACCAATGGTGAAAAAACACCCATCGTTGAGCATTTAACTTCATCGAAGCTCTGGTCCTTGGGGAAGATGCACGCGTAGCATGGAGAGTCATCTTTACGTTGATCAAATACGCTAACTTGACCATCAAACCGTATAGCAGAGCCACTGACTAATGGCACACGATGTTGGACGCATAGTTCATTGACTAATTGTCTTGTTGTGAAATTATCGCTGCAATCAAGTACAACAGTTGTTGTTGGTAAAAGTTCATTAAGTAATGATGCGCTGGCTTTTTCTTGAAGTGCATTGACCTTGATGGCAGGATTTAACTTTTCTAAAGTTTCTTTGCCTGATGTAACTTTAGGTTTACCTATTGATGCATGCTGATGCATGATTTGGCGCTGAAGATTTGTAAGATCAACTGTGTCATGATCAATCAGAGTGATTGTTTGAACGCCGGCTGCAACTAAATAAGGTGCAGCAGCAGAGCCAAGACCGCCGGCGCCAATAATGACGACATGAGCGGCCAAGATTTTTTCTTGGCCTTCTATGCCGATTTCATCGAGAAGGATGTGTCGAGAATAGCGAAGAAGATCTTGATCATTCATGCGCTAATCTCTAATTACTCAAGACGTGATTTAGAGCGTTTGACTGGCTGACCTTTTAGGTAAGCAGCAGCTTGCGTCAGCATGAAGTCTTCTGCAGATCCAAACTCTGCAGGACGCTTCTTGCGATCTTTTTCTTTATCTTCAGTAGATTTCTTCGCATTAATTTCTTCAATGCGCTGAAGTTCTTCTAAGCGACGTTTTTCGCGATCATTGATTAACTTTTCTTCAGATGATTGCTTATTCTTAAGATGCTTCTCGCTGTCGATTTCTCTTGTGATTAAAACATCATCAGGGTCGCCTTCTGAGTTTTGATCCACCGGAATATCTGGCTTGACGCCAAAAGCCTGAATTGATTTGCCTGAAGGCGTGTAGTAATAAGCTGTAGTTAGCTTAAGTGCAGAGTCTGCGCTTAATGGTCTTACAGTTTGAACGGAACCTTTACCAAAAGTTGTTTTACCAATAATGGTTGCACGCTTGTGGTCTTGAAGTGCGCCAGCAACAATCTCTGAGGCTGATGCAGAGAAAGCATTAACTAAGACAACCATCGGTACTTTTTTGAAGACCGGATTGAGTTCAGCTAAGACATCTTTATTTTCTGATAAGCGGTAGTTATTAAAGTTGGCCGTGAATAATTGTTTGGCGTCTTCAGCCTGACCCTTGGTTGATACCACCAAAACATCGCTTGGTAAAAAGGCTGCTGATACTCCAACAGCGCCCTGAAGAAGGCCGCCGCCGTTATTACGTAAATCTAGAACTAAACCTTTGATTTGAGAGTCTTTGGTTAATTCATTTAACTTCTTGGCAAGATCCGGAATCGTACGCTCTTGGAAACTCGTGATTCGAACATAAGCAATACCGTTATCTAAAAGCTTAGTCTTAACAGATTGAACTTTGATTTCAGCTCGAGTGATGGTGATTGGAAAAGTTCGATCTTCACTTTTTCTAAAAATAGTTAAAGTAATTTTTGTGCCAGGCTCACCACGCATGCGACGAACAGCTTGATCTAAAGTCATGCCACGAACTGGTTTGTCATCTAAACGTGTAATTAGGTCTCCAGAGAGAATCCCTGCTCTAGCAGCTGGCGTATCTTCAATCGGGTTCATCACCTTCACCACGCCATCCTCAGAAGTGATTTCAATACCAAGGCCTGCAAATTTGCCTTGAGTATGTTCTTGCATTTCAGCGAAGTCTTTTTTATCTAAAAAAGATGAGTGCGGATCTAAACCGCTGACCATGCCTTTGATCGCATCAGTTAAAAGTCTTTTGTCATCAACTGGCTCAACATAATCTCTTTTGATTTGACCAAACACATTAGACAAGCTTCTTAGTTCATCTAATGGTAGGTTGGAGCCACTTTGCTGGGCTGTTGCTGAAAGTTGCAAAGTTAATGCAACACCAGCAATCAGACCTGTACAAATGAGGGCAATACTCTTAATTGAGCGATACATATTTATTTTTCTAAGTAAAAGTGCTTGATTGGTTTAAGGTTGTCGTCCAACTCGTAGACCAAAGGGACTCCGTTTGGAATGTTGATTTCCATAATGTCTTCTTCAGAGACGTTGTCTAAGTACTTCACCAGTGAGCGAATGCTATTGCCGTGAGCTGCAATTAATACACGCTTACCTGCACGAAGGGCAGGAGCAATAGATTCTTCCCAGAGAGGAATAACTCGGGCAACGTTATCTTTTAAGCATTCGCCTAAAGGAATCTCTTCGCGCTTTAACTTGGCGTAGCGTGGGTCATTAAACGAAGTTCTTGGATCTGTTGGATCTAATAGTGGGGGTCTGACGTCGTAAGACCTTCTCCAAATATGAACTTGTTCGTCGCCGTATTTTTGAGCGGTCTCAGCTTTGTTGAGGCCTGCTAAAGCACCATAGTGGCGCTCATTCAAACGCCAGCTGTGGACAACGGGCAGCCAAAGTCTATCCATGGCTTCTTGAGTGTGCCAAAGAGTGCGAATAGCCCTTTTCAGCACAGAAGTGTAAGCAATGTCAAAATCATACCCTGCAGCCTTTAAACTTTCGCCAGCTTGCGTTGCTTGCTGGATGCCGGTAGGTGTTAAATCTACATCAACCCAGCCGGTAAAACGGTTTTCTAGGTTCCATTGGGATTCGCCATGGCGGATAAGTACTAGTTGTTTCATATTCACATTCTATAATTTACTAATGGACTTCTTAACAAATACAAATAATTTATTGCTACTGGCCACCTTGATCACTTCAGGTTTAGCCTTAGCCTTGCCCCAGATCTTGGGTCGTTTAAACAAACAGCTTCTTAGCGTACACACAGCAGTTCAGTGGGTCAACCAAAGAAATGCGCAAATTGTTGATATACGCACAGCTGATGAGTACAAGACAGGGCATATAGCTCAATCAAAGCACTTACCTTTAGCTGATCTGGATAACGGCATCAAACAACTGAAGTTAGACAGCAATAAGCCTGTTATTTTAGTTTGTTTAAGCGGTTCTAGAGCAAATACGGCCTCTGGAAAGTTCAAAAAAGCTGGATTTACTGAGGTTGCATGCATGGATGGCGGCATTTCTGCGTGGAATCAGGCTGGTTTACCGTTAGTTAAGTAAACGTATTCAGTGCTACTAGGGATTAAAAATGGCAAAGATAACGATGTACAGCACACAGGTCTGCCCATATTGCGTTATGGCAGAGCGTTTATTAACGGCCAAGGGCGTCGTTATTACGGAAAAAATACTAGTTGATAAGGAGCCTGGCAAAAAAGACGAGATGATTGCCAGAACCGGAAGACGCACTGTTCCTCAAATTTTTATTGGAGACACTCATGTTGGTGGCTTCGATGATCTTTCAGCACTTGACCGTGCTGGTAAGCTAGATCCATTATTAGGTCAATAAATAGGAAAATCATGACAGATGTAGCTGCTAATGGTGTTGCTGATAACGCACCAAGTTTTCAAATTCAACGTGTTTACCTTAAAGATATGTCTTTGGAGCAACCGAATGCTCCAGAAATTCTTTTAGTTCAAGCTGAGCCAAAACTAGAAGTTCAAGTAGATATTCAGGCTAATCAATTAGATGACAGTAACTTTCATGTGACATTAGTTGGCACGGTAACTACTCGCATTGAAGATAAAGTGCTGTTTTTAATAGAAGCACAACAGTCAGGTATTTTTGAAATGCGCCATATGCCAGCGGAACAAATTGATCCTATGTTGGGCATTGCTTGCCCAACTATCTTGTTCCCATATTTGAGGTCAAATATTGCTGACATGATTAGTCGTGCCGGTTTCCAACCTGTGCATTTAGCAGAAATTAATTTCCATGCACTTTATGAGCAGCGTTTAGCTCAAGCTGCTGGAGCAAGTGCCCCTAGCGATAGCGGCATTATTTTGCCGAACTAATATGAAAGTCATTTTTCTTGGAGCAGGTGCGTGGGGAACCGCAATGGCTATGCACGCCTCCAAGAATGCTCACAATTTAGATGTTGGTTTATGGAGTCGTTCTGCGTTGCTTGCAAAGCAAATGCAAGAAACGCGATTGAATCAGAAATATTTAAAAGATATTTCTTTGCCAGACTCTTTAAATGTGACAGATGATTGGCAAGGCATTTTTGCTGATGCCAAAGAACAAGATTTAGTTGTTATTGCAACACCCGTCTCTGGATTAAAAGAAACGGTACATGCCTTGTTGTCTCTAGATAACTGCCCGAAAAATTGGGTTTGGTTGTGTAAAGGTTTGGAGCCAGAAACATCCTTAATGCCACATCAAGTGATCGAGCGAGAACTCAAAGCAAGCCATTCACTTAATAAAGGAATTCGCTTAGCTGTTCTATCAGGTCCAAGTTTTGCCAGTGAAGTTGCTAAAGGGATGCCTTGTGCATTAACAGTTGCAAGTGACTCACAAGAATTGGTAGCTCTCGTTCAGCAAGTTTTCCATTACGGCAATATGAGAATTTACGGCAGCAGTGACATTGTTGGCGTTGAGCTAGGTGGAGCCATTAAGAATGTCTTGGCAATTGCGACAGGTATTGGGGATGGCTTGGGTTTAGGCCTGAATGCTCGCGCTGCGTTGCTGACACGTGGCCTTACTGAAATGATGCGTTTGATTACCGCCATGGGTGGTCAACCTGAGACTGCTATGGGCTTAACAGGTGTCGGTGATTTAATTTTGACTGCTACTGGCGATTTATCTCGCAACAGACAGGTAGGTCTTCAGTTGGCCTCAGGCAAAAAATTATCTGAAGTGCTATCTAGTTTGGGTCATGTTGCTGAAGGTGTTCGTTGTGCCCAAGCTGTTAATGATTTAGCAATTGCTAAAAATGTTGATATGCCAATTACTCAAATGGTTTGTCAGGTTCTCTTTAGTGATTTAGATTTACCAAGCGCTGTGAAGCTTTTGATGGGTCGCGATGCTAAATCTGAAACTCATTTATCAAATTAATCGCCACCGATAAAATCCATTTGTCGCCAGGCTTCATAAACCATCACTGCAACAGCATTTGATAAGTTGAGGCTACGACTATTTTCTCTCATAGGTAATCTCAAAGCACGCTCTGGTAGAAAGTAATCTCTAACGTTTTGAGCGAGTCCTTTTGTCTCAGACCCAAAAACTAAGTAATCGTTTTCTAAAAACTGACACTTCGATAACTGAGCTTTGCCTTTGGTGGTGATGGCAAACATTCTGTCTTGTGAAGGTTTTTCGGATTCTAAAAACGCCTCCCAATTTTTATGAACTTTCATGTGAGCGTATTCGTGGTAATCCAATCCCGCACGTTTCATTCTTGAATCTTCTAACGGAAATCCTAATGGTTCAATTAAATGCAATTGCGCGCCAGTGTTTGCGCACAGGCGAATGATGTTGCCAGTATTAGGAGGTATTTCAGGTTCAACAAGTACAACGTTAATCATATGTTTTACAAAGATGTTCTAAGAATGACCCAATTATGAACACTTTGGGCGCCAAAATCTTTTAATAGTTTAGCCATGATGTTTAATGTGGCACCCGTTGTCATCACATCATCAACAATCACAATATGTTGATTCTCAATATGGTGAAGTCTTTTGGGGTTCACGCGAAACGTATTAATCAGTCTTGTGAATCGCTCCTCTCTGGTCGCGTGAGCTTGATCGCCTTCAATGTGGTTGCGACCTAATATATAGGGGTCGGCATTTTTGTTAAATGTCTTAGCAAATCGTTTGCACAACTCCCAAGATTGGTTAAATCCTCTGTGATGCAGTTTTTTAATGCTCAGGGGAACTGGAATCATCCAATCAATTTCTTCATGAAAAAGGCGCTCATTTTGAAAAGCGCATTTCCAAGCATCTGTAAAGCAAGTTGCTAATGCAACCTTGCCTTGGTATTTGTAATCCTGTAAAGCCTCAGTCAGTATTCCTCCATAACCGTCTAAGCAAATGGTGCTATCAAATGAAGGCGGGTGCCGTTGGCATAAGTCACAAATTAATTTCTGTGCTTGGCAGGGTAGAGCGCATTGCCTGCAACGATGTGTTTGTTTATTTTTTATGAGTTTTAGGCATTTATCGCAAATACTAAATGCTTGAAATTTCTTGCAGGCAATACATGAGCTAGGTAGAAGAAATTTCATGGGGCGCTGAGTATACTGAGCACCTATGTCCACATCGCCAACATTGACTCCCGCCATTCCTAATTGGTTATCTTTAGAGATAGCTAACAGGATGATGGAGAAGTTGACGATTATTAAATTGCAAGCTGAGCATATTTTTCATTCTGGTTCGATGCAGCTTGAATTAATGCATCAGCGATTTCCTAAAGCTCAGCATTACTGCTCTGACGCTAGACATCAACATTCGTCGATCCAGAGGCTTTTACTGCAATTGTTGAGACGACCTGCTGTGCAATACCACTCAAGCGATGTTTCACAGCAGCAACATTTCATGGATTTGGTTTGGTCCAACTTAGAGCTTCAACATCATTCACAGCCGGAGTTATTAGTGCAAAGTTGGGAGCGGCTCTTAAAGCCAGAGTCTTTATTGATGTTTGCTTATTTAGGACCTGATACAGGAAAAGAATTAAGAGTGATGAGTGGAGCCTCAGAGCCAATAGCTGGTGCCTGGGATATGCATGATGTGGGTGACGCACTCTTGAAATCAGGTTTTGCAGAGCCAGTCATGGATATGGAGTACATCACTCTTGAGTATGAGCATATAGATTTACTCTTAAAGGACGCCATGGAGTTGGGTTTAGTAAATAAGCATGGTGCCGAGTTAATTAAGGCAAATCCTGAATTAGCCCCTCTAAAAATGACTTTAGAGGTCGTTTATGGCCATGCTTGGACTCCAGAACGTCGTTTATCTAAGTCACATGATGGGGTTGCTACGATTGGAATTGATCAAATCCTTAGATCAAAACAATAAGTGAGCGAGCGCTTACATACAATTAGCTTTAATTTTCTAAGCCAAATGATGCAGAAAAGTTAGTAATTTATTGCGCTGGATCAAGTTCCGCAAATATAATCTCATGATATTGCGCATGCTTTTTGTGCACAGATTCAAGAATTTATTTAACGGGAAATAAGATGAAACATCGCACATCATTAGCCGGTCTGTTTTTAGGTTTAATCGGCTTGCTGCATAGCAACTTGGTTTTAGCTATTAATGACATGCCTGGCGGTCCAGCTCGCTTTCAATTAAATCTTCAAACTCCAGCAACTAAGGTTGCGGAAGAAGTAGCCGTATTGCATTGGATGATGTTGGCTATTTGTTTGGTTATTTTTGTGGCTGTTTTTGGTGTGATGTTCTATTCCATCTACAAGCACCGCAAATCATTAGGTCACAAATCAGCTAGCTTCCATGAAAGCACAACAGTTGAAATTATCTGGACAGTTGTACCGTTGTTGATCGTTATCGGTATGGCCTTGCCAGCAACAAAAACTGTTGTGGCAATGAAAGACACAACAAATGCTGATGTAACTATTAAGGTAACTGGTTATCAGTGGAAATGGGGTTACGACTACATCAAAGGCGAAGGTGAAGGCATTTCATTCTTGCAAACTTTGACAACTCCACGTGAACAAATTAACAACCAAGCTGAAAAGAGCGATACCTACTTGATGGAAGTAGATAACGAAATGGTTGTTCCAGTTGGCAAAAAGATTCGTATGGTGACAACTGCTAACGACGTTATTCACTCATGGACTATTCCGGCATTTGGCGTTAAGCAAGATGCGATTCCTGGTTTCGTTCGTGACACATGGTTCCGTGCTGAAAAAGTAGGTACATACCGTGGTCAATGTTCTGAGCTATGCGGTAAAGAGCACGCTTTCATGCCGATCGTAGTGAAAGTGGTAACAGACGCAGAGTACACAGCATGGGCAGCAGAAAAGAAAGTTCAAATGGCTGCTTTGGCTGATGATCCATCTAAGACATACACCATGGATGAGTTAAAGAAACGTGGCGAAAAAGTTTATGCAGCTAACTGCGCAGCATGTCACCAACCAAACGGTAAAGGTGCTGGCGCATTCCCAGCGTTAGATGGCTCAAAAGTTGTTCTTGGTTCTAAAGATGGTCAATACAAGATTCTTTTGAACGGCGTAAGAGCTATGCCTAAGTGGTCACAATTAAACGACGTTGAATTGGCTTCTGTCATGACTTACACACGTAACTCATGGGGCAATAAGACTGGCGAATTAATTCAGCCAAAAGATTTCACAACTGCACGCGCAGCTAAGTAATTAATACATATATAGGTAATTGGAGCGACTATGAGCACAGTAAGCCACGCACACGATCATCACGATGATCACGCACACGATCATCCACATGGATGGCGTCGTTGGTTGTATGCAACGAACCACAAAGATATTGGTACGTTGTATTTGATTTTCTCTTTTGTCAGCTTAATGGCTGGTGGTGTGATGGCGTTGTTGATTCGCTTGGAATTATTCCAACCGGGTTTGCAGTTCATCCGTCCAGAATTGTTTAATCAGTTAACAACTTTGCACGGCTTGGTCATGGTGTTCGGTGCCATCATGCCGGCATTCGTTGGTTTTGCTAACTACATGATTCCTTTACAAGTGGGCGCCTCTGATATGGCGTTTGCTCGTATGAACAACTTCAGCTTCTGGATCATGCCTGTTGCAGCATCATTGTTGTTGTCTTCATTCTTTGTACCTGGTGGCGCTACAGCTGCTGGTTGGACTTTATACGCACCTTTATCAGTGCAAATGGGTCCTGGTATGGACATGGCAATTTTTGCGATTCACTTGATGGGTGCTTCATCCATCATGGGTTCAATCAATATTATTGTGACTATTCTTAATATGCGTGCCCCAGGCATGACATTAATGAAGATGCCAATGTTCTGCTGGACATGGTTAATTACTGCTTACTTATTGATTGCTGTAATGCCTGTTTTGGCTGGCGCAATCACAATGGTTCTTACAGATCGTCACTTTGGCACAAGCTTCTTCTCAGCAGCAGGTGGTGGCGACCCAGTTATGTATCAACACATTTTCTGGTTCTTCGGTCACCCAGAGGTTTACATCATGATCTTGCCAGCGTTCGGCATCATCAGTGAAGTGATTCCAACATTTGCTCGCAAGCGCTTGTTTGGTTACAGCTCTATGGTTTATGCGACTGGTTCTATTGCGATCTTGTCATTCATCGTTTGGGCTCACCACATGTTCGCTACAGGTATGCCTGTAACTGGTCAGTTGTTCTTTATGTACGCAACAATGTTGATCGCTGTTCCAACAGGCGTAAAAATCTTTAACTGGATTGCAACAATGTGGAAGGGTTCAATGACTTTTGAAACTCCTATGTTGTGGTCTATCGGATTTATTTTCGTGTTCACAATCGGTGGCTTCACTGGTTTGATTTGTGCGATGGCTCCAATTGACATCATGATTCAAGATACCTACTACGTGGTGGCTCACTTCCACTATGTTCTAGTTGCTGGATCGTTGTTTGCATTATTTGCTGGCTTCTACTACTGGGCTCCTAAGTGGACTGGTTTCATGGTGAATGAATTCCGTGGCAAGGTGCACTTCTGGGGTTCAATGATTTTCTTCAACCTAACATTCTTCCCAATGCACTTCTTGGGCTTAGCAGGTATGCCACGTCGTTACGCTGACTATCCAGTTCAGTTTGCTGACTTCAACGCAGTAGCTTCTATTGGTGGTTTAGGTTTTGGTTTGATGCAGGTTTACTTCTTGTTATGGGTTGTATTGCCAACTTACCGTGGTGGTAAGAAAGCTGAAGCTCAAGCTTGGGAAAATGCTCAAGGTTTAGAGTGGACTATTCCATCTCCAGCACCATTCCATACATTTGAAACTCCACCAACAGTTAAGTAATCCGTTAATACGGAATTTATGACTCAATCAAATCAACAACAAAAGAACCCAAGCGCGAATAATCGCCGCTTGGGCTTTGTTTTATTAACCGTGGCTTTGGTCTTCTTTATTGGCATTTTTGCTAAGAAAGCGATCTTTGGTTAAGCATGGCTTTTAATCTCGTCAGATATAACCGTCAAATGTTGTTGAAGCTAATTGTGATTAGCTCAGCCATGTTTGTATTTGGTTATGCTCTGATTCCGATGTATCGGGTTCTTTGTGAAGTGACTGGCATTAATGTGGTTACCAGCAAAAATGATTACGGAACAAGAGCTGTTGGCGCGGTTAATAAAAATACTCAAGTTGATGAGAGTCGTTTGATTACTGTAGAGTTTGATTCAAATACTCAAGGACCTTTTCGTTTTCGTTCAGTAAAAAACTCGATGCAAGTGCATCCTGGCGAAATGATTCAAGTGGTTTATGAGGTAGTTAATACGCAGGGTCGAGCTGTATCAGCTCAAGCAATTCCAAGTTATGCGCCAAAACAAGCAACACAACACTTCACAAAGTTGGAATGTTTTTGTTTCGAGCAGCAAACTTTAAAGCCTAATGAGTCACGTGAAATGCCAGTCGTTTTCGTGATTGATCCGGCTTTACCAAAAGATGTAAAAAATATTACTTTGTCATACACATTCTTTGAGGTAGGTAGTGGTCAGAAAGTGATTACCGGCGAACATAACAGTAAGCCGTCAAAGATTTAGTATGGAAAAGAAGCGTAGTTCCTTAGTGATGTTTTTAATTTCCATGAGGGCGGTTTTGTGGGGATTTTTAGGTGTTCGTAAAGGCTCTGGTCAAGAAGCCGATATGGCATCAGTTAGTTTTGTACATATTGTGCTTGCAGGAGTTTTAGGCGCAGTTATTTTTATGGCAATTTTGTTGATGATTGTCAAAGCAGTTGTTGCGAATTGATTTTTTAGGAGAGAGAGAATGTCTTCCAGTGTTTCAAAAGCCCCTTATTACTATGTGCCGGCTCCAACACGTCATCCAATCGTTACTAGCTTAGGTTTGCTAGCATTTGGTTGGGGTGCTTCGTTGTGGGTTAACGGCAGCACGCCAGGCATGATTTTGTGTCTTGCTGGTATTGCATGGACGATTGCCTCTTTATATATCTGGTTCGGTGATGCTATTGGTGAATCAGAGAGCGGTATGAATAGCGTGAACGTAGACGTTTCTTACAGATGGTCTATGGCTTGGTTCATCTTCTCAGAGATCATGTTCTTCGGCGCATTTTTCTCAGCACTTTTCTACGCTAGAAGTATTGCGATGCCTTGGTTAGGTGATATTGACAATAAATTGTTGTGGCCAGACTTTGCTGCTACATGGCCACATGCTGGCCCAGCTGGTTTGGTTGAGAGCTTTAAAACAATGGGTCCATGGCCTATTCCAACAATCAATACTGCATTGTTGTTAACTTCAGGTTTAACAGTGACATGGGCGCACCACGCAATGCGTGAAGGCCATCGTAAACAAGTGATTCAGGGCTTGGCTGCGACAGTTCTTCTTGGCGCTATTTTCATGTGCTTCCAGGTTTATGAGTACATTCATGCGTATAGCGACCTAAACTTGAAATTGAGTTCAGGTGTTTACGGTTCAACTTTCTACATGTTGACTGGTTTCCACGGTTTCCACGTAACAATGGGCGCCATCATGTTGGCAGTTGTTTTGTTCCGTGTGATGAAGGGTCACTTCACACCAGAAAACCACTTTGCATTCGAAGGTGCTGCTTGGTACTGGCACTTTGTTGACGTGGTTTGGTTGGGTTTGTACGTTGTTGTTTACTGGATGTAATCAACAGCAGATTAAAAAACGCCGCTTCAGCGGCGTTTTTTAATTGTGTCGAAGAAAAAATAAATAATTTAAGTTAGCCAGCTACTCGAATGCCTGTACTTTGAATATACCCAAGGGAGTGGGCAATCCAGATGCCAATAAATAGGGCAATTGAGAGCCCAATTCTGAACATCAAAGAGTAAACAGTTTTAGAGCTCTTACCCTTGTCTCGCATCATGTAAAACAGAGCCGAGCCGAGGCTGCCTAAAATAAATAAAAAAGCTATAGGGATAATCCAATTCATAGGTATGCATCGTATCATTGCTTTATGTTTAGACAACTAGTTTTATCTCGCCCAACTGCAACAATAGCCGCACTCATCGTTTGTTTGGCTGGTCTAGCCTTGGGTTTTTGGCAGGTTCAGCGAATGCATCAGAAGCTTGATCTTGCTTATGAGGTGGCTCAAAAAGAGCGTGGCGAGGCTTTATATGCCAATGCCAGGGCTTGGTCACTGAACGAGGCTGTTCACCATAGAATGATCGCTAAGGGCGTTTATATCGCAGATAAAACCATCTGGTTAGAAAATAGACCTCATCCAATGGGGCGCGATCCTAAAACAGGAATTGCTGTTGGCTTTTATGTGATGACTCCATTGTTATTGAGTGGTTCTAATAAAGTAATTTGGGTCAACCGTGGTTGGGTTCCTCGTGATGGATTAGATCGAGAAAAGTTGCCTGATTTAATAACTCCAGAAAAGTTAGTAAATGTTGAAGGTGTCGTGTTTGAACACCCAGCCCGTGTTATGAGTGTGGGTAATCTGGGGCCTGAAGCAGAAAAAAAGAAAATTCAGCAAAATCTAGATCTGAAGTCTCAAGAGACTTATTTAGGCATTGAACATTTGCCATTTATTTTGAGAGAAGTATCAGATGTTGACGATGGTTTATCACGTCAATGGGCGCCGTTAGCAACTGGTGCAGAAAAACATCAGGGCTATGCCTTTCAGTGGTTTTCATTATCTGCATTGGCAGTAATATTTTGGTTAATAAGTGGTGTTTTAAGGAAAAAGTTGTGACAGACAATACGAATTTAGATCCGCTCATTCCGGCGGCAGGTAAGCCAAAAATAGACGCTGCTACAAAGCGTGGACGCATACAGATGATTTTGCTGTTGCTGATCTGTGCATCTCCTGTCATCGCTTCATACTTTACTTTTTATGTGATTAAGCCTCAAGGCGGTAAAACTAACGTAGGTGAGTTGGTGACCCCTGTTCAGTCATTGCCTGCAGATATTCTTGACACTAGTTTGCAAGGCAAATGGACTCTATTAGTTGCAAGACCTGCCGCAAATTGCCAAGTGGGCAATGATGAATGTGTTTCTATACTGTATTTAATGAGACAGGTTCGGGTTGCAATGGGTAAGGAAAGCCAGCGTGTCCAATTGGTATGGTTAGTAACTGATCAAGCACCAATACATCCAGATGTTTTAAAAGCATATGACAAGGAAGTGGCTGGCTTTAGCATTATCAGAATGCCCCAAGATAAAGCAAAAGCTGAAAAGTTAAATCAATGGCTAAATCTTGATCAGGCTGGAAGCGCTATTCACTTATTAGATCCACGCTCCGATAGGATGATGCGATTCGATACTACCAAGGGTGCGCCTGACTTCAAAAAGTTTTCTAAAGACTTAGAAAAACTTTTGAAGTGGAATGCTATTGGCAAGGCTAGTTAAGATGACCTTAATTGCTTGGATTCAATTATTGCTAATTGGTTTAGCTGTAGGTGGATTGTTGCTGCTCTTATTGTGGTGGCGTCACCGATCTTTTACTTTTCACCGCTTGGTTTTATTAACAGTATTTTTTACTTTTGATTTAATTTTGTTTGGCGCATTTACGCGTTTAACTGACTCAGGATTAGGTTGCCCTGATTGGCCAGGTTGTTATGGGCTATCAAATCCTTTGGCCGCACTCAACCAGATTCGTGAAGCAGAGTCCTTAATGCCAACTGGCCCAGTAACTCTTAGCAAAGCATGGATTGAGATGTTGCATCGTTACTTTGCTATGGGTGTTGGGTTTCTAATCATCATCATGGTTGTTTGGTCTTGGGCAAAGAGAAAAGTATTGGGTAATCAAATTGCGCTTATTTCAACTTTTATCTTGGTACTGGTATGTGTTCAAGGAGCATTTGGGGCATGGACTGTAACGCTTAAGTTGCAGCCTCTAATTGTTTCAATTCATTTGATGCTGGGCCTAAGTCTTTTAGCGGCCCTTTCTTATTTATCTAATCGCACTGCGCGATTAGGTTTGGTTTTTGACGAGTCGCAATATTTAGTCAAAGATACTCAGCCCGGTAGAGGGTGGGTTTGGGCTGCTTTGATAGTTCTCTGTGTACAAATTTTTCTTGGTGCATGGGTCAGTACAAATTACGCGGTATTAGCTTGTGATGATTTTCCTTTGTGTCATGGTCAAATTTTTCCTTCAATGAAGTTCAGTGAAGGATTTGTGCTTTGGCGTGAGTTGGGTAAAACGGGCGATGGTAGACTTTTAAGCATTGAGGCTTTGCGAGCGATCCATTGGACACACCGTCTAGGAGCATTGGTTTGTCTTAGCCTTCTTTTATTTGTGGCATTTAAAAACTTGAAGATGGCGATGATTGTGGCTAGTCCTCAACTTAGACGTTGGTCATTTAGCTTACTTGGCTTAGCCTTGCTTCAGTTGGTAACAGGTATGAGTAATATTATTTTGGATTGGCCTTTGGTTGCTGCTTTATTGCACACTGGTGGAGCCGCGGGTTTAATTGTTGTTTTAGTAAGGCTATTGACCTTGCGGTATGAGGAGTTCAAACGTGTCTAAACAAGAGCTTCAAGTCATGCCTAAATGGCGTCAATATTGGGCGCTCACTAAGCCTCGTGTTACACAGCTGGCTGTGTTCTGCGCGATTATTGGCATGTTCTTGGCCACACCTGGAATGGTGCCTTGGCCAATACTAATCGGGGGCTCCCTAGGTATTTGGTTATTGGCTGGCGCAGCATTTGCAGTTAATTGCTTAGTTGAACAAAAAGTTGATGCCAAGATGCGAAGGACTGCTTGGCGGCCATCAGCAACTGGCGCACTTAGCGATTTACAAATTATTATTTTTGCATTGATCATTGGTGCAATTGGTATGGCCCTGTTGTGGCACTTTGCTAATCCTTTAACAATGTGGGCGACTGCCGCAACCTTTATTGGCTATGCCATTATTTATACGCTGTTATTGAAGCCCGCGACACCACAAAATATTGTGATTGGCGGTCTGTCTGGTGCAATGCCTCCAGCTTTAGGATGGGCGGCAGTAGCTAATGACTTTCCTGCAGAAGCCTGGCTATTAGTCTTAATTATTTTTACGTGGACGCCACCCCATTTTTGGGCACTAGCGCTTTATCGTCGTGAAGACTATAAGCAATCTGGTTTACCTATGTTGCCAGTAACGCATGGCGAAAGTTTTACCTTGTTGCATATTCTCTTGTACACGTTGATCTTAATTGCAGCAACGATATTGCCTTTCATTTACCAAATGAGCGGTTATTTTTATTTAGCGTGTGCACTAATCTTAGGCTTCCTATTTTTGGCCTATTCGATCGCTCTATATAGAAATTACAGTGACGAATTGGCGAAGAAAACTTTTAGATTCTCAATTATTTATTTATCTTTGTTGTTTGCGGCTTTGCTAATTGATCACTACTTATAACTATGAATAAAAATATCACCTCGATATTCATTAAAACAATCTTTACCTTGTTGGCTAGTACTTTTTTGTTCGCGTGCTCACAACAAGCCTTGAAATTTAATAATGTGGATATCACTGGTAGTAAAGCCTTTGGTAAAGATTTCTCTTTGATTGATCACCATGGTCAACAAAGGCAGCTTGGCGATTTCAAAGGTAAATTGGTGGTGATGTTTTTTGGATACACACAGTGTCCAGACGTTTGCCCAACAACAATGACAGAGATGCAGGGTGTGATGAGTTTGCTTGGCAAGGATGCCAGCAGAGTTCAGGTTGTATTTGTAACTGTTGACCCAGATAGAGATACTCAAAAATTATTATCTGAGTATGTGCCATCATTTGATGAGAGGTTTCTAGGTATGCGACCTGCATCAGCGGCTGACTTGGAGAAGGTAACCAAGGACTTCAAAGTTTTTTATAGCAAGGTTCCTGGAAAATCTCCTACAAGTTACACGATTGACCATACAGCTGGCAGCTATGTATTTGATACCAACGGAACATTACGCTTGTTCTTGAAACATCAACAGGGACCTAAGCCAATCGCTGAAGATTTGGCAAAGTTACTCAAGTAATTTGTTGGGGAAAAATGATTGATTGGGCGAGTAGCCCAATCAAGAGTTTTAGGCTGTAAGAGCCAACTTCATTTTTTTAAGAGCAGCCGCTTCAATTTGGCGAACACGCTCAGCTGAAATATTGAATTCAGCAGCAAGATCATGCAATGTACTTGCGCCAGATCCATCATCAGATACATTTAACCAGCGGTCTAAAACAATTTTTCTGCTGCGTTCATCAAGGCTTGCTAGAGCTTTATCAATGCCAGGGCCTTGGAGGTCACGCTTCTCTTGTTGAGCCAAAATTTGAGATGGTTCATAACGGTCATCAGATAACCAGTTAATTGGAGCAAATGCTTCGTCATCAGAAGAGTCATTTGACTCAATAGCAATATCGCCACCCGATAGGCGTTTTTCCATCTCTCTTACATCTTCTTGGCGTACATCCAATGCTTGAGCAAGGTTAGCGATTTCGCTAGGAGACAATGCATTTAAGCTTGGTTTATTGCTGCGTAGATTAAAGAAAAGTTTTCTGTGAGCTTTTGTTGTGGCAATTTTTACCATTCTCCAATTACGAAGAATGTACTCATGAATCTCTGCTTTGATCCAGTGGATTGAATAAGTCACCAAACGCGTTCCTTGTTCAGGATCATAGCGTTTAACGGCTTTCATGAGACCGATATTGCCTTCTTGAATTAAGTCAGCGTGTGGTAGTCCATAGCCCAAATATTGACGAGCAATTGAAACCACCAATCTGAGGTGTGACATAACTAGTGTGCGAGCTGCATCCAGATTTTCATGATCACGAAACTCGCGAGCAAGACGCACCTCATCGGCCGCGCTGAGCATCGGCAGACGATTAACGCTAGAAATGTAGGCGTCTAAGCTACCTACATTTAATTGCATCGGAATAAGGGCATTCATGTTTGTCATACTTATATATTAGCACTCTTGCAATGTGAGTGCTAATATCATTATAACCCCATGATTAATATAGATTAAAAATCTTATGGAATCAGTGTTTTGGCGAAATCTGAAGCATTAAATGGTTTTAGATCAGCCAACTTCTCACCCAGACCAATAGCTAGGACGCTAGGGGTGTTTTCTGGAATCTCTTCCGCAATGGCGCATAGGATGCCACCTTTTGCTGTGCCATCTAGTTTGGTCACAATAATGGCTGTTAGGCCCAAGGCTTCATGAAATGCTTTTACCTGAGATAAGCCATTTTGGCCGGTATTGCCATCAATCACGAGAACGGTCTCGTGAGGAGCATCTTCTTGGGACTTTGTAATGACGCGCTTGACCTTTTTAAGCTCATCCATGAGGTGAGCTTGCGTGGATAAACGGCCAGCCGTGTCAATGATGACGATATCCATTTGTCTAGATTGCCCAGCTTGAACAGCATCATGAGCAACAGCAGCAGCATCGCCGCTTTGTTGAGTAATAACAGCGACCTGGTTTTTATCTCCCCAAGCAATTAACTGTTCTCGGGCTGCGGCCCTAAAAGTATCGCCCGCACCCAAAAGAACTTTCTTGCCGTTATTTTGGAAGTAATGGCAGAACTTGCCAATGCTGGTTGTTTTGCCGGCACCATTCACCCCAACAATTAGCCAAACTTGGGGGTTTATCCCCTTGGCTGGAGTGGTTAAGAGAGGGTTCTGTGGGCGTTCTAGCTTGCTCAGTAGCTGCTCAACAAGAGTTGCAAGAATTGACTTAAGATCATCAACAGATTCAGTTTTTTGATTTTTAGCTTCTATGCGCAATTGTTTAATGAGTTTTTGGGTGGCATGCATGCCAACATCCCCTAGAAGAAGTGCTTCTTCTAGAGATTCATACCATTCTTCATCAATTTTTTGCTTAGAGAATAAGCTTGATAGGGTTTTACGTAATCCGAACATGACCGATACAATTCAATAATTATGAACATATTAACAACCCTGGCGATCCGTTGGCCATTTTTTCTTGCAAGCACCTTTCTTTTTCTTAGTGCGCATGTAATTGCGCAAGCCGAAGTGCCAAAAGATACGCATGAATATCTCTTGAAGAATGGCTTGAGATTAATTGTTAAAGAAGACCATCGTGCTCCAACTGTGGCCCATATGGTTTGGTACAAAGCCGGGTCAATTGATGAGGTCAGTGGCAAAACAGGTGTTGCTCATGTGCTTGAGCACATGATGTTTAAAGAAACAAAACATCTCAAACCAGGAGAGTTCTCTAAAAAAGTAGGAGAGGTTGGTGGACGCGATAACGCATTTACTAGTAAAGATTACACAGCCTACTTCCAGCAAGTTGAAAAATCACACTTGCCAAAAATGATGGCTCTCGAAGCTGATCGTATGGTTAATTTGAAAATATCAGCCGATGAGTTTGCAAAAGAAATCCAAGTTGTCATGGAGGAGCGTCGCCTAAGAACGGATGACAATTCTCTGGCGGTAGTCTATGAGCAGTTAATGGCTGCGGCTTTTACAAATTCACCCTATCGAAATCCGATTGTTGGATGGATGGATGATTTGAAAAATATGACTTATCAAGATGCGCTTGATTGGTACAACACTTGGTATGCCCCCAACAATGCCGTCATGATTGTTGTTGGTGATGTAAACCCTAAAGAAGTTTTGGATTTGGCTGAAAAATATTACGGTAGCATTCCTTCAAAGAGCCTTCCTCAGAGAAAGTCTCAGATTGAAATACCGCAAATCGGAGCTAAGAAGATAGTTGTAAAAGTGCCAGCAGAAAATGCCGATATTCATATGGCTTGGAAAGTGCCTAAGTTAGAGTCTGGTCAATTAGAGAATGTTGAACCTTATGCACTCAGTGTTTTATCTGCGATTTTGGATGGGCATGCCAATTCAAGGTTAAATCGAAAGTTGGTCAGAGATCAAAGGATTGCTAATACAGTTGATGCATCCTATGACATGGCTGCTAGGGGGCCACAACTTTTTACGATTAGCGCAACCCCCACTAAGAGTTCTAGCTTAGATGGTTTGGAAAAAAATATCAGAACAATTTTGAATGAAATTAAAAACAAAGGTGTTACTGATTCCGAATTAAATCGAGTTAAATCTCAGTTACTTTCTTCTCAGATTTATAAAAGAGATTCTGTTTTTGCGCAGGCCATGGAAATTGGTATGTCAGAGATGGAGGGAATTTCATGGAAGTATTTAAATGAAATACTTGCGAATGTTCAAAAGGTGACATCAAAAGATATTCAGTCTGTGGTGGCTAAGTATTTTGTTGATGATCAGTTAACAATTGCGATTCTTGATCCGCAAACTCTTGAAGCTAATAAACCATCAGCCAAAGCATCTACCGCAAGTGGAATGAGGCACTAATATGAAAAAGATACTTCTTACTTTTTTATGTGCACTTGCCCCAGTTATTTCTTTTGCTGGTATTCCGATTCAACACTGGACACACGCAAATGGTGCCAAGGTTTATTTGGTTGAGGCAAAAACAATCCCAATGATTGATATTCAGGTTGATTGGTTTGCAGGCTCTGTAGGAGATCCTGATAAAAAGTTGGGTTTAGCTTTCATGACGGCCGGGCTAATTGATAAGGGGTCAAGAGTTGATGGAAAATTAGTTTCTGAATCAGAAATCTCTGATCGCTTAGCTGATTTGGGTGCGGGCCTGAGTTTTAGTGCTGGTGCGGAGAAAGCTAGCATGCGCTTAAGGACATTGAGTGATGTGCAGCGTCGAGATTCTTTAGTCAATATGGCTGCGCAAATATTAAAAGCCCCTGTGTTTGATAAACATATTCTTGCAAGAGAAAAAGCTAGAACTATCGCTGCCATTAAAGAATCTGACTTAAAGCCTGAGGTTATTCTTAGTAAAGAATTTGATCGACAAATGTATGGTCAACATCCATTTGGAAAATCCATCACCGTTGAAACTATTCAGGCCATTACAGATGCTGATGCCCGTCATTTTTATGCGGCGAGATATGCTGTGAAAGGTTCAAAGATAACTATTGTTGGTGATATCACTCGCCAAGATGCTGATGTATTAGTGAGTAAGCTCATGTCTACCTTACCTGCTGAGGCTAAAGTTATAACAATGGCCCCAGAGGTGAACTTGTTTGAGAAGAAAGATGCCAAGCAGCAAGTCATCAAAATCCCTCATTCTGCTCAGCAAGCTCATATTTCTATGGGGATGCCAACAATTGCGAGAAAAAATCCTGACTACTTTCCTATGTTGGTTGGTAACTATGTCTTGGGGGGCGGTGGATTTGTTTCCCGTTTGACTAAAGAGGTTCGTGAAAAAAGAGGGCTTGCATATAGCGTTTACAGCTATGTATCTCCAGGACGTCAAGTCGGTCCATTTGTTGCTGGTATGCAAACTAAAAAGGAGCAGGCGGATTTATCTGTGGAAGTCATGAAAAAAACTATTTCTGATTTCATTGAATCTGGGCCATCTGATACAGAGATGCTTGCAGCCAAGAATAATTTAGTGAATGGTTTCCCACTCAGAATTGATAGCAATAAAAAAATTCTAGATAACGTGGCAAGTATTGCTTGGAATGATTTGCCTTTAGATACCCTTGATACTTGGACAAAACAATTAAGTTCAGTAACTAAAGAGCAAGTAATTGCTGCATATAAAAAACATTTGGATATGGATAAGTTGGTGACTGTTATTGTTGGGGCGCCATGACTTCTGGCAAGGTAAGAATTATTGGCGGGTATTGGCGCGGAAGACAATTACAAGTTGCAGATCTTCCGGGATTGAGACCAACTGCAGATAGAACAAGAGAAACATTATTCAATTGTCTTGGTCAGCGTTTGGATGGGTTAACTTGTTTAGATATGTTTTCAGGAACGGGCGCGCTTGGTTTTGAAGCCATTTCTCGTGGCGCAAAATCTGTTCTGATGCTTGAGTTATCGGCAAAAGCTTGCGATACCCTTAAAAAGAATCAAGCGTCACTAGGCCATGATGAAAAGCTAGGGTCTATCGAGATCATTAAGACGGATGCTATTGCTCATAGCGCACGATTGCCAGCTAATTCTATTGACGTTACTTTTATTGACCCTCCGTTTGCCAATGAGGGCATATTTTTGAAGGCTCTCACAGAGGCTTCAAGGCTTACCAGGAAAGATGAGGGTTCTTATATCTATATAGAACACCCTAAAACAGTTATTCCTGAAAATTTACTAAAAGATATCCCTGAATATGGCGATTTATGGGAAATTCAGCGTACCATACGCTCCGGGATAGCAACAGGTAGCTTATTAGCACCTAAAGCGATATAAACTAGCTAAAAGACGCAATGCTTGAGGGAGAATCATGGTTGTAGCTGTATATCCAGGAACATTTGACCCATTTACCCGTGGTCATGAAGATTTGGTGCGTCGTGCATCATCTATTTTTGATGAAGTTGTTGTGGGTGTGGCAGATAGTAAAAATAAAAAACCAATTTTTGATCTTGAAGAGCGTATTGCTATTGCAAAAGAGGTTCTTGGTCACTATAGCAATGTGCGCGTTGAAGGATTTAGCGGTTTATTGAAAGACTTTGTTCGTAAAAATAATTCTCGAGTGATTGTGCGAGGTTTGCGAGCTGTTTCAGATTTTGAGTATGAGTTTCAGATGGCTGGTATGAATAGATATTTATTGCCTGATGTTGAGACTCTGTTTTTAACCCCGTCAGACCAGTATCAATTTATTTCAGGAACCTTTGTTCGTGAAATCGCATTGTTAGGTGGTGATGTTAGTAAGTTTGTTTTCCCTTCCGTTGAAAAATGGTTGGCGAAAAAGATTTGATAGGTTTAGGAAGCTAATCATGGCGTTGATGATTACCGATGAGTGCATCAATTGTGATGTTTGTGAGCCAGAGTGCCCCAATGATGCTATTCATATGGGGCCGGAGATTTACGAAATCAATCCTGACTTATGTACTGAGTGTGTTGGTCACTACGATGTGCCGCAATGCCGTCAAGTATGTCCTGTCGACTGTATACCCCTACATCCAGAGCATGTTGAGACTAAGGATCAGTTAAAGATGAAGTATCAAAAATTAACTGGCAAGGTCGCAGTCGATTAAGTATTGCTGTGAAGTTCCATGGTGGCAGTTGTTATATCGCCCACCGCAATCTTTGGCATTAACTTAGTGAAAATTGAGATAGCACGATCAATGTCTATTTGTTCCTCAAGTCGTGGCTTTTTGAGAACGTAATCAGCTACATCTAAATTCTTTTTGCCGTCTTCACTATCTCGAGGATGACCAATACCTAGCCTTAAGCGCCAGTAGTCGTTACCGCCTATGTGAGCGCTGATATCCTTCAGACCATTGTGACCGCCTAGGCCACCTGAGAATTTCAGCCTAGCTACACCAGGCTTTAAATCTAATTCATCATGCACAACAAGAATAGATTTCGAATCAATTTTATGAAACTTGCAAAGAGCACCAACTGCTTGCCCGCTGCGATTCATGAAAGTATTTGGTTTTAATAAATAGGCATCTTCAGCGCCTAATTTAATTTTGGCAACAAGACCAAAGAATTTTGATTCCTCTTGCCACTGTCCGTTATGTAGGCGCGCTAACTCATCCACAAGCCAAAATCCGGCATTGTGACGATCTTTTTCATGTTTTGTTCCAGGGTTACCCAGACCAACAATTAATTTAAACATAACGCTACTTTAGACTAATTTTGATTCGAAAAAAAACCCGCGCATGCGCGGGTTTTCTATGAGCGCTAAAGAATTATTTTTTCTCTTCTTTAGCAGCTGGCGCTGCTGCTGGCGCTGCAACTGGTGCTGCAGTTTCAACTTCAGCTTTAACTGATGGTACGCGAGCATTCGCAACCACTGGGTTTTCTTGTTCAAGGTGAGATACAAGAGCTACACCTTTTGGTAAAGGGATATCTTTAACGTGAACTGAGTGACCCACTTCAATTTTGCCTAAGTCAACTTGAATGAATTCTGGCAAGTCTGCTGGTAAGCAGCTAACTTCGATTTCAGTTGCAATGTGACTTACTAATGCGCCACCTAACTTAACAGCAGGAGCGATTTCAGCATTTACAAAGTGCAATGGCACTTTAACGTGAATTTTTTGTTTAGCATCAACACGTTGAAAATCAATGTGAAGAACCAAAGGCTTAAATGGGTGCATTTGATAATCACGTAGAAGAGCTTTTTGGCTCTTACCAGCAATTTCAATATCCAAAATAGATGAATGGAATGCTTCTTTACGCAAAGCGTGGAAGAGTGCATTGTGATCTAGCTCAATAGCTTGAGGGGTTTCATTACCACCATAAATAACACCAGGCGTTTTGCCGGCATTGCGCAGGCGGCGGCTCGCACCCGTTCCCTGTACGCTACGTTCGTAAGCGACAACTTTCATATTAACTCCAATAATAAATAAATAAAAAGCTTCCCCGATCGCGACCAACCAGGAAAGCCCTCTATTTTAGCTTAAAAGCTTGATTAACAGTACTTAAATCAGGAATCTGCAAATAAAGACATGACAGAATCACCCGTACTAATACGTGAAAGTGTTTCTGCTAGCAAAGGTGCTGTCGATAAGACTCTGATTTTCTTGAGTTTTTTCGCTTCTTCATTAAGTGGAATGGTATCGGTAACAACCACTTCATCAAGTGCGGATTCAGAAATACGGCCAACAGCACCGCCAGATAAGACTGGGTGAGTACAGTAGGCTACAACGCTCTTGGCGCCACGCTCTTTAAGAACTTGTGCAGCTTTACAAAGCGTACCGCCCGTATCAATCATGTCATCCATAATTACGCAGTGGCGACCATCTACTTCGCCAATAACGTGCATCACCTCAGAAACGTTAGCCTTTGGACGACGTTTATCAATAATCGCTAGATCACAACCTAATTGCTTAGCTAAGGCACGTGCTCTTACAACGCCACCAACGTCAGGTGAGACCACGAGTAGGTCTGGGCCTTTCTTTGATTGAAGGTCGCTCAATAGGATTGGTGATGCGTAAATATTGTCTACAGGGATATCAAAGAAGCCCTGAATTTGGTCAGCATGCAAATCCATGGTTAGAACGCGGTCTACGCCAGCAACTTGCTGAAGCATATTCGCAACAAGGCGAGCTGAAATAGCAACACGAGCAGATCTTGGTCTTCTATCTTGGCGTGCATAGCCAAAGTAAGGGATCACTGCGGTAATTCTTCCGGCAGATGCGCGTTTTAGGGCATCAACCATGATCATTAATTCCATGAGGTTGTCGTTGGCGGGGGCGCATGTCGATTGCAAAACAACAACGTGTTTTCCGCGAACGTTTTCTTGGATTTCTACCTGAATCTCGCCATCAGAGAAGCGACCTACTTCTGCTTTGCCTAATGGCAATTGAAGGTGGTCTGCGACCGCTTTAGCTAACGCAGGATTGGCGTTGCCAGTAAAAACCATCATGGTTTCAGGATGCATGGAGCCTCGTGTCATATTTGATATTTTTGATTGAGTAGTTAGATTATGCGACATCTGAGTGTTGGCAGGGGAAGAAGGATTCGAACCTTCGCATGCCGGAATCAAAATCCGGTGCCTTAACCAGCTTGGCGACTCCCCTCTCGCATCTACTCCTATGAACTTGGATTGTATGACGGATGCTTATTAAGCCCCTCAGCCACAAATCCTAGCCACTGATTAGGCAACTGTTTCAGTAATTGATTGGCAGTGTCTTGATCAAGTATTGCAAACACGCTACTACCTGATCCTGACATCCTAGGGCTCGATGAAGGAGCCTTTTGGCTTAACCATTCAATTGCATCTGCAACTGCCTGATACTTTTGAACCGCTACCTTTTCACAATCGTTACAGCCAAACTGTTCTAAGTTGGGTGATCCAATAAAGTCTGAGATTGTAACGGTTGGGTGATTTCTCGTCAAATCTGGGGATTTGAAGATATCTACCGTGGGTATGTTGACCTGGGGGTAAATGATAAATACTGTGCTTTGGGGTAGATTAATTGGTGACAGAAGCTCGCCAACCCCTTCTGCAAAGGCATTTTGACCCAATAAGAAAAATGGCACATCAGCCCCTAGTTCAAGGCCTAACTCCATGAGTTTTGCTCTATTTAAGCCAGTTCCCCAAAGTTCATTCAAGCCCCACAAAACGCTAGCAGCATCAGAAGATCCTCCCCCAAGACCTGCGCCCATTGGAATGTTTTTTGTCAGGCTGATTTCACAACCTAGCTGCGTTTTGGTAGTTTTTTGTAAAAGTTTGGCTGCTTTTACTACTAGATCATCATCTGCCAAAACTGATTGGGCGCCATTGATACGAGTAATTTCACCATTGTTGGTGCAGCTTAGGCTGATCTCATCACATAAGTTAATCAGTTGAAAAACAGTTTGTAATAAATGGTAGCCGTCAGGTCTTTGGCCTGTGATGTGCAAAAAACGATTAATTTTTGCCGGGGCAAGAACATGCATCTTTTTTGTCATGACTTAATCATCAATCGGCTCAAAAATAAGTTTGATTTCGATGGGGCCTGCGGCAGCCTTTCTTTGAAGATCCATTTTCTCGAGTTGATTTTTATCATTCCAAGAAAAATTCATGACCCATCCATCTTGAATCATTTTAATGGTGCGATAACGTTGATCGCGTTCAATACTTGCAGGTGACCCGACTCTTGCTTCACCATTTAACCATTTAGATAAACCTCTGGCAGGTAAAGGTAAGCCTAGATAAGTTTGCAGCAATGAGTCTGCGTCATGAGCTTCAAAAATTTTGTCACCATCTTCTAGTTTTGCACCAGAAGGGCCAATAGTAATTTTCGCTAAAGGGCTGCCGATTGGATTTCTTATATCTAAGATATCAGTTTGCCCATCATGGGACAAAGTAAATCCACCGCTGCCACCTTCAGTTGATTTTTGGCCTGTGATTTTTACGCCAAAGCGGCCGTCCCAGAGTTGTTGCTTGCCAAGCACTTTTGCCGCCGGGATTCTATTGGGCCAAAGACGTTTTAAAGTTTCTTTTAGAGTTTTGTTATTAGCATCTAATGTTTCAGATTTTCTCCAAACAATATCTGCTGCTTCTTTCTCAGAGGCCATCCATAAAACTTCACCAAGGTGGGCGCCAATTTCTGCCTCTGCTTGAGTGTTGAACGCTTGGGTCAATTGTTTAATGGCTAATTCTTTTTTGCCTAGCTTGTAGTTAGCCCATGCCACGCTATCTAATATCAGCATGTCGTCTGGTGCGAGTTGATACGCTTTGGCGAGTAGGGTAACCGCTTCATTTAATTTGATGCCTCGATCTGCAAACGAATAACCCAAGGCATTTAATGCATTCTTATTTGAGGGATTTTTACTGATGATGAAGCGCAAGCTTTTTTCCATGGCATCAAATTGCTTAGCTTTCTCTGCGGCCAATGCAAATACATAATGAATTTCATGGTCTTTGACTTGATGAATACTTGGTTGAACTATTTGATAGAAAGCAATTAAGCTGGCATCTTCATCTTGCGCGCCAGCAAGAAGAGGGCGCCATGAATTAATCAGCTTTTCTTTCTCAGTAGAGGTTTTGAGGTTTTTTAGTTGCGCTTGAGCTGGGCGGACACTTTCAGTCCATCTCTGATTAATGATTAAAAGAGTCGCAAAGATACTTTTAGCTTCTTTGGGGTCAAGTTCGTCCCACAATCTAGCTGCATCAAGAGCTAAGCTAGGTGAGTTGGCAGCAATCGCAATTTCCATTGCTCTTTGTGCAAGCCTTGCATCGCCGGTAGTTCTGGCCATGCCTAAATAAGTTTGATAGGCAATACTAGCCTCGCCTCTTTGAAGGCCAATTTCTGACGCTAATACCTGAAACATTTGTTCGGCAGATAGGCCTTGGGCATTATTTGCAAAGCCTTGAGCGCTGATTGTGAAAAGGATCGCGCTTAGCCAGAATTTGATTTTTTTCGTCATAAGCACATTCTAATCTCACAGCCTACAATTGCGATATGCCAGAACTGCCAGAAGTTGAAGTTACCAAGCAAGGAATAGAGCCCTATGTTCAGGGTAAAAGGGTTACTGCCGTCAAAATATACGACGGCCGCCTAAGATGGCCTGTCCCTAAGAATTTGGAGCAAATATTAGTAGGTCAGCAGGTGGCTCTTATTAAGAGGCGTGGTAAGTATTTGTTATTCAGGATGGATGATGGGCATTTGATTGTTCACTTGGGAATGACGGGCGTTTTGAGAGTCTTAAAGCCTAGTGATGAACTAAAAAAGCATGATCGAGTTGAAATAACTTTCGGCAAGCATGTTTTGCGCTTGCATGATCCTAGGAAGTTTGGCGCTGTTTTGTGGGCGAGTGATGAAGATGGTGAGATTGAAAAACATCCATTGATCGCTAAGCTTGGACTTGAGCCATTTTCAGACGACTTCAATGAGGCCAAGGCTGGTAAACATCTTCATCAACATGCTAAGGGTAGGCAAATCGCGATCAAACAATGGTTGTTAGCTGGCCAGGCTGTGGTTGGTGTAGGCAATATCTATTGTTCCGAAAGTTTGTTCTCTGCAGGGATTCATCCGGAGATGGCTGCAGGCAAGTTAAGTTTGCCGCGGGCAGAAAAATTAGCAATCGCCATTAAAGAGACGCTGAAAAAAGCCATCAAAGCTGGAGGCAGTAGCTTAAAAGATTTTGTGAATAGCGACGGTGATCCAGGACATTTCATGTTGCAAACAAAGGTGTATGACCGGGCAGGATTGCCATGTCGCGTTTGCAAAACGCCGATTAGACAAATTGTTCAGGGTCAGAGATCAACTTACTTTTGTCACAAATGCCAAAAGAAATAATGTCGTCTACTGAAGTTAAAAATTTCACAAAAAAATTAATCTCTTGGCAAAGAAGTCAGGGGCGTCATCACTTGCCATGGCAAATTAACCGCACTGCTTATCGTGTTTGGTTATCTGAAGTGATGTTGCAGCAAACACAAGTAGCTACGGTTATCGAAAGATATCAAGCCTTTTTAAAGCGCTTTCCAAGTGTGAGTGATTTGGCAGCGGCAAACATTGATGATGTCTTGGCTGAGTGGAGTGGTATGGGTTACTACACTAGAGCTAGAAATCTGCATCGTTGTGCGCAAGAAGTAGTGAATCAATTTGATGGCGTTTTTCCAAGTGACCCTAAGTTGTTGGAAACTCTGCCTGGAATCGGCCGATCAACGGCTGCAGCCATCGCTGTATTTGCTTATGGTGAGTCAGCGGCTATCTTGGATGGCAATGTTAAGCGAGTGCTTGCAAGAGTTTGGGGTGTTCAAGAGGATTTGAGTAAAACTGCAGCGGTCAAAACATTATGGTTGCATGCAGAATCTTTATTGCCAAAAGCACCAGAGGATTTGGTTTCTTATACCCAGGGCTTAATGGATTTCGGTGCAACTCTATGCACGCAAAATAAGCCTGCCTGCATCGATGGTTCAGGGGTTATTTGCCCATTTGAAAAAGATTGTCAGGCCAAGAAGTTGAGCTTGATTGACAAGATCCCTCTAAAGGTTAAAAAAGTCAAAGTCACTTCAGTCGATATAAATTGGTGGATTCTGATTCACCAAGGAAAAATTCTTTTAGAAAAAAGACCGCATCAAGGTATTTGGGCTGGCCTCTGGAGCTTTCCAGAAAAGTTAGATTTGCCATTGAGTGCCAAAAAAATTGAACTACCAACCATTAAACATATCTTGACTCATCGACGATTAAGTATTCGACCGGTGCAAGTGGTGGTTTCTAAAAAGCTATCCAACTTAGACCCACAATTAGAGTGGATAGATTTTTCTGAGTTGAAAAAATTGGGCTTACCTACCCCAGTTAAATCATTTTTGAAGAATTCAAATCTAGTTCGCGATGACGTTTAAGAAGATGCAGTGCATTGTCACCGGCAGCTTGCGAGCGCTTTAAGAAATAATCAAATAAGCAGTTTGATAAATAGACGGAGCGGTGTTGACCACCAGTGCAGCCAATCGCAACGGTTAGATAGCTTCTTCTATCGGCTTGATATTTTGGTAACCATGTTTCAATAAATCTGCGGATGTCATCACCCATGGCTTGAACTTCAGGGTGCTCTCTTAAGAAGTTGGCTACTGCAGCGTCATTGCCTGTCAGTGGTCGTAAAACCGGGTCATAGTGTGGGTTTGGTAGGCACCTCACATCGAACACCAAGTCTGCATCTCTTGGAACACCATGTTTAAAGCCAAATGATTCAAACAACATAGTTAAACCAGCGCGCTCATCTTTTAATAGGTCTTGAATCCAAGATCTGAGTGTGTGCGCTTTAATATGGCTTGTATCAATATTGTGAGCTGTTTCAGCTAAATCAGAAAGAAGCGCACGTTCTTTTTCAATGGCATCGATTAATGCAACTTGAGGAGTTCTATTGTCTTCGGTGCTTGATAGTGGGTGGCGTCTGCGTGTTTCGGAATAACGCTGTACCAGTGTTTCTGTATTGGCGTTAAGAAACAAAACACGAACATCATTATCTTTTTTTAGTTTTTCAATCGTGTCTGGCAGGTCTTTAATTGACTGCCCACGTCTGGCATCAATTGCAATGGCGATTTTTTCTCGCCCTTGGGAGCTTAATGATTGGATCAGGTCTTCGATGAAATCAACGGGTAGATTATCAACGCAGTCATAACCAGCATCCTCAAGCGCATTCAGTGCAACTGATTTGCCTGAGCCTGAAATTCCGGTAATGATGAAGACGCGCATAGTTATAAAAGTTTACTTTGCGTTTTGTTGTCGTCAGCATTCATGAGCTTGCGTTGTCTTTCCATGAATTCTTTTAATGTATCAATACCGCGCAATTGAAGAATCGTATTGCGAACAGCAGCTTCAACAAGAACGGCTAAGTTGCGACCGGCTGCCACTTGAATTTTTACGCTACGTATTTGTAAACCTAGAACATCAATGGATTGACCATCGATTGGTAATCGCTCAAATTCACCATCAGTTCTTCGAACCAGTTGAACGATTAATCTTAATTTCATTCGGCGACGAACGGCTGTCTCGCCGAAGATTGTTCTGATATCGAGAAGACCTAAGCCGCGAACTTCAAGTAAGTCTCTTAAGATAGGAGGGCATCTACCTTCAATATAGTCCGGCCCTAGTCTTGCAAAATCAACGGCATCATCAGCAACCAAACCATGACCCCTTGAAATCAATTCGAGACCCAATTCGCTTTTGCCAAGGCCTGAATCTCCAGTAATCAATACACCCATACCAAGAATATCCATAAATACACCGTGCATCGTGACGCGAGGTGCGCCAATTTTGGTGAGGTATGAACGTAAGTGGTCAATAACTGTTGCTGCTGATATGGTGCTCTTAAATAGAGGCGTTGAAGATCGTTGGCAATATAAAACGATATCTTCATGTGCCTCACAACCATCTGCGATGATTAAACAAGGTGGCTTTAAAGAAATTAAGCCTGCTAATTGTTTCTTGCGATTTTCTGAATCTAGTTTTTCGTAGTAGCTTACTTCGGGTACACCAAAGACCTGCATTCGATCTGGGTGAATCAAATTTAAGTGACCCACTAAGTCTGATGAAGATGAGGCTAGCTTAACTGCTTCTGGATCAAAACCATTATCTGAACCTTCAAGACCAGCAATCCAACTCAGTTTTAATTCTGAAAAGTTGTCGTCAAATAACGATTGTGCTGTGACACCCGCTAAATTTAGTGGCTGGGTCATGATTTATTTATTCCAAGCAGTTAGCAATTGGTAAATATTATCAGGCTCTGTTTCTGTGAATAGTAATTTTTTTGTTGCTGTATCTGAGAGGATTTGAGCAACTTGAGAAAGTATTTCTAGATGAGATTGTGTTGCTTGCTCAGGCACTAGCATGATGATTATTGTTTGAACTAGTTGGCCGTCTGGGGCCTTGAAGTCAATACCTTCTTTGAGTCGAACAAAGCCAAGATGGGCTTCTGGAAGATCTTTAACACGCCCGTGAGGGATTGCGATGCCTTGTCCTAGTCCCGTTGATCCCAGAGCTTCGCGATCTTGAAGGCAAGATTGAACGGTTTTGGCTGGAATTGCATGGTTTTTCTCAAAAAGATTGCCGATGAAGGCAAATAATTCTTCTTGTGAAGAAGCATCAATATCGAGGGCGATATTGTGAGGGGTGATAAGTTGAGCCAAGGCATTCATGTGTGCAGTGCATTATAAGATTGCCTTGGCCTATTTAATCAAGAGTTTTTCAGTGTTTGATGGTGATGATCTTGAACTTTTTCTTTATGTTTGAGAACTTGCCTATCTAATTTATCAACAACAAGGTCCATGGCGTGATACATGTCTTCATGATGGGCCTCGGCAAACAGGTCTTTTCCCTTGAGGTGTAAGGTAATTTCGGCATGATTACGCAGATTCTTCTCTTTTTCATTATTAATCGAAAGAATCGCTGAAATAGTCATTACTTGGTCAAAATGGTTCTTGATTCGAGCCAATTTGTCTTCGAGATGCGAACGCATGGCGGGTGTAATTTCTACATGGTGACTAGTAATTTTTAAATTCATGCTGTGCTCCCTGTTATTTTCTGCGCAAATGAACGGCAGGGATGCGCAGAGATTCCCTGTATTTAGCAATCGTACGCCTAGCAACAACAAAACCCTTTGTTGCCAATAGTTCAACTATTTGAGTATCTGATAAAGGTTTTTGAGTATTTTCTTCATCAACTAATTGTTTGATGACAGCTCTAATAGCCATTGATGAAACAGAGCCACCAGTATCTGTGGATACTTGGCTGCCGAAAAAATATTTAAATTCATAGCAACCAGAGGGTGTTGCCATGTACTTTTGGGTTGTCACTCGCGAAATGGTGGATTCGTGCAGACCCAAAGTGTCTGCAATTTCTCGCAAAACTAGAGGGCGCATGGCGATTTCGCCATGATTGAAGAAATTTTGCTGCCTATCCACGATAGCTTTTGCCACTTTTAAGATGGTTTCACTTCTTTGTAGCACATTTTTAACCAACCATCTAGCCTCTTGTAGTTTTTGTTGAATTCCGCCAATGTCCTCATGCCCTTTGTTTTCTTTAATAACCTTGGCGTACTCTTCATGAATATTTATTTTGGGCGTGGCAGCTGGATTAAGCGTCACCTGCCATTTGCCTTTGTGGTTTTTAACAATCACATCTGGAATGAGGGTGCTATCAATTGATAGTCCAAATTGAGCTGCAGGATCGTGCTGAAGACTTTTAATTAACTGAACAGACTCATTCAGTTCGGCATCTGAGATTTTTAAAAGTTTTTTGAGCCTAGACCAATCTCTGGCGCCAACAATCTCGAGATAGTCTGCACATATTTTGTGGGAGTTAGCCCATATTTTTTCAGAGGGTTTGTGGTGGTCGCGGTGCTCTAATTGCAAACGTAAACATTCACTGAGATCTCGCGCGCCAACTCCGCTAGGGTCTAAGTGTTGCAGTCTGACCAGAGCTCGATTTATTTGCTCATCAGCTGTGCCATCTTCTGGGTCCATATATTGCGCATACTCTTGTGCTAACTCAGAGAGCTCTATGGCGAGGTAGCCCCTGTTATCTAGATTGCCCGCAAGGAGACCCATTACAGCCTTCTCTTGAGGTGACAGTCTCATGACCCTTATCTGGTCTAGCAGATGGTCAAGCAAGCTCTCTGATGCCGCAACCTTGGCAAATTTGTCATCGTTCTCATCCCAGTCTGCATTATTTTTAGAGGATGAACTTTGTCTGTGTGACAGTTGCTGTAATGGCTCAGTTGGAGCCGATTCCGTTGCCGACTCATACTCAATTAAAGGATTTTGCTCTGCCGCTTGGATAAGCTCTTGCTCTAGCTCCATGGCAGATAGCTGTAAAAGCTTAATTGACTGCTGGAGTTGTGGTGTTAGAGCTAGGTTTTGAGAAAACCTAAGATTGAGCGACGCCTTCATGATGCAGCCATTTTAGACTGCTAATTCGATATTGGTACGATTTTTGCTTACAAGTTATTGACGCTGGACAATTGTCCGCGTCAATTACATTTTGAAGTTTTCGCCTAGATAAACTTTTCTAACGGCTTCGTTATCAATAATTGATGCTGGCTCACCAGAAGCTAAAACTTTTCCTTCGCTAATGATGTATGCGTAGTCACAAATACCCAGTGTTTCGCGAACATTATGGTCTGTAATCAAAACGCCAATTTGACGATCTTTTAAAAATCTAACAATACGCTGAATTTCTCCAACGGCGATGGGGTCAACGCCGGCGAATGGCTCATCTAAAAGAATAAATTTTGGCTGGGAAGCTAAGGCGCGCGAAATTTCAACACGTCTTCTCTCGCCGCCAGATAAAGACATAGCTGGGTTGCTACGTAAATGAGAGATTTGTAACTCTTGTAATAGGGAATCTAATCTTTTTTGAATTTCTGCTTTAGCTAAAGGCTTGCCGTTTTCTTCTTGCAGCTCAAGAACTGCCAAAATATTTTCTTCAACGCTGAGCTTTCTGAATACAGAAGCTTCTTGAGGCAGATAAGAAAGGCCTAACTTGGCACGTTCATGAATTGGTAAATGACTGATAACTTGATTGTTGAGTGTTATCTCGCCGCCATCCAATGGAACAAGACCAACAATCATATAAAAAGAAGTTGTTTTACCAGCACCGTTAGGCCCCAATAAACCTACAACCTGGCCGCTCTTTACTTCAACGCCTACATCTCTAACAACGGTGCGAGCACCATATTTTTTCTGGAGACCTGATGCGGATAGTGTTGAGTTTGAAATGCTCATTTTTTAATATTACCTGATTGATCTTTTCTGCGAGAAGATAAAGTAGATTTAACTGAAGCGCTGGATAGTGCTTGGTATTTTTCATTGGCGCTATCGTACTGAATGCGGTCGCCATTAATTTTGTCTGAAATTTTCGTGCCGGCTAGTTTATTCATGTGAGCCTTGCCAACAAGAGTGGCGGTTTCAAGTTTTGCATCATACTCAATCCATTCCGCAAAGCCTTCAACATACTCATCATAGCCAGTGTCACGTTTTTGTTTGAGGCTAGCCAAGGTGCCCGGTTTTGCTTGAATAGTGGCCAACTGATAGCCTTCAGGGTCAATTTTTACACTAGCGCTTTCACCGCGAATAATTAAGGTGCCCTTGGTTAACAAAACATTTTTTTCCAAGTGATAAATTTGTCGTACATCATCAAAAGATGCTTTTTCGGAGGAAAGAGAAATGGGTTTATCTCTGTCTGCTTTTTCTGCAAATGCAGGAATGCAAAAAAATGCATTGAGCAGAAATAGGGTTGTTGAAAGAAGTAATTTCATACTATGGAGTAGAACGTTTCTTCTCAGATTCAATGCGGCCTCTGACTTGCCCGTTCATGATTAATTTTTGATGAACATTGTCGAAGATTGCGCCATCACGCGCAGTCATTACTGACAAACCTTGCTCTAGAGTAACTGGCTGATTAGTTTTAACAATGTCATCGTTCATTAATATGGTGAAACGCGAAGAACTCATAAACATTCTGGCGCTACCTGCTTGCTTGCTAGTTGCTGGTTGTGCAGGTCTAGTTAAGGTGGCATTACCGACAAGTTCCAGAATTGTTAAGTCGCCATTTAAAAAGCCTTTATCAGAGCGAACAGTTGTAGCTGGCTTATCTGCGTTAAATCGCCTTGCAATCGGAAGGTCAATCTCTGAAGCTGCATCATCCTCGTAATGAGTGAGCTTATCGCCAACTACCCGATACCTTGTGGAGCCATCTGGACCAAGTGTTGTGACAACAATTTGATCCATGATGTAATCAGGAATGTGCCTCTTGGGCTGAATGTTGTCGCTATCAGGATTTGTGAGTTGCACCATCCAATAAGTGCCCAAAGTTAGTAGCCCCATTAATAAGACAGGCAAAAACCTAAGCAGTGGTGCAAATAAATCCATGCTTACAAAGATTCCTCAAGTAAGCGTTGGTAGTGGCCTTGGGCCTTTAGGATTAGATCGCAAACTTCTCGCACGGCGCCACTGCCACCAGTTCTTTGGGTTACATAGTGAACGCAATTTTTAACTTCTTCATGAGCTTGTGCTGGGCAAGCCGCAAAATGAACTTTTGGAAGTATTGCTAAATCTGGCCAATCATCTCCCATCGCAGCGCACTCTGATAGTTTGAATCCTGTTTTGTTTAATAAGACTTGTAGGGCATCCATTTTTTTGCTGATGCCCATTTGTACATGTTGAACGCCTAGCTCTTTTGCTCTACCTTCAACCATGCCAGAAGTTCTGCCAGTAATGATGGCAACAGTTACTCCAATTGATTGAAGTAGTTTGATGCCGTGACCATCTAGGCTGTCAAAAGTTTTAAGTGCTTCCTTGCCATCATGACCAACTAGTAAGCTGCCATCGGTCAGAACGCCATCAACATCAAGAACCAATAACTTGATCTCAGCTGCTCGCTCCATCGCCTGAGGGTGTTGGGTAAGAGGGTTAGTCACTAATGTATTGAATGTCTTTGGCATATTAAATAACCTGAGCAGCAAAAAGATCGTGTAAGTTAAGCGCGCCGAGTAGTCGACCACTTGCATCTGTTACAACGAGTTGATTAATTCTGTGGCGCTCCATCATTTCAACGGCTTCTGCAGCTAATAAATCTGGAGAAATTGTGCGCGGATTTGCCGTCATGGCGTCTCGCAATGTTGTATTTTGGAATTGATTGTTCTTTTCAATTAATCGACGCAAATCGCCATCCGTAAATATGCCCAGAACTTTTTCTGAATCATCAATCACAACGGTCATGCCCATGCGTTTAGCGGTAATTTCCAAGAGGGCATCAGTAATGCTGGCGTTGATGTTTGTTCTTGGAGCTTCTGAGCCGCCCCTCATGACATCTCTGACATGCGTCAATAATTTTCTACCAAGGCTGCCACCTGGGTGAGACCTTGCAAAATCTTCAGGTTTAAAACCTCGGGCATCTAGTAGTGCAACAGCCAAAGCGTCACCCATTGCAAGAGCAGCAGTAGTGCTAGCTGTTGGAGCTAGATTAAGTGGGCAGGCTTCTTTTTCAACGCTGACATTGATGTGAGAATCCGCCAGTTCAGCCAAGCTTGATGATGGGTTACCCGTTAAGGCAATTAATTTTGCGCCAGTTCTTTTAATAATAGGAACAATGGCTGTTAGTTCACTGGTTTCACCAGAGTTTGAAAAAGCAACGAAAACATCATGCTGAGTCACCATACCTAAATCGCCGTGACTAGCTTCTGCTGGATGCACAAAAAAAGCAGGAGATCCGGTTGAAGCAAATGTCGCTGCAACTTTACGGCCAATGTGTCCTGATTTACCAATCCCTGAAACCACAATACGACCTTTGCATCCCAGCAAAATTTCAATAGCATGGGCAAACATCTCAGCATTTTTAGCGGTCAGATTTTTTTGTAGAGTCAGTACTGCTTCACCCTCAATCGTGAGAGTTTCTCTAGCTAGATCAATGGCTCTTTGGCTTTGCGCAGCAGTTTGTTTTGTCATATTAAGAGTATATGTCTTTGAGCTTATTTCAATAAAGGGGCAAGGTACTTACCGGTATAACTATTTTTTACCTTAGCAACATCTTCTGGCGTGCCTACAGCAATAATTTCACCGCCACCGCCACCACCTTCTGGCCCTAGGTCAATGACCCAGTCAGCCGTTTTAATAACGTCCAAATTATGTTCAATAATGACAATTGTATTCCCATGCTTCTTGAGGGTATGAATCACCTTCAAAAGCAGTTGAATGTCATGAAAATGCAATCCAGTCGTTGGTTCATCTAGGATATATAGGGTACGACCTGTATCTCGTTTTGATAACTCCAAAGATAACTTGACGCGTTGTGCTTCACCGCCTGACAGTGTGGTGGCACTTTGGCCTAATTTGACGTAGCCTAAACCCACATCGAGCAAAGTTTTAAGTTTTCTTTTGACTGTTGGAACAGCCTCAAAAAACTCATGAGCTTGCTCAATTGTCATGGCCAAAACTTCGTGTATGTTTTTGCCCTTGTAGCGAATATCGAGAGTTTCGCGGTTATAGCGTTTCCCGTGACAAACATCACATGGCACATAAACGTCAGGTAAGAAGTGCATTTCAACTTTTAATACGCCATCACCTTCACAGGTTTCACAGCGACCACCTCGAACGTTGAATGAAAATCTGCCCGCTTCGTAGCCACGCTCTCTTGATGCTGGAACGCCTGCAAATAATTCTCTAATCGGTGTAAATAGACCGGTATATGTTGCAGGGTTAGATCTTGGTGTTCTACCAATAGGGGATTGGTCAACGTTAATGACTTTGTCGAAATGCTCAAGACCTTGAATTTCTTGGTGTGCAGCAGGCTCAGCATTAGAACCATAGAGGTGTTGTGCCACTGCATGATGCAAAGTGTCATTAATCAAAGTTGATTTGCCTGAACCAGATACACCTGTCACACAAGTGAGGAGACCTAGCGGTATTTCAATATCCACATTTTTAAGATTGTTGCCAGTTGCCCCAATAATTTTTAAATGCTTTTCGCTAGGTTTGATTCTGTTTTTGGGTACTGCAATGCCTTCCTTGCCAGAAAGATAGGCACCAGTTAATGACTCTGGATGCGCTTCGATTTCTAGAGGGGTTCCTTGAGCAATAATTTTTCCGCCGTGTTCGCCAGCGCCAGGACCAATATCAATGACGTAATCAGACGCACGGATCATGTCTTCATCATGCTCAACTACAAGCACTGAATTGCCAAGATCTCTCAGATGCTTGAGGGTGCCAATTAATCGATCATTGTCGCGCTGATGAAGGCCAATAGATGGCTCATCAAGTACATACATGACGCCAGTTAAGCCAGAACCAATTTGTGAAGCTAATCGAATACGTTGAGCTTCACCGCCTGACAATGTGTCTGCACTTCTATCAAGAGAGAGATAGTCAAGACCCACATCATTTAAAAAGCTAAGTCGCGAGCCAATCTCTGAAATAATTTTTCCAGCGATTTCTTTTTTGGCACCTTTTAACTCAAGCGTCTTGAAGTAATTCAGAGCTTTTCCGAGTGGCAGATTGCTCACTTCGTAAATGGCCCGAGCTTGCTCACCTTCACCCACTTTGACATTTCTAGCTTCGGTTCTAAGACGTGTTCCTTCACAAGTAGGGCATGGCTTGTTGTTCTGATACTTGGCTAACTCTTCGCGGACAGTGGCTGAATCAGTTTCTTTATAGCGGCGTTCAAAGTTAGCCACGATGCCTTCAAAGCTGTGCTCGCGAATAATTGTTTTACCTTTTTCATTGAGATATTCAAAAGGTATATCTTGAGATCCTGAGCCATACAAAATTAGCTCTTGTGCTTTTTTAGGCAGCTCCTCAAATGGCTTTTCTAAATCGAAATCAGCATGCTTAGATAGATTTTGCAAAAGCCTGAAATAAAACTGATTTCTTCTGTCCCAGCCTTTAATAGCACCTGATGCCAGCGATAGTTCTGGGTGGGCGACCACACGCTTAGGATCAAAAAAGGTAATGTGACCTAAGCCATCGCAGCTTGGACAGGCACCCATTGGGTTGTTGAAAGAAAAAAGACGAGGCTCCAACTCTTGTAAAGAATAGGAGCAAACAGGGCAAGCAAATTTACTTGAGAACACCTGCTCTTTATTGGTATCCATTTCAAGAGCTATCGCGCGACCATCCGCTAATCTCAAAGCAGTCTCAAAAGATTCGGCCAAACGTTGTTGAATATCTTGTTTTACTTTGATGCGGTCAATGACAACATCAATGGAATGTTTTTCATTTTTCTTCAATTTAGGAAGTTGATCAACTTCATAAATTTTTGCTTCTGCATGTTGGGCTGTGCCACCGCCTGATTTGATTCTGAAGCGAACAAACCCCTGAGCTTGAAGATCTTCAAACAAGTCGATGTGTTCACCTTTGCGCTCGCTAACCACCGGCGCCAAAATCATCAGTTTGGTGTCTTCAGGTTTTGCCATGACCGTATCAACCATTTGGGATACGCTTTGAGCTTCTAAAGGTAGGTGATGTTCAGGGCAGTGAGGTGTGCCTGCTCTAGCAAATAACAAGCGCAGGTAATCATGAATTTCGGTAACAGTACCAACTGTTGATCTAGGGTTGTGGCTAGTTGCTTTTTGTTCAATCGAAATAGCTGGTGATAAACCTTCAATAGAGTCGACATCGGGTTTTTCCATCAACTGTAAAAACTGACGAGCGTATGCTGATAAGGATTCAACATAGCGACGCTGTCCTTCAGCATACAAAGTATCAAAAGCTAAAGAACTTTTGCCAGATCCAGACAAGCCCGTGATGACCACTAATTGATCTCTAGGTATGTCTAAATTGACGCTTTTTAAGTTGTGGGTGCGGGCACCGCGTATTTTTATCGTATCCATGAATTTTCTCTGCGTAACCAGTTAATATAGCTCTTCTTTATGGAAAAAACAGAACTTCGCTCCGCCTTATCTCTTGCCGGTATCTTTGCCCTGCGGATGTTGGGCTTATTTTTGATCCTGCCGGTGTTCTCTATGCACGCCAAAGGCTTGTCAGGCGGCGATCAGGCAACTTTAGTGGGTTTGGCTTTGGGTATTTATGGCTTTGTTCAGGCCTGCCTGCATATCCCCCTTGGAATGCTCTCCGACCGTTACGGGCGCCGTCCTATTGTGGTCATTGGCCTCATTTTGTTTGTTTTGGGAGCATTTGTTGCTGCAAGCCACGATGATTTGGTATGGATTACTGTTGGGCGTGCTATTCAGGGTGCAGGGGCCGTATCTGCTGCTGTGACAGCCTGGTTAGCAGACCTCACGCGAGAGGAAACCAGAACAAGAGCGATGGCAATGGTTGGCGGCAGTATCGCCCTTACTTTTGCGCTTTCTTTGGTCTTGGCTTCGCCGCTTCATGAATCTATCGGCTTAGATGGCATGTTTTATCTAATGGCTGTTTTAGGTATTGGGGCGATATTAATTGCCTTATTCATAGTTCCAGAGCAGGATAAAGCTAGCCAAACACCTTTCACAGCCAAGTTTTCTGAAGTCTTCTTTAATAAAGACTTATTTCGATTAAACGTGGGCGTCTTAGTTTTGCATGCTGTGCAGATTGCCTTATTTTTAACTTTGCCACGTTTGTTAGTTAAAGCGGATTTACCTTTGGTGGCCCACTGGCATCTTTATCTCCCAGCTGTTTTGATTTCATTTGTTTGTATGGCGCCGATCATCATGGTCAGTGAGCGTCGTAAGCGCATGAAACCCGCCTTCTTATTTGGAATTGCAAGCATGATGGTGGCGCAGTTGATGATGGCAAGTTTGGACTCTCTTTCAGGTCTTGCATTAGCAGTGCTCACTTACTTTATCGGCTTTAACATTCTGGAGGCCATGCAACCGTCTTTAGTTTCTCGTTGGGCTAGTAACGCAAAAGGAACTGCTTTAGGCATTTACAACACAACGCAATCAGCTGGTTTATTTTTGGGTGGTCTTTTAGGCGGTTGGATTCTTCAAAATATGGGTGAGGCTGCTGTTTTTTATATTGGGGCAGCTCTAATTTTTAGCTGGCTTATAATCGCTTTGACTATGCGAGAGCTATCAGAAAAGACTGCTTAATCAAGTCTTTTTTAATGGGTACGATGTAGTGTTCGGTACAACAACTTTTTCTTCGGGAGACAAAAATGGCGTCGGTAAATAAAGTAATTATTGTGGGTAATGTTGGCCGTGACCCAGAAACTCGTCGCTTACCAAGTGGTGATGCGGTGACAAATATTTCTATTGCTACAACTGATCGTTACCGTGATAAACAATCCGGTGAGATGCGCGAGAATACAGAGTGGCATCGAGTAGCGTTTTTTGGCAAGGTTGCTGAAGTTGCTGAAAAGTATCTAAAAAAAGGTTCTCAGGTTTATGTAGAAGGTCGTTTGCGCACTCGCAAATGGACAGATCAAAGTGGTCAAGAAAAGTATTCCACAGAAATCGTTGCTGAAACTATGCAAATGTTAGGCGGTAGAGCCCCAGGTTCATCTGAAGGCGGTATGTCTAATAGCGGATCATCTATGTCAGCACCTAAATCTTCTGCTCCAATGAGCAGCCCTAATTTAGGTGATATCGACGACGATATTCCGTTTTAATTATTGACGCGAGTGGCGGATATTAATAGGCCACTCAGCGTTATAGTCAGCCCTGAATGGGTTGATATCAATGCCACCTCTGCGTGTATATCGGGCATAAACCGATAACTTAGTTGGGTGGCATTTTTCTTTGATATCAATAAATATTTTTTCTACACAATGTTCATGGAACTCTTGATGTTCTCTAAATGCAATTAAGTAGCGCAATAAAGCTTCTTCATTGATGGTTGGCCCAACATAATTAATTTGAACGCTAGCCCAGTCAGGTTGACCCGTTACCGGACAGTTTGATCTTAATAAGTGGGTCACCAAAGTTTCTTCTACAACACCTAAGTTTGCATCTGAACTCAATAGCGCTGCATCAGGTTGTTGATGTGGATCGATATCCAAATCCAATCGATCAAGTAGTTTGCCTTCCAACTCTTTAAAACCACCTTGATTACTTTTTTCAGGGGTTTGAAGCTGGACGCTAATCGTGGCCCCTGCCGCCTTTGAGAGATCAGAACTTAATATCTCAATTAATTCTTTTTCTGAACCAACGCGGTGATTGTTGAAGCTGTTGAGATAAAGCTTCCATGATTTTGATTCAATAATATTAGGTGAGTTAGCAGGAACAACAAAGCTTGCCAGAGCTATTTGAGGTTTTCCTTTGTTATTTAGCCAACTAAGTTCATAGGCGTTCCAAATATCTACACCAAAAAATGGAAGTGATTGTGAGATCCCAAGTTTGGCTCTATTTTCTGTTCTGCTAATTGGGAACAGCAAACCAGGGCTGTATTGGTTTGGATTTTCTGAGACTTTGCCCAGAGGTGCTTGATCTAAGTGACTCATCTTACTTTTTAATTTGGTTGGCAATGCCTGATAGAACTTGTCCTGTGGGCGCAATGTCGGAGGCTAGTTCGCAATGACCAGTTTGGTCATCAAAAAAGAAGTCCGGTTCAAATTCTTTAAGAAAATCTTTTTTCGGAAGTCCACCCAAGAACATCGCTTCGTCTACTGTGACACCCCAAGCCATTAATGTTCGAATCGCTCTTTCATGAGCTGGGGCAGAACGTGCAGTTACCAGAGCAGTTCTAATTTTCATTGGGTGGCCAGTTTGTGCGGCAGCGTTTTGCAAGCGATGAAGCGCCTCAAGCAATGGTTTGAATGGACCTGGCGGTAATGGGATCGCAGCCTTATTGCTTTCGTGTGCCACAAAGGCATCTAAGCCTTTGCTTTGAAATATTTGCTCGGCTTCGTCGGAAAACAAAACTGCATCACCGTCAAAAGCAATTCGAATTTCATCAGGGTGAGACTCTGCAATTTGTTTGCTTTGTGGAAAAACCATGGCTGATGGAAAACCGGCTTCCAGAGTCGCACGAACATCATTTTCATTGGCTGATAAAAATAGATTGGCTTGAAGAGACTTGAGGTAATGATAGGGCGGTCTACCTCTTGTAAAGACACCACGCTCAATAGATAGTTGATTGCTTTTTGCTGAGCGAAAAACTCTTAAGCCACTAACAGGATCGTTCCTAGATAAGATAACCACTTCAACATTTTGTTGTGCGCCAGTGTTAAAGCTTAATAATTTTTTCACCAAGGGATATGCCACGCCTGGTTTGGCCGGAGCATTGATGCGCTCTAGTTGAAGCGCCATATAGGCGCTGTCATCACTAGCTTCAAATACTTGGTTCTCTTCTTCAAAGTCAAACAGTGCCCTTGAAGAAATGGCGACAACAAGTTTTCCCTCTAATGAAAAAGCCATTATTTATGCCAAAAATAATTTGTAGGCAGGGTTATTGCTTTCATCCCAGTGCGGATATCCAAGACCTGCCAAGAATTTCTTAAGTTCTTTCTTGTCGCTTGATGGCACTTGCATACCTACTAAGATCCGGCCATAGTCAGCCCCATGATTTCGGTAATGGAACAAGCTGATATTCCAGTTGGGCGCCATGCTTGTTAAGAACTTCATTAATGCGCCAGGTCTCTCTGGAAATTCAAAGCGATAAAGCAATTCATCTTTCGCAAGTTGTGATCGTCCGCCCACCATATGTCTTAAGTGAGATTTAGCCAACTCATCATGCGTTAGATCAATCGTGTCAAATCCAGATTTTGTGAATGATTTGGCAATTTGAGCGCTATCACTCGCCTTTTGAGTGGCGATACCAACAAAAATATGTGCTTTTGAAGCGTCGGCAATGCGGTAGTTGAATTCTGTGACGTTGCGGGCACCCAAAAGTTCGCAAAAGCGACGGAATGAGCCTCGTTCTTCAGGGATGGTTACCGCAAAAACAGCTTCTTTGGCTTCACCTACTTCGGCACGTTCAGCAACAAATCGTAGGCGGTTGAAGTTGATATTGGCACCACATGCCACCGCAATCAAAGTCTGATCTTTACACTTTTCACGTTCAACATAGCTCTTTAAACCGGCAAGCGCTAGGGCGCCAGCAGGCTCCAAAATACTTCTGGTATCTGTGAATACGTCGTTGATGGCAGCACAAATTGCATCTGTATCAACAGTAATGATTTCATCAACAACTTCTTGGCAAAGCCTAAATGTCTCTTTGCCAACCATTTTTACAGCGGTGCCATCAGAAAATAGACCCACGTCTTTTAATTCAACTCGACGACCAGCCTCTAGAGATTTCTTCATGGCATCTGAATCAACCGTTTGAACACCGATGACCTTGATGTCGGGTCTGATTGATTTAATGTAAGCACCCACTCCGGCTATAAGGCCTCCTCCTCCGATTGCAAGAAAGATGGCATCAATAGGATCTTGATGTTGTTGCAAGATTTCTAGGGCGATTGTGCCCTGTCCAGCAATAACATCTGGATCGTCAAATGGATGCACAAATGTCAGTTTGTGCTTCTTTTCAAGAGATAAAGCGTGCTGATAGGCGTCGCTGTAGGAGTCACCATGGAGAACAACTTCTACAGAGTTGCCGCCTCTGTCTCTTACTGCATCAATCTTTAACTGAGGCGTTGTGGTCGGCATCACAATAATTGCTTTGCAGCCAAGCTTTGCAGCTGATAGGGCAACCCCTTGGGCATGGTTGCCAGCAGATGCTGCAATCACGCCACGCTTAAGCTCGCTAGAGCTTAAATGGGCCATTTTGTTATAGGCGCCACGCAATTTGAAGGAGAAAACCGGCTGGTTATCCTCGCGTTTTAATAAAACCTTGTTTTTTAGGCGATTCGATAGATGCGGAGCAACATGTAACTCGGTTTCTCGAGCTACATCGTAGACCTTCGCAGTAAGAATTTTTCTTAGATAATCTTTAGGCATCCTGTGAGCGTATCACGTCAACAGCCTAAAATGACCAAACATGGAAACCAATTTACATAATTTTTTAGTGTGGCTATCACTGCCAGCCGTTGGTTTGCCGGCAGTATTCTTGGTTTCATTTATTTCTGCAACCCTTTTGCCAATGGGCTCTGAGCCCGTTTTATTCGCATACATTAAATTAAACCCCGATCTTTTTTGGCTGGCAATTTTTGTTGCAACAGTTGGAAATACGCTGGGCGGTATGGTGGATTGGTTGCTTGGGTTTGGTGCCAGTAAAGCCAGGGAAAAAATGGTGGGCCCTCGGGAGCATAAGTTACTGAAATGGTTTGAAAGGCTTGGGCCGCCAGCACTTCTTTTATCGTGGTTGCCAATAGTCGGAGACCCTTTATGTGCTGTTGCAGGTTGGTTGAGGCTGCCTTGGCTCCCTTGTCTGATCTATATGGCAATTGGGAAGTTCTTGCGATACGTCTTTATGACTTATGCACTTTTAATGATTCCTGATGGTTTTTGGTCATATATCGCTACGGCCTTTATGACCACATTGAAGGCATGGTTTCAGATAGGTAATTAAGAATGAGACGCGCAGGTCCATAGTCCTTTAAAATGGCGTTTTAGTTAAAGCTAGCGATATGAACGCCCCTTTGCCCTTAAATACTCTTGCAGAGCCTGTACAAAATGCTCCGCGCTTGCGTGAAATACCCTACAACTACACATCTTTCTCAGACCGAGAGATTGTGATTCGTTTGTTGGGGCAGGATGCATGGCAAATTCTTGATGAGTTGCGATCAGGACGTAAAACGGGTCGTTCAGCCAGAATGCTTTACGAAGTACTTGGCGATATTTGGGTTGTTCAACGTAACCCGTATTTGCAGGATGATCTTTTAGATAATCCAGGTCGTCGCAAACAATTAATCGAAGCTTTGCATCACCGTTTAGGTGAAGTGCAAAAGCGAATGACAACTGATTTGGCTGACAAAGTTGGCAAATTAGTTTTAAGTGCCAAAGAAGCAATTGAGCACTTCAATGCTGAATTTGATCGTATTGCGATTTTGCGTAAACGAGTACGTAAAACGCTAGGTAAATTTACTGCGTCTGACAATATTGCCTACGATGGTTTGGCGCGTGTATCGCACGTTACTGATGCAACAGACTGGCGTGTTGAATATCCATTTGTCGTATTGACGCCTGATTCTGAAGAAGAGATTCCAGCCTTGGTAAAGGGTTGTGTTGAATTAGGTTTGACGATTATTCCTCGTGGAGGTGGCACTGGTTATACCGGTGGAGCGGTACCTCTTTCACCGATGTCTGCAGTTATCAATACTGAAAAACTCGAAACATTGGGTCCGGTGGAGATGGTGCAATTGCCTGGCTTAGATCATGCTGTGGCTACTATTTATTCTGGTGCTGGCGTTGTGACAAAGCGTGTATCAGATGCTGCAGATAAATCAGGTAATGTTTTTGCTGTAGACCCAACTTCTGCTGAAGCAAGTTGTATCGGCGGCAATATTGCAATGAACGCTGGTGGAAAAAAAGCAGTGCTATGGGGTACGGCTTTAGATAACTTGGCTTCATGGCGCATGGTTGACCCAGAGGGCAATTGGTTAGATATTGAACGTATTGGTCACAATATGAGCAAGATCCATGATGTGGATTTTGCGACCTTCAAATTAACGTGGTCAGATGGTACAAAACTACCAGGTCAAAAAGTATTAAGAACAGAAGAGTTAAAAATTGAAGGTAAGCGTTTCCGTAAAGAAGGTTTAGGAAAAGACGTTACTGATAAGTTTTTGGCAGGTCTTCCTGGTGTTCAAAAAGAGGGTTGTGATGGTTTGATCACCAGCGCACGCTGGGTATTGCATCGCATGCCTAAACAAATACGCACGGTTTGTCTTGAGTTCTTTGGACAAGCTAGAGATGCTATTCCAAGCATTGTTGAAATCAAAGCGTATTTAGATCAACAAACAAAACAAGGCGGCGCGATATTGGCTGGTCTTGAGCATTTGGATGAAAGATATTTAAGAGCGGTTGGTTATGCAACCAAGTCCAAGCGAAATGTTTTGCCAAAAATGGTTTTGATTGGTGATATCGTTGGTGACGATGAAAATGCAGTTGCAATAGCTGCAAGTGAAGTCATTCGCATGGCCAACACAAGAGTAGGTGAAGGCTTTGTGGCAATCAGCCCTGAGGCTCGTAAAAAGTTCTGGTTAGATCGCTCACGCACGGCTGCAATTGCTAAACATACCAATGCATTTAAAGTTAACGAAGACGTTGTTATTCCGCTTGATCGAATGGGCGAATACACCGACGGTATCGAGTTAATTAATATTGAGTTATCACTTAAAAATAAATTACAGCTCTTGGATGAGTTGGAATTATTTTTTAAGAAAGGCAATTTGCCATTAGGTAAGGCAGATGATGCGAGTGAGATTCCTGGCGCTGAGCTTTTGGAAGATCGTGTAGCGCAAGCTTTGCACCTCATTAATGAAGTGCGCGCACGTTGGGCTAATTGGGCTGGAAATATGGACCAATTCTTCTCAGGCTTGCAAGATCGGAGCTTGAGAGCTTCTTGGAAACTTGAGGTTCGTGCTGAACTAAGAAAGATTTTTAGCGGCGTTGCTTTTGAGCCAATCCTTAAAGAATGTGAAGCGGTTCATAAACGTGTTTTACGTAGCCGCGTATTCGTGGCATTGCATATGCATGCTGGTGACGGTAACGTTCACACAAATATTCCAGTCAATTCAGATAACTATGAAATGCTTCAGGATGCCCACAAAGCAGTAGATCGCATCATGAAGCTGGCTAGATCTTTGAACGGCGTTATTTCTGGTGAGCACGGCATTGGTATTACTAAGCTTGAATACTTAACAGAATCAGAAATCAAAGATTTCAGAACTTACAAAGAAAAAGTAGATCCAGAGGGTCGCTTTAATAAAGGTAAGTTAATGCCTGGTGCGGATTTAAGAAATGCTTACACGCCAAGTTTTGGTTTGATGGGTCATGAATCTTTAATCATGCAGCAAAGTGATATTGGTGCCATTGCAACAAGCGTTAAAGATTGTTTGCGTTGTGGCAAATGTAAGCCTGTGTGTGCAACGCATGTGCCACGCGCTAATTTGTTGTACAGCCCACGAAATAAAATTTTGGCAACATCATTGTTGGTTGAGGCTTTCTTGTACGAAGAGCAAACAAGACGCGGTGTTTCAATTAAGCACTGGGAAGCATTTGATGATGTTGCTGCGCACTGTACGGTATGTCATAAGTGTGTGACTCCTTGCCCTGTCAAGATTGATTTCGGTGATGTGACTATGAATATGCGTAATTTATTGCGCAAAATGGGTCAGAAGAAATTTAATCCGGGCGCCTCTGCTGCGATGTTCTTCTTAAATGCAACAAATCCAGAGACGATTCAGTTAGTGCGTCAAGTGATGATGTCCTGGGGTTATAAGATTCAGCGCTTGGGTCATGATGTTCTAAAAGCGTTTGCCAAAAAACAAACAGCTCAGCCGCGCTCTACTGTTGGTAAGCCACCTATCCAAGAGCAGGTGATTCACTTCATCAATAAAAAGATGCCTGGCAATCTACCTAAGAAAACTGCTAGAGCTTTATTGGATATTGAAGATTCTGATGTGGTGCCAATCATTAGAAATCCGAAAACAACATCAGTTGATACTGAGGCTGTTTTCTATTTCCCTGGCTGTGGATCTGAGAGATTGTTTTCGCAAGTTGGTTTGGCGACTCAAGCAATGCTTTGGCACGCTGGTGTTCAAACAATTTTGCCGCCAGGTTATTTGTGCTGCGGATATCCACAACGTGGATCAGGTGATTTTGATAAAGCAGACAAGATCATTACTGATAACCGTGTGCTGTTCCATCGTATGGCTAACACGCTTAACTATCTAGACATTAAAACTGTTGTTGTCTCATGTGGAACTTGTTACGACCAATTAGCTGGATATGAATTCGATAAGATATTCCCAGGATGCAGGATTATTGATATCCATGAATTCTTATTGGAAAAAGGTATTAAGTTGGAAGGTGCTAAGGGCGTGAAGTACATGTATCACGATCCTTGCCACAGCCCAATGAAACTTCAAGATCCTCTAAAGACAGTGAATAGCCTTGTGACAACAGAGGATGGCACTGCAATCGCAAAAAATGAGCGTTGCTGTGGTGAATCTGGAACCTTGGCGGTCACTCGACCAGATATTTCTACACAAGTTCGATTCCGTAAAGAAATCGAAATGCGTAAGGGTGCTGATGCATTGAGAGATGGTTTTGATGGTCAAGTAAAGATTTTGACAAGCTGCCCATCGTGTCTCCAAGGTTTATCTCGTTACGATGAAGATTCTGGAACTAAGGCTGATTACATCGTTGTTGAGATGGCCTCACATATTCTTGGTGAGAATTGGATGGCTGACTACGTGAAGAGTGCGAACTCTGGCGGTATCGAAAGGGTATTGGTTTAAAAATGACCGGAACTGATAAAGCACCGTTGCCAGAAAATATTGCTGTTCATCAGCAATCTAAAGTTCTGGAGCTAAGTTATGCGAATTCTAAAAACTACAAGTTAAGCTTTGAGTTTTTGAGAGTGTGGTCACCCTCTGCTGAAGTTCGTGGTCATGGCATAGGGCAAGAGACATTACAAACCGGCAAGCGTGATGTCATCATTACCAATATCGAGCAAGTCGGACATTACGCCATTAAACCGATATTTTCTGATGGCCATGATTCAGGTATCTATTCTTGGGATTACCTTTATGAGATGTGCCTTAATTATGATGAAATGTGGCAGGATTATTTAGATCGAGTGAAATCCGCAGGTGTTGATAGAGATGCTCCGATGATTAAAGAGAGCGCTTCTTCTTGTGGGCATTAATAAATAGTAAAAATAATAAATATGGCTCAAACACACTTTGGTTACAAAACTGTTGATGAAAAAGAAAAGGCAAGCAAAGTTGCTGAGGTTTTTCATTCCGTAGCAAATAAGTACGACATCATGAATGATTTGATGTCAGGTGGTTTACATCGAGTTTGGAAGCATTTCACAATCGGTAAAGCCGCTGTTCGCCCAGGTCAAAAAGTTTTAGATATCGCAGGTGGTACTGGGGATCTATCTCTCAGTTTTGCTAAATCTGTAGGTCTCGAGAGAGAAACGGGTGGTCAAGTCTGGTTGACTGACATTAATGCATCTATGTTGGGCTATGGGCGTAATCGTCTTTTGGATAAAGGCTACCATTTGCCTTGCGTTCAAGTAGATGCTGAGCAGATTCCGTTTCCATCAAATTATTTTGATTTGGCTACTGTTGCGTTCGGACTGCGCAATATGACTCATAAAGATGTGGCTCTCAAAGAGATGCTAAGAGTGGTTAAACCAGGTGGAAAAGTCATGGTTTTAGAGTTTTCCAAGCCTGTTGAAGCTCTTAAACCTATTTACGACGCTTATTCTTTTAAGATTCTCCCTTGGTTAGGGCAAAAAGTGGCGGGGGATGCCGATAGTTATCGTTATCTAGCTGAATCTATTCGCATGCACCCAGATCAAGAAACACTAAAAGCCATGATGGAAGAAGTGGGTTTTGATAAGGTTGAGTATCACTCTTTAACTGGTGGTATTGTTGCTCTACATATTGGTTATAAATATTAGTTTTTTTACTGAAAGAGGTTTTAAATGATGATGAAGAAAAGTTTGGTTTACTTAGTTCTTTCTTCTTTTGTTTTATTAGGCTCTTCAATGGATGTTGATGCCAAACGTTTAGGTGGTTCTAAAAGTTTAGGTAAGCAATCCAATACGGTTACGCAAAAACAGGCTGCACCAGCACAAACTGCGCCAGCTCCTGCTGCTCAGCCTGCAACCGCAGCTAAACCAGCTCCAGCGGCGCCTGCTGCAACTCAGCCGAAAAAAGGTTTCGGTATGGGTGGCATTCTTGGCGGCTTGGCTGCCGGTTTGGGAATTGGTTGGTTGCTCTCACACTTTGGATTGGGTGAAGCTGCTGCATCATTCTTTATGGGTTTATTGATGGTGATGGCAGTTGCAATGATCGGATTGTGGCTATTTAGAAAGTTTTCTGGGTCTCAGGCAACTTACAAAGCAAGCCCTGCTGGTGGTCCAGCTTGGGATGGTCAGCAGAGATACGAAAAACAAGAACCAATGGCTATGCCAAGTTCTGTATCAGAGCCAGCTCCAGTCGCTGCTTCAATTGACAGCACTATTCAAAACTTTGATCAAGAGTCATTCTTGTTAAATGCCAAGAAACACTTTGTACATTTACAAGAAGCTTGGGATAACGGTGACTTGAGCAAGTTAAAAGAATTTGCAACTGCTGAAATGTTTGAAGAGCTACGCCAAGATTTGGCAGCGCGCGCTAATGTGAATAACCGCACTGAAGTTTTAACATTAGAAGCAGAGTTGCTTGGTGTTGAAGCGGCTTCAGATGTTTATTTGGCAAGCGTACGTTTCTCAGGAATGATTCGTGAGCAAGCTGAAGGTTCTGCTGAATCATTTGTTGAGGTTTGGAACTTAACTAAGCCAATGAATGGTCAAGGCGGTTGGGTGTTAGCTGGTATTCAACAACTGGTTTAATCTGAAAACGATTGTTCATGCCTTAAATTATTTACTGGCCCAAGAATCTTGGGCCAGTGATCTTTTGCGCAAACACATCGGTAAAACAATTAAGCTGGTTTTGCCAATGACACAAGTCTCACTTGTGATTGATGGCGGTGGAAAATTCTCTTTAGCAAGTGACGAAGTTATGGATCCGAACGTTACCTTAACGATTGGATCTGATGTTTTAAATGCTTATGTGGCTGGAGGTAAAGACCTCGCCGCTCAGCATGTGAAGGTTTCAGGCGATGTTGATTTGGCGCATGCAATGTCCAAGTTGGCGGGTCAACTGCGCTGGGAAGTCGAAGAAGATTTATCTAAATTGGTTGGTGATGCAATGGCTCATCGTATTGTTGAGTCTGCGAAAAAAACTCGCCAATATGGTCAGTCAGCTTTAAAAGATTTTGGTGGGAGTGTTCTTGAGTATTTCATTCATGAAAAGCCCACTTTGGTCCAGCGAGAAGAATTGCTTGCTTATAAAAATGATTTGCGTCAATTGCGCGATGATGTAGAGCGGATTGAAAAGCGGATTGAACGCTTATTGGAGAAGGCCCTGTGAGACAGTTTTTAAGATTGCTGAAGATACTCTTCACTATCTGGCGTTTTGGCCTTTTAAGAATCGTTAGAGATAGTCTTAAGCCAGGTCTCATTAAAGTAATCTTGACCGCTTTAGCTTGGATCACGCCTGGATCATATACGCGTGGCCAAAGTTTGCGCTTGGCACTCGAAGCTTTGGGACCAATCTTCGTGAAATTTGGTCAGGTCTTATCTACTCGTCGTGATTTGCTTCCAACGGATATTGCAGATGAGTTGGCAAAGCTTCAAGATCAAGTGCCACCGTTTTCAGAAGAGAAATCTCTTGCTTTGGTTGAGGCTTCTTTAGGTAAAAAAATATCAGAAGTATTCATCTCATTTGATAGAACTCCTACAGCTAGCGCATCTGTTGCGCAAGTTCACTTTGCTGTTTTAAAAGGAACTCAAAAGTATCCTGAATGGGAAGGTCGTCAAGTTGCCGTTAAGGTTCTTCGCCCTGGAATCTTGTCAGTGATTGAAAGTGATTTGGCTTTATTAAAGGTTCTAGCAGGTTTAGTTGAAAAACTGTGGCGTGATGGTAAGCGTTTAAAGCCAAGAGAAAACGTTGAAGAGTTTGATACTTATTTGCATGATGAGCTAGATCTCATGCGCGAAGCATCTAATGCTAGCCAGTTACGCCGTAATTTTGAGGGCTCCAAAAAATTGATGATCCCAGAAATGTATTGGGATCTATGTGGTTTAAATGTCATGGTTATGGAAAGAATGTATGGCATTCCAATTTCCAAACTAGATCAATTAAAAGCAGCGGGAATTGATCTTAAAAAGCTTGCAGCAGACGGCGTAGAAATATTTTTTACTCAAGTATTCCAAGATGGCTTCTTTCATGCAGACATGCATCCAGGAAACATTTTTGTGAGTGTTGCTCCAGAAACATTTGGTCGTTATATTGCTCTCGATTTTGGAATTGTGGGTGCTTTATCCGATTCTGATAAAAACTATTTAGCGCAAAACTTTTTAGCATTCTTTAACCGAAACTATAGAAGAGTTGCTGAGTTACATATTGAATCTGGCTGGGTTCCAAAAGAGACTCGCGTAGAAGAACTAGAGGGTGCGGTAAGGGCAGTTTGTGAGCCGTATTTTGATCGCCCACTCAAAGAAATTTCTTTAGGTATCGTGTTGATGAGGCTTTTCCAGGCCTCAAGACGTTTCAACGTTGAAATACAGCCACAATTAACTTTATTGCAAAAAACATTGCTCAATATTGAGGGCTTGGGGCGTCAGTTAGATCCTGATATGGATTTATGGAAAACAGCAAAACCTGTTTTAGAGCGTTGGGTTGATCAACAAATTGGTATCAGAGGCTTTATTGATAGACTCAAAGATGAAGCCCCTCAATGGGCCAAGTTAGTGCCCACTATCCCTAGACTTCTTGCTACATGGTTAGAAAATCACCATGAAAAGTCTGAGAATAATATCCAGGAGTTGATGTTGAAGCTTCTTAGTGAGCAAAAACAAACCCGAAAATTAATTTGGGGCAGCATTCTTTTCTTGGGTGGTCTGATTAGCGGAACGTTATTTACGCTCACATGGCTTGGCTAAGCCCTATAATTTAAGGCTTCATGAAAAAATATTTTATTGCCGGCATGCTCGTTTGGGCCCCTTTGGCCGTCACCATCTGGGTGATGACCTGGGGCTTGTCTGTTTTGGATGGCGTCTTTGGCTCTGTCATGGTTGCTTTGATGGCGGTTCTGCCTGCAGGACTCAAGCCAGCACTTCAGTCATTTAGAGACCTCCCAGGTGTTGGCATATTGATCGTTATTGCCATTATTTTGGCTACTGGTATTTTGGCAGCCAATTTTGCGGGGCAATGGTGGATTCGTTTGTGGGATCGTTTAATTACGCATATTCCAATCGTTAAATCAATCTACTCAAGTGTCAAACAAGTTTCCGGTACATTGTTTTCAAGTAAAGGCAATGCATTTAGAAAAGCAGTTTTAATTCCTTATCCTCGAAATGGATCATGGACGATTGCTTTCATAACTGGTAATACAGCTACAGAGGTTACTGAAAAGTTAAGTGGCGAACACCTCAATGTGTTTTTGCCAACGACACCCAATCCAACCTCAGGATTTTTTATGATTGTTCCTAAAGCGGACGTCATAGAGTTAGATATGAGCGTCGAAGAGGCTCTTAAACATATCGTTTCGATGGGATCAGTTCCCCCTTTACAACATTTAGATTCATCTGCAAAGTAGGAAGTTTTATGTCAATGCGTAGCCATCAGTGTGGGCAAGTATCAGAAGCCCTTGTCGGACAACAAGTCACATTAGCGGGTTGGGTTAATCGCCGCCGCGATCACGGTGGAGTTATCTTTATTGACTTAAGAGATCGTGATGGATTTGTACAAGTTGTTTGCGATCCTGATCGTGCTGATATGTTCAAAATGGCAGAGCAAGTTCGTAATGAGTTCTGTATTCAGATTATTGGTTTGGTGCGTGCGCGCCCAGCAGGCACAGAGAATAATGAATTGGTTAGTGGCAAGGTAGAAATCCTATGTCATGAATTAAATATTCTTAATGCATCAATTACGCCACCATTCCAATTAGAAGATGACAATCTTTCTGAGACGACTCGTTTAACTCACCGTGTTTTGGATTTGCGTCGTCCGCAAATGCAAAAGAATTTACGTTTGCGCTACAACGTTGCAATGGAAACACGTCGTTATTTAGATCAAGCCGGTTTTATTGATATTGAAACGCCGATGTTGACGAAGAGCACGCCTGAAGGCGCGCGCGACTACTTAGTGCCTTCTCGCGTTCATGATGGCCAATTCTTTGCGTTACCGCAATCACCACAATTATTTAAACAGTTATTGATGGTGGCAGGCTTTGATCGTTATTACCAGGTTACTAAGTGCTTCCGTGATGAAGATTTGCGCGCTGATCGTCAGCCTGAATTTACTCAGATCGATTGTGAAACAGCATTTTTAGATGAATATGAAATTCGTGATTTATTTGAAAACATGATTCGTCATATTTTCAAAACTGTCATGAATGTTGAATTAGCAAATCCATTCCCTGTGATGCCTTATTCAGAGGCAATGGCAAGATTTGGATCTGACAAGCCTGACTTGCGCGTGAAGTTAGAGTTCACTGAGTTAACAGATGTAATGAAGGATGTTGACTTCAAGGTTTTCTCAGGTGCAGCCAATATGGAAAATGGTCGCGTAGTGGGTTTATGCGTACCAGGTGGTGCAACGATTAGCCGTAGCGATATTGATGATTACACTCAATTTGTAGCGATCTATGGTGCAAAAGGTTTGGCTTGGATCAAAGTTAATGAAGTGGCTAAAGGACGTGATGGTTTGCAGTCACCAATTGTTAAGAATTTGCATGACGCTGCGATTGCTGAAATCTTGGCAAGAACAGGTGCAAAAGACGGCGATATTATTTTCTTTGGCGCAGATAAAGTAAAAGTGGTGAATGATTCAATCGGCGCATTGCGTTTGAAGGTTGGTCATTCAGCATGGGCTCGTGAAAATGGCTTGATGGAGCAAACTTGGCAGCCTATGTGGGTTGTCGATTTCCCAATGTTTGAATACGATGAAGACAATGCTCGTTGGGTTGCATGTCATCACCCATTCACAAGTCCAAAAGATGAGCACTTAAATTATCTTGAGACTGATCCTGGTAAGTGTTTGGCTAAAGCTTATGACATGGTATTGAACGGCTGGGAAATTGGTGGTGGTTCAGTTCGTATCCATAAAGAGACTGTGCAAAGCCAAGTATTTAGAGCATTGAAGATTGGTCCAGAAGAAGCTCAAGCTAAATTTGGATTCTTGTTAGATGCATTGCAATATGGCGCGCCTCCTCACGGTGGTATTGCATTTGGTCTTGATCGTATTGTGACGATGATGACTGGTGCAGAATCCATTCGTGATGTGATTGCTTTCCCTAAGACACAAAGAGCTCAATGTTTGTTAACTCAAGCACCTAGCCCTGTTGACGAGAAGCAGTTGCGTGAATTACATATTCGCTTACGCAACACTCAAGTGCCTGCATGAAAATTCCAATCTCGGTCTTAGTTGTTATTTATACAGCTAAGAACGAGGTATTGCTTCTCGAAAGAGCTGATCATCCTGGTTACTGGCAATCAGTAACCGGCAGCTTAGATTCTCTGGACGAACCTCTTATTGAGGCGGCTGCTAGAGAGTTATTTGAAGAGACTGGCATTGATATTAAGGCTTTACCTTCTCACGCCCTCTCTCCAATGAATCACTCTGTGCTTTATGAGATTTATCCAGAGTGGCGTCACCGTTACCCTCCAGGCGTTACTCACAACACTGAGCATTGGTTCCAAATTTGTTTGAACGATAGAGTTCCCGTTCAAATCTCTCCTAGAGAACATTTGTCCTACCGTTGGGAAACTATTGAGCTTGCAGCGGATTTATGTTTTTCACCTAGCAATCAAGAGGCTATTCAAAGACTCAATTCTCTATAGAATGAAGCTATGACACTGTTGCGCAAAAATCGTTGGCAGAGTATCGATTCTTTAGAGTTGCTTGAAGGCGGAAAAAATTATTTCCCCGCGATTGAGGCTGCTTTGGCTCGCGCTCAAAAAAGTATCTGTTTAGAGGTATATATATTTTCAGCAGATGAGCAAGCTGCAAAAATAAGTGATTTATTAGCATCTGCAGCCATGAGGGGTGTTGACGTTAAGTTAATTGTTGATTGGTTAGGTTCTTCCCCGTTTCAATTTGAAGAAAAATTGAGATCTGCTGGGGTGGAGTTGCACTATTACAACCCTGCTTGGTTCGGTCGCTTTGGATTTTCTAGAACACATAGAAAACTGCTGGTGGTTGATGAGCTTGAGGCTTACTTAGGCGGCATTAATATTTGTGATGATTCAAAAGATGCAGATGGTCATTTATTAAATGGTTTGCGCTGGGATCTTGCATTGCGTGCAACGGGCAGTATTGTTGAAAAGGTTCATGCTACTTTTTTAAGGCAATGGCACCGAATGCAGTCAGATGCATTGCATCCAAGAAATATTCTTAAAAGAGTTTTTGAGCAAGAGTCGCCTTGGAGCTCTAATCATTTTTTGGGTTTGCGTCACGGCACTAAACCAAGTTTGGCTTTGATCGCCCGTGACAATCTTCATCATCGACGAGACATTGAGCGGGCCAGCTTAAAAGCAATCGGGCAGGCCAGAGAAGAAATATGGTTGGTTACTCCTTATTTCATGCCGGGTAGGCGTTTGCGAAAGGCCCTTATTCATGCGGCTCAACGAGGGGTGTCAGTCAATCTTTTATTGGGTAAGGATGAATTCAAAATGTTGAATTGGTCGGTCCCCAGTCTTTATGGACAGTTTTTAGAAGCCCATATTGAAATATATGAATATCAATATGGTTTGCTTCATGCTAAAGCGATGGTGGTTGATCGAAGATGGGCCACGCTAGGATCTTCTAACTATGATCATTTGTCATTCTTGTTAAATCACGAGGCTAATTTCATTATTAGAAATCATGATGTCATCAAAGAGATCCGTTGGAAAATTGCAGATCAAGCTTCGGAAGTAGCAAGCAAGGTAGATAGAGATAGTTATATTCAAAGACCTATGTATATAAAAGTATTTAATTGGATCAGTTATGGCCTTGTTAGATTTTTATTGTCATTGCTAACAATTGGCACTAAAGATAAAGCTTTGCCAAGTATTAGGGATTAATGAGTTACAACATAAGCGAGCAATAGCATGAGGCACGGAAGACATCATCATGGCGACACACCAAGCACAGCAAAGGTAGCTAGTGACTGGAAAGTTATTGCTAATTTATTGCCATATTTATGGAGTTTTAAAGGCCGAGTTAGTTTGGCTTTGACTTGCTTGATTGCTGCAAAGGTAGCGAATTTGGGGGTTCCTATACTCTTAAAAGAGTTAATAGATGCCATGAGCATATCCATCACCACTAAGGCTCTATTGGTTGTGCCAGCGGCCCTGATTATTGCTTATGGTTTATTGCGCTTGTCGGCATCATTATTTACCGAGTTACGCGAACTCCTATTTGCAAGAGTTACTGAGAGTGCTGTTAGAACGGTAGCCTTAAAAGTGTTTGAGCACTTGCATGCACTATCTTTGAGATTTCATTTATCAAGACAAACTGGCGGTATGACGCGCGACATTGAGCGCGGAACCCGAGGCATTCAGTCACTTATTTCTTATTCTTTGTACAGCATATTGCCCACCTTGGTTGAGTTGGGTTTGGTTCTGGGATATTTTATTTGGGCATATAACTATCTCTTTGCGATCATTACTTTTTCAGCATTAGTTATTTATGTAATTTTTACTATTCAAGTTACTGAGTGGCGAACTCATTATCGACGTCGCATGAATGATTTAGATTCAAAAGCCCATCAACGGGCAGTTGACTCTTTAATTAATTTTGAGACAGTTAAGTATTTTGGAAATGAGGAATATGAGGCGAAGCGCTATGACGAGAATCTACATCGTTATCGTGAGGCAGCCATTAAATCGCAAAGATCCTTGGCCCTCTTGAACGCTGGCCAACAAACCATCATTGCTTTTGGTTTGATCTTAATTTTATGGCAGGCAACTCAGGGGGTTATTGATGGTGTAATGACCATTGGCGATTTGGTCTTAGTCAATGTCTTGATGATTCAGCTCTATATCCCGTTAAATTTTTTGGGTGTTATTTATAGGGAGATCAAGCAGTCTTTAACTGATATGGACCGTATGTTTAGTCTATTAGAAACAGATAAAGAAATTGCAGATTCAGATAGCGCCAAAAATTTAGAAATTTCAAATCGAAATTTAGGCCCTCATGTTTTATTTGAAAACGTATCTTTTGCCTATGAGTCCAATCGTTCGATCTTGAAGGATCTTAGTTTTGAGATTCTTCCTGGAGAGACAACAGCAGTTGTGGGTCATAGTGGTGCTGGTAAGAGCACTTTGGCCCGTTTGTTGTTTCGATTCTATGATGTTGTGTCTGGCTCAATTCAGTTTGATCAACAAAACATCAAAGACCTTAAGCAAATCAGCTTGCGTCAAGCTATTGGCATCGTTCCCCAAGACACAGTTTTATTTAATGACACCATCGCATACAACATTGCTTATGGCAAACCGGGATCATCTCAAGAAGAGGTTGAGTCAGCTGCTAAGTCTGCCCAGATACATGAATTCATCATGTCTTTACCTGAGGGCTATAAGACAACGGTAGGAGAGCGAGGTTTGAAACTATCTGGCGGCGAAAAGCAAAGAGTTGCAATTGCTAGAACATTGCTAAAAAATCCAGCACTATTAATTTTTGATGAAGCCACTTCGGCGCTTGATTCTGAAACTGAAAGAGCGATTCAAAAAGAATTAATGGCGCTAGCTCAAAATCGAACAACTCTCATCATTGCTCATCGCTTATCAACCGTGATTCATGCGCAGCAAATTCTTGTGATGGATGGTGGAAAAATTATTGAAAAAGGCACTCACGAATCATTATTAGCATTACAGGGGCGTTATGCTGAAATGTGGCGAGTACAACAATCGCAAATAGAGCTAATATCTTGATATGACCATTAAAAATACGCCATTATTTTTGCAAGAAGCTTTTCGGGAAGCCTTAAAGGCATCGGACCCTAGCAATATTTTGCCTATGGGTTTGAAAGATGCATTCAAAGAGCCCCCCAAGGGGCGCTGTTTAATTTTGGGTGCTGGTAAGGCTGCCGCATCCATGGCGGTTGCCTTAGAGGGTTATGCGGCCAAGCACTGGCCATCTATTGAGTTAGAAGGTATGGTGATCACCCGTTATGGACACTCATTGCCAACAAGCTTTATCAAGGTTGTAGAGGCCGCTCATCCCGTACCTGATGAGGCTGGTATGCGTGCTGCCCAAGAAACATTACAACTGATCAAAACATTAAAGCCTGGCGATCATTTAATTGCTTTAGTTTCTGGTGGTGGATCCAGTTTATTGACCTTGCCTGCTGAAGGTTTGGATATTGAAGATGTTAGAGCCACCACGCAAGCCTTATTGAGATCTGGGGCACCCATTGGGCAAATGAATATTGTGCGTAAACATCTGTCTGCTATTTTGGGTGGGCACATGGCTCGCGAGGCAGTCCAGAGAGGCGCGCAAGTTTCAGCTTTTCTTATTTCTGATGTTACTGGAGATGACCCATCTAGCATTGCAAGTGGACCTTGCGCACCTGATGAGTCAACTTTTGCAGACGCCCTAGAGATTTTGAAAGATTACGATTTATTAAATGGCGCTGTGCCTAAAGTTGTTGTCGATTATTTGCACGCAGGGTTAAAAGGTGATCGACCAGAAACGCCTAAGTCTGGTGATCCTGTTTTTCAGAAAACAAAAAATTATTTATTGGCATCAGCTCACGCGAGCCTTGAGGCTGCCGCAAAGTATTGCTCTGCTCATGGGGTTACTCCAGTTATTTTGGGTGATACCGTGATGGGTGAGGCTAAGGATGTGGCATTAATGCAAGCTGCTATTGCAAGAGAAGTTGCTTTGTATGATGCGCCATTTAAAAAGCCTGTCGCTTTCCTATCAGGCGGCGAGTGCACTGTTACTATCCCTGCTGGGGTAAAAGGGCGTGGTGGGCGTTGCAGTGAGTTTTTAATTTCACTCTTTAACGCTACTGATGACCTGAAAAACTTTTCTGCTTTAGCGGCAGATACCGACGGTATTGATGGTAGCGAGGATAATGCGGGAGCTTGGTTTTCTTCAGAGCATCGCTTGCTTGCTCAGAATCAAAAATTACAAGCAAAGAATTATTTAAGCGCACATGATAGTTATGGTTTTTTTAAAGAATTAAATACATTGGTTCACACTGGCCCAACCTTAACCAATGTGAATGATTTTCGAATATTGTTATTAGATAGTGGATCTTGATAATGAGTGCTGTAAATACAATTGAAATCTGTCAGCCAGACGACTGGCATTTGCACGTTAGAGATGGTGAGGTATTGCCGGATCTAATTGCGCATACAGCAAAGCAATTTGCCCGCGCCATCATCATGCCTAATTTAAAGCCACCGGTTACAACGGCTGAGCTTGCTTTGGCTTACAAACAACGCATCTTGGCAGCAAGACCTGCGGGTAATTTATTTGAACCTTTGATGGTTTTGTATCTCACTGACAACACAACTGCAGAGCAAGTTAAGAATGCTAAAGATGCTGGTGTTGTTGGTTTTAAGTTGTATCCAGCAGGTGCAACAACTAATAGCGATGCTGGTGTAACCGACTTAGCAAAATGCGCTTCTGCATTACAAGCCATGGAGGCATGCGGCATGCCTTTATTAGTTCATGGTGAAGTGACCCATGCTGATGTTGATGTGTTTGATCGCGAAGCAGTATTTATTGATCAAGTACTTGAGCCTTTGCGTAAAAAACACGCTGGCCTGAAAATTGTTTTTGAGCACATTACGACTAAACAAGCAGCTCAGTATGTGCGTGATGCTGATACTCAGCGATATGGTGCAATTGGTGCGACCATCACACCTCAGCACATGCTTTACAACCGTAATGCAATTTTTACTGGTGGAGTAAGACCGCATTATTACTGCTTACCTATTTTGAAAAGAGAAGAGCATCGCCTTGCTTTAGTTGATGTGGCGGCGTCTGGCAATTCAAGATTTTTCTTGGGGACTGATAGCGCGCCTCATGCCAAAGGTACAAAAGAAAATGCTTGTGGTTGCGCGGGTTGCTACACCGCATGGCATGCAATGCCTTTATATGCGGAGGTATTTGATGCAGCCAATGCTTTAGATCGACTAGAGGGTTTTGCAAGTCATTTTGGCGCAGATTTTTATGGTTTGTCTCGTAATACGGCAAAGCTTGTTCTAAAGCGTGAGCAACAAATTATTCCTGAAGAATTCCCAATGGGAAGCTCAACTGTTGTGCCGCTTCGCGCTGGCGAAATGCTGAGCTGGACAATAGTCGGTTAGACTAGCGGTGCAGAGTCGGTAAGGCAATCGCCGCCTTGGTAACAAGGGGGAGGAAAGTCCGGACTCCATAGGACAGGGTGATGGCTAACAGCCATCCGCGGTGACGCGAGGAATAGGGCCACAGAGACGAGCGTATTTAGTTACGGTGAAACGCGGTAACCTCCACCCGGAGCAATCCCAAATAGGCAAGCGTTGAGGCGGTCCGCTGAGCTTGCGGGTAGGGAGCTTGATTTCACTGGTAACGGTGAAACTAGATGAATGGTTGCCCCCATGCGAAAGTGTGGGCGACAGAATCCGGCTTAATAGCCGGCTCTGCACTTCTTAAGCTTCTAAAATTTCAATGCTGTGCGTTATTTCAGCAGTTTTGCCAAGCATGATGGTGGCAGAGCAATATTTGTCATGTGACAACTCAACAGCCTTTTCTACACGGCTTTTATCGAGATTTTTGCCAATAACAGTGAATTTCATATGAATTTTGGTGAAGATCTTTGGGTCCTGATTAGCGCGTTCAGCTTGTAATTCAACCTTGCAATCTTGAATATCTTGTCTAGCTCGTTTGAGAATCATGACCACGTCAAAGCATGTGCATCCACCGGCACCCACTAGCATCATTTCCATAGGGCGAGGGGCTAGGTTTTTACCCCCAGCTTCTGGCGCTCCGTCCATGTTTACAAGGTGTCCGCTGCCAGTCTCGGCACTAAAAGCCATTCCATCTTTACCCAGCCACTTGATTGTTGCTTGCATCTTTTCCTCTTTTATTTGCTCAATGAGTGTGTTTCATAATAAAGCTTTGATATAGACAAATCAAAAATATTCAATAAAAACAACAACTTTCTTGAAATTTAGGGGTGCTTAGTTATAATTTACAGTATTGAATTAGTTGATTGACTCAATTTTAGCTAATTCTTCGTTTGTCTCCTCCACCCTCCAAAAAGGTGGATTTCAGCCCAGGAACTACTTTCCTGGGCTTTTTTTTGCTACAATCTAAGGCTTCCCAGTTTGCCCATGGGGAAATGTTGTACCAGTCTTTAAATTTACACTGCGAGCCTGCAAACATAAGCGGAGCCAAAGGAAGAGTTTGAAAACTGTTTTTTAAGGGCTTAACAAATTAAGGTAATCATGAAAACTTTCTCAGCAAAACCGCATGAGGTGAAGCGTGAGTGGTTCGTGATTGACGCTACGGACAAAGTCCTCGGTCGTGTCGCCAGTGAAGTGGCACACCGTCTACGCGGCAAGCACAAGCCAGAATTCACCCCCCACGTTGACACAGGTGACTATATTGTCATCATCAATGCATCTAAGTTGCGCGTGACTGGCACTAAGGGCTTGAACAAAAAATACTACACGCACAGTGGCTATCCTGGCGGCATCTACGAAACTAACTTCGACAAGATGCAAGCTCGTTTCCCTGGTCGTGCTCTCGAGAAGGCTGTTAAAGGCATGTTGCCTAAAGGCCCCCTTGGCTATGCAATGATCAAGAAATTGAAAGTTTATGCAGATGCTGACCACCCACATTCGGCTCAACAGCCAAGTGTTCTTGAGATCTAAGGAGCCGATATGATTGGAAACTGGAACTATGGTACTGGCCGTCGTAAAAGCTCAGTAGCCCGCGTATTCATCAAGGCTGGTAAAGGTGAAATTGTTGTAAACGGTAAGCCAATTGCCGAATACTTTGCTCGTGAAACATCTCGTATGATTGTTCGTCAGCCATTAGAGTTGACTAACCATGGCGCAACGTTTGATATTAAAGTGAACGTTTCAGGCGGTGGTGAGACAGGTCAAGCTGGTGCAGTTCGTCACGGTGTGACACGTGCTTTGATCGATTATGACGCAGCATTGAAGCCAGCTTTATCTAAAGCAGGTTTCGTTACTCGTGATGCTCGTGAAGTTGAGCGTAAAAAAGTTGGTTTGCATGGCGCGCGTCGTCGCAAACAGTTCAGCAAACGTTAATTTTTTTGCTGTTCTACGAAAAGCCGCGCACTGCGCGGCTTTTTCTTTTCTACAATAGCGATATTGGAGGACATTAAATGATCAAAGTTGGCATAGTTGGTGGAACTGGTTATACGGGCGTTGAATTGCTGCGCTTACTTTCTCAACACCCAGAGGTTGAGTTGACTGCTATTACCTCTCGTAAGGAAGCGGGCATGCCTGTTTCTGAAATGTTCCCTTCATTGCGTGGCAGAGTGGATCTTTGCTTCACAACGCCTGAAGACGCTAAATTAACTGAATGCGATGCTGTATTTTTTGCAACACCGCACGGTGTTGCCATGGCTCAAGCAAAGGAATTGCTAGCTGCTGGCGTCAAGATTCTAGATTTAGCCGCTGATTTCCGTTTAAAGGATACGGCTGAATTTGAAAAATGGTACGGCATGCCTCATTCATGCCCTGATGTTTTGGCTGAAGCAGTTTATGGTTTAGCTGAAATCAATCGTGAGGCGATTAAGAAAGCTAGAGTAGTTGGTCTAGCCGGCTGCTACCCAACTTCAGTTCAACTTGGTTTTGCTCCATTGTTGTCACCTAAATCAACGGGCGGTAAGAAGCTTATTGATCTGAGCTATTTAATATCTGATTCAAAGTCAGGCGTTTCTGGCGCTGGCCGTAAAGCTGAAGTGGGAACTTTAATGGCTGAGGCTAGCGATAACTTTAAGGCTTATGGCGTTAAAGGCCACAGACATCATCCAGAAATTCGTCAAGGCTTGTCGGCAATTGCTGGCGGTGAAGAAGTGGGATTAACCTTTGTACCTCATTTAACACCGATGATTCGGGGTATTCACTCAACTCTCTACGCCCGAATCCTGCCAGAAGGTCGTGATGTTGATTACCAGGCCTTGTTTGAGAAATTTTATGAGGGTGAGCCATTTGTTGATGTGATGCCTGCAGGCAGCACCCCAGAAACTCGCTCTGTAAGGGGAAGTAATGCCCTTCGTATCGCTATTTATCGCCCTCAGGGAGGTGATACATTAGTGATATTGGTGGTTGAGGACAATTTGGTAAAAGGCGCCTCAGGTCAGGGTGTACAGTGTTTGAACCTGATGTTTGGTTTGCCTGAAAATATGGGCTTGACGCATATTGCCCTAATGCCATAAAGCCCCTACAGCAAATATTGGCTTTGAAGCCTACAATAGATACATGTCATAAAAAGGAGTCGATGATGACCACAGCACAAACAGTACAAGCAACAGAAAATTTAGAGCCACCAATGCCGCTAATTTTTACAGATAGCGCAGTAGCCAAAGTGGCTGACTTAATTGCAGAAGAAGGTAATCCAGATTTGAAATTGCGCGTTTTCGTGCAAGGTGGTGGTTGCTCAGGTTTTCAGTATGGCTTCACATTTGATGAAGCTGTTAATGAAGATGACACATTAGTAACAAAAGATAACGTTACTTTGTTGATTGACTCAATGAGCTTCCAATATTTGGTTGGCGCAGAGATTGATTACAAAGAAGACATCAACGGTTCTCAGTTTGTAATCAAGAATCCTAACGCTACAACAACTTGTGGTTGCGGTTCATCTTTCTCTGCTTAATGATTTAAGCGGGATAGTGTGCGCCTAGGATGCGCAAACCTCTAGCTCCAGTAACAGCCGGCAAATTTGCTGGCTGTTTTACTTTGTGAGCCCACGCTAGCCAGGCAAAAGCTGCTGCCTCAACTGCTTGAGGATCAATTCCAAATCCTGCTGTTGTCTGGATGGGGCTATCTAAAAATGGACATAGTTTTTCTATAGTCTGAATCAACTGCTTATTCTTGGATCCGCCTCCGCAAACAATGAGTTCCTTTGTTTGCGGCGCGTGTGCCTTTAAAGAATCAGCAATTGATTGTGCAGTCAGCATCAGAAGACTTGCTTGAATATCTTCTGGCTTAGCATTTTTTGAGTGACTTCTATCTAAATGTTGATCTAACCATTCTGGATTGAATAAGTCTCTGCCAGTACTTTTTGGAGGAGCTTTTTGAAAATAGGGATCACTCAATAAACTCTCTAGTAAAGGTTGAATAACTTTTCCTGTTGATGCCCAGTTGCCATCATGGTCATAAGTTTTATCCAGGCATTCATGAATCCAGCTATCCATTAAACAATTTCCTGGGCCGCAATCAAATCCGGAAACCAAGTCATTACCGTTGGGGCTTTCTTTGCTTGGTAAAAGGCTGAAGTTGGAAATGCCGCCAATATTAAGAATAGCTGTAGCTTTTGTTTGCGCAAATTGAGACCAATGAAAAGCAGGAACTAATGGCGCACCTTGACCGCCCGCAGCGATATCTCGGCTTCGGAAGTCAGCAATCACATCTATCTGGGTTTTTTCAGCTAAGACTGCCGGGTTGAGCGATTGCTTGGTATAGCCAAGCCCGTCATGAAGGCCGGGCTGATGTCGAATAGTTTGACCATGGGCGCCAATGGCTTTGATCTCAGTCGAGCTGAGATTGGCTATTTTGAGGGTTTTTTCTACTGCCAGACTGTAATGAAGTGCTAATTGATTAGCGGCTAAAGCTTCTAAATGAAGCTCATTTTCAGAGGGTTTTTGGAGTAAAAAATAGCTTTTTCGCAGAGATTCATCCATTGGAAGCTCGGTATGAAAAAGAACTTTGACATGGCCTTCATCAGAAACATCAGCTAAAACAGCATCTATACCGTCTAGACTGGTTCCTGACATGATGCCGATGTAGTAATTCTTCATAGGGGTGATCTCATAAGTGGTGCGACAATACGCTCTAGGAAATAAATGTAACCGATAGATTATGTCTTTAGATAACGAGAATAAAACAGAACAAACTAAATATCCAATAACTGACCGTGTTTTGGAAGCCCTTGCTGTCACTAAAAGAGGCTGTGAGGAGTTATTGGTGGAATCTGAATGGGTTTCTAAGCTGGCCCGTAGTGAAGCCACTAAAACCCCATTGCGCATTAAATTAGGCTTAGATCCTACGGCTCCTGATATTCATTTAGGCCATACCGTGGTTCTTAACAAAATGCGCCAGTTACAAGATTTAGGTCATACCGTTATTTTCTTGATTGGCGACTTCACCAGCATGATTGGTGATCCATCAGGAAGAAATGCAACTCGTCCTCCTTTGACCAAAGAAGAGATTGCAGTTAATGCTCAAACTTATTATCAGCAAGCCAGCTTAGTTTTGGATCCTGCTAAAACGGAAGTTCGATATAACAGTGAGTGGTGCGATCCTTTGGGCGCTAGAGGCATGATTCAGTTAGCTGCTAAATACACAGTGGCCCGCATGTTAGAGCGCGACGATTTCACAAAACGTTACCGAGGCGGCATCCCAATTTCAGTGCATGAGTTTTTGTATCCATTGATGCAAGGTTATGACTCAGTTGCGCTAAAGAGCGATTTGGAATTAGGCGGCACTGATCAGAAATTTAATTTGTTAGTGGGACGTGAGCTACAAAAAGAATATGGTCAAGAAGCTCAATGTATTTTGACGATGCCTTTATTGGTTGGTACGGATGGCGTCGATAAGATGAGCAAGTCCAAGAATAACTACATCGGTATTAGCGAAGCGCCTAGCGATATGTTTGGCAAATTAATGAGTATTTCTGATGATTTGATGTGGAGCTATTTCACACTTCTATCATTTAAGCCTTTGTCAGATATTGCCAAAATGAAAGAAGAAGTTTTGGCTGGCCGCAACCCAAGAGACTTTAAAGTAGCTTTAGGTCAAGAGATCGTGGCCCGCTTCCATAATGCTGCAGCAGCAGAAAAAGCCTTGGAAGATTTCAATCACCGCGCTAAAGGTGGAGTTCCTGATGACATTCCTGAAGTATCTTTAACCGGGGCGCCATTAGGTATTGGCCAGCTTTTAAAACAAGCCAATTTAGTGCCGAGCACATCTGAAGCCATGCGTAATTTAGAGCAAGGTGGCGTCAAGATTGATGGAGCTGTTATCAGTGATAAAGCTTTAAAGCTTGAGCCTGGTACTTATGTGATCCAAGTAGGTAAGCGCCGTTTTGCCAAAGTTACTTTAGCCTAAGTCATGACTGTTATTTATTTGATTCGTCATGGTGAAACCATGTGGAATCGTGAAAAAAGATTGCAAGGCCACATTGATATTGGCTTGAATGAAAAAGGTTTTTGGCAGGCGCAGCAATTAGGTAAATATTTATCAAGCCGTCCTATCGCTGCCGTTATTTCAAGTGATCTTAGTCGTGCTGCTGATACAGCTCAAGCTGTAGCCTCGCACCATCAAATGGAATTGCAGTTTGAGCCTGGTCTAAGAGAGCGACACTACGGCATCATGCAAGGCTTAAGCCATTCAGAGATTGCAGAGAAGCATCCGCGCAATCATGCAGCCTGGAAAAATAGAGAGGTTGATTTCACGCCAGAAAGTGGTGAAAGCTTGCAGCAATTCTACGATCGAGTCGTTCACTCAGCCAGATCTTGGGCCGAACGCTATCCTGATCAAGAGATCGCTATGGTGGCTCATGGAGGTGTTCTAGATTGCCTTAATAGGGTGGCGACCAAAAGATCATTAGAAATGGCTAGAGATTTTGAAATCCTAAATGCCAGTCTCAATACACTCTCCTTTAATTCAGGAGAGTTTGGTTTGATTGAGTGGGGTAATGTTTCTTTCCTTCAAGATGCTGAAGGAAAGTTTGATTACTCTTTAGATGAGGTGGATGGTAGCCCTAAGTGAGCGTAGGCCATTGCTGTCGCCACTCGACCTCTAGGCGTGCGTTGTAAAAAGCCTTGCTGAATCAAGTAAGGCTCAATAACATCTTCAATTGTTTCGCGTTCCTCGCTAATAGCTGAGGCTAGGTTATCGATACCAACTGGACCACCATCAAACTTATGGATAATGGCTTCCAATAGTTTTCTATCCATTACATCAAAACCAACCGCATCAACATCGAGCATTGATAGTGCTGCATCAGCAATGCTTTGACTAATCTGACCATCAGCCTTGACCTCAGCAAAGTCTCTAACGCGCCTTAGGAGGCGATTGGCAATCCTAGGTGTGCCACGTGATCTTTTTGCAATTTCAAGCGCGCCACCATCGTCTAATGCTGCCCCAAGTAGCTTGGCAGATCGCTGCACAATCAAAGATAACTCTTCAGTGGTGTAGAACTCCAAACGAGCCACAATGCCGAAACGATCTCTCAGGGGATTGGTGAGCATTCCAGCTCGCGTAGTCGCGCCAATCAATGTAAATGGCTTAAGGTCTAGTTTGACGCTTCTTGCTGCAGGACCATCACCGATCATGATGTCAATTGCATAATCTTCAAGCGCTGGATAAAGAATTTCTTCTACAACTGGAGATAAACGATGAATTTCATCAATGAAGAGGACATCGTTAGTTTCTAGATTTGTTAACAAGGCAGCAAGATCGCCGGGGCGATCAATGACCGGGCCGCTGGTCTGGCGCAAATTAACACCCATCTCTTTTGCAATGATGTGCGCCAAAGTTGTCTTTCCAAGACCTGGAGGACCAAAAAGCAAAACGTGATCAAGTGCTTCTTGTCTTTGTTTGGCAGCAGAAATAAAAATCTCTAATTGACCACGTGCTTTCTTCTGTCCGACATACTCATCCAATTGCTTTGGACGTAATGCACGCTCAAGGACGTTGTCATCACTACTTGCAGTACTAACTACTAAGCGTTCCTCATTGGAGCTTGATGAGTTAGGGGAGATGTCGTCAGTTTTAATGGCCATGGATAGAGTTTATTACGATTGCTGCAATAGCTCTACGCTTTAGAGAGCGCTTTCAGCGCCATGCGGATGCCATCTGATACAGAAGAGTCTGGTGAGACATGTTTTAGGGCTGCTTGGGCTTCTTTATCGGAATATCCAAGTGCTGTTAGTGCCTGAAGAATCTCAACTTGGGTATCTGGTTCTGCATGTTGATGGCCGGAGCCAATATCAGCACCTAGCTTGCCCTTTAATTCTAAAAGGAGTCGTTCAGCTGTTTTTTTGCCAATACCTGGCACTTTTGTTAAACGAGCAGATTCTTGGAGTGTGACCGCTTGAGCAAGCTCTTGGACGCTCATGCCAGATAACAATGACAGAGCAGTTCTGGCGCCAACTCCACTAATTTTAATGAGTGCTCTAAACGATTCTCTCTCTTGCTCTGTGGAGAAACCAAATAATTGCTGCGCATCTTCTCTAACAACAAAGTGTGTGAGAAGTGTCACCGTTTGCCCAAGGCTGGGCATTTGATAGAGTGTGCTCATGGGCACATCTATTTCATAGCCAACGCCATGACAATCAACAATGATTCTGGGTGGGGTGTTGGCAATTAAAGTGCCTTGAATTCTTCCAATCATGTCGACATCTTAAGCTGATTAGCGTAATTGTTGTAAACGTTTATTAAGTTCATGATGGTGTGCGGCGCAAATGGCAACAGCAAGAGCATCAGATGCATCAGTTCCTGCCACCTTATTTAATCTTAATAAGCGCTTCACCATTTCTTGAACTTGTGATTTTGTGGCTCTGCCCGTGCCTACGATAGCTTTTTTAACCTCAAGTGCGCTGAACTCGACCATCGGTAATTGATCTGCCACTAGGGAGGCAATAGCGGCTCCACGGGCTTGACCTAGTAACAGTGTCGAACCTGGGTTGACGTTAAGAAACACCTGCTCCATGGCTGCGGCTGTGGGTTGATATTGCCCTACAACTTCTCGAATACCAGAATAGAGAATGGCCAGTCTTTGTGGCACAGGTATTTCTGTGCCACCTGTTTCAACTGTGCCTGATGCTACATATTCTAGGCGCTGTCCGTGAACATCGATAACACCAAAGCCGGTGACTCGAAGTGCAGGATCAATGCCTAGAATGCGCATAGATTAATGACGGAAGTGACGTGTGCCGGTATAAACCATTGCTACACCGCGCTCATCAGCAGCTGCTACAACCTCATCGTCACGCATGCTGCCGCCTGGTTGAATAACGCAAGTTGCGCCTGCGTCCACAACTACATCAAGGCCATCACGGAACGGGAAGAATGCGTCGCTAGCTACTGCTGAATTTTGAAGTGTTAAACCAGCATTTTGAGCCTTGATACTTGCAATTCTTGCTGAGTCGATACGGCTCATTTGACCTGCGCCAACACCTAAAGTCATGCCATCGCCACAGAAAACAATCGCGTTTGATTTAACGTATTTAGCAACACGCCATGCAAACATCAAATCTTCCATTTCTTTTGGCGTTGGTTGACGTTTTGTGACAACACGTAGTTCGCTTGGCAAAACATTTTTTGAGTCAGGTGACTGAACTAAAAGGCCGCCACCTACACGCTTAATGTCTTGCGGATTAATTGTTTCTGCTAATTCAATTTCAAGAACGCGAACGTTTTGTTTAGCAGCAAAAATAGCCAAAGCTTCTGGTGTAAATGCTGGCGCAATTAAAACTTCAACGAACTGTTTTGAAACTACTTCTGCAGTGGCGCCATCACAAGGACGGTTAAATGCAATGATGCCGCCAAAGGCTGAAGTTGAATCTGTTTTAAATGCTTTCTGGTAAGCCTCAAGTGGCGTGGCAGCAACAGCAACACCACAAGGATTAGCGTGTTTGATGATCACGCAGGCTGGTTGGCCGCTTGTCACTGTATTGCCAAAACTCTTAACGCATTCCCATGCTGCATCAGCATCGGCAATGTTGTTGTATGAAAGTTCTTTGCCTTGAAGTTGACGGTAATTAGCAAGAGCACCAGGGATGATCTGAGTATCTTTGTAGAAAGCTGCCCCTTGATGAGGATTCTCACCGTAACGCATGTCTTGTACCTTATTGAACGCCAAGTGCAATGTTTGTGGATATTCGCTACGCGTGCCATGCTGTAGATCATCGCCTAAGCTAGATAAGTAGTTAGCAATAGCGCCGTCATACTGTGCAGTGTGGGCATATACCTTTTTTGCCAACATAAAGTTAGTTTTGAAAGAAACTTCATTTTTGTTGTCTTTCATTTCTTTCAATACATGATCGTAATCAGTCGGTGAAATCAATACAGTCACATCTTTATGATTTTTTGCTGCAGCACGCAACATGGCTGGGCCACCAATATCAATGTTCTCAATAGCATCTTCAAAAGAACATTCTTTTTGGGCTACTGTTTTTTGGAATGGATAAAGATTAATAACCAACATATCAATTGCGCCAATACCGTGCTCTTTAAGAGCAGCCATGTGCTCAGGAAAATCTCTACGCGCCAATAAGCCACCGTGCACCATTGGGTGAAGAGTCTTTACGCGACCATCCAACATTTCTGGGAAACCAGTTAATTCTGCTACCTCAACAACAGGTAAGCCGTTATCTGCCAATAGTTTGGCAGTGCCGCCAGTAGAGATAAGTTTGACGCCACATTCATGGAGTGATTTTGCAAAAGGCACGATGCCTGCTTTGTCTGAAACTGAGAGTAGAGCTGTACGGATCATAGTAGTGAGGTCTAAATAAAGTGATTAATAAGTGAAAGTGAAAATAAATTGATTTTTTACGATCTTCAAAGAAGGCCGTGTTCCAAAAGTTTTTTTCTAAGGGTGTTGCGATTGATGCCTAAGTATGTGGCAGCAAGGGATTGGTTTTGATCAGCATGTTTCATGATGAGTTCAAGGACGGGTTTTTCCATCACACTTAAAACCATTTGATAAACATTGCTTGGGGCTGTTTCGCCTAAATCATCTAAATAGCGTTTTAAATGCTTTTCAATGGTTTGGCTAACTGGATGTTGTTGAGGGGCTTGCATAGTTAAGCTGCTTCTAAATAAATTAATTGTTCTGAATCTTCTTTGAGTGAGTCGAAGAAGTGATTAACAGCGATTAACTGCTTTTGACAATCATCAATTGTATTCATATGGTGACGGAAAGCATGAGAACCTTTGAGACCTCTGCAATACCAAGCAATATGCTTGCGGGCGCTACGAACGCCAGCGTATTCACCATAAAACTCATAATGATCAAGTAGGTGATGATTCATAATCCCTTGGATCTCAGTAATCATCGGAGCTGGAAGATGTTGTCCAGTTTTTAAGAAATGCAAAATTTCTCTAAATATCCAAGGTCTTCCCTGAGCAGCTCTACCAATCATCAAAGCATCAGCTCCAGTTTGCTCTAGTACGAATTTAGCTTTTTCAGGAGAGTTGATGTCACCATTGGCAACAACAGGGATGTTGATTGAAGCCTTAACTGCAGCGATTGTTTCGTATTCAGCTTGGCCATGGTAAAGATCAGCTTTTGTTCGACCATGAATCGTCAGCATTTCAATGCCGCTGTTGACTGCAATTTGCGCAATCTTGATAGCATTTTTATTATCTCTATCCCAGCCTGTTCTTATTTTTAGAGTGACCGGGACTTGAGGGTGATCTTTCTTCACCTGATTAACTATTGTTTCTAAGATTCGTCCAACAAGGGGCTCATCTTTAAGCAGCGCTGATCCTGAAGCAACATTACATACTTTTTTTGCTGGGCAGCCCATATTGATATCAATAATTTGTGCGCCACGATCAATATTTAAGACAGCGGCTTCTGCCATCACCTGAGGGTCGGCACCTGCAATTTGTACTGAGATAGGCTCTACCTCACCATCATGATTAGCTCTTCTGAGTGTTTTAGCGCTATTCCAGAGCATGGCGTTAGAAGCAATCATTTCTGACACAGCGTAGCCAGCGCCTAGTTGTTTGCAAAGTTGACGAAAAGGTCGATCAGTGACCCCCGCCATGGGAGCTACAAATAGGTTGTTGGGAAGGGTGTGTAAGCCTAATTTCATCAGGGCGCCACTCTACCATGAGAAGCTTACTTTTGCCTAAAATTTAAGCAAATTGAACTGCTTATCTTTGACCAAACATCATCTGTCTGGTTAGGCTCTGTTTAACTGGTATTAATAATTGAAGACTAGCTAAAGCAATACCTCTTGCGCAAATAACTGGCTTTAATTTAGACGTAAAAATTCTGGCTAAAAAGTCAGTTGTTGCAATGGTTGTATTTCTGTCGGTTTTTCTTAAAACTTGATATTGGTCTAGTGCTTCTTGAGCAGTGTGATGAGTTGTTAGTGATTCAGCCAATGTATGGGCATCACGCAAACCTAAATTGAGGCCTTGCCCAGCAACTGGATGCATCGTCTGAGCGGCGTTACCAATCCAAACTTCATGACCGCTAACAATTTCTTTTCTGGCGTTTAAGCCAAGGTCATAAGATCTCAGTTCTCCAGCATCGATAAACTTGCCGGCTCTTGAGCCAAAGGCTTTTTGAAGTTGGGATAAAAATTCTTGAGGATTTAAGGCTAGGCGATCTTCTGTTGCCTTAGGATTGCCGCACCATACTAAATTGAGGTACTCCTGACCTTTGTGGCTAGGTAAGAGCGCTAAAGGACCTTCTTCAGTGAAGCGTTCCCAAGCCAAGTGCTGATGAGCGCGATCTGTTTTGATCCAACCAACAATGGCCGTTTGCTCATAATCTCGATAAATCTCTTGCCATTCTTGTTGTTTAAACAAGCCACCTTCAGCATGAATAACTACATCAGCCAGATTATTTTTATCTAAGGTATCAATTGTCTGACTGAAGTGCCAATTAAAGTTTGGTGAGCTAGATGAAATCTTTTTCAGGGCTTTCCTAATAGCCAAATGAATATCGGCATAACGAACGATATGTCCTAGCGCAGCTTGATTAAGTTCTTCACGGCGCACAATGGCACGACCAAAATGACCGCGATGAGATACATGAATTTTATGGATTGCTGGAGAGTTGTTAGGCCATGCACCAATGCTATTAAGTAACAGATGGCTACCTTGTGAGACAGCGATGCCGCGGCTATCACCTTGACTGATTGCATCATCAGATTCGGCAAGTCGATCATATAAATCCAGATGTGCATCTGGAGTTTTACTTAGGATCCAACTGGCACAAGCTAAGCCAACTGGACCTGCTCCAATGATCGCAATCCTTTTCATGAGGCGTGTTTCATTAGGTATTCAATTTCAGATACTGTCACAGGTACATCTCGACTCATCAACTCACAATTGCCTGAAGTCACCAGTGCATCATCTTCAATTCTGATTCCGATATCCCAATATTTCGCATCAACATCATCAGCTTTTCTAATGTAAATGCCAGGCTCAATAGTTAGCACCATGCCTTCTTTTAAGATGCGCCAAGGTTTTGGTGTGAGATCACTGTCAAGTTCACGGTATTGGCCCACATCATGGACGTCCATACCTAACCAGTGACTGGTTCTGTGCATGTAGAAGCGTTGATAAGCTTTAGCTTCAAGTGCGTTCTCTAGACTACCAATTACTTTTTTATCTAAAAGGCCTAAATCTAAAAGACCTTGAGTAATGATTTTTAATGCAGCTTCATGAGGCGCTTGAAAATCACGACCAACCTGAGTCACGCTAATAGCTGCCTCTTGAGCGGCCAACACAATTTCATAAACAGCTTTTTGTGCCGAGCTAAATTGACCATTGATCGGAAATGTTCTTGTGATGTCAGATGCATAACCATGAAGTTCGCATCCTGCATCAATCAGGCAAAGATCACCGTCTTTTAATAAAGCATTGCCAGCACGGTGGTGTAATACACATGCATTAGCACCCGCAGCAACAATGCTGTTGTAGGCAACACTTTCTGCACCTAAGCTTCTAAAGGTGTGAAGTAGTTCGGCCTCTAGGTGATATTCACGTAAGCCAGCTTGTGATTTTTGCATCGCTTTGATGTGGCCAAGCGCTGCAATTTTTCCAGCTTCACGCATGATCTGAATTTCATGCGCATCTTTGAATAAGCGCATCTCATGAACAATACTTTCAACATCAAATAATGCCGCTGGAGTTGTCACACCACTTCTAGCTAGACCTCTTACCTGGTCAAGCCATTGATGAAGTTGCTGGCTTTGTTCTGGATGCCCACCTATGCGTGTGTAGATGGCGTTTTGATTTCCAAGAAGTTCTGGAATCTTGCTGTCGATTGTGATGTTCGAATGGGCAGTATCGATACCAAGAGCCATTGGTGCGGCATCAGGACCAAGCCTCCAGCCGTCCCAGATTTCTCGCTCTAGATCTTTTGGCCTACAAAATAAAATTGTTTCTGATGAACTTTTTCCAACAACCATGACCAGTGTTGCACCTGGCTCAGAAAATCCTGTGAGGTAATAAAAGTCTGAATCATGGCGATAGGGGAAATCACTATCTCTATTTCTATATTTTTCTGAGGCTGTTTCTAGAATAACAACGCCACCACCTGTTTTTTCGCGCACAGCTGTAGCTAGGCGATGCCGCCTGTTGGCATAAATCTCGCGAGGAAACTCAGTTGTATGACTCATTTGTGTTGATTTAATTCAGCCAATCTTTCGGGTGTTCCAACATCAACCCAATCCACTTTAAGTAATTCTCCGGTAACTTGAGAGTTACCCATAGCATTTCTGAGGATTGGGGCTAATTTGGCAACTTCACCTATCTTAATCCCTTTGAGCAGGTCTTGGTGATAGATCCCAGCGCCTGAAAATGTGTAATTGTCCGAGGATGGGTCTTTATCCAAAACATAGCCATTTTTTAAGCAAAAATCTCCGCTGGCGTTATGGGAGGGATTCTTAATTAAAAATAGATGGGCAAGTGTCTGACTTCCGTTCTTACGAAGGTCTTCAACAATGCCATTAATTTTCTCAAATGGAAAGTTGGGGCAGAAAACATCACCATTGATGGCAAAAAAATAATCTTCAATCTGCATCAGTGACATAGCTTGTCTTAAACCGCCTGCTGTTTCAAGGGCAACTTTTTCTTCAGACAAACGAATGCTTAATTTCGGGTAGTTGGATTGCTCGATGTGAGCGCTTATTTTCTCGCCTAACCACGCATGATTAATTACAAGCTGATGAGCACCATGATTGGCCAAGTTCTCGAGATGCCAATCAATCAGAGATTTTCCTTTAACCGTTAATAATGGCTTTGGGGTGTGATCGGTTAATGGGCGCATTCTTTCCCCGCGGCCAGCTGCTAGAACCATGCAGGGGATAGGAATGTAATTGCTCATAATTAGAAAGTTAAACCATCTGGGCGATTAATGCCTTCAATTTTGTCTAATAAGCGCACCAAAGGTTTAAGGCTGATATATCGCTCCGCTACTTTTCGAGTGTATTTAAATACCAACGGAATATCTTTGAGATAAGCATCTTTGCCATCACGGTGATAGAGGCGGGCAAAAATACCTAAGACTTTGAGGTGACGCTGTAGCCCCATCCATTCGTAATCTTTATAGAAATCCCCAAATTCGCTTTGAACTGGCAAACCTGCCTTACGAGCCATTTCCCAGTAGCGGATTAACCAGTCCATTTGTTCTGGCTCTTCCCACTCAATGTAAGCATCTCTAAATAGGGAGGCGAGGTCATAAGTAATCGGACCATAAACTGCATCTTGAAAATCCAAAATGCCAGGGTTATTGCCTTCAGTCACCATTAAATTTCTGCTGTGATAGTCCCTGTGAACCAAAACTTGGGCTTGGGCGAGGTTATTTTCGAGAATGAGCTCAAAAACCTTGGCTAAATCTTGCTTTTCAGTCTCACTTAACTGAATTTGAAGATGTTTGTTGAGGTACCACTCAGGGAAAAGGTCTAATTCTCTTGTTAAAAGCGCTCTGTCATAGTGAGGTAGCTTATTTGCCCCTGATGCTTGCTGCATCTTAATGAGCGCCGCAGACGCTTCTTTATAGAGTTTTGGTGCTGTTTCTGGGCTTAGGACCGATAGATAAGTTTGATTGCCTAAATCGGACAATAGCAAAAAGCCTTGGTTCACATCAGATTCCAAGACGAGGGGAACATTAACCCCTGTTTCAGCCAAAAGCGCTGCTACAGCGATAAAGGGCCTTGTATCCTCGCTCTGGGGAGGTGCATCCATGATGATAAAACTGCTGTTTTGAGCATTTTTATCCCCTAAAACCCTAAAGTAACGCCTAAAACTGGCGTCACTAGATGCTGGTTTAATCGAGTTGGGGTCAATAGACCACTTTGGGGCCACGGTGGCCAACCAATTATTTAATTCAGATAAGCGGGTATCAGTCTTCATGGATTCGTATAATAAAAGCACTTAAGTAATATGCCTAAAACTTTTATTACCCCGAGCTTGATTCTCGATCCGAAAAGCCCGCTATTCAAGCAATTGTTAGTGGGTGTTTCCGTTTCTCTATTCATAGCTCAGGGCGCCAATTCTGAAGAATTGGCAGACTCTAAGGCGGACCATTTAAATCTAAAACTCGAAGACCAATTATTGGTTCGTCCTATTGTTCCGGATGATTTGTCTCCAACCTTTACATCCTCTAAAAAATTAGACGGTGTGATGGATCGACAGATGCGCTTAGAAGGTGATGCAGTTATTCGCAGAGGTAGAACAGTCATCAGAGGTGATGTGATTGTTTACGATCCTGATACTGATGTTGCCGATATTGAAGGTAATGCCACTTTGTTGAAGGACTCGACTTACTTTAAAGGCACTGAAGCAAAGTTGAAGTTAGATGCTCAAGAAGGCTGGATGGAAAAGCCAGATTATGAGCTCAGAGATATCGGTGGTTACGGTAATGCGAGCCGCGTTGATTTTAAAGAGGGCGGTGAGTTTGAATTAGAGAAGCTCCGTTACAGCACGTGCCGCCCAGAAAATTTAGATTGGTATTTGACTGCTAGTCGTATGGATGTTGAGCAGGACACAAAGTCTGCCGTTGGCACCAATGCCGTTTTGCACTTCTTTAACGTACCAGTTTTATACACGCCAGTATTTGCTTTGCCAGTTGGCTCAGAGCGCCGCTCTGGGTTTTTGTCTCCAACATACGGAACGGTTAATCGTGGCGGCGTTAAGGGTTGGGATATTACCCTTCCTTATTACGTCAATATTGCTCCAAACAGAGACATGACATTGTTCCCTAGATATATTGAGGGGCGTGGCGAGCAGTTGGGTGGTGAGTTCCGTTACTTAGATAGAAACTATTCTGGAGTAGTGACCGCAGAAGTTTTGGATGATGCGGCCTTCGGGAAAAACCGTTGGGCATTTGGTTTGAAGCACACTCAAAATCTAGCTACAGGACTAGTTGGTTACACCGACTTCAATAAAGTTTCTGACGACTTTTACGTTGATGACCTAGGAAAGAGTTTGAATGGCGTCATTAATCGTCAATTCAATCAAGAGGTCGGAACGCGTTATGCCAATAACGGTTGGAGTATCTTGAGTCGTGTTCAAAATTTTCAAACACTTTTGCCAGATCCTCTTACTGCTGCTACTGAGTCTTTGCCTTATGACCGTGAGCCGCAAGTTAATGCCAAGTATGCAAAGAATAATTGGAATGGCTTTAATTTCACATTTGAATCTGATGCAACTAGATTTACATACAAGGGCGCTGTAAAAGACGATAGAAAATTCAGTGCTGGTAATCGTGCGTATGCAGTAACGTCAGTCGCCAAGCCATGGATGACTCCGGGCTCATATTTGACTCCTAAGGTAACAGTTAGATCAACTCAATATTCTGTTGATCCTTTTCCTGGTCAGCCAGATTTAAATCGCAATGTTACTTTGCCAACATTTAGCCTGGATTCTGGCTTGGTATTTGAGCGTGATGCGCTAGAGCTCACAAGTATTTTCAATCGCAACATATTGATGACTTTAGAACCAAGGGCTTTCTACGTATACACACCTTATCGATATCAAGCTGATTTACCTTTATTTGATACTGCAGATTCTGGATTTGGTATTTCTCAAATATTTAGTGAAAACACTTTTGTTGGTAATGACCGTGTTGCCGACAATAACAAAGTAACTTTTGGTATTACGTCTAGAGTTTTGGATGCGGATACAGGTATTGAGCGCTTGAGGGGTGTGCTTGCTCAGCGAGTTGACCTAGAAGGTCAGAGAGTTACTTTGACAACCCAGCCTCAACAAAAAAGATCTGATTTATTGGCCGGTTTGTCAACTCGCCTAATTGGTAACTTTAACTTGGACGGTTTAGTTCAGTACAACGATCAAATCAGTAAATTAGTTCAGCAAAGTGTGACTGCTAGCTACCGACCTGAAATGAGAAAATTATTAAATCTCAGTTACAAGAGAACGGTTGATGCTTATAACGCTGCAACTACTGATCAATACGAGGCATCAGGACAATGGCCTATCACTAGGCAATGGTACGGTATCGCCCGTTATAACTATGACTTGATTTCTAATCGTGTATTGAATCGTGTTGCTGGTCTTGAGTACGATGCAGATTGTTGGGTCATGAGACTCGTACAGCGTCGTTATCAAAATACATCAGTGATGGCGACTTCAGAGATTTATATGCAAATTGATTTCAAAGGCTTTTCAGGCTTTGGCAATAACTCAATCGACTTAATTCGTTTTAACATACCAGGCTATGAGCCTGTTAGCCCTAATCCTGCACCTATATCCCCATTTGAAAGTTACGAATGAAGCTAGCTAATATTATTTTTTGCGCTCTAGGTTTTACTTTCCTTGGTAATGCTGTTTATGCTCAAAAACAAAATCAAGCGATTGACCAAGTGGTCGCAGTTGTTGATACCAGCTTGATTACTAAGATTGAGTTAGAAAGAAGAGTTGCCTTAATTGAGAAGCAATTTAAAACCGCTAATCGTCAGTTGCCGCCTGCTGCTGAATTAAGAAAGCAAATTTTAGAGAGGCTAATCTCAGAGCAAATTCAACAAAATATTGCTAAGGAGCAGGGTATTCGAGTCTCTGATGCAGAGTTAGAAAGAATTCTTGCCAATGTGATTGGCCAAAGTAAATTAAGTTCAGCTGAATTTAAAGCAAAGCTTGAAAAAGATGGCATGTCCTTTAACAGATACAAAGAAGATCTTCGCAGAGAGGTGATTGCTGCAAGATTGCGTGAGCGTGAGGTTGATGCGCGTGTACGAGTTAGTGAAGCCGAAATTGATAACTACATAGCAGAAAAAAATAGAGGGAAGATTGCTCAAGAGGGTAATAGTGAAATCTATCTTGCTCAATTAGTGATTTCAGTTCCGGGTAATGCATCTCAGGCTGATATTGCGGTTGCGCGTGAAAAAGCTGAAGGTCTTTTGAAGCAGGCTTCAGCAGAAAAAGATTTCTTAGGATTTAGTAAGAAAGTGGCTGTGACTGGTTCTGGTATTCGTTCTGAAGATTTGGGTTATAGAACTTTAGATCGTTTACCGCAGCTATTAGTTGATGCAGCTAATAACATCTCAGCCAATCAAATGGTTCCAAGACTCTTGCAAAGTGGCGCAGGGTTTCACATTGTTAAGGTGATGGATCGCAAGGGTGCTGCAGTGGCTAGTAGTGTAGATATTACGATCACGCAAACCCAAGCGCGACACATATTATTGAAGCATCGCTCTGGTGTGACAGATCAAGAAGCGCAGCGTCGTTTGAATAGTTTTAAAGAGCAAATTAAAACCAAGGTTAGTGACTTTTCTCAAATGGCTAAAAAATATTCTGAGGATGGCAGCGCTCCTGGTGGTGGTGCTCTAGGCTGGATGTCTCCAGGTGAATTGGTTCCTGAATTTGAGCAAGCAATGAATCGTTTAAATATTAATGAGGTGAGTGAGCCTGTTCGAACAGAATTTGGTTGGCACCTCATTCAGGTGATTGAGCGTCGCAACACAAAGCTTTCTTCAGATAAGCAACGTGACTATGCTCGTGCAGCATTGCGAGAAAGAAAGTTAGATCAGGCTTATGAAGATTGGATTCGTCAAATTCGAGACGGTGCAACAGTAGAAATTCGATCCATCGATTAATGATGATCCATCTTGCTTTAACAACAGGTGAGCCAGCAGGTGTTGGTCCCGAAATAAGTTTAAAAGCAGCGCAAGATTATTTGTCGAGCCATGATGATGTGGTGATTCATCTTATTGGAGATGAATCCCTATTCCCTAAATCACATGATCGTTTGGTTGTTGAGCACTGCCCACTCGCCGCAGCTGTGCAGCCAGGGATTTTGAATGTTCAAAATTCTAAGTATGTTCTAGAAACTCTTGATACCGCTATTTCATCTTGTTTATCTGGCAAATACGATGCGATGGTGACGGCGCCGGTTCAAAAAAGCATTATTGCTGACAGGGGTATAACCTTTACTGGACATACTGAGTACCTAGCTGAAAAGTGTGGTTCTTCATTGGTAGTAATGATGTTATGTGGCAAACCTATTTTTGAATCTCCCTTGCTTCCAGAAGAGCTCAGGGTTGCGCTAGTGACAACACATGTTCCTCTTAAGGATGTATCAACAGTTATTTCAAAATCATTAATAGAAGAAACAATTGCTATTGTTGATCATGATTTAAAAAGCAAATTCAACTTAAAGCGACCAAAGATTTATGTAACAGGACTTAATCCTCATGCAGGTGAATCGGGTCATTTGGGCTGTGAAGAATTAGAAGTCATCATTCCAGCAATAACGGCAATGCAAAATAAGGGATATAACTTAGTTGGCCCATTACCGGGCGATACTATTTTTAGCCCTAAAAATTTGATGGATGCAGATGTTATTTTGGCCATGTCGCATGATCAAGGTTTGGCGCCATTTAAATTTGCCACCTTTGGTGGGGGTGTTAACGTTACCCTAGGGTTGCCGATGATTCGAACTTCTGTTGATCATGGTACAGCGCTTAATATTGCTGGCAAAGGTATTGCTGACCCATCAAGTATGATCGCAGCATTGGATTTAGCCGAAAAAATGGCAAGGAATAGTCGTGGCACATCAGGCTCGTAAACGTTTCGGACAGCACTTTTTAGTTGATAGTGGCATCATCCATGCCATTGTCAGAGCTATAGAGCCTGACCCAGAGGATGCAGTGATCGAGATTGGTCCAGGCTTAGGCGCCATGACGCGACCATTGTTAGCTTCCTTAAATCAAATGTCAGTTGTTGAGTTAGACAGAGACTTGGTTAAGCGTTGGAAAAACGAATCGATTGCAAATCTCACTATTCATGAGGCGGATGCTCTGAAGTTTGATTTTTTGGCTTGGGCTAGTGGGGCAAAACAGCAACTGCAACAAAGTAATTCGCTTGCTAGGGTCAAGATAGTCGGAAACTTGCCCTACAACATTTCTTCACCTTTGTTATTCCATTTAATGTCTGCTGCTGATATTGTTGATGAGCAGGTATTTATGTTGCAAGCAGAGGTGATTGAGCGAATGGTGGCTCAGCATGGTGATTCAGAGTACAGTCGCTTGTCTGTGATGTTGCAATCTAGATACCATATGGAGAATGTCTTAGATGTTCCGCCTGACGCATTTGATCCGCCGCCTAAGGTGGATTCTGCTGTTGTAAAAATGATTCCAAGAAAAGATCTAAAGTTGAGCGCTGAAGAATATCGTTCGCTAGAGTCTTTGGTTTTGATGGCATTTGCACAGCGCCGTAAAGTTCTCAGAAACAACCTTTCTTCAGTGAAAGATCAGTTGGGGCTGTCTGATGAGGTTCTTGGATTAAGGGCGCAGGATATCCCAGTGCAGGACTATATTAATTGGGCTTGTAAGCTGGCGCATCAATAACGCGCATCTCAGCTTCAATCCACTGCTCAGCATTTTGATGTAATTGCCCGGCAGATTTATCTTCAGAACTAATCGCAGGACCAATTGAGACAATAATTTTTCCAGGGTATTTCAAGAAGCTATTCTTAGGCCAGAAGTGTCCGGCATTATGGGCGATAGGAATGACCCATGCATTCGTGGCACTAGCTAAGCGTGCACCACCTTTGTGATAGGCCTGATGTGTGCCTACCGGTGTGCGTGTACCTTCTGGAAAAATAATGATCCAAAGGCCTTGAGATAAATATTTTTTGCCCTGTGAGGCAATTGACTGCGAAGCTGCGGCAGTTTTTGAACGATTGATATGAATCATTCTTAATAAACCAAGAGCCCAGCCAAAAAATGGAATCCAGAGTAACTCTCTTTTAAATACAAAGCAGAGTTGTTTTGGCATTAATGCCAGTAATGCGATGGTTTCCCAAGCAGACTGATGTTTTGATAGCAAAATAACTGGCTTATCAAGCATTGTCTGAATGTTTTCCATCCCGCGAATTTCATATTCGATACCGCAGATCACTTTGGCTAAAAAAGTGATCGTAATATTCCAAACGCGCGCCAATTCATATCTTTTTGATGCTGGAAGCAATGGGAAGCTAACGATACAAATTGTTGCCCATACTGGAGTAAATGCCAGCATGCATAAGAAAAGGGTAATCGAGCGAAGATAAATCATGAGCGCTGTATGAAGTGATTAGCAAAAGCCATTAAATCTTGATGAATGGCTGTATATGGAGGGAGTTCTCCGCTTGCGCGTGCTTTCTCGCCTTTGCCTGTTAATACTAAATGTGGTTCTGCACCAACAGCAACTCCAGCTACCAAATCTCTAACGCTGTCCCCGACTATGGGAACACCTTTAATAGGAATGCCATATCTTTCAGAAATTTGATGAATCATTCCTGGGAGTGGTTTTCTGCAATTACATTTGTCAGCATCGGTATGTGGACAGAAAAAGATGGCATCAACATGACCGCCCACTTTACTTAAAAGGCGATGGAATTTTTCATGAATGGCATTGAGCATATCCATGTCGTAAAAACCCCTGCCTACACCTGACTGATTCGTAGCTACGGCAATGTGGTATCCAGCTTGATTCAGTTTTGCAATGGCTTCTAAGCTGCCTGGGATGGGTAGCCACTCATCTGGTGATTTGATGTAAAGGTCGCTATCTTCATTGATAACACCATCTCTATCAAGGATCACTAGTTTTGAGTGAGGAGCTTTAGATGCCATAACTTTATGCAGCTAACTTACCAATGTCAGCAACTTTATTCATCAAGCTATGCAAGGTTGATAACAATGCCAAACGATTATTTCTTAAAGCAGTATCTGGATCCATCACCATGACATCGTTAAAGAATTGATCGATGTCATTTCTTAGAGTTGCAAATGCTTGAAGAGCCGCCGTAAAGTTACCCTGCTCAAATGCACGCGTTACTTCAGGCATGATGGCTTCTAATGCTTTGGCTAAGGATTTTTCAGCATCTAAGGTTAGTAGTTTGCTATCCACTAATTTTGGAATTTCAAAATCAACTTTTTTCAAGATGTTGCCAATACGCTTATTGGCAGCAGCAAGAACAGGTGCTGCATCTAGCCCACTGAATAAGCGAACCGCCTCAAGTCTTTGCAAAACATCATCTAGCAATTGTGGTGATTGGCTAACAACGGATTCAACTTCATTCGTTGAATAGTTTTTTCCATCTAGGCTTTGATCTTTTAGATAAGCTCTAAGTCTATCTAGAATGAATTGATGAATTACATCAGTTTTAGCATTTTCTTTAACTTCAGCTTGGGTAAATTGAGTTAAAGCTGTATCAATTAATTCGCAGATATTTAAAGGAAGTTTCTTTTCCAATAAGATGCGACAAATACCTAGGGCGTGACGGCGAAGTGCAAAAGGATCTTTCTCTCCGGTAGGAGATAAACCGATGCCCCAGATACCCACGAGGGTCTCTAATTTATCAGCAAGAGCCAAGATCGTTCCTGTATCAGTTTGCGGTAATAGGTCACCAGCAAATCTTGGCGCGTAATGCTCCATACAGGCTGCAGCCACGTCAGGATGTTCTTTGTCATTTAATGCGTAGTAACGACCCATGACGCCTTGAAGCTCAGGGAACTCACCAACCATATCCGTTAATAAGTCAGCCTTGGCAAGCTTTGCTGCACGTTCAGCTAAAGATACATCTATAGATGGTTTGTGTTTCTTGAGTTGGCTGGCTATGAGGCTGGCAATTTTGCTGACTCTTTCAGTTCTCTCAAGTTGAGTTCCTAGCTTGTTGTGATAAACAACTTTAGATAGCAGGGCTGTTCTTTCGATAAGAGGTTTCTTACGATCTTGCTCATAAAAGAATTTAGCATCAGCAAGACGGGGTCTCACAACTCTCTCATTACCTGAAATGATGGCTTCTGGTGTCTCGGTTTGAATGTTTGAAACGATCAAGAATTGGTTAGATAGCTTGCCATTAGCATCTGTCATGGCAAAGTATTTTTGATTTGTTTGCATGGTCAAAATCAAACACTCTTGAGGAACCGCTAAGAACTCCTCTTCGAATTGGCAGGTATAAACAACTGGCCATTCAACCAAAGAGCAGACCTCTTCCATAAGAGATTCAGGCATCAATACTTGCTTACCTTTTGATGCTTCAATGAGTGCTGCTCTCATTTGCTCTAAACGAAGATCAAAGCTGGCAATAACTTTTCCAGATTCTTTTAAAGCTGTCGCGTACTCATCAGCATGCTTAACTTCAATAAGGCCGGAAGATAAGAAGCGATGACCTAAGGTTGTTTTACTCGAGGTAAGACCAAGAGCCTTGATAGAAACAAGTTCCTTGCCGTGAAGTGCCAAGAGGCCATGTGCAGGGCGAACAAATTCAACATCTTGAACTTGAGGGGTGCCTGGCGCAATTTGATAGCGCATCACTTTAGGAATTGGCAATTTACTAATTGTTTGTTCAATTGCAGCTTGTAATCCTTTTGATAATTCAACACCTTCAACATCTACGCTGAGGTAGAAGGTTTCTGATTTATCTGAACCCTGTCTTTCAAGAGATGTAATGGCTACATCTGGGTAACCTAGAGCAGCTAACTTTTTCAACAAAGGTGCTGTTGCTTTACCTTCAGCATCTAAAGCAATAGAGACAGGTAATAGTTTTTCTTGAGCACGACGATTAGGGGCCTTTTCAAGAACATCAGAAATGTGAACGGCTAATCGGCGTGGGGTTGCAAAACTTGTGGTGACGCTAGTGTCGCTTAATAGACCCTGGCTTTTTAAAGACTGACTAATGCCATCTGAAAAGCTTTGACCTAATTTCTTAAGCGCTTTTGGAGGAAGCTCTTCTGTGAAAAGTTCTAGTAGTAAAGGTGCTTGACTCATTTTGCACCTCCATTTTTTTGACACATTGGGAATCCTAATTTTTCGCGGGACTCATAGTAGGCTTGAGCAACACTGCGTGAAAGATTTCGAATGCGACCGATATAGGCAGCTCTTTCAGTTACAGAGATGGCTCCACGAGCATCTAAAAGATTGAAAGTGTGAGCAGCTTTTAAAACCATTTCGTAAGCTGGTAAAGCTAAAGGGATTTCCATCAAGCGTTTAGCTTCATTCTCATAGTTACCAAATTGCTGGAATAGCAAATCGGCATTGGAATACTCAAAGTTATATGTTGATTGTTCAACTTCATTCTGGTGGTAGACGTCGCCATAGCTCACGCCATCTGTCCAAACAAGGTCGTAAACGTTTTCTACTTTTTGTAGATACATGGCTAAACGCTCTAAACCGTATGTGATTTCACCTAAGATAGGTTTGCAGTCAATACCACCTACCTGTTGGAAGTAAGTGAACTGAGTCACTTCCATGCCATTCAGCCAAACTTCCCAACCCAATCCCCAAGCGCCTAATGTTGGGTTTTCCCAATCATCCTCAACAAAACGAATGTCGTTTTGTTTGAGGTCAAGGCCAAGAGCTTCCAAACTACCTAGGTATAAATCCAAGATATTTTCTGGAGCAGGCTTTAGAACAACTTGATATTGATAGTAATGTTGGAGTCTGTTGGGGTTCTCGCCATAACGACCATCCTTAGGGCGTCTTGAAGGCTGAACGTACGCCGCTTTCCATGGCTCTGGGCCAAGAGATCTTAGGAAAGTAGCTGTATGTGAAGTACCAGCCCCGACCTCAAGGTCAACAGGTTGCAAAAGGGCACAACCTTGTTGGTCCCAATAGTTTTGTAATGTAAGAATGACTTGCTGAAAGGTAAGCATATGATAGGTTTCCTGAACCCTGAGATTTTACCTTTCTTGAGGGGTTTAGGACCACTTTTTAGTTTGTTGCCACCCAAGAACAAGCAATATTAAAGAAAGCAACAAAATAGGCATGTCTCCCCACTTAACAAAGGGGGTGAGCCCTGTATAGGCTTGGACATTGTTTTTAAGGATGCCCTGCTGGAATGATGGCAATTGGTCTACAACCTGACCTTCATGGTTAATGATGGCCGTAATGCCAGTATTGGTTGCTCTCAAGGTCGGGATTCCGGTTTCTAGGGATCGCAATTGGGCTAATCTTAGTTGTTGTTCTGATGCCTGACTGTCACCAAACCAAGCCAAATTGGTCATATTGATCCATAAATTATGCTTGGTTGCAGCATCGCGTTGTCTGGCTGCCAATTCATCGCCGAATACATCTTCGTAGCAAATCATGACGCCAGCAGCAATAAATCCACCTGCATGCTCAATCATGAATGGATCTTGATTCTTTGATCCCCGATAAAAATCACCCAGAGGAATATGCATAGCATCAACAAACCATTGGAAACCCCAAGGTACAAACTCGCCGAATGGAACTAAATGACTTTTGTTGTACTTGTAGTGATCTTTATTGAGCTGTAGACCAAGTGCTGAGTTTGAGTATTGACCAGTTGAGCTTTCACCCACAAGCCCAACGAGAATATTTTTCTTGGGGTTGTTGTTTGATAAATTTTTGAAAAAAGAATCGGGGATATTTCTCTGAGGAATTGGCAATGCTGTTTCTGGGGCAATAACTAAGGTGCTTTTACTCTCCCGAATACTTTGCTCATAGAAGTTCACTTGAGTTTGTAAATATTGCGGGTTGAATTTTAAAGACTGAGGGAAGTTTCCTTGAATCAAAGTGAGGTCAATTGGTTCGCCAATAGGTTGAGTGAACGACGCCAAACCAAGAATCTGACTGATTGAAATAAAAGAAACACAAACAATAAATTTGCTTGAAAGACTAGTTTTGCTCTGACTGATAAAGCCAGCTATTGCTAAGGCAGCCCAAGTGCAAGCGAGTCCACCAGCTATGGGAGCCCAAGCAAAAAAAGGTCCATCTACTTGTGTTTCTGCAATACCTGCCCAGGGGAATCCAGTAAATAGTTGGCCCCTTAACCATTCAAAGATTGTCCAGAGACTGGCGATACTTAAGACCTGCCAAATGGGGCCTTTAATTTTGGTAGCCAGCTTAATTGCTATTGCTGGGAAAATTGCTAAATAAGAAGAGAGTGCTACTACAGCAAAAATTGATAACGGTGCCATCATGCCACCAACATCATGAAGGCTGATATAAATCCACCAAAGAGCATTGCAGAAGTAACCTAAACTAAAAATCCAGGCAGATTTAAATGGCTTCTGATTTGAAAAGATACGATGCAGTGAAAAGCTAAGCCCAAGAATAATGAGCCATCCGCCATAAGGTAGCTCAATGAGCCATGAGCAAGCACTACCCAGTAGGAAGAAAAAAAGCGCTTGAATCAATTGTGATCAGATTGAAGGGGGCTTGCTAAAAGAACATGCACCTGTCTAGCATCAGCGCGCTGAACTTCAAAATGAATGTTATTGATATTGACTGACTCGCCTTTGTGAGGCACTCGGCCTAAGTGCTTGAGGATGAAGCCTGCAAGAGTGTCGTTATCTTCATCTTCAAATGAAGTTTTTAGTACTTCATTTACTTGTTCTAATTCTGTAATGCCGCGGATTCTGAATTTGCCATCTTCCATGCTGGTGATGTTGTCTTCAATATCATCAGTGTCATGTTCGTCTTCGATGTCACCAACAATTTGTTCAAGTACATCTTCAATGGTTACTAAGCCTGCAACGCCACCATATTCATCAACAACAATGGCAATGTGATTGCGATGGTCGCGAAAATCTTTCAATAAAACGCTCAGACGCTTTGACTCAGGAATGAACACGGCTGGTCTTAGCCAGTCTCTTAGTTGAAAGTCCTCTTCTTGAGAGTGTCTGAGTAAGTCTTTGGCTAGCAAAATGCCAATAACGTTATCTCTACTGTTTTCGTATACGGGGAATCTTGAGTGAGCCGCTTTGATCACTTCTGCGATCGTATCCTCGATGGAGCCATTGATATCAATCCAATCAATTTGAGCTCTAGGGATCAAAATATCTCTTGCTGATAGTTCTCCGACTTGGAAGACGCCTTCAATCATTGCTAAAGCATCTGCGTCAATTAAGCCATCCGCTTGTGCTTCTTTAAGAGTTTCAAGAAGCTCGACTCTTCTTTCGGAAGGTGTTGCAGGGGTTGGCGATAGCAAGTTTGCTAGACGCTCTAAAAGACTTTGGGGCTCAGGTTCAGTTGTCATATTTAATAAGAATAACGCATTTTTATTACATTAAATGTAGGGATTTACCTGCTTTAATTTTTTAAGAATGGCAATTTCTAATTCTTCCATCGCTTCCGCTTCCACATCATCTTCATGATCGAAGCCTTGGGCGTGTAATGTGCCGTGCACAATTAAATGGATGAGATGTTGTTCAAAAGTCTTTTTTTGCTCTTTAGCTTCTTTTTCAACAACCGGTAAACAAATAACGATGTCTGCAAAGACTTCCTCAGCGCCAGGCATCGGCTCATAAGGAAAAGTTAGAACATTGGTGGCGTAATCTTTATGGCGGTAGGTTAGGTTAAGTTTTTTACCTTCTGCGCTACCAACAAATCGAAGTGTGATCGTAGCGTTATCTTGTAGCGCTGACTTCACCCATTTTTTCACTTTCAAAGGGGTGATTTCTTCTTCCCATTTTTCCTGCAGTTTTGCTGTGCCAAACTGCAGGTCCAAATTTAAGCGGTAGGCTTTTTTTATCATTGAAGGACAAGCTCCCCGCGTAAAGAGTGAGGTAGTGCTTCTGTGTACTTAACGGCAATCAATTTGCCAATTAGGCGTTTGGCCTGTTCCGTATCAATGGCAATGATGACTACTCGACCATTTTCCGTGCGACCTTGTAGGTGAAGACCATCTCTAGCCATGCTTTCCATCATGACGCGCTCTGTTTTTCCAACCATCTGTTGGTTGAACTCAAAAACATGCTCATCAATTTTGGCGACTAATTCTTTGAGGCGTCTATTTTTAACTTCTTTCGGAGTGTTATCTTGTAGATTCGCCGCTGGTGTGCCCGGTCTCTCGCTGTAAACAAAGCAATAGCTATTATCAAATTTAAGTTCTGTAACCAACTTCATTAGCTGCTGGAAGTCTTCTTCTGTTTCGCCTGGGAAGCCAACAATAAAGTCGCTTGATAGCGTGAGATCAGGTCTAACAGCTTTTAACTTTCTAATTAAGCTCTTGTATTCAAGGATGGTGTAGCCGCGCTTCATACCTGCTAAAACGCGATCAGAGCCGTGTTGCACAGGCAAGTGAAGGTGGCTAACTAACTGAGGTATTTTCGCGTAGGCATCAATCAGTCGTTGAGTAAATTCTTTAGGGTGGCTTGTTGTAAAACGAATCCGTTCAACGCCTGGTATTTCTGCAACATACTCTAGCAACATCGCAAAGTCAGCTATTTCAGTTGAGCCACTCATAGGGCCACGATAGGCATTCACGTTTTGGCCTAGCAAATGAATTTCCTGAACACCCTGTTGAGCAAGGCCAGCAACTTCAGTCAATACATCATCAAAAGGTCTAGAAACTTCTTCGCCTCTTGTATATGGAACTACGCAGTAGCTGCAATATTTTGAGCAACCTTCCATGATTGATACATAAGCAGCCCCACCTTCTACGCGCGCAGGAGGGAGGTTGTCGAATTTTTCAATTTCTGGGAAGCTGATATCAACTTGAGGGATTCCTGTTTTTCTTCTTTCGTTGATAAGTTCAGGAAGGCGATGTAATGTTTGAGGGCCAAACACCATATCCACATAGGGTGCTCTAGTAATGATGTGTTTGCCTTCTTGGCTAGCAACACATCCACCAACACCAATTAATAAATCTGGTTTATTTGCTTTTAATTCTCTTAAGCGACCCAAGTCTGAAAAAACTTTATCTTGAGCCTTTTCTCTAATAGAGCAGGTGTTCAAAAGAATCACATCTGCATCCTCAGGAGTCTCTGTTTTGATTAATCCCTGTTTGGCATTGAGTACATCAGCCATTTTGTCTGAGTCGTACTCATTCATTTGGCAGCCAAAGGTGCGGATATAGACTTTTTTCATATAAACGCTATTTTACGTGCTTTAAAGTAAAAAACCGCTCAGTTAATAACTGAGCGGTTCTCAATACCTATTTGAAATCGAGTATTAAGGCTTGATATAAGCGAATCTCTCTCTAGATTGAAGTTGACCCACGCGAGCCACTCCAGACGGTGTGAAGTCAGCATCCATGATGAATTGCTCTTTTTTCAAACTTCGATTTTTAAGCGTGATTTCGCAAATTTCAAATTTAACGCCTCTAGCCTTCAAAGCGCCGACTAAAGATGCGTAGTCAATATTAGGGTTTTTAGGATCTTTAGCGCCATCCATTAGGAAATCAACACCATTGGCATGGGTCACTACAACAATCTTGGTGGCAGGAGCAACATCTAGGTGGTTGCGAATGTTACGCAAACCTTTAGTGGCTTGAACAGAGGCATCATCAATGTGATAAACCACTTTATCTTCAGCGTGTGACAGAGTTGCAAAGCAGGCAAAGGCAAAAGCCAATACCGTTTTAATAATAGAAGTCATCAATATCTCCAAAGTCATGATTTGTTGGGTTGTGACCTAGGATACTTGAGATAGGCACTAAAGAAAATAGCCCATACAGGTATGGGCTATTAAGTATTTGGTGGCGAATCAGGGATTCGAACCCCGGACCTGCGGATTATGATTAAGACCCACTTTTTCATAAACCTACTATTATATCATATAAATCAATGACTTGCAAGTTTCATAAAATTGGAGTATCTAAGTGAGTATCTAAGTCATCTACCCTATATTTACGATGTAAACTCATCAATATGAGTCGAACAACCCCCATTCCATCAAGTATTCAAACGATTAACGGTTATCCTAAAAAGTTAGTCATATATCTAACTCCTGCAAGTCAATTTTACTGGACCCGTGTCTACTATCAAGGCAAATATCACACCCAATCAACCAAAACAAATGATGTCAAAAAAGCAAAACAAGTCGCCATCAAGTTCTACGAACAAACTCTAGTCAATTCCGTCCTATCCGATGATCCATCAGAAACCAACAAATCCTTCGCAGTAGTAGGTCGTGCGTATCTAGATTCAGTCGAAAACACTCAACTCAAACAAACCTACAGAAACGATTTGTCTCGTTTCAATCACGCATTAGTTCCGTTTTTCGGTGAACAAGACATCCAAACCATCACCAATGCTCAAATCAGTCGTTTTCTCGCAACTCTCAAAAAAGACGGTTCCTCATCCGCAACACAAACGCATTACTTAGTCGTACTGAGAAAGATACTCAAATTTGCGATTGCGAATGACTTGATTGATAAGTTGCCAGTATTTCCAAAAGTGCACGGCAAATTGCAAACCAGTCAGAAACGAGACTATTTGACCGATGAAGAATATGACTCACTGATTAAGATGAGTGAAGTGTGTGCATCTGAACAAACAATCGTTCGAGGTGTCACCATCACCCTAGAGATGAAGTTATTAATACAGTTCATGGTGAATTCTTTCATCCGTCCATCTGATTTACGAGTGTTGAAACATAAACACGTCAATATCAAGAAAGACGGAGAAGATGCATGGATCGTTCTCAGTCATCCCGCAACAAAAACAACTGCAAATGAAGTGCAAGCAATGCCTGCAACGGTTGGCATCTATAAACAACTCTGTGATTTGCGATTAAAAACTCAAAAGAAGATATCTCCTGACGAATTTGTATTCTTTCCGCAATACAAGATTCGAGATACTGCAATGTCAGTGATAGGAAGACTCTTCAGAGAAATACTCGATAGAACAGGTATCGCAGAACAGACTGACAAGAATGTGACGTTGTATTCGTTAAGACACACTGCAATCATGATGAGATTAGTGAAAGGCAATGTGAATACTCTGCATCTTGCGAGAAATGCAAGAACATCTCAACAGATGATTGACCAGTTTTATGCTGCTCATTTAACTACTGACCAAGTCCGAGAACATTTACATAGATTTGAGTCAGTAGAGAAGAAAAAGATTGCCCAAAAGACTGTCAAATCAAAGAAAACATAACATTTGGCAATTGCATCTCATAATTATTTATATTTTTTAATAAGAGTATGTTAAAAACTTATTTCCATAAAAAATAAGGATGAAAACATGAATCTCGCAACAAAATTAGAAGGTACATACTTAAATATATTAAGGTACGCCATATTAATAGGAGCAACAATTGCTCTTATTACTGTAGTGATAACTGGACTATTAGCACTAGGGTCAACAATAAGTTCTGAACCAACAAAACCTACTAATACAGAGTTTTCTGAACGTGCAAATGAATATAAAAAAGGATTTTCATTAAATGCATTTAGAACTGACAATGAACCGAAAAAAGTAACAAAACAAGAAGCACCTAAAGAGGAGCAATCGACTGCTCCAAAGGAGGACTCTTTTCAAAAATTTAGTAAAGAACACGCAGAAAAAATAGCAACAATACTAATAAAGTATTTCCAAGAGGTAGAGGGAAAGCAAATTGATAAGGAAAGAGTTATTAATATTGTCCTTAATTACCCAAGAAACAATCAACTTTATAATCAAGATGTTCAAAAGTTTTACTATGAAACATTACTAACTATTGCAAATGAGTTAGATAAAGAAATTCCAACTATTAAGTCTGATGCAACGAAACAAATTGACATTGATAAGTTATTGCAATGGCACGTTAATAAAGTAGGTGATGCAGTCAAATCATTAAGAGAAGAAAATATTGAAAAGCAGAAAAAGTTTCAGAAAAAGTATGCTGAATATCTTGAAAGTAAAGCATCAATTGGAGGATATTTGGTAACTGCTGGTTCTGCATTTGGAGTTTTTCTGGCAATTATTTGGACTTTGTTACTTGTAAAGATTGAACTTAATCTACGTCCTATAAAAGATATTGCAGACTCAAACAAAAGCAACTAGAAATAAGAATTTAAGTATTAAAAAATGCCCACGGATGTGGGCATTTTCAATTTTATAAAGTTCTAAAACAGTTCAATAACTGCTGTAATATCTCTTATACAAATAGTAACTAAATCGTATGGAGATGTTGTGGATATTTTCTTATTTTGGTTCTGCTTTTCAATAGCGATAGGCATTCTTGCATCAAATAGGGGTCGGTCAGGATTCGGTTGGTTTTTGATATCGTTATTAATTTCCCCATTACTTGGACTAATTTTTGTATTAGTTCTGAAGAATCTTAAAAATTTTCCAGATGGTGTGACTCCTGATACTCATGTTAGGTGCCCTGATTGCAGAGAACTTGTTAGAAAAGATGCAAGAAAGTGCAAGCATTGTGGTTGTACTTTGATTCCACAAGATTAAAAAATGACTTTCCAAGAACTCAAAAAATTCATTGCAGAAGATATGTCTATGTCGCATATCTATCAACCTGTGATGTTGATTGAGTTATTGAAGAATAAAGGTTCTGCAAAAGAAGAAGAGATTGCACAAGTCATTCTTAATCGTGACCCTACGCAACTTGACTATTACATTGATAAAGTCAGGAACATGGTTGGTAAAGTTCTTGCAAATCGTCAAATCACTACTAGAGAAAAGACTGTTCATCATCTAAATGGTTTCTCAGAACTGACTCAAGAACAAGTTGATGAACTGATTAATCTCTGCATGGACAAACTCGTTGAGTATGAAGATAAACGAGGAGATAAGATTTGGGAGCACAGAGCAACTGACAGAGAAGCAATCAGTGGGTCAGTCAGATACCAAGTATTACTCAGAGCAGGTAGAAGATGTGAGATGTGTGGTGCATCAGTGGCAGATAAAGCAATTGATGTTGACCACATTATTCCTAGAAGTTTGGGTGGATTAAACGATATCTCTAACTATCAAGCATTGTGTTGGGAATGTAATACGAACAAAGGTAATAGAGATAAGACGAACTTCAAAGAACTAGAGAATCAATACTCTCATCGTGAAGAAAACTGCCTGTTCTGTGATGTTCAATCTAAAGATAGACAAAGAGTAATTGCAGAGAACTCATTGGCATATGCAATTCGTGACGGATTCCCTGTAACTGAGTTTCATACTCTGTTTATCCCTAAAAGACATGCAAAAGACTACTTTGAACTCACTCAAGCAGAAGTCAATGCAATCAATCAACTAATTCAGGAACAAAAGACTAAATTAGATAAATTTGATAAGACGATTGATGGTTACAACATCGGTATGAACTGTGGAGAAACTGCAGGACAAACAGTCTTTCATTGTCATGTTCATTTGATTCCACGAAGAAAAGGTGATGTTGAGAACCCTAGAGGTGGAATTAGGCATTTAATTGCAGGTAAAGGTTATTACGAGGATAAAAAATGAACTTTATCAAAGGGTCCCAATATACGAGAAATGATATTTGGAAGTCATATCACCCAGATTCAGGTGAAAAACCTAAGGGTGGTAATTGGGATACTGGGTATGTCGTTGAGGGGGATGACCTTATTGCATTCTTAAACATTGATTCTGCTGGTAGAACTGGGCATGATTTTGCTAATGCATATGACTCTGAAAAAGAAGAGGTTACTTGGTTTGGGAAACCCAATACTCATTCATCTCAACCAACTTTTAAAAAGATAATTAACAAAGAATTGAAATTACATTTTTTTGCTCGATGGAATAGCAAAAATACAAAGTTCATATATTTGGGAGTTGGACAGTTAATTTCTTTTGAAGATGGTTTTCCTATTCCAGACGATAAACATACTATTAAATTAACTTTATCTCTTTCATCTGCAAATCAAACGATTGGTATAGAAGGGGTTGTTGATTCTGGAGTTGATAAAACACCTTCTTTTGCAAAAAAGATACCAATGTTGGTTAACAGGTATGAGAGAGACCCTAATAAAAGAATTCAGTGTATTGAGCGCTATGGTTATAAGTGTCAAATATGCAACTTTTCATTCTCGGATACTTATGGTGAATTGGGGAATGAATTCTGTCATGTTCACCATATAGAACCTTTGGGTGAAGTTGGTGGTGAGTTGAATATTGATCCTGTAAAGGATTTAATACCTGTTTGTGCGAACTGTCATGCAATGTTGCATAGAAAAAGTCCAGCATTAAAACCTGATGAATTAAAGACTTTGTTAAAGAAAAATTAATACTTCCCTGGAAACTCACCATTTGCCACATTAGATTCAATCTTTTTTGCTTTTTGAATCCATCTTCCTAATGTTCTAACTGCACTTGCATTTCCTCTATTGACATCAATCAACTGAGGTGGAATACGAGCATTTTTCTTTCTAGATGTGTAGTAGAGAGTAACTGCCTCATAGAATTTTTGTCCTTTTGGGTTATCCATCTTTAAGTAAACATCTTTGTAAACATTGAGAAATTCTTTAACTGCTTTGAGTTTTGGTTCTGAATTCTCTGATAGCGTGTATTTGCCAATTAAGAGTCTCTTGTTTTTCTTATTTGTCTTTTGATTCTTTTTTAATATATCTTTTATATCGCTAAGAGTTTCTGTTATTGATTTATTTAAAGGAACATCAATCAGAATGCCCCAAGGTGATTCAATTTGACCATCAGGTTCTACTACTTTCACAATTGGTTGAATAAAAAGATGTGAATGTGTTTTCCACCAATCATCAAATTTCATACTTACTACATCTTCACCCCATAAGTCATAAAAACGCTTGTTAACTTTGAGCGACTTATTCTGAGTTGCAAGTTTGTAGAATTCAAACCAAATACGGTATGAGTCTTTCTTGATGATTAGATTGGTCTTCATAGATATATATGCATCGGGACTTAGACATAACTTTATATCAGACTTATGTCTAATTTCTAGTTATTTCCAAAAAAATGTTACTTGTCGCACATATATAAATGTATGAGGAATAAAAAATATTGCCTCATACATTTAAATAATCCCTATTAGGAGAAAAACATGAAATATTCAGTAAAAGTATATTGTGAAGGTTATGTTGTAGTTGGTGTTAAAGCAAATTCTGTAAAGGATGCAGTTCAATTAGTGCGAGATTCATCTTTCTATATCGGAAATGATTCCTGTGAATCTGAAGATACGATTTCTATTAAAGAGAACCTTATCTGGTGTAAGACAGAAGAGGAGTATGAAAAAGAATGTGCTCTGGAATTTGAGAAAAAGTATGGGCATATATTTGATAAGTAATGCTAAATAATCCGAGGTTTTGAACCTCGGTTTTTTATAAATATGTAATGAACTGACACAACAATTGCAAGCATTGACATAGGTAGGTATGCAGATGCAAGTCACTATATGAAGTAATTACCAAAGACAGACTGGGTAAACAAATATTACTGTTCCGATGGGTGCTCTGAGAAAAAAGCAACACCCGATTGTTTAGAAATCGTTCATGTGGTTCTAAACAGTTCCCGTTGAGTTGCAAAGCAGATGTAAAGGAAACCGATTAACCGTCCTTCTAAGTCAGATTGATTTAGTTATCTACATGAAAGTGTCTGAAGGTTCTATATTCAGGTACTTACTTTGCCGTAATAGGCAAAGTGTATCTTCAGATCCTGCTTCAGATACACTGATTACTAGATATCACTAGTGATTGCACTATCGTTTCACTCTAGTGCAAATTCGCTTTGCTCATATGTCCTATTGATTGAATCTATGAACGAAGTGAATGTTGATACGAATGAAATGAGTATCAACTCATTAAGAACTAATCTATATAAATACTTGTATCTGATTGTGGTGGGTAGTAACCGACTATCTAGAAACCTCATTCCTTGTGCTTATTAATCTATAACTTATCCAGGAGATAAATGAATCCAAATCCAAATAAATTAACTAAAGATGTTCACATGAGAGTATCTGAATCTCTCCAGCAGCAAATCCATGAGATTGCTATCCAGAATCACATGAAACCTAGTTCACTTTGTAGAGTTATTCTTGCTAGAGAACTCCCGAACTACATCCGAAACAGATTCTTTTGATTGGATCTCATCAATGACTTCAATTATCCAATCTAGTTCGTTTTGTAGAACAGGAATGTCTTTGAATTGTTCTAGTTCGTCTTTATCCATATCTGGAGGATATCAGGATGAGTAGAGAACTAGATTTAATTGCAAAAGAATATGCAAAAGGTGATGTAACAGTTCTAAGAAAAGATGTGAATCTGTATCAAAGAAACCTGACTACTGAACTGTCAGGTTTCATAAGAGAAGTTGAAAGAATTGCCAAAAAAGAGAAGAAGGGTAGTGTTACTGTGGTGGCGGTGGTGGGAAATTAATTGCTTAAACTAATATTTTTTTAGCGATATCTTCTGCATACCTGATGAGTTCAACCTCATCTATTTCTTTTTTTATTCCATTTTTATTAATGAAATATTTAACTGAAAACCAACTCGCCGATACAACTGGAATATCACATACTTTAAATAAATTGAGTGCATTATTAAGAGATTTATTTCTCAAGAAGATTTGAGAAAGTTCTCTTTTACTTTTAGTTGTAAAGTTTTTTTCTTCATTTTTAGTTGTTATTGGTTCAGGAAATTTTAATAAAATTCTATCAATAATTATGTTTGGTTCAATATCTGAACCAAGTAGTTGAACGGCAATGTTAAGTTCTTTTGCCATATCTTTTCGATTTTTGCGAATAAGTTCTTTTGCGAATTGGATAATTTTTTTGCTTGTACCAAAATACTTTTGAAGAAAATTATTTTCTATTGCTTTAGCAATTTCATGCCTTTCATTGAAGTTTTTGTTTTCAATTAAAAGAATCTTGTAGGAATATGCTAACTGTCTTGATGTCTTTGATAAATCATCATAGATTTGTTCTAGGTCAGGTAAAAAATCTACAATCTTTCTCCATTTATCCTCAATATCTCTATTGAAATCATCCTGATAATTTGTTTCATCATCTGTTTCATCCCTATATTGAGTTCTATCAAGTGTTGAATCATATTGTTTACGTTTAGCGGAATCAGATAGAACACCGTATGCCTCATTGATTTCTTGCATTCGGCGATTTGCTTCTTCTTTGTCACCAGTCCATTTATCAGGGTGATATCTCTGTGCTAATGCCTTATAGGCAGCACGAATCACTACATCTTCTGCATCATCTAGAACACCAAGAATTCTGTAATAGTCTTTGGTCATTTTTGGATTATATAAATTTATTACTCATTTTTAACTTTTGAGGTTAAGTTATGTTTTTCTGCAAATTGAATGAGTTTAAATACTGAATTGTGGAGATTTTTAAGAAAACTCAGTATTTCTGCATTATCAGTCCAGTTATTCAAATAAATTTCTGTTGCTGGTGTTTTTGTCCCATATTGCATGAAAAACTCTACCCAGTATGAGTCATCTTCACGAATATGGCATTTGGTGGATATGAAGGACTGAATATCAGGGTGAAATTGAGACTCTTTTAAAGAATCTTTAATGGAAGATTCTAATGTCTTTGATTGATAAGGAAAAATATCATTGGGATCGTTTGGGTCGATATACATGAGGGTCAAAATCAGTTCCTTTCGTTAATTTGACCCCTTGTAGCAAATTCAGAACAACAAAGTCAATACTTAGAGAAATTATTTTTAATGATTTAATTTAGTGCCATCAATTCATATCCTGATGTAACAACATCACCTTCTAAAATTTTTCTTGCTAAGATATTTTTAGCAACTATTCTTATATCTAAATCATCATATGTAATTACCGAATCATAGTACCCAATCTCAATTGGGGTGGAACTTTTAATAACTTCAAAACCGCTGGCACTAAAAAAATGTAGGCAATCACTAATTGATATTTTTTCTAAATCTGAAGATGAGAATTGTTTTGCAAAAGAGATTGCTTCTATTGAATTTTGTTTAATGTGGGGGATGTTGTTCTCATCACACTGATAAATCCAACCATTTAAATTTAATATTTTTGTGTAGAAAGATTCGTCAATGATTGCGGCATCAAGTAAGTTTTGAGAGTTACTTTTCTTGTTTGCTTTCCATAGTAATTGCCAAAGAAAAATACCAATAATGAAACACCACCATTGATAGGTAAATGAGAGATAAATGGAGATTCCGAGAATGCCCAATCCAATCCAACTCCAGAATAAAAATGCGGCAGATGCAGTTGTTCTAGTTGGTTTTAAATTACTATTGTTACTAATATCCATAGCATTTGAATTATTAATTCCTAAATTTAAGATACCTAGTTTTGATAACTTCAGAAAATTTTCATGAGGTAAATGACACTCTTTTGAATTAATTGTAGTTTTCATGGTTTATCTTTCACAAATATAATTTTTTGTATAAGTAGCAATACTGTTTTTGGGAATTACCTGCCATTTGGTTGGTGTATTCGGTGCAAATAGTAATGTTGAACCATTGCCGAAATGCTGAGAGTGGGATGATGCATTAATTATCCGCACCTTGTTATGAGCGCAGTCATATTCCTGTTGAACTTTTGCGGACATAGACCCATCTGGTGAAACTTTAGAGTAATTCATGACTTCCCAAGCAGTTCTGATATTTCCAGTGACCTTAATGCTTTTTGATGAAATGAAAACTGTAGACTCATCATCTGAAGATGATGCTACCTGTATCCATTCAGCAACGCAGTTGCCAGATAGAAGTAAAAGAAACAATGTTGAGATTATTTTTTTCATGTGATATTTTTTGTTCTGAATTGTCTGCATAGTACCAGTTCAGAAAACCATAAAAAAGACCCATGATGGAACATGAGTCGGAAGTTCAATTTTGAACAGTTTTTAACAGTTCAGAAATCAGATGTTTATTTAACTACCTCATATTGCCCGAAAAAGTTTTTTCTAAATCGGCATGTTTTCTTAGGTGTCTGCGGATTAAATTCTCTGCCATTCTTGGTAATAGTCATATGTGGTTGGTCTTCCACTAAACCATTTCTTACAATCGTTCTGTTATCTAAAGTAACTATTGCCCCATCACTTCTAGTGATGACTTGCTTTTCGCCGCAGATATAATTTTTATTATCAATAATAGAGCAGTTTTCTAACTTTTGAGAGTCAACTTTATTTGTGATTAAATCAATTCCTGTGTAGATAACAATTTGTTTTGATACATTTACCTGATAAGTTTCTTTGTATGTTGGTGGGCATTTGCTACATTGAATAGAATGGTCGCATCCAGATATGAATGATTCAAATGTTTGAGAATAAAGATTAGTTGAGAACAGAAATAAGAAAGTAAAGATTATTCTCATAGAAAAGTTAAACCCATAAAAGTGGGAAAAGAACGTATTCATTCTTTAATATTATTTTCATGATTATTTAAAAAATTTATATAAATGTCGCAACGAATTTCACAACTTTTTGCATAGATATAGATTGCTAAGGATGCAATACCTGTGCTGAGAGTTAATGAGATTAGAGTTAGATTCCCAAATAATGAAAGTAGACTAAAAATCACAAAAATGCTGAATATAACTTTGAACCATTTAGTGAATTTAATTGCTTCATTGAAAAAATATTCATAAGCACTATTTAATTCGGATTTATTAAGTGTTTTCATTTGATACTCCAAGAGATAGACCATTGCATTCAAATTATTTTTCTGTGGAGTGTGATTTTCTAAATCCAGCAGTACCTGCATCATTTAAGCATTTGTTATATTCACTCATTGCACCCATGCTGATTAAAGTATGGTCATTTGTAAGGTAGCAATATCTTGTTTCGCCCTTATCATTTCTTAGCATCGTTTCTGTGTGAGTTGTGCAACCTACAGTAAGCAATATGACTGCTATATAAAAAAATTTGTTTTTCATGTTTTATCCTGTGCTAATCTTCTAGTTATGAAATTTAGCATCATTTCCTTTATTGCAACAGTCATAATTTCTACTGGTGCTTTTGCTCAGTCTTTGCCAGTAAAGATGAGTAACTCAGGAATTTGTCATGCACCTGGTTCTACTTACTACGAACAAACTAAAAGATTCACTCCATTTAAGACATTGCAAGAGTGTTTGAGTGCGGGTGGAAGAATGCCTAAGAGGTAATTATGAAGAGGTTATTTTTACTTATTTTGTTACCGTTATTTCTCATTAGTTGTGGAAATTCATCTGTTTTACCATCTATTCGTGATGGAAATAATAAAATTGTTTCATGTTTTTTTTCATCTTCTTCTGTTTATAAAGACATTGTTTTTAACGTAAGTTACGATTCAAAAAATAAAACTCCTTCATTAGTTTTTTTAAACTTAGACACTAAAAAATATCCAAAATTAGTTGCTGAAACTGATAGTAGGTTAAGTATTCAATTCCACAACTCTAGTAAGGAGCAAATACTATTAAGTATTTTTCATAAAACAGGTAAATTTGAAATGAGTTCAGGTGGAAGTTCTATGCATGGGGAATGTGAGGAAATTAAATAACCGAATAAACAGTCCCAATACCAATCTGTAGTTCTTTTGCAATTTGTTTGATGCCCATTCCTTTTTCACGCAATAGAACAACTGCTTGTTTCATTCCATCATTCATCTTTGATGGACGACCCAACTTAACCCCTCGTGCTTTTGCTACTTGAAGTCCTGCACAGACTCTTTCTCGTATCAAACTACGTTCATATTCAGATAGGGCACCGAAGATACTGAACATCATTCTTCCTGAACTTGTTGATGTGTCCATTCCTTGTTGCAGAAAATACAAGTCAACTTTGATAGATTGCAGTTCATTGAGTATTTCTACGAGATTTTGAAGAGAACGACCTAGTCTATCTATTGACCAACACATCACCATGTCAAAACGACCTCTTACTGCATCTTTCATCATTGCATCAAGAGAAGGTCTATCAGCACGTGATTTGGCACCCGATATGCCGTTATCTACATATTCTTGAGTGATTGTGTATCCCATACGAGTTGCAACTGCTCTGAGTTCGTTTAATTGATTCTCAGTAGATTGTTTGTCAGTAGAAACACGAGCATAGATAGCAACTTTTTTACTCATTTTGAGACCTTTCAGAAATGGTTGTTCGGTATCTGGAAGGTATCAGGAGGAGGATGGATGGCAAGGGTCTGACAAAGAAAAAACCCGCACACCAAGAAGATATGCGGGTTTAGTTTTTTCTTTCTAAAAGTATCTAAGTCGATACTTAGATACTCTGAATCTGTGAATTGACTCCAGACCCTTATAAAATGGTGGCGAATCAGGGATTCGAACCCCGGACCTGCGGATTATGATTCCGTCGCTCTAACCGGCTGAGCTAATTCGCCAAAGACCAGTATTCTAGCATAAGAGCATTTATGATGGAATCTAACTTTTTTGGTTTTCTTATGTAAATCAATCACTTTTGATGAAAAATGGTTGATTTGACTATTTTTTATTTTTTTACGGTAACCAAATCTTTAAATTGGGGGGACTTGATAACTTTTCCAATTAGGTTTTGTATAGTTGGCATAAAGCCATCAGCTGTATTTTTACATGCTGAAAAACCATCAAATCCAGAATCAAATTCATAATATTCACTGGCGGTTATTGATTTTCCGTTTGAGGACTGAACGGTAATGTCAATATCCCAATAGCCTCGCATTAAACCTTTGCTGCTAGACATGTCTAATCTATTGATGCGACCACTGAGTACAATTTTAGGTGATTGGTATGCATATGCACCCCCAACTTTTAGCTCATCTTCAAAAGCTTTCTTAATATACGATTGAAATGAAAGATTGTTTGGTAATGTAATTGGCCCAACAGCTCGACAGTTTGTGTCTAGTGGTTTACTTAATGAGAACTCTCCAACAGTAACCGCCTCATTTACTTTTAAAGACTTAATTGCATAGTTTGTGTCCGGTGATACACCATACATTTGAGTATTATATGTTTGACAGGCGCTGAGCGTTAGTGTTGATATTGCTAATAATATTAATTTATTCATTTTTTCTTTTCTACTTTTCCCGTGATTGCAGAATCACTTATTAATTTTGTTAATTCAATATTCATTGTTGGCGGATATGAAAATCCGGCGCCACTGCTAGCATCTACCGCATAACCAATTAGACCGCCCGCTAATACGTTGCCCCAAACCGCGCCTTCATTAGATGATCTGAAAATATTCGCTCCACTGTATTGATCATCTTTTTTGCATGTAATGGACATATCGCCGTAAGCTTTTTGAATAACTACGGAGCCTGGAGTTGTAGAGTGCCAATTACCTTTGTCGTTTACTAGATTGCAATATGCTCCAGTAATTGGTTTTCCTTCATGAGTGGTTGTAATTGATACCGGTTGGTTTCTTGAGCCAGTTATAGAAGCGCAGCCCGTAAAAGTGAGGGCAATCAAAATAATTAAAAAACTATTTTTCATATGAGCCTTAAATTAAAAAAGCCCACCTAAGTGGGCTATTAATTAGAACTTTTTAGATATACCTAGTGTCACAACGTTAACGTTGATTTCGCCAGCGACTTTGTTCATATGAGTCAATCCTGTGTGCCAATACAAATCGTTGCTAAGTTTTGCATCGTATCCCACCCCAAACAGCAAGCCCGCACCAGATTCACTGCCTCCCGCAGCAGCTGAATAACTGCCAATTGTTACTCGAGCGTTACCGTCAATCTTTGACTGATGAGCACCTGCTTTAAAAAATAAGCCAGTAGTTTCCGGCCTGTATACAACTGATAAATCTAAACCTTTAGCGTTATATTTTTCATTTGCAGTACCGAGGCTATTTGAATATGAAGCCTTGAGATCGCCTGTTGCAAAGTAACCAATTTCAACATCAACATTTTTTGCAACATTTGTACCGTAATAAATTCTTGCCACACCAGTCGCTTTGTCGTAAGTGTATGAAGTTGTTCTGCCAGATGCATTTGCCAAGTATTGAGCTGTTTCGTCAGCCTTAATATCTGCAAAAGCCGCTCCACCCTCAATGCCAAAATATGACGACTGAGCATTTGCGCTTACCGTGAGTGCTAAAAGTGCTGTTGCCAAGATTGTTTTTTCATTTTAATTCCTGTTAAACGTTTATAGGAATTAGCATTTTTGTTGCTTGTGACAACTTATTCAATTTAAGAAATATACGAACTTAGTACTCAAATTTCGTATGAAAAATTAGTTATTGAATTTATAGTGTTTTCGAGTTTCATAAACACTATTGCTTTGGATTTCATACAACACTCTTCCGTCGTAAATGTTCTAACTGAGGTGCGCAAGCAAACAACTGTTTTGCTTCCCATTGGACATTCCTTTATACCGTTTGATATTTTGTTAGCGGTTATTAAAGGCTATGAAGATGGAGATGAGTTAACCGTTAAGGCTTTATTTGCAACATTGCCATACAGTGATATGGGTATCAGATACCACTTCCGTACTTTAATTAAAAATGGATGGATAGAGTTGCACAATGGAGACAAAGATACCCGCATAAGGCGTGTTAAGCCTACGGAAAAATTGGTGAAGCGATTTACACTTTTATCCCAACAAATTAGGCACCTATTTGAAAGACGATAGTTGATGTTCAGGTAAGTGCTTTATTTTTTACTTGAACATCTGATCTTAAGAAGTCTCAGCCAAGGGTAAATTGATCAATAGGTTCTGTGGTTTGAACTTTAAGCGCTTATCGGAGTCATGGGCTATGCCTAAATAAACAGGTTTGCCTGCAATTTCAGTCATAACGCGACCTTGATCGATAAACTCGAGCTTGAATAAGCACAATACTTGAGCCAGCTTGGCGTTATCAACAGTTTGCCCCTTGTAGAGGGCGTTGAGTATCTCGGACGCTGTAACGTCTAAGCCAATATGCCATGACCACTTGGAGTCAGTAATTTCTCCTTGAGGGGTAATTTTGACTTTGGTGCCATGAAAGTGAAATACCCACTTCTCTAAAAGTCCGGCGAGTGCAGCTGCACCAGCTTGATCAAAGTTCAGCTGTAATACAAAGTTATAGTTTTCATTTTGACCCCAGTACTCATCTGAGTTCTCTTTGCTTAGAACATCTAGGTCAATGGTTCTTAAGGGGGCATCATTTTGTTTGAGTAATTCGCCAATACTGCCAAAACCCCCAGTTTGCGCAAATTTCTCAACAGTTTGTTGATCTGCACACATGATGTGACCCTCATCAGTGATGGTGATTTTTTGGGTTCTGAATAGTAGTTCGGCTGCTCTAGCTTCAAATGCTGTTGGGTTATCGCCCAAAAGGTGTTGGCATAAGATTTGAGTTAACTGATCAACGAATAATGGTGGAACATCAACGCCGCTTCCTTCAAATAGGCTCAGGTAGAAGCTCTCAATAGATTTTGCTTTGCATAATTTATCGCGGAATCTTAGCCAGATCTCATAGTTAACTTGAATATCTGGATCTGCCATTTTTTTAATCTCAGCAGGATCGATAGCTGCAAGGGGGTTATCAAGAAGCTGTTGATGAATAAGCTGTTCTTGAGAGCAAGATTCAGGAATCAAGGCTAATTCAGGTCTATTTAAATAAGACCGAAGAAAGCCATCAGTGAGGATAAGTTGATTATCTTGATTGACTGTTAAGTATTGGTAGTTGCTTTGTGGCCAGTATTTACGCATATGAATTTAAGTGTGTTTTTAGTATTGTTTCATCAAATATAAGCGTTTATTTGACCGTTTAGTTCTTAGGGTTAATGGAAGATGGATATCATCCCATGAGTTTGCTGATTTTGACTAATTCAATTGGTTGTCGCAGATCGCGCTATCATCAATTCAGCACTGAAAGGATTCAATATGGACTACTTCCTCATTTTCACTCTTAGCAACGTTGCTGCGCTATTTATCACTTACTCTTATTTAATTAAGAAGGCAAAAGTGATTACCTTGCCAGCCTTGATCAAAGGTACTTGGATTTACGGCACGATTATCAGCATGCTGATTGTCATCCCTTATTACTTGTATACCTAATCTCACCTGATCTTGATTTAAGCACTTCATTTTTTTAAGTAATAAAAAACGGCAGCCTTTTGGGCTGCCGTTTTACTTATCTAAGTATGAGTTAGATATTAGTCACCAGCATAGATATCTACGTCTTTTGTTTCACGCATGAACAATGTACCGATTACCAATGTCATCGCAGCGATGATGATTGGGTACCAGAGACCGTAGTAAATATTACCGTTTTGCGCCACAAGAGCGAACGAGATAGTTGGTAGCAAGCCACCGAACCAGCCGTTACCAATGTGGTATGGCAATGACATAGATGTGTAACGAATACGTGTTGGGAACAATTCAACTAAGTAAGCTGCGATTGGACCGTACACCATTGTTACCAAGATCACTAAGTAAACAAGCAATGCAATAACTGCAGGCGTGTTAACTTGAGCAGGATCAGCTTTAGCTGGGTAGCCAGCAGCATTCAATGCTTCGCGAACTTCTTTCTTGAAGCGAGCATCTTCTGCTTTAGCTGCAGCAGGATCCATACCTTTTGATGTGTAACCAGTGATCTCTGTTTCACCAATCTTCACCTTAGCAACTGTACCTGCAGGGCCAGCGATAGTTTCATAGCTAGCTGAGTTACCAGCCATCACTTGTTTTGCGATATCGCAAGAACTTGTGAATTTAGCTGTACCAGTTGGGTTGAATTGGAATGTACATTCTGAAGCATCAACAGTGATAGTAGCTGGTGATGAAGCCATCGCTTTTTCTAATGCTGGGTTGGCATAGTGTGTCAACGCATTAAATACTGACAATGGTGTGTTTGGAATGTAAGTAATGATCGCTAACAACAAACCTAACATGATGATCATCTTACGACCGATACGGTCAGAAAGAGCACCAAACACGATAAAGAATGGAGTACCGATTACTAAAGAAGCAGCAATCATCAAGTTAGCTGTCTTACCATCGACCTTCAAAACTTGCGTCAAGAAGAACAATGCATAGAACTGACCTGTGTACCAAACAACAGCTTGACCAGCAACTAAACCGAAGAGAGCCAAAATAACAATCTTCATGTTTTTCCACTGACCGAAAGCTTCTGTTAGAGGAGCTTTAGATGTCTTACCTTCAGATTTCATTTTTTGGAAAGCTGGAGATTCATTCATTGATAAACGAATGTATACAGACACTGCCAATAGAAGGATTGATACCAAGAACGGAATACGCCATCCCCAGTCTTCAAACGCTGCACCTGTGAATTCACGTGTGAACAAAATCACAAGCAAAGACAAGAACAAACCAAGAGTAGCTGTAGTTTGAATCCATGCTGTGTAAGCACCACGTTTGCCAGCAGGAGCGTGCTCAGCTACGTAAGTAGCAGCACCACCGTACTCGCCACCAAGAGCCAAACCTTGCAACATACGCAAAGCGATTAGGATCACTGGAGCTGCAACACCAATAGTGTTGTAGTTAGGCAAGATACCTACGATGAACGTAGCACCACCCATGATCAAAATCGTCACTAAGAAAGTGTATTTACGACCGATCATGTCACCAAGGCGACCGAACAACAAGGCGCCGAAAGGACGCACAATGAAGCCAGCTGCGAAAGCGAGCAAGGCAAAAATAAACGCAGAACCAGCATCAAGGCCAGCAAAGAATTGCTTAGCGATAACAGCGGCTAGCGAACCGTAAAGATAAAAGTCATACCACTCAAATACCGTTCCCAATGATGAAGCAAAAATAACTTTGCGTTCTTCAGCGGTCATCGGCGCGGCTGCAGTTTTAGCCATCATTCCTCCTAATTATTGATAAGAAGATCCCTAAACTTAGGACCCCAGATGCATCATTCTTGGGGGCACTTACTAAATGCTGACAGCTAAGGGAAATCACTTATAAATCAGGTGTTTTTAGGCTGTTTTTTCTCGTATTGATGCATCTTGTAGGCGTATACCCATACAAGTAATAGGTAAATTAAGAGGGCGCCTTGCGCGCCCCACCAGTAGGTGAATTCCCAGCCAAAAAATGAAAAGCGCAAAGCATCCGGCGCAAGCCCAACCAACAGGGTGGTTAAGAACCAAATAATGAGAAGAATGAGGATCAAACGTTTATTTTTTGACCAAGTATTTTTCATCGTCTGCCTACTGGGAGATAGACACGCATGCATGTGCCGTATTTTGTTGGGTCTTCGCTGTAGAAGTTCTCAAGAATTTCCAGTTTTCCACCATGTTGCGTAGCAATTTCTTTAACAATCGCAAGGCCTAGACCGCTACCCTCGATATCGCTTCCAAGAACCCTGTAAAAGCGCTCCAAAACACGTTGGCGCTCTTCGGGAGGAATGCCGGGGCCTGTGTCCTTGACTTCAATAATTAGAATGCCTGGGCGATTTGAATGTCTCACGTCAACAGTGATATGCCCATGTGGTGGGGTGTATTTAATGGCGTTATCAATTAAGTTATTAAATAACTCTTTCAACATCACTGGGTTGCCATATATTTTTAAAGGTTGGCTGGGCGCTTCATAACCTAGATCGATACTTTTTTCCCAGGCTGCATTAAGCCAATTCTTAGTTGCTTCTTCAGCTGCCACTGAAAGATCTATCAAAATCTTTTCACTGAGGTTCGTCGCGTTTTCCATGCGGGCTAGAGAGAGTAGCTGTTGAACTAGGCGGGTAGCTCTCATAGAGCTATCAGCAATTTGCTCTAAGGAGCGTTGAAGTTCTTCAGGGCTATTTTCTCTTTGGGCTAACTCAGCCTGCATGCGAAGACCTGCTAGTGGTGTTTTTAATTGATGAGCCGCATCTGCAATAAAACGTTTTTGCGATAACACCGAATCTTCGAGCTGATACAAAACATCATTAAAACTAGAAATCAAAGGCATGATTTCTTGAGGTGCGGCACCTTCCTCAATGGGGCTGGTGTCGTCTACTAGCCTATTTCTAATGCGGTTTTGGAGGGCGTTCAGGGGCGCCAAACCTCTAGTGAGACCAAACCACACCAAAACAACCACAATCGGAAGAATGATGAATTGGGGGAGGATGACACCTTTAATAATTTCATTAGCTAACTGAGCTCTTTTTTCCAGTGTTTCACCAACCTGGACAAGAATGGTTTTAGAACTTCCATCAGACTCTAGCGTGATTTCGGTGGCAGCAATTCGGACTTCATTGCCATTAATGCGGCTGTCACGGAAAGTGACAACACCAATTTGAAGTGGGTCACCATCAATGGGAAGCGGTAAATCTTTATCACCAGCGATAAATTCACCGTTATAACCAATCACCTGAAAGTAAATCGTATCGTTTTCATCGGCACGTAAAATTTTTCTGGCCGACATAGGGAGAGTTAAAGAGATTTTCCCATCCACTTTTTTAATTTGCTGACCAATGGCCTGAACGCTATTTTCAAGGCTTCGATCAAATGGAGCATTGGCAATCGATTGAGCTACGAGATAAGTAACGGCAATACTCATTGGCCACAATAGTAAAAGTGGCGCTAACATCCAATCTAGGATTTCTCCAAAAAGTGAGCGAGGCCCTTTTTGGTTCGAACGTAGTTCGTACGATTCAGGTGGTAGAAGTTTTTGAAGCTCCGCATCAACAGCGGGTTGAACGTCTACCATAAGAAAAATTAGGCGTTAGGGTCTTGAACTGGTGTTGCTGGTACGGCAGGCGCTTGAAACTTTTCTAAGCAGTAACCAAGGCCTCTAATGGTTGCAATACGTATTCCACCCACTTCGATTTTTTTACGTAAACGGTGTACGTAAACCTCAATAGCGTTATTACTAACTTCTTCACCCCATTCGCAAAGGTGATCTACTAATTGATCTTTAGAAACAAGTCTGCCGACACGCTTGAGTAAGACTTCTAATAAGCCGAGCTCTCTCGCTGACAATTCCAACATTTTTTCATCGATATAGGCTACGCGACCCACTTGATCAAACTGAAGAGGGCCATGTTTAACAACTGTTGGTCCGCCACCAGTGCCGCGACGCGTTAGGGCTCTGACGCGAGCCTCTAGTTCTGATAGAGCAAAAGGCTTCGCCATGTAGTCATCAGCGCCGTGGTCAAGGCCTTTAACTCGCTCTTCAGTAGAGTCTGCGGCAGTCAAAATTAAAACTGGCAACATCGAGTTTCGGGATCTGAGGCGCTTAAGAACCTCAATGCCAGTCATTTTTGGTAAACCAAGGTCCAGAATTAAAAGATCAAAGGCTTGGGCAGATAAAGCCAAATCGGCAGATTGACCATCTTTAACGTGATCAACTGCATAACCAGATTGGCGGAGTGAACGGGTTAACCCATCAGCTAATACGCTATCGTCTTCTGCTATCAGTATTCTCATACAACCTTATCCGCAAATCCCTACAAGTTAATAAAATTTTGCTGATACATTTCAACAAAATATAGAGTTCTAATCGATATTCTAGACGGGTATAAAAAATGCCTTGCATAGAATACTGTTTTTATATACAGTAGTACTGTAAATTAACAATATATGACAAAAATACACCTAATTTTAAATAAGGACGATTATGGAAGACCATAAGAAGAAATCTGGCTCTGCTCCTGCTGACATTGAAGGCATGAGCTCAGAAAAGCAAAAAGCACTGAACGCAGCCCTTGCTCAGATTGAAAAGCAATTTGGTAAAGGTTCCATCATGCGTCTTGGGGATAGTGATATTGGCCAAGATATCCAAGTTGTATCAACTGGCTCGCTTGGTTTAGATATTGCTTTGGGCGTTGGCGGTTTGGCTCGAGGTCGAGTCATTGAGATTTATGGCCCAGAATCATCAGGTAAGACAACTTTGACATTGCATGCGGTTGCTGAAATGCAAAAACTAGGTGGCACTTGTGCGTTTATTGACGCAGAGCATGCCTTAGACGTTCAGTACGCAGCTAAATTAGGCGTTGATGTTAATAATTTATTAATTTCTCAGCCGGATACAGGCGAGCAAGCATTGGAAATTGCAGATGCATTAGTTCGATCTGGTTCTATCGATTTAATCGTCATTGACTCAGTAGCTGCATTAGTTCCACGTGCTGAAATTGAAGGCGATATGGGCGATTCATTGCCTGGCTTACAAGCGCGTTTAATGAGCCAAGCTTTGCGTAAATTAACAGGCACTATCAAGCGCACTAATTCAATGGTGATCTTCATTAACCAAATTCGTATGAAGATTGGTGTCATGTTTGGTTCACCAGAAACAACAACTGGCGGTAATGCATTGAAGTTCTATGCATCTATGCGTTTAGACATTCGCCGAATTGGTAGCATTAAAAAAGGTGATGACATTGTTGGCAATGAGACTCGTGTGAAGGTTGTGAAGAACAAAGTTTCGCCACCATTCCGAGAAGCTATTTTTGACATCATGTATGGCGAAGGTATTTCTCGCCAAGGCGAAGTGATTGATTTGGGTGTTGAATGCGACATCGTTGAAAAATCTGGTGCTTGGTATAGCTACAACGGTGAGAGAGTTGGTCAAGGCAAAGACAATGCACGCGAATTTTTAAAAGAGAATCCAGATATCGCTAAAGAAATTGAAGCGAAGATTCGTGAGAAATTAGGTGTTAAAGGCGGTGATGTAATTCCTTCTAAAGAAGCAGCAGATGCCTAAACAGCCCGCTCCAAGTTTAATGGGGCGTGCTCTTAGATATCTATCTAGAAGAGAGCATAGTCAACAAGAGCTTCGCAAGAAGCTCTTGCCTTTTGCGGAGTCAGAGCAAGAGTTAGCAGATTTATTGCTTAAGCTTGAAAAGCAGGGATGGCTCTCTAATGAGCGTTTTGCAGAGGGCCTGGCTAGACGTAAATCTGATCGATACGGCAGCTTGAAGATTGTTGATGAATTAAAACAAAATGGCATTGATCCAGAAACTATCAGCCGGCTTAAACATCAGTTAAAAGATAGTGATGCCCAACGAGCTTGGGAGCTGTGGGATAGAAAATTTTCAACCATTGCTGAAGATCAAAAAGAGCGAGCCAAACAAATTCGCTATTTGGTCTCAAAGGGATTCCCTTTAGATATTGTGTCAAAGATTATTTCTGGGCGATATTCCCCTCCAGAGGGCTTGGATAGTTAAGAATCTCTAATTTTTGATCTGGTGTAGACTTTCCTGATGCCTAACACCACCTCACCAGTTGCTCGCGAGCTCATTCATACAAGAAAAATCAGTACCCAAGTATTTCTCCGGGAAGACGGCCTTTGGGATCTTGAAGCTAGCTTGATTGATACAAAAGGGAAAGATTTCGCCCTTTCATCAGGTGTGCGCCCTAAGGGTGAGGCGATTCATGACATGACCTTGTGTGTCACGATTGATAGCAGTTTTAATATTGTGGCGGCAAAAGCGACTACAAAAGCTGCACCCTATTTAGGTCATTGCCAAGAAATTGAGCCTGATTATTCAAAGTTAGTTGGTCTTAACTTAGTCAAGGGCTTCCGTAATGCCTTAAAAGAGCTTTTTGCTGGAGTTGCGGGCTGTTCACACATGACAGAACTATGCTCAGTGCTCCCTACGGTAGCTATTCAGGGATTTGCTGGCGAAATCATCAAGGTAACGGACCAGGGAAATGGTCAAATGCCTTTTCAGCTCAACGGTTGCCATGCCCTTCGAACAGATGGGGAAGCGGTCAAAAAGTACCATTCCGCCTGGTTTGGTGCCCCAGTTGTTAGCAAACAAACCTCAAAATAAAGCCAAAAACAGCCAAACGCTTAGTGAAAAAGCGATAATGGAGGGCTAAGTTGTAAAAAAGCCAAAAAAGACAGAGTTAAGTAAGTTAAAAATATTAATATTTTGCGACTATTAAAGAGGGAGCCTCAATGAAGATCCATGAGTATCAAGGCAAGGAAATCTTGCGTCAGTTCAATGTACCAGTACCAAATGGTATTCCAGCGTTAAGCGTTGACGAAGCTGTTGAAGCGGCTAAAAAACTAGGTGGTCCAGTTTGGGTTGTAAAAGCTCAGATTCACGCTGGTGGTCGCGGTAAAGGTGGCGGCGTTAAGGTAGCTAAGAGCCTTGAGGAAGTGAAGACTTACGCAACTCAAATCTTGGGTATGCAGTTGAAGACTCACCAAACAGGTCCAGAAGGTCAAAAAGTACGTCGTTTGTTGGTAGAAGACGGCGCTGACATCAAAAAAGAATATTACGTAGGTCTTTTGACTGACCGTGCAACTCAATCAGTGGTTGTGATGGCTTCAAGCGAGGGCGGTATGGATATTGAAGAAGTTGCAGCAGTAACTCCAGAAAAAATTATCAAAGTATTTGCTAATCCATTAGTTGGTTTAACAGATGCTGATGCAGCTAAATTAGCGCAAGGTATTGGTGTTCCAGAGGCTTCACAAGCTCAAGCAAAAGCAGTTTTGCAAAGCTTGTACAAAGTTTATATGGATACAGATGCATCATTGGTTGAAATCAACCCATTGATTCTTGAAGGTAACGGCAATATCAAGGCTTTGGACGCTAAGTTCAACTTTGACTCAAACGCTTTGTTCCGTCATCCAGAAATCGTTGCATACCGTGACTTGGACGAAGAAGATCCAGCTGAAGTTGAAGCTTCTAAGTTTGACTTGGCATACATCTCACTAGACGGCAATATCGGCTGTTTAGTTAACGGTGCAGGTTTGGCGATGGCTACTATGGACACAATTAAGTTGTTCGGTGGCGAACCAGCAAACTTCTTGGACGTTGGTGGCGGTGCTACTGCTGAAAAAGTAACAGAAGCATTCAAGATCATGTTGAAGAACAAAGATGTTAAAGCGATTTTGGTTAACATTTTCGGCGGCATTATGAAGTGTGATGTGATCGCTGATGGCGTGATCACTGCATGTAAAGCCGTGAACTTGAGCGTACCTTTGGTAGTTCGTATGAAGGGTACAAACGAAGAGCTCGGTAAGAAGATGTTGGCTGAATCTGGCCTGCCGATTATTAGTGCAGACACGATGGCTGAAGCAGCGACTAAAGCTGTTGCAGCAGTTAAGTAAGCCTCAGGCCACGAAAGGAATTTAAATGTCTATTCTTATTAATAAAAACACACGAGTTATTACTCAAGGTATCACTGGTAAAACTGGTCAGTTCCACACTGAAAAGTGTCAAGAGTACGCAAACGGCAAAGAATGTTTTGTTGCGGGCGTAAATCCTAAAAAAGCTGGCGAGAGAATTTTTGATATTCCTATTTACGCATCAGTAAAAGAGGCTGCTGCAGAAACAGGCGCAACAGTTTCAGTTATTTATGTTCCGCCAGCAGGTGCTGCAGCTGCAATCTGGGAAGCTGTTGAAGCTGACTTAGATTTAGCTATCTGTATTACAGAAGGTATTCCTGTTCGCGACATGTTAGAAGTTCGCAACAGAATGGCAGCTAAAGAAGCAAAAGGTGGCAAAAAGACTTTGTTGTTGGGACCAAACTGTCCAGGTTTGATCACACCAGACGAAATCAAGATCGGCATCATGCCAGGTCACATTCACCGTAAGGGTCGTATCGGTGTAGTAAGCCGTTCAGGTACTTTGACTTATGAAGCTGTTGCTCAGTTGACAGAAATTGGTCTTGGCCAATCTTCAGCAGTTGGTATTGGTGGTGACCCAATTAACGGTCTTAAGCACATTGACGTGATGAAGGCCTTTAATGATGATCCAGATACAGATGCAGTGATCATGATTGGTGAAATTGGTGGTCCAGACGAGGCTGAAGCAGCTCGTTGGTGCAAAGCCAATATGAAAAAGCCAGTTGTAGGCTTTATTGCTGGTGTTACTGCTCCTGCAGGTAAGCGTATGGGCCATGCCGGTGCGTTGATCTCTGGCGGTGCTGATACTGCGGATGCCAAATTGGCCATTATGGAAGAGTGTGGCTTCACAGTGACACGTAATCCATCAGAAATGGGTAAATTACTTAAAGCATTGTTGTAATATTCGCTTTAAGGGCAAAAAATAACGGGAGCCTGGCTCCCGTTTTTGTTTGAATTAAAAAAACCAATAATGAGGACGATATGGAATTCCTAGCAACGATGGATTGGGCTGTTATTGCTCAAATCATCATGATTGATATTTTGTTGGGCGGTGATAACGCAGTTGTGATTGCATTAGCTTGTCGCAATTTGCATCCAAATCAGCGTCGTAAAGGCATTATGTGGGGCACAGCTGGCGCGATTATTTTGCGTATAGTTTTAGTTGCTTTCGCGGTTACTTTATTGCAAATCCCATTCTTAAAATTCACAGGCGGTTTACTGCTTCTTTGGATTGGTTATAAGTTAATGGTTCAGTCTGAAGAAGAGGATGGTCATGAGCTAGAGGCTTCAGACAAATTATGGGCAGCAGTTAAAACAATTATCGTTGCTGACGTAGCTATGAGTGTTGATAACGTGATTGCTATTGCAGGTGCTGCTGGTCAGGTAGATGCCGCACATCACCAATTTGGTTACATCGTATTTGGTTTGTTAGTGTCAATTCCATTGATCGTTGGCGGTAGCCAAATCGTTTTATATCTGATCGATCGTTTCCCATGGATTGTGACGCTAGGTGCAGGTCTATTAGGTTGGATTGCTGGCGGTATGATCTTCTCTGATCCAGGTCTCATTAAGTATGTTGGACCAGATATTGAAACTTACTCAACAGCTGCAGGCGTCGTTGCTGCCATCGGTGTCATGCTTGCTGGCGAAGTCATGAAACGAAAGAAGAAATAATTTCTGATTCTTTTGATGCAAAACAAAAATCAGTAATTTCCTACACGTATATCAGTCCCCTTGGTAGGTATCATCTGACATGATGATGCCTCACCAACGGAGGATTTCAAAAGATGAATGATAGGAAGCAAGTCTTGAAAAATAAAAACGGTTTTACCTTGATTGAAATAATGGTTGTTATTGCCATTATTGGTATTTTGGCTGCATTAGCGGTGCCTAAGTACCAGGATTACATTGCCAAAACGCGTGTTGCAGAAGGCTTGAGTTTGGCGGCTGATGCAAAGTTGGCTATTACTGAAGTGTATTCAGGAAAAGGTCCAGCTGATATGGCTGATGCCACATCACAGAGCTTTAAAAGCACAACTACAAATAGCGTTAAAGAAGTGAAGATTGATAAAAGTGGTGCAATCTTGATTACTTATCAATCTAGCGTAGCGCCTGATGGTGCCAATGTGTTGGGTATCGTGCCAGTTAACAACTCAGCGTCTGAGACTGTTGAGGCACTAGATTTGAGCAGTAAACAAGCTCAACCTTGGGCGGGTATTTGGTCATGCAAGTCTGCATCAACAACTCTTTCTCCAAAGCTATTACCAGCTGACTGCAAGTAAGGTCACTAAGGTCACCAAGCTAAGAACTACAAAATAAAAAGGGCATCTGAGGATGCCCTTTTTTATTTAAATCTAATTGAATTATTGAGCTACCCAAGTCCCAGACTTGCCGCCACTTTTTTCTAGTAGTTTCACTTCTTTAATCACCATGCCGCGGTCTACTGCTTTGCACATGTCATAAATGGTGAGCAATCCGATTTGAACACCAGTCAAAGCTTCAATTTCTACACCAGTTTGTCCTACAGTCTCTGTTGTAACTGTGCATTGAATAGATGATGTTTTTTCGTCTGTTTGAAAATCTACTGCAACACGCGTGAGTGCGATTGGGTGGCATAAGGGAATTAAATCAGGACTTCTCTTGGTCGCTTGAATAGCAGCGATTCGAGCAATGCCAATAACATCCCCCTTTTTATGGGAGCCAGAAACCACCATATCAAATGTACTTTTTTGCATTTGAATGCTGCCTGTAGCCGTTGCAATACGATGTGTATGAGCTTTTTGCCCAACATCAACCATGTGGGCTTGGCCACTTTCATCAAAATGAGTTAACTTATTCATGTGATATTTGTACCATAATTGAGCGTATGAGCAATAAAAGACATCGATTGAGCAAAAAAATCATAGCAAGTGCCTTGGCTTTTTTATTTCAGCCAAGCATGTTGTTGGCTCAGACTGATTCCAATCGGATTGCGCAAGACAATATTGATCGTGCGATGCGATCAAGTCCTAACTCAGCAGGTATTCCTCAAGTCAATAAACCAATTCAACAATCATTGGTCTTGCCGGATTTAGGTGACTCATCCAGTATTTCCTTATCGCCTGCCGATGAAAGGCAGTTGGGTGAGCGGATTATGCGAGAAATTCGTAGGGATCCTGATTACTCGAATGACTTGGTTTTTTACGATTACCTCAACACCATTGGTCAAACATTAGTTCGTGCTGCTAAAAAAGATGGCATTCCTGGTCTTGATGGCAGTGGAACCTTTGCCATTAATTTTGAATTGTTTGGTGTTAGAGATAGAACAATTAATGCTTTTGCCTTGCCTGGCGGATTTATTGGTGTGCATACAGGCTTGATCGTATCAGCTGAATCGGAATCTGAGTTGGCTTCAGTGTTAGGTCATGAGATTGGCCACGTGACCCAAAAACACATTGCAAGAATGTATGGTCAGCAGGGCACGAATTCGATGATTGCTCTGGCCTCATTATTTTTGGCTGTGATTGCAGCTAGCCGCAATCCCAATGCCGCTCAAGGTATTGCCATGGGTGGTCAAGCCTTGGCAATTCAAAATCAATTATCTTATTCAAGAGATGCAGAAAGAGAAGCAGATCGAGTGGGCTTTCAGATATTGCAGGCTGGTGGTTTTGACGTTCAAGGAATGCCTGATTTTTTCCAAAGAATGCAAAGAGCTAATAGCATTATGGAGAGTGGTGTGCCGGGCTATGTCAGAAGTCACCCTTTAACAACAGATCGTATTGCTGATATGCAAGATCGTGTGAGAGGTTTGCCAAGTAGAAAAGTGCTTTCTTCTGTTGAGTTCTATTTATTAAAAGCGAGAGCAAGACTAATTCAAACTTCTAGCTCGAGCAGTTATCCAGAGTTAAAACAGTATTTTGAGAGCTTGGCAAGAAGACCAGATTTGCCAAAACAATTAGAGGGTAACTACGGCTTAAGTCTCTTGAGCCTTAAGCAAGGTCGCAATAGTGATGCTGAAGCATATCTGCAAAAAACGAGAGTTAGTTTGCAAGGATTAGTTTCTCAAGGTTCGCCTGTGCAAAAGCTAAGCTTGTCAGTTGAGAGTACTGCAATAGACATCATGGTTGCTAAAGGGCAACATGATGCTGCCTTAAAGCAAATAGCCCAAGTTAAAAATATTTACCCAAGATCAAGAGCTTTAAATGTTGCCATGGTGAATTCTCAATTAAAAACTCACCAATATGAGCAAGCAATCTCATGGTTAAAAGTGCAATCTAAATCTAGACCTGATGAAACACTTTGGTGGTCTTTGTTATCTCAAGCGTATTCACAATCAGGTAAGCGAGCATTGCAGCATGCGGCGCTTGCGGAAAAATATGTAACTGAGGGGGCTTGGGTCGGTGCTATCGAGCAAATGAAGCTAGCTAAGGCCGCGGGTGACGCTGATTTTTATCAAGCATCAGAAATTGATGCTCGAGCAAGACAAATACAAGAAGCTTATCGTCAAGAATTGAAAAACAATCGTCAAAACCCTAGCTAGATAAGCCACCTAAGTGGTTATTCAATTAATGAAAGCCGTGAATCGTGCTTGGTAGTTGAATATGCTCTTCTTGGGCTGGGCTTGTGTGGATGTGCGCGATTCTCCAGCCCATAGGACCTTGAACCAAAATGTAGGTAAAGTTCAAAAAGAATTCTGGTTCAACTTGTTCTGATTCAAGACGAACTGCTTCTGTAGAGTCAAAAAAAGCAATACCGATAGCTGTGTGACCAATCACTTGAATGGGGTCTAACCAAAGAAAATGATCTTCTAGAATTTTCTTAAGACCTTCTCGTAATTCAGCATGACCAGTTAATCGTTTGCCGCCTGGCAAGATACAAGTGATGGAATCTTCATCCATCCATAAATCAAGAGAACCATCAAGATCATTGCGATGCAATGATTCACGCCATGCATCAATTACTTCATCGGGTAGTTGAAAGAGGCGGGCTTGACTTGGCATGATTTTCTATCGAGTTGATTGATGAATGGAGTTTAGGACGTCTGTAGGGTTGATGTCTACTAAACATTTTAAGTGCCCCAATGGGCAGGTTCTTTTGAAGCAGGGGCTGCATTCCAAATGCAACCAATGGACTTTAGCCAAGCTTGAAAGAGGCGGTGTATGTCTTGGGTCGCTTGATCCGAAGATGGCTATTTGAGGGCGGCTAAATGCTGCAGCAATGTGCATCAGACCAGAGTCGTTGCTAACCACAGCTGTAGCTACGCTAATGCATGCAATGGCTTCATCTAAAGTTGTTTCACCGCACCAGTTAATCACTTGATGAGGGTGGGTGCTCAGCGTTGATATTTGCTCGCCTAAAGGAGATTCTTTTTTGCTGCCTAAAATAAGTACTAGATGATGGGGATCTTCCTGAGCTAATTTCTTAGCTAACTTAGCATAGTGTTCTGTCGGCCATTGTTTTGCTGGCCCGTACTCTGCACCAGGACAAATCACAAACAACTTTGTATGTTCTTTAAGTGACTGAAGCTTTTGCTTAATTGAAACTAAAGCTTCGCTTGAAAGACTTAATTGGGGTTGTGGCACTGAAGTGCTTTGCGCATTTGATAGCGCAAAGTAATGCAATGACATTGGAGGGCGGTGAGAGCGAGATGGGTTGCTTAGAGCCTGATTAATCAGACCCCAACGTAACTCGCCACGATATCCAATTCTGTTTGGAATGTTTGCCATCCATGGAATTAATGCAGACTTAAAGCTATTGGGTAAAACATATGCATGGCTGTAATGGTTTTGCTGAAGTTGCAAAGCCAAAGATTTTCTTTCAGCCCATTGCAATGCGCCATGTTTCAAATCAACAGCAATGACTTTGTTAACTGCCGGAATAGCGCGCATGACGGAGGCTACCCATGGGGTAGCAACAACATCAATAGAACTATGGGGATGATCTTCTTTGAGCTTCGAGATAAGAGGCTCAGTCATCACCGCATCACCAATCCAGTTGGGTGCGATGATGAGAATATTTTTCATATCAGTGACCGTGCGGCGCGGTGCCAGGAATCAGGCTGTAGTGGGCGCCGCAATAGGGACATTTGGCTTCACCAGTAGAAGTCACATCAAGAAAGACACGTGGGTGTGAATGCAGTGATGAAGGTTTACCGTTAGGGCAGTACAGCGGTAAATCTTTATGACCGTCAACTTGGATTAAGTTTTTATCACTCATATGTTTTCCTGACCCAACTTAAACGATGGTTAACCAATGACGGTATTTATCATTTTTGCCAGCAACTGCATCAAAGAATACTTGTTGAATCTTTGTAGTAATTGGGCCGCGCTTGCCATCACCGATGATGCGATCGTCTAACTCTCTAATTGGAGTTACTTCTGCAGCTGTGCCTGTGAAGAATGCCTCGTCACAACAGTACATTTCATCGCGTGTAATACGCTTTTCACGAACTTCAATACCGAGATCTTTAGCGATAGTGAAAATAGCATCTCTTGTAATACCGTCTAAACAAGAAGCTAGATCAGGCGTGTAAACAATACCGTTCTTAACGATAAATACGTTTTCGCCAGATCCCTCAGAAACATAACCATCAGTATCTAACAACAAAGCCTCGTCATATCCTTGAGCAGTTACTTCTTGGTTGGCTAGGATTGAGTTGATGTAGTAGCCAGATGCCTTTGCTCTCACAAGAGAAACGTTGACATGATGTCTTGTGAATGAAGAAACCTTAACGCGAATACCTTTGTTAAGACCATCTTCACCTAAGTAAGCACCCCACTCCCAAGCTGCGACAGCTAAATGAGTTGAGTTGCTTCTTGCAGAGATACCTAGTTTTTCTGAGCCAATCCAAACGATTGGGCGAATGTAGCAAGAAGCTAATTTATTTTCTTTAACAACTGAAAGTGTTGCAGCAATGATTTCATCTTCCGTGTAGTTCATTTTCATTTGGAAGATTTTTGCTGAGTTGAATAATCGATGTGTGTGCTCTTTCAAGCGGAAAATTGCGGTTCCAGCATCAGTTTTATAAGCTCTGATACCTTCAAATACGCCCATGCCATAGTGGAGAGTATGAGTTAGAACGTGGATATTAGCGTCGCGCCACGGTACTAACTTACCGTCCATCCAGATAAAGCCATCACGATTTGCCATTGACATGGTGTATTTCCTAAATTCTGAGAAAAATTGGTTGAATCCGCATTGTAAAACAGCGCATGCTTGATCGCCATGTTCATAAAAGGATCTTTTTAGCCTTGATTGCTTCTTAAAACGAGGCGCTGGTCCAAATTGATGCTTTAGTTTGGCTTGTTGATCTTAATAAATGAGGTTTTTTAAATTTTTAGCATTACTTAATCAAATTTAGAGATATTTAATGTATTTATAACAACAGTTAATGATATTTATTCTTGTTAATCCGGTTTAACCCGGAAATTGCTAGCGCAAAAGCCTTTAGTGCCCACCCAAAATGGCTTATATGAAGCCTAAGATATCTCTAGGTTTTTTAGCTTGAAATTTGTCGTGGGAAGTACGTAAAAAGGTAAAATCTACGTTTCTAGTCTTTTGGTTAAAAACCTTATTCATCATGCCAGGCACATCACAACTTAAATTCAATCGTCTTTCAGATTTAGCAGCTTCTGGACAACTTAAAGGGAAGCGAGTTTTCATTCGTGCAGACCTGAACGTTCCCCAAGATGATGCTGGCAATATTACTGAAGACACGCGTATCAAGGCATCTATTCCAGCGATTAAGTTAGCCCTTGATGCTGGTGCAGCTGTAATGGTGACATCTCACCTAGGTAGACCTACTGAAGGTGAATTTAAACCTGAAGACACATTGGCTCCGGTGGCGCACAGAATTGCTGAGTTGTTGGGAAGAAAAGTTCCCTTGATCAGTGATTGGGTTGATGGTGGTTTTGAAGTTGCCCCAGGCGATTTAGTTCTTTTGGAAAATTGCCGACTCAATAAAGGTGAGAAAAAGAATAACGATGAGTTGGCTCAAAAAATGGCCCAACTTTGCGATGTCTATGTGAACGATGCATTTGGTACGGCTCACCGTGCAGAGGCTACAACTTACGGTATGGCTAAGTACGCTTCAATTGCGTGCGCCGGTCCTTTGATGGCTGCCGAGTTAGATGCCTTAGGTAAAGCGCTAACAGACCCGAAGCGTCCTTTGGTAGCGATTGTTGCTGGTTCTAAAGTTTCAACAAAGTTAACGATTCTTAAATCTTTAGCAGAAAAGGTTGACCAGTTAATTGTTGGCGGCGGTATTGCAAATACATTTATGTTGGCAGCAGGTTTACCGATTGGCCGTTCTTTAGCTGAGCCTGATTTAGTTGGAGAAGCTAAAACTATTATGGAAATGATGGCTAAGCGTGGTGCCAGCGTGCCTATTCCGGTTGATGTGGTGGTTGCCAATGAATTGTCACCTTTAGCAAGAGCTAACAGAGTGGCCTCAACAGAAGTCCAAGCTGATGACATGATTTTGGATGTTGGCCCTAAAACATCTGCTGAATTAACAAGTATTGTTGCTCACGCAGGAACAATTGTTTGGAATGGCCCTATTGGTGTTTTTGAAATTGACCAATTTGGCGGCGGTACAAAAATGTTAGCTGCAGCAATTGCTCACTCGCCTGCTTTTTCTATTGCAGGTGGCGGTGATACTTTGGCAGCGATTGCTAAATACGGTATTGAAAAACAAGTTGATTACATCTCAACTGGCGGTGGGGCTTTCTTGGAGTTCTTGGAAGGTAAAACTTTGCCAGCATTTGCTATTTTGGTTGAAAGGGCAGCTCAATAATGCGCGCGACAAAAATTGTTGCAACTCTAGGCCCTGCATCAAGCAGTGCTGATGTTTTAAAACAACTCATCACAGCAGGTGTTGATGTTGTTCGCTTGAATTTCTCACATGGCACAGCTGCAGACCATCAAGCTAGAGCAAAACAAGTGCGCGAGGTTTCAAAAGAGTTGGGTCGCGAAGTGGCAATCATGGCTGACTTGCAAGGTCCAAAAATTCGAGTCGGCAAGTTTGAGAACAATAAAATTATTCTCAAAGCTGGTGAAAAATTCACATTAGATGCTAATTGCACTTTGGGTAATCAAGATTGCGTAGGGCTTGATTACAAAAATCTTCCCAATGATGTCAAAGTTGGCGATAAGTTACTTTTGAACGATGGCCTTTTGGTGATTCGTGTTGAAGATGTAAAAGGTAGCTGTATTCATACAGTTGTTGAATTAGGCGGTGAGCTATCCAACAACAAAGGTATTAATCGTGCTGGCGGTGGATTGACTGCTCCAGCATTAACTGAAAAAGATAAAGAAGATTTAAAGACGGCTGTTGGTTTGGGCGCCGACTACATTGCCATCAGCTTCCCTAAGAATGCGGATGACATGAAGATTGCTCGTGACTTGGCTGAACAGGCTAGTAAAGAGCTAGGACATAAAACAAAGTTGATCGCCAAAATTGAGCGAGCAGAAGCTGTCTTACCAGGAATTCTTGAAGGGATTCTAGAGGTGAGCGATGGCATCATGGTTGCTCGTGGCGATTTGGCGGTTGAAGTTGGCAATGCCACCGTGCCTGCATTGCAAAAGAAAATGATCCGTATGGCTCGTGAAGCTAATAAGGTGGTTATCACGGCGACGCAAATGATGGAGTCGATGATTGTTAATCCGGTTCCAACACGTGCAGAAGTGAGTGACGTAGCGAATGCTGTATTGGATGGAACTGATGCTGTGATGTTGTCAGCTGAAACTGCCTCAGGTCAATACCCTGTAGAGACCGTGTTGCAAATGGCTGCTATTTGTTTGGAAGCTGAAAAAACAGAAGTTCATCACTTGGACGCTGACTTCTTTGATCAAAAATTTACACGTATTGATCAGTCAATTGCATTTGGTGCCTTATTCACGGCTTATCACTTAGGTGTTAAAGCAATTGCTGCATTAACTGATTCAGGTTCAACCGCTCTTTGGATGAGCCGTCACAAAATTCAGGTGCCTATTTTTGCAATGACTACCAAAGTAGCTAGTCAAAGAACAATGGCTCTATACAGAAACGTTCATCCGCTGCACTTAGATACAAGTAATGATCGTGATACTGCATTAGAGCAGGCTGAGAATCGAATTAAAAAGCTGGGCGTTGTTAGCTCTGGCGATAAGATTGTTTTGACTGTTGGCGAGCCTATGGGGCAAGTTGGCGGAACAAACACTCTAAAAATTGTAGATGTGAAATAAATTTTTAAATTGAAGGAATAGTTATGGCACTCGTATCCATGCGCCAATTGTTAGACCATGCTGCAGAGAATGCATATGGTTTGCCAGCGTTTAACGTGAATAATTTAGAGCAGGTTCAAGCCATTATGGCTGCTGCTGATGAAGTCAATGCACCAGTGATTATGCAAGCATCAGCGGGCGCCAGAAAATATGCTGGTGAAGCTTTCTTGCGCCACTTAATTGATGCAGCGGTAGAAGCTTATCCTCATATTCCAGTAGTGATGCATCAAGATCACGGTCAAAGCCCTGCTGTTTGTATGGCGGCGATTCGTTCTGGCTTTACATCTGTGATGATGGATGGCTCTTTGATGGCTGATGGTAAGTCAGTAGCTTCTTATGAATACAACGTTGAGGTTTCTCAAGAAGTTGTTAAATTTGCGCACTCAATCGGAGTAACGGTTGAGGCTGAGTTGGGCGTTTTAGGTTCTTTGGAAACCATGATGGGTGATAAAGAAGACGGTCATGGCGCAGAAGGTGCAATGACACGCGAACAATTATTAACTGATGTTGAACAAGCCGCTGATTTCGTGAAGAAGACGCAATGTGATGCACTAGCAATTGCTATTGGTACCAGTCATGGAGCTTATAAGTTCACTAAGAAGCCAACTGGCGATATCTTGGCAATCGATCGTATTAAAGAAATCAACCTACGTATTCCAAATACTCATTTGGTAATGCATGGCTCATCTAGCGTTCCTCAGGAGTTGTTAGCAATCATTCGTGAGTTTGGTGGCGACATGAAAGAAACCTACGGTGTTCCAGTAGAAGAAATTCAAGAAGGCATCAAGCACGGCGTTAGAAAAATCAATATTGATACAGATATTCGTTTGGCAATGACTGCTGCGATTCGCAAGTACTTATTTGAAAATCCAGGTAAGTTTGATCCACGTGATTATTTAAAGCCTGCTCGTGAAGCAGCTAAAGATATTTGTAAAGCACGTTACCTTGCATTTGGTTGTGAAGGTCAAGCTGGAAAGATCAAATCTATTCCATTAGACAAAATGGCTGAGCGTTACAAAGCTGGCCAATTGGCTCAATTAGTTAAGTAAGGTATCCATGCAAGCCCTTTATGAATCTTCCATTAAGTCTTTACCTTTAATTTCAAAAGGTAAGGTTCGAGATATCTATGCAATTGGCGATGACCAGTTATTAATGATCACAACAGATCGTTTATCTGCATTTGATGTGGTGATGGGTGAGCCAATTCCTGGAAAAGGAATTGTTCTTAACCAAATGGCCAACTTTTGGTTTGATTTGTTATCTCACGTGATTCCTAATCATTTAACTGGGATTGCTCCAGAGTCAGTTGTTGCCGCTGACGAGGTAAATCAAGTTCAAGGTCGTGCCATTGTGACTAAACGCTTAAAGCCAATTATGGTTGAAGCAGTTGTCCGTGGCTACTTATCAGGTAGTGGCTGGAAAGATTACCAAGCGACAGGTTCTGTTTGCGGTATTCAGTTACCTGCAGGTTTGCAAAACGCGCAGAAATTGCCAGAACCTATTTTTACGCCAGCCGCTAAAGCCGAAGTGGGTGAGCATGATGAAAATATTTCTTATGCAGAAGTTGAAGACCGAATTGGTAAAGAGCTAGCTGCAAAAATTAGAGATGTAAGTATCCGTCTTTATCAAGAAGCTTCTAACTACGCTGCTACAAAAGGCATCATCATTGCTGATACTAAATTTGAATTTGGTTTGGATGAGGCGGGTCATTTGGTGTTGATGGATGAAGTGTTGACAGCTGACTCATCACGCTTTTGGCCTGCTAGCTCTTACCAAGTGGGATCTAATCCGCCATCGTTTGATAAACAATTTGTGCGCGATTGGTTAGAGTCAGCTTTGGTTGATGGTAAGCCATGGAATAAATCAGCGCCAGCACCAAAATTACCTAATGATGTGATTGAAAAAACAGCTGCAAAATATCGCGAAGCTTTAGAAACACTAACTGCTTAAATATTGCTAAAAGTATTTAAAGGAAAACACATGAGTCAGAAGCCACTAGTAGGTATTGTGATGGGATCCAATTCTGATTGGGACACCATGCAAAATGCAGCTCAAATTTTTCAAGAATTTGGCGTTGCCTATGAAGCCAAGGTTGTTTCGGCTCACCGCATGCCTGATGATATGTTTGCCTATGCCCAAACTGCTGCTGAGCGTGGCTTAAAAGCGATTGTGGCCGGTGCAGGTGGCGCTGCTCATTTACCTGGCATGATCGCTGCAAAAACAATCATTCCAGTTTTTGGCGTGCCTGTTGCTTCTAAGTATTTGCGTGGTGAAGATTCTCTTTACTCGATTGTGCAGATGCCAAAAGGTATTCCAGTAGCTACATTTGCGATTGGTGAAGCAGGTGCTGCTAATGCGGCCCTTCACGTTATTGCTAATTTGGCAGTGAATGATGCGGCGCTCGCACAAAAGTTAACGGCATTTAGAGCAAGCCAAACTGAAACAGCTCGTGGCATGAACTTACCAGGGCATTCTTAATCTATGGCTGATCGTTTAGATCCAATTCTGCCGGGCTCATATTTAGGTATTTTGGGTGGTGGCCAATTGGGCCGTATGTTTACACATGCAGCTCAAGCAATGGGCTACAAAGTTTGCGTCCTTGATCCGGATGCAAATAGCCCAGCAGGTGCCGTTGCAGAAAAGCATATAAAAGCAGATTACACAGATCACGCTGCCTTAAAAGAAATGGCTGCATTGTGTTCTGCTGCCAGCACTGAATTTGAAAATGTTCCGGCGCAAGCTTTGGATGAGTTAGAGGCTTTGGGTGTTTATGTGGCACCTAAGAGTGGTGGCGTTTCAGTAGCGCAAAACAGAATTACTGAGAAGAAATTTTTGGCTACATGGCAAGCTGAAGCTGGCATTGGCCCAGCAATGCATCATGTGATTGAGCGAGATGCTGACTTAGCCCATATTAGTGATGATTTATTGCCCGGCATTTTAAAAACAGCTCGTATGGGTTATGACGGTAAGGGCCAGGTAACTGTTCATACGCGTGCTGAATTAGAAAACGCATGGCATACCTTTGGTCAAGTTCAGTGTGTTTTAGAAAAACGCATGGATTTGGACTTTGAAGTCTCTGCCTTGGTAGCTCGTGGACATGATGATGAAGTAGTGGCTTACCCGGTGGCGCAAAACATCCATAAAAATGGCATTTTGCACACCACTACTGTTCCAGCGCCTTCATTAAAACCAACTCAAGAAGTGAGAATTGTTGAAGCTGCTAAAGCAATTATTCGCCGTCTAGATTATGTGGGCGTTCTTTGTGTTGAATTTTTTGTTTTAAAGAGCGGTGAGATTGTTGCTAATGAGATTGCACCTAGACCTCACAACTCAGGGCACTACACACAAAATGCATGTGTCACAAGTCAGTTTGAACAACAGGTTCGTGCAATGGCTAGAGTGCCATTAGGAAGCACTGCTTTAGTTCAATCAAGCATCATGCTGAATATCTTAGGTGATGAGTGGTTGGTGACAGGGTCGCAAGTTGAACCAAGTTGGAATACGGTTTTGGAAGACCCGGCTGCTAAGCTACATCTTTACGGCAAGGCTGAGCCACGACAAGCTCGCAAGATGGGGCATATCAATTTTGTAGGGCCAACATCTTCTGATGTAAGCGCTGCCTGTAAAAAAGCCATTGAGGTTTTGCGCATCACGCGTTAAGCATACTTATGCCAGACTTGATAGAAGGCGCAGTTAAGGTGCTAAGAGATGGTGGTTTAGTCGCCATTCCAACCGAGACTGTTTATGGTCTTGCTGCTGATGCCGACAACCCTCTGGCCGTCAATCTTATATTTAGCACCAAAGGGCGTCCTGCCGGACATCCTCTGATTGTTCATGTTGCCTCTCCCAAAGAAGCAACTGATGAAGCGTGGCAATACATTTTGTCTCATTGGTCGAGAGATGTTTCTCCAGCTGCGTTGTCATTAGCTAAGGCATTTTGGCCAGGCCCATTAACAATAATTTTTCCAAAAGCTAAAAATGTGATCTCTGAAGTCACAGGTGGTCAAGAAACTGTTGGCATTAGATGCCCTAACCATCCACTGGCGCAGGCCTTGTTGAACCAATTTGGAGGCGGGCTTGCTGCACCTTCTGCCAATCGTTTTGGTAGGATCTCTCCAACATCAGCTCAGCATGTTCGTGAAGAGTTCTCTGATGCCATCATGGTTTTAGATGGTGGTTCATGTGAGGTTGGTATTGAATCAACCATTGTTGATTTGAGCCGTTGGGATACACATGGACCCGTTATTTTGAGGCCTGGCGCCATTAGTCAACAGATGTTGAATGATGCGCTAAGTAAAGCCGGAGTGATTGTTCCTAAGTTAGCTGATGAAGCAGCTGACCATTCAGCGCCTAGAGTGTCAGGGAGTTTGAGTGCGCACTATGCGCCAAAAACAAAAATGTTCTTATATGAAAAAGAGCAACTTGAAGATCTTTTAAAAAGTCACACGCAACCAGCTTCAAAAATTGCTTGGGTTCACTTTAATGATGAATCATTGACTCTTAAGAAATTAGATTCATATGCACTAACAGAAATAGTTCTTCCAGATTCAGCGCAGTTACTAGCGCAGCAACTATATGCCTTGCTACGCCAATTAGATCAATCTAACTATGATGCGATTGCTTTTGAGCATCTTCCTAAGGGGGAAGCTTGGGATGCAATAAGGGATCGCTTGGGTAGAGCTGCTATAGGCTCAGGAATTATCTAGTTAATGTTTTACAGGGTGGGCTTGTGGACCATCATCTAGCAGCCAGCTAAGCGCTGCATCATGAATACCCCTGCCAGCATTGGCATTGCGATCATTGATAAATGAAGTAACGGCATAAACATGGCCTGATCGACTCACCACATAGCCCGAAATACTTCTCACATCAACCAGTGAACCTGTCTTGATATAGGCCCCATATTTTTTGAGGCCATCCGGAAATAGTTCTGTGTTTTTTTCTAATGCCGCAGCTTCCTTCTTATTGGGCACTACTTTTCTAAATTTATCTAAGAGGCGATGTTTCATCGTACCGTCAAATCCAGCAATTGGAAGTGATTCAAGATAATAGTTATTAGTGGATGAGTTAAGACCTAAGAGAAGGATCTGATTCAGGTGTTGGCTGCTAATACGCTCGACCCGTGATAATCCAGATCCGTTTTCTATAACTAGTTCTGGCATGTTGAGTTGATTTTTGTTTAACCATTCTTTAACAATTTTCATGCCGTTATTTGTGTTGCCTGGTTTACCTGATTTCTCCAATGCCATTGTTAGTAGAACTTGTCTAGCCATAACGTTGTTTGAGAGCTTATTGATGTCTTTTACAGATTCGTAAAGAGGTACGCCAAAGTGCGTCACAATGGGTTTGAAGTTACTTAATAGAGGCATATTTTTTAATGTGGGTTTTTTAATCCACACGCCACCTATATCTTCCCATGCTGCAATAAAGCTTTGAAGTAAAAAACTATCGCTATCGCTGGCAACGACATTCCAAAAAGCGGTTTTACAGCCACTTGGATATAGACCATCAAAGCTTGCAAGCCATTCGCCATTTTTTTGCACACCAATAGACATGTTGATGTCTTTTTTCCAGTCAGTGCAGGGGGCCTCAATAATTCTTAAATTGTTATCAATTTTTAAATTGGCAATGCGTGGAGTTTGTTTAATGAGAACCAGATCATTATTGATATTAGGGAAGAACTGAAAGCTGAAGCTATTGAAGGAAAACAGAAGGGCATCTGGCGATACGTTGTAAGCCCTTGTGGGTTCTCCGTCTGAGAATGAAGATTCTTTAACGGAGTTGTCGTAAGCACTTCGATCAAAGATTAGATTGCCATCAATTTTCTTAACGCCAATACTCTTAAGATTTAACAGCATCTTATTAATTTCTTCAGGGATTAGCTTGGGATCTCCACTTCCTCTAATGAGCAAGTCACCCTTGAGGATTTCATTTTGAATTCGACCGTTAGTTAATAAGTCTGTTTTCCAGCGATATTGGGGCCCTAGGACTTCCATTGCTGCAAGACTTGTTACCAGCTTCATGGTTGATGCTGGGTTCATTGGAATATTCGCTTGCCAGTGAATCAAACTTTTGCTGAGATATTTTTTCTCAGAGGGGCTTTTGACATTAATTTTATCGATTGATAAAGCAATTGATTCAGCAGGAATGCCACTTTTTTTAATGGCTTGAGCAATCGGAGTTGGAAGGTTTGTATTTCCAGGAGTGTTATTAGCGGAGCAGGGGGAGCTAATGAATATTAGCGCTGCAAGGGTAAAGAGGCTCCTAGAAAAAAGATGATTCATAGGCAAATACTATAGCTAAAACATAAATATCGACAATACTTACTTCATCTTATTTTCCTGAACTAGTTCATTTAAGATTCGATTTGATTTTGTAAGGGCAATGCAGATTTCAGTTAAAAGATTGGCTTGGATTTTTAAGGAGCTCTTTTGCACTCTTTCGCAGAGTTTGATCAGCGTTAGATCATTGCTGAGTTTTGCACCACCCAATAACTTGTGGGCTATCTGTTTGATCTGTTTGTCATCAATACTGACCCCTCCAGCTTCATAAGACCTCTTCAAAATAGAGAAAACATGTTTTTGATGATGCAAGATTTCTTCAGCAATAATGCTGCAGACATTCGGTGCATCACCAGCAAGCTTGATTAAATGCTCTAAATAGGTATCTTTTAAATAAATCTCTCTATGCCAATCAGCTAGTGAGGCTGGCTTAATCAAAATATTATCAAAGGGATTGTCTGGTTGAAGTAGTTCTTTAGCGCCTTCAGTACGCGCAGTAATTCCATATATTTTTATGGATGGCCCATATTGAGACGATCTTATTTGCTTCGCTAAATCTTCTCCGCTCATTCCGGGCATAGAGAAATCTGTAACAACCATATCAAACAAGTGGTTTTCCATTAATGCAAGTGCTTCTTCTCCATTTCGGCAACTATGCACGCAATAGCCCATTTCCTTAAATTGAGATTCGGTAATAAGGCGGCTAGGGGTATGGTCATCCACAATCATCACAGTCTTATTTTGTTCAGCCGGTGACATGGGCTTATGTATTGCTATCTTTTCCTCACCATACCGCGGGTGGTCGATTGATCTTCTTAGAGCTAAGGTAAAGCTAAATGAACTACCCAGATTAACTTCAGATTCGATATTTAGACGGCTATGCATTAAATGAAGAAGATGCTCTGTAATGGCTAGACCTAAGCCAGCCCCCATTTCTGAAAATTGAGTGACATTTTTAAGGTTTTGTTCATAGGGCTGCAATAGTCTCTTCATCTCAGAGTCTGACATGCCTGAGCCGGTATCAGCACATTCAAAATAGATCAATTGTCCAAAGTGATCATTGGCAATTACCTTAGTGCTAATGAGTATTTCACCGTTGCGGGTTTGTTTGATGGCATTACTTAATAGATTGTGAATAATTTGCCCCAGTCGAGTGCCGTCCAGGATGAGGCTATCTGCAATGTCTGAACATATTTCAAATTGCAAACGGTTTCCCGATTGCTTGGCCAACGTTAGAAATGTTCTTTCGATTTGCTTGAGAAGATTCTTTAAGTCGCAGGCGTTTTCATCAAGCGCCAACTTTCCGGCCTCTATTTTCGAAAGGTCTAGAACTTGATTTAGCATTTCAAGCATTGACTTTGCTGAAGCATGAGCGCTGGAAAGAATCTTCCGATCGTGCTCTGGCAATTGATGTTCACGCAAAATTTTTTCTTGGGCACCCAAAATGGCACTGATGGGTGTTCTTATTTCATGGCTAATGTTTGATAGAGCATCTTGCTTGTATTGATTGGCCTCTTTGAGATGCGCTGATTCCATCATTAAAGTTTTAATTAACCGTAATGATTTTATATTTTTATAAATTAATAATAAGCAGCTCGCCGAAAGAGCGGCGCTTGCAAACTCTAGGTATCCCTGCATTTTAGATATCTACTATTTTGTTAGTTCTACAAAATGCAATTAATTCAGCAATATTGTTAACGCCTAGCTTTCTGTAAATACGATTTTTATAGGTCGATACCGTTTTATTGCTGATATGTAAAAACTCTGAAATATCACAATTGCTATAACCATCTGCTAGGTACTTCAGTACTTGAAATTCTCTTGGTGAAAATGATGAAATGATTTCTTCATCACTACTAACTGCTTGGCCACTCTGGTTGGTGTGAAAAAAGGTATAGCCCTGTGATACCGCAATGCATGCGGCCATGATGATGTCTGAGCTAGCTGTTTTATTGATAAAGCCGTGCCCACCAATAGTTCTAATTCTGCCCCCATAAACCTGTGCATCAAGGCTTGAAACTACAAGTACTCGGGACTTTGGGGTTAGTGTCTTCAATCTCTTAATTACGTCTAAGCCATCCGTCTTGGGCATATCAATATCCAGAATGATGAGATCTGCTTTTTGAATTCTTGAAAACTCAATGCACTCATCACCATTGGTAGCCTCACCAATAATTTCAAAGTGAACGGATTCTGAAAGCATATTTTTTAGAGCCCACAGCATAGCTGGATGGTCATCGACTAATAAAACTGTTTTACGCATAAATTTCTTAAGATTTCTTATTGATCAGGCTGTGAGCAATTGTTTTTTGTTGAGGTCTGCGACCTAATTTGATTACCTGGTGCAGCGTCATTGCTGGCATGACATTCGGGCCGTAATAGCAATCAATTTTGTGAGTCTTAGCTACTGATTTGTCGTGTAAAAGTTTGAGAGGCCCTGCGACTGACTTGTACCCATATTCATGAATCATTTTGATTAAGTAAATCAACTTCTTTTCGCAAAGACTTCCTGGAATGGCTTGCCTAACAATGTGGCTTGTTAAATGAACATGTGTGAATGCGTGTTCATGAATGAGCTGGCAATCTTGTTCTTCACCTTGAAAATTAAATAGATGTAGAAGTATCCCCATCCTTTGCAATTTAATTAGCGCGCTTTGAGCTGAAATAAATTGATCTGGCATCGCTCTATCAACTAATCCTATTTGGATTAATCCAATCGGTAAGTGACAGTTCAATAGCGCGTTCTGAATGCCGTTCAGAATGATGGGATTGAGCAACCATTCTGTTTGCATTGGGAAAATTAAGGGAGTTGGTTTGGCAAAGCTATACCAGTAACTGGCAGCTCTCACGCCATCATTGAATAAGCGAAGGACATCATCAGTCTTGCAATCAGATAAGGCTTTCATGATGACAGCTTGAACATATTCTTCCTGCGTAGATAAAACTAGCTCAAATGACAGTTCCTGAGCTTTAGCCCAGTTTTCTAATTGGGCTTGGTCGGGCTCATCTGAGAGTTGATAGGCTTGCTTCAGACCAACGTCTTTAACCGATAGTTGAGGCTTTTGGCTCCAATTTCTAACTAAGGAATATAGGCGGGACTTCGGTTTCATAAATAAATCCAATAAGAATCAATTAGTTACATATTTTCAGTGATGACTTGGGGAGCCTGTCAGCCTCTCAAATGCTTTTAAATAAAGGGCGGCATCGTTTTTTAATACATAAAACTCAGCCATGACCCTTGAAAAGGTGGGTTAGCATCCCTATAATTAGCACTCAACCATATAGAGTGCTAATAAAATATTAGAACTACTTATGGAAATTATAATTAAATGTTTTTACTAACTAATAAGTTAACGCTTACTAACCTATTGAAGGAGTCAATATGAATCTACGCCCTTTGCATGATCGTGTGATCATCAAGCGTTTGGACAACGAAACTAAAACAGCTTCAGGTCTTGTTATTCCTGAAACTGCTGCTGAGAAACCTGATCAAGGTGAAATTCTTGCAGTTGGTACAGGCAAAAAAGACGATTCAGGCAAGGTAATCCCTTTGGATGTCAAAGTGGGTGACCGTGTTTTGTTTGGTAAGTATGCTGGTCAAACAGTCAAAGTTGATGGCAATGAGCTTCTAGTTATGCGCGAAGAAGACATCATGGCTGTTGTTCAGAAGTAATTAAATAAGAGACATCGAAAGGAATTCAAATGGCAGCAAAAGATGTATTTTTTGGCGATAGCGCACGTACGCGCATGGTCGAAGGCGTTAACATTTTGGCTAACGCAGTTAAAGTAACTCTAGGCCCTAAAGGTCGTAACGTAGTTCTAGAGCGTTCATTCGGTGGTCCATTAGTAACAAAAGACGGCGTGTCTGTTGCTAAAGAAATTGAGCTTAAAGACAAGCTACAAAACATGGGCGCACAGATGGTTAAAGAAGTTGCATCTAAAACAGCTGATAACGCTGGTGACGGTACAACAACTGCAACAGTATTGGCTCAATCAATTGTTCGCGAAGGTATGAAGTTTGTGGTTTCAGGCCATAACCCAATGGACCTAAAGCGCGGTATTGATAAAGCAGTATCGGCAGCTATCGAACAAATTACAAAAATCAGCAAGCCATGCACAACAACAAAAGAAATCGCTCAAGTAGGTTCTATTTCTGCTAACAGCGATTACAGCATTGGTGAGCGTATTGCTGAAGCGATGGAAAAAGTGGGTAAAGAAGGTGTGATTACTGTAGAAGACGGTAAATCATTGGCAGATGAATTAGATGTTGTAGAAGGTATGCAGTTTGACCGCGGTTACCTTTCACCATATTTCATCAGCAACCCAGAAAAACAAGTTGCTGTTTTAGAAAACCCATTCATCTTGTTGTTTGACAAGAAGATCAGCAACATTCGTGACTTGTTGCCAGTATTGGAGCAAGTAGCTAAGTCAGGTCGTCCATTGTTGATCATCGCTGAAGATATCGAAGGCGAAGCATTGGCAACTTTGGTTGTAAATAACATTCGTGGCATTTTGAAAACTTGTGCTGTTAAAGCACCTGGTTTCGGTGATCGTCGTAAAGCAATGCTTGAAGACATCGCTATCTTGACTGGTGGTCAAGTGATTGCTGAAGAAGTTGGTTTGACACTTGAAAAAGCAACATTAGATGATCTAGGCCAAGCTAAGCGCGTTGAAATCGGTAAAGAAAACACAACGATTATTGACGGTGCAGGCGACGCTAAGAACATTGAAGCTCGTGTTAAGCAAATCCGCGCACAAATCGAAGAAGCAACAAGCGACTACGATCGTGAAAAACTACAAGAGCGCGTTGCTAAGTTAGCGGGCGGTGTTGCAGTTCTACGTGTTGGTGCTGCTACAGAAGTTGAAATGAAAGAGAAGAAAGCTCGTGTTGATGACGCATTGCATGCTACTCGTGCAGCGGTTGAAGAAGGTATTGTTCCTGGCGGTGGCGTTGCTTTAGTTCGTGCTAAGCAAGCAATCATTGGCCTTAAGGGTGACAACGCTGACCAAGACGCTGGTATCAGCATCGTGTTGCGCGCAATGGAAGAGCCATTACGTATCATCGTTTCAAACGCTGGTGACGAAGCAAGTGTTGTTGTTAACAACGTAGCTGCTGGTAAAGCAAACTACGGTTACAACGCAGCATCTGGTGAGTATGGCGATATGGTTGAAATGGGTGTTATCGATCCAGCTAAAGTAACTAAAACTGCATTGATTAACGCAGCTTCAGTTGCTGGTTTGTTGTTAACAACTGACTGTGCTGTTGTTGATACACCAAAAGACGACGCTCCTGCTGGTATGCCTGATATGGGCGGCATGGGTGGAATGGGTGGTATGGGCGGTATGATGTAATTGAGCCCCGCTCATTGAAAAGGCGCCGCATGCGGCGCCTTTTTTTATTCAATCAATTTGAATTACATGTGAATCAATGTAAATCAATGTGTATCAATGTAAATCAACATGCTTATGTTTCTGTTTGCGGCTTTCCAGCTTTCTCTTCTTACTCGCAACAACTTGAGTTAACTTTTTAGAACCGTAAGAACTAGGAGCAATTCCTGCTTTCAGCAAAGCTTGCCGTTTGATTTGTGCCAGTGTTAAGCGCTTTTTGATATTCATGGTTCATCATACATAAAATTGAGGCAATAAAAAACCGCCCGAAGGCGGTTCTTTATTTAGTCTTAACTGTTTACTCAACAGCTTTAACCATATCTTCAATGACCTTCTTCGCATCGCCGAAGACCATCATAGTCTTGTCCATATAGAACAACTCGTTATCTATCAATAGATTACTAACTCAGAGAAATTTCAAGCAAATAGATATAAACCTAAAATGTTAAAAAAATCATGCCAAATTTGGACAATATTTGGACAGAATTTGTACCGTAACATAGACCAAGAAAATAAACTCAGTCCCTGAGAAACATATTTAATGATTAGAGAAGGGTGGTTGCCATTCCATCCACCCCTGATACCGTCCAACTTACCGAACAATCTTTTCCGAAAGGTAAGTTATGAAGAAAGTTGCACTCTATGCTCGTGTATCTACTGATAAACAGACTACTGAGAATCAATTAAACGAACTCAGAGCAGTCGCAACTCGTATGGGGTATGTCATCACTCAAGAATACGTAGATAACGGCATCTCGGGTGCCAAATCTCGTTACGATAGACCTTCTCTTGATGCGATGATGAAAGATGCAGTTAGAGGACGATTTGACATGGTGATGTGTTGGTCAATTGATAGATTAGGTAGAAGTCTTCAAAATCTCGTAGAAATACTCAATGAACTGCAATCAATCAAAGTTGACTTGTATTTTCTTCAACAAGGAATGGACACATCAACAAGTTCAGGAAGAATGATGTTCAGTATCTTCGGTGCCCTCTCTGAATATGAACGTAGTTTGATTCGTGAACGAGTATGTGCAGGACTTCAAACAGCAAAAGCACGAGGAGTAAAGTTAGGTCGTCCATCAAAGATGAATGATGGAATGAAACAAGCAGTCGTTCTATTGCGTGAAAAGGGGATGGGTATCAAACAGATTGCAAAAGAACTTCAAATTGGTATTGGAACTGTTTATTCGGTAATTTAATTATCTTTCATAGTGAGCATGTAGAATTGTTGCTTAATTTACTTATTTAAGGACTTACATGAAAATGACAAAACTATTATTAACCTTATTGGTTTCCATCGGTTGTGGCACATCTTTTGCCGCAGGTGGGCATGGGCATTGGTCTTATGAGGGTAAAGAAGGTCCATCTCATTGGGGTGAGATTAGCGAAGAATTCAAGACATGTAAGTTAGGTAAATCGCAATCACCTTTAGATATTGATACTAAAGTTGTTAAGAAATCAAATACTGGAAAAGTTAATGTTAACTATAAATCTTCTGCCGCTGAATTAGTTAATAATGGACACACTATTCAAGTTAATTTAGCAGATGGTGGTACTGCAAATTTAGGTGGTAAAGATTATAAAATTTTGCAATTCCACTTCCATACGCCATCTGAAGAAAAAATTGATGGCAAAGCGTATCCAATTAATGCACATTTAGTTCATAAATCTGCGGATGGTAAATTAGGTGTAATTGGTGTTTTCTTCAAAGAGGGAAAAGAGAATGCCCCTTTAAAAGATGTTTTTAGTAATTTGCCAAAATCTGAGTCAAAAATTAACCTTAAAAATAAATTTAATGCTGCTGATATTTTGCCTAGTTCATCAGCAAATTACAGTTACACAGGTTCTTTGACTACACCACCTTGTAGTGAAGAAGTTTCATTCTTCATCTTAAAAACGCCAATTGAAATGTCTAACGCTCAATTAGGTTCTTTTAAAAATATATTCAAAATGAACGCTAGACCTGTTCAACCTTTGAATGGTAGAACAATTCAAGCAACTGAATAATTATTTCTCAGTCACTAAAATCACCACATCTTTTCTTGTGGTGATTTTTTTAACATTTGATTTCTGAACTCTGAAAATTTATTCAAAATTGAACTTCCGACTCATGTTCCATCATGGGTCTTTTTTATGGTTTTCTGAACTTCTTAACTTAGTGGTAAATTGGGAGTTTACTGACTACTACTAGATATCCTCTAATAAATGGGCACATATATTCTAAAAAATAATTCTGAGATTCTCTTCTTAACGCCCAATAAAAATAAAGTAATTGGCGTTCATCTAGACTCAGTAAATGATTTAATTGAAGATTCAATTAATGTAAAGCAATATCAAATGACCAATAGTGGAAACAATAATTTTCCAAATTTAATTGACACAACATATGAATTTTATCTATCTAACGTTGAGTGGGACTTAAGGATTCCTAGTGCTAGGATATACCTTGAAAAGTTTCTGCAAGGAAAGAAAGAATTTCTTGAGCATGAGTATGCTTTATATAACAAAATTTTCAGCAATGCAGTTAAATCAAGCGATCTAAAATTTTCAGTCTCATATGACAATAGCGAAAGAAGTAGACACACTCTTTTTTCACTACTTGATCTTTGTCGAAATCTCAATCCATTTTTTAAATATGATTATGAAATCATAGGGGAGACAGATGCTGACCTTGTTCTTTTTTACAAGGAAGACAAAAAAAGTTTTTTCAGTATCAAGTCAGAATGGCACCTACTTGGAAGCGTTAGATTAAGTGAAATTAGGAGTATTGAGACAGATAATGGAACACGATTCTATATTTGCACAGGTAACAAATCACTATCTATTAACTTTCGATTTTAGCAATCACTTATAAGATTTATAAATTGTGAAAATATCTGATGTAGTTAACTTTCTCAAAAATGACTATGCAACAATGGTCTCAAAGGATACTTATCAAGCACCCACCAAAACACCAAATCGTTGGGCAGTTTTAAACAGTCCAGATTATGACCAAGACTTTATTGGAACATTATTGATTGACCTAACAAAAATGTATGAATGGTCAAGTAACCATGCTGTAAATACATGGACAAGTCATACGCCATCTCAACAAGCAAAAGAATATTTTCCAAAATGGATAAAAGATATAGAACCAAACAATAGCGGCACGACTCTTTTGGATCACAATCAAAGAGAATTTCTTAAAGCATACGACTTAGATTTCATTCAAAGAGGTTGGTTTAAATTTTGGTGTCCAACTTGCCTAACTTGGCATACAGAAATATTTGAAACAACTAAAGATAAAGAGCATATAGGTAAGACTAGCAAATGGACAAATGAATGGTTTTGCCCTAAAAATCACTTATTGGTTAGCAAGAAACAAAGCATTAGGATCATTGCAAGATAATTACTCAACCATTTGATTGTTGAATGATTTCTGAACTGACTAACTGAGTGATATATCCACCTTTAATTAATGAAGATGACCGAATTAAAAATATTTTAATAAAAACTTGAAATCTTCAATGTGATGAACTAAAAAAGTAATTGCTAATAAAAAACTAATCAAACATGAGCAAAAAAAACAATTCATATGATGAAGAACCTATTGAGATTCCATTACAAGTAAGATTTGCAGCAAGCAGAGCAATAATAGTTGCTAAACGAGCAGCAATGATTACTGATGGCACACTCAAAGGAATTATCTATTTTGAAAAATTCTCTGCTAAATACTCACCAAAACTGGGTAATAACAAAACCATTAATGAGTCTTGAATGATTAAAGGCAGAAAATGCCACGGGATGACCGAGAGGAAATCTATTGCTCAACGAAGGGTAGATTCGGCAGAGGCAAAACACAAGGGTGTTTTTAATACACTAAAAACTATATTGGCACCATTGCCACCTACGGTAATACACGAATTTATAAAAATATATGGCGATGATTGCCAAAAACATATTAATAAATTTGATGATTACAAATCACTCAAACATTTTATTTTTGAAAAGTGCAGACCTTGGTTATTGATACAAGAATTCAGAGTACCAGTTAGATGGGGAAAACTGAATGAACAAAAACCAAGGGTAATACGTGAGATTAAAAAATCAGAAGTGAAAAAATCTAAAAAAAGTGTTTCGCTCAAAAAGAAGGTTCTGATACCAGAATAAACTAACTTTCTACCACCGCAACAACAGTAACACTACCCTTCTTCTCTTTCTTAGCAATACGTTCCACATCTCTTATGAAACCTGATAACTCAGTTGTTAGGTTTCTTTGATACAGATTCACATCTTTTCTTACAACAGTTACATCACCTTTTGCATACTCTTTTGCAAGTAAATCTAGTTCTCTACTCATATTGATACCATCCTAATATGAATAAAGATGAGATTGATGAACTAGACGATATACCTGTTCTTGAAGGTGAATTGGAATGGGTTATGAAAGTCATTGATTCACCCAAAGAAACGATTACGGGTGTAGTTCGGGAGTTCTCTAGCAAGAATAACTCTACAAAGTGAACTAGGTTTCATGTGATTCTGGACAGCAATTTCATGGATTAGTTGCTGGAGAGATTCGGATACTCTCATGTGAACATCTTTAGTTAATTTACTTGGATTTGGATTCATTTATCTCCTTGGATTAGTTATAGATTAGCAAGCACTTGAAATGTGCTTTAGCGATAGGTACTTACTACCTACCACATTGCACTACAGGTATTTATATGGATTAGTTCTTAATCAGTTGATACTCATTTCATTCGCATCAACATTCACTTCGTTCATAGATTCAATCAATAGGACATATGAGCAAAGCGAATTTGCACTAGAGCGAAGCGATAGTGCAATTACTATAGTTATATCTAGTAACTAATGTATCTGAAGCAGGATCTGAAGATACACTTTGCCTATTACGGCAAAGTAAGTACCTGAATATAGAACCTTCAGACACCTTCATGTAGATAACTAAATCAATCTGACTTAGAAGGACGGTTAATCGGTTTCCTTTACATCTGCTTTGCAACTCAACGGGAACTGTTTAGAACCACATGAACGATTTCTAAACAATCGGGTGTTGCTTTTTCTCAGAGCACCCATCGTGACAGTAATGTTTGTTTACCCAATCTGTCTTTGGTAATACTTCATATAGTGACTTGCATCTGCATACCTACCTATGTCAATGCTTGCAATTGTTGTGTCGGTTCATTTCCTACACATTTATTTATGCAACATAGGTCGTCAAAAACGCACTTTTTATTCCACATTATGAAATATCTGCATTATTCCCCAAATTAATTGCTGCAATGCGGAATGATTATGGGGTCTAGTTTTAAGAGAGATATTGATACTAATTAGTGAACTAATTTAGAACTCATCTAGTAGTGATTTAGTCTAATTTTCTCGCTAATTCTTCAGCATCAGGATGGTAGTAGCGTTGCAACATTTTTAAACTTTTATGACCTGATACAGAACTTAATTCAATAACATTCGGTAATTTTTTTGCCATTCTTGTAATTGCCATATGCCTTAAATCGTGAAAGTGTAAATTTTGAATACTGGCAGTATTTCTAACTCTCTCAAAGTGAGCAGTGAAATTTGCATGATTTATTGGAAAAATTTTATTTGTTGTGTTTTTAGGTAAAGATTCAAGAATTTGTATTGCTACTAATGAGAGAGGTACTTTTCTTGAGTCTCCATTTTTTGTAATATGCAATAGTGCAATGCGTTTATTTAAATCCACGCAATCCCATGTAAGTCCTAAAATTTCTGACCTTCGCATAGCAGTCTCATATGCAAATCTAACTATAGGAAGAATCCATGGATTTCCATTGCGCACTCTTGGTTTACATGCTTCAAAAAGACGATTAATCTCATCTTCAGTAAGAATTCTATTTCGTCCTGGTGGTGATGGTGGTTTTTTAACTAAAGGTATCGGGTTTGTTATGTCAAATCCCCATTCTCTTTTTGCATGATTAATGATGCTTGAAAAGTATGCTAACTCTCTAATGACTGTTCCATTAGATACTTGTTGAAGTCGTTCATCACGGTATCTGGCAACTGTAAATTGTGTTAATTCATTTAATTTAAGTTCCCCAATCCAATGACGCATCAGTGCTCTAAGGCGAAATGTATCTTCTTTAAGACTTTTAGATTTGGAAGTAACCTCATCCAGATAACGTTCAATAACTTCTTTGAAATTTATCTGCCGAACTATATTGGCGTTTTGATAATTGCCAATATCAAATTCATTTTCAATTTGCTTTGCCCATCGCTGAGCAAGACTACGGGAATTGAAAGTTTTAGTTGTAGAGGGAAAACCTTGACGATTAATGCGAACTTGCCATTTACCGTTCCTGTTTCTGATTGATGCCATAAGCAACTCCAGTGCAACAGGTTTATATCAAATTCCCTCTACAAATTCCTCATAACTTATTGATTAATAATTACTTAAATCAAATTTCTACACTCTTGACCATATCTTCAATGACCTTCTTCGCATCGCCGAAGACCATCATAGTCTTGTCCATGTAGAACAACTCGTTATCTAAACCAGCATAACCAGAAGCCATTGAGCGTTTATTCACGATCACTGTCTTGGCTTTGTAGGCTTCAAGAATTGGCATGCCAAAGATTGGGCTACCAGGCGTTCTTGCTGCAGGGTTAACAACGTCGTTAGCGCCTAAGATCAAGACAACGTCGGCTTGACCAAATTCGCTATTGATATCTTCCATTTCAAATACTTGATCATATGGAACTTCAGCTTCAGCTAAAAGAACGTTCATGTGGCCTGGCATACGACCCGCTACTGGGTGAATCGCATATTTAACAGTTACGCCAGCGTGAGTAAGTTTCTCAGTTAATTCTTTTAGAGCATGCTGAGCACGAGCTACAGCCAAGCCATAACCAGGAACAATGATCACTGTTTCAGCATTGGTCATTAAGAACGCTGCGTCATCAGCTGAACCTGATTTCACATTACGTTGTTCTTGTGAACCCGCAGCTGCTGCACCACCAGCATCTCCACCGAAACCACCAAGGATCACGTTGAAGAATGAGCGATTCATCGCTTTACACATAATGTAGGACAAGATCGCGCCTGATGAGCCTACCAATGAACCTGCCACAATCAACATGGAGTTGTTTAGTGAGAAACCAATACCTGCAGCAGCCCAACCAGAGTAAGAGTTCAGCATCGATACAACCACTGGCATATCAGCGCCACCAATTGGGATGATGATCAATACGCCTAGGATAAATGCCACTACTGTCATAACAACAAAGTAGTTCCATGCTGGCTCGGCACCTGGGGCGATTGCAAACATCACACCACTACCAACCATCACAATTGCTAAAGCAAGGTTTAACAAGTGTTGTCCAGGGAAGGTAACTGGCGCGCCTTGGAATAAGCGGAACTTGTATTTGCCAGATAACTTACCGAAAGCAATTACTGATCCAGAGAATGTAATCGCGCCAACAAAAGTACCGATGAATAACTCTAAGCGGTTACCAAATGGAATCGGTTCACCAACTGCAGCGATACCGAATGCATGAGGCTCAGCTACAGCAGCTACAGCAATACACACAGCTGCTAAACCAATCATGCTGTGCATGAAGGCAACTAGCTCTGGCATCTTGGTCATTTCTACACGTTTAGCCATGATTGCGCCAGCACCGCCACCAATCACTAAACCACCTAAGACATAAGTCATGCCAGTGATTGCTGATTGTTGGGCTAGCATCATCACAAGACCTACCGTTGTAGCGATAGCGATCGCCATGCCCGCCATACCAAAGGCATTACCTTTAATAGAGGTGGTTGGGTGTGATAAACCTTTTAAAGCCTGGATAAAGCAAATTGAGGCTACTAAATAGAGAAGCGTAACGAGATTTAAGCTCATGCTGTTTCTCCTTTAGATTTTTTCTCTTTCTTCTTAAACATTTCTAGCATGCGTCTTGTTACCAAGAAGCCACCAAAAACGTTCACAGCAGCCAAAGCTACAGCAATAGTGCCCATAGATTTGCCGAGCGTGCCTTCTGTCAAAGCAGCTGCCAACATGGCACCCACAATGATGATGGCGGAAATGGCATTGGTCACAGCCATGAGTGGCGTATGAAGTGCTGGAGTTACGTTCCAAACTACGTGGTAACCCACGTAGATAGCTAGAACGAAAATAATGAGGTTATAGATAGTTGGGCTAATAGCGTCCATGATTTTCCTTTATGACCTTAAGCGTTCTGACGAATAACTTGGCCGCTTTGACACATCAAGCAGGCCGTTACGATATCGTCATCAGTCGGAATGGCTAATTGAGCTTCTTGATTAATAATTAATTTCATGAAGTCCATTAGGTTTCGAGCATAAAGAGCAGATGCATCTGCTGCAACCATGCTGGCTAGGTTGGTGTAGCCGATTAATTTCACACCGTGCTTTACAACAACTTTATCGGCTTCAGTGAGCGGGCAATTACCAGCACCGTTTTCACCTTTACCAGCAGCTAAGTCAATCACTACAGAACCTGGCTTCATCTGTTGAACAGTTTCTGTGTGTAAAAGAGTTGGCGCTTTACGACCTGGGATCAAAGCTGTTGCAATCACGATATCCGCTTGCTTAGCTCTTTCAGCTACTAAAGCGGCTTGGCGTTGCATCCAAGATGCAGGCATTGGGCGAGCATAGCCACCAACACCTTGAGCGATTTCACGCTCTTCATCTGTCTCGTAAGGAACATCAACAAATTTAGCTCCTAAGGATTCGATTTGTTCTTTTGCGGCAGGACGAACATCAGATGCTTCAATGACTGCGCCAAGACGCTTTGCTGTAGCAATCGCTTGTAAGCCCGCAACACCAGCACCCAAAATCAATACACGAGCTGCTTTGACTGTGCCCGCTGCTGTCATTAACATCGGCATAAAGCGCTGATATTCGTTAGCAGCAACCATCACAGCTTTGTAGCCTGCAATGTTGGCTTGTGATGACAACACATCTAAACTTTGCGCACGTGTTGTGCGTGGAGCAGCTTCAAGTGCAAAGGCTGTGATGCCTTTTGCTGCCATCGCTGCATTATTGGCATTATCAAATGGATCAAGCATGCCTAATAAAACGGCATTACTTTGCATTTGTCCTAATTCAGTTGGATTAGGAGCTCTCACTTTAAGAACTAAATCTGCACCAAGTGCATCACTTGCTGATCCAATGGAAGCGCCGACAGCTTCATAAGCTGAATCAGGCTGACTGCTATTGATGCCTGCACCACTTTGAACGATCACTGTGTGACCTTGACCAATGAATTTCTTCACTGTTTCAGGTGTTGCAGCAACGCGCGTTTCGTTGGCTTGAGTCTCTAAGGGCACGCCAATGCGCATGGGTTTCTCCCTGTTATTTTATAAAGGATTAAGATTACTATAATTTGGATGTTTTTCTAAGTCCTATTTACCCCTTATTCATAAAAATATAGCTAAATAGCCCCTTATTTACAGTCTTGATTTAAATGGGTTATTTAATAAAAAATACACTTATGGCAATTCCACTAATTGATACTAGCTTTTTGCAATCAGCACCTGTTTTGCCTCCAGCAACAGTGGTGATTGGCATGTCTGGTGGTGTTGATTCTTCTGTGGCCGCTTGGATCCTTAAGCAGCAAGGCTATAAGGTCATTGGTTTGTTTATGAAGAACTGGGAAGACGATGACAATAGTGAGTATTGTTCATCGCGCCAAGATTGGTTAGATGTCGTTTCGGTTGCAGATTTGATTGGAATTGATGTTGAGGCGGTTAACTTTGCCCACGAATACAAAGATCGCGTGTTTGCTGAGTTTTTAAGAGAGTACTCAGCAGGCCGAACCCCTAATCCCGATGTTTTGTGCAATGCGGAAATTAAATTCAAGGCATTTTTGGATCATGCGATGAGTTTAGGGGCTGAGGCGATTGCTACTGGGCACTACGCCCAAACATCAAGAGTGAATGATGAGGTTCATCTTTTAAAAGCAATCGACGAGACCAAAGACCAAAGTTACTTTTTGTATCGATTAAGTCAAAAACAGTTGAAGCATGTCATTTTCCCTTTGGGAGGCATCAGAAAAACTTTGGTGAGAGAGATTGCTCAAAGTATTGGTTTGCCTAACGCAGCCAAAAAAGATTCAACTGGGATTTGTTTTATTGGGGAGAGGCCTTTTAGAGACTTCTTAAATCGATATTTGCCGAATAAACCTGGCCCAATTAAAACTGAAGACGGTCAAGTTGTTGGCGAGCATATTGGTTTGGCTTTTTATACCCTAGGCCAACGAAAAGGTATTGGTATGGGTGGTAGCAAAGACGGTAATGGTGATCCATGGTTCGTTGCAAAAAAAGATATGGCCAGCAATACTCTTTACATTGTTCAAGGGCACGAGCACCCTTGGTTGTTAAAGCCAGTACTTGAGGCTTCACAGATTAGTTGGACTTCAGATGTGCCACCAATATTGGGTTCCTATACTGCCAAGACACGTTATCGCCAAGTGGATGCGCCTTGTGAGCTAACTCTCAATGAGTCAGAGCAGTTTGCTTTGAAATTTAAGGAAGCCCAATGGGCTGTGACGCCAGGTCAATCTGCCGTTTTATATGACGGCCAGAGATGCTTGGGCGGCGGAATCATTACCGCATAAATTGCGTTAATGATTAATGTTGAATTAAGGCGCGACAGTCTCAGCAAAAGAAGGTCGACTCATCAGTTTTAAGTAAAGCCTATTTAAATTACTGAATTTCTTTTGCCATTTAAGTTCTGGGAACCTAAATAAGAGATAGCCTAAAGCGCAACCAACGGCGATATCAGCCAAACTCAATTTATTGCCATGGCACCATTCATTTTCACCTAAGCCTTTAGACATGGCGTTGAGTGAAGCATCGACTTTTGCCATTTGTCTGTCGTACCAGGCTTGAGATTGCTCTTCGCTTGGGCGCCAAGTTTTTTCTAATCTTGCAAGAATCGAGGCATCCAAAATGCCATCCGCCAAAGCTTCCCATGTTTTAACTGCCGCACGCTCTTTGCCAGTTGGTGGAATCAATTTATTAACGGGGCTTAAGGTATCTGCGTATTCAACAATAACGCGCGAATCAAACATGGCTCCACCATCGTCCATCACAAGGCATGGAATCTTCCCTAAAGGGTTACTTTGGGCAATTTGACTGTCTTTTTCCCATACATTTTCAAGAATAAGGGGTACATCTATTTTCTTTTCAGCAAAGATAATGCGTACCTTGCGAACGTAGGGGCTGGTGAGGGATCCGATAAGTTTCATGGCAATAAGTATAGCTATTTCGATTTCTTTTCACAGAACGACTAAAATCACGTTTTAAGTGATTTTTTAGGATTTAGCTGTGACTACTCAACTCTCTACTTTAAGCGCTCTTTCCCCATTAGACGGGCGTTACGCCTCCAAAACTGATGCTTTACGCCCTTGGCTATCAGAAGCAGCCTTTATGAGACAGCGCGTGCGTGTAGAGGTTCATTGGCTAATTGCCTTATCTCAGGCTAAATTGCCGGATTTCCCAAGTTTTAGTGCTGCTGCAGAAAAAGTACTTTTGGCATTGGTTGAGAATTTCTCAGATGCTGATGCAGAGCGTATCAAAGCGATTGAAGCTGTGACCAACCATGACGTTAAAGCGGTTGAGTACTGGATGAAAGAAAAAGTTGCTGGTCATGCAGAGCTTGAGAAAGCTAGTGAATTTATTCACTTTGCATGCACATCAGAAGACATCAACAACACATCACATGGTTTGATGTTGAGCGGTGCACGTCAAGAAGTGATTCTTCCAAAATTAAAAGAAGTATTGAATGCGTTAACAGCCATAGCTCTCAACAATGCATCTGTTCCTATGTTGTCACGTACCCATGGTCAGCCTGCATCTCCAACTACCTTGGGTAAAGAGATGGCTAACATCGCTAAGAGACTTGAGCGCGCTATTACTAATATTGAAAAAGTTTCATTCTTAGGAAAAATGAACGGAGCTGTAGGTAACTACAACGCTCATTTATCTGCTTATCCAGATGTTGACTGGGAGGCTTTTTCTAAAGAAGTGATTGAAAAGCGTTTGGGTCTTGAATTTAATCCGTACACCATTCAAATTGAGCCGCATGATTACATGGCTGAATTATTTGATGCTATTGCTCGTGCCAATACGATCCTTTTGGATATGAACAGAGATATCTGGGGTTACATCTCAGTAGGCTATTTCAAGCAAAAAACAAAAGCGGGGGAAATTGGTTCTTCAACCATGCCGCACAAAGTGAACCCAATCGACTTTGAAAATTCAGAAGGCAATCTAGGTATTGCTAATGCATTGCTAAAGCATTTGTCTGAAAAGTTGCCAGTATCACGTTGGCAGCGTGACTTAACTGACTCAACAGTTTTACGTAACTTGGGTACAGCGTTAGGTCACAGCTTATTGGCGTATGACAGCGCCCTTCGTGGTTTGGGTAAATTAGAAACCAACCCAAGTCGTTTGGCAGAAGATTTAGATAACTGTTGGGAAGTTTTGGCTGAGCCAGTCCAAACAGTGATGCGTCGTTTTGGTGTGCCTAACCCTTATGAACAATTAAAAGAGTTAACGCGTGGTAAAGGCATTACACCTGAAGGCTTGAAAACTTTTATTCAAGGTCTTGCTATTCCTGAAGATGCCAAGAAGTCTCTGTTAGAAATGACTCCTGCTAGCTATGTAGGTAAAGCGGTTGCATTGACAGAACGTCTTAAGAAGTGAAATTAAAAAAACATAGAGCCTCATTGAGTGTGTCAACACGAGCCATTTTGTGGCTCTATGAATTTTTTTGGGTTTTAGCATTACCAACTGCTCTGATACGTCTTTTTTGGAAAGGCCGTATACAGAAGGGCTACCGCCAGCATATTGCTGAGCGTTTAGGTTTCTACGAATCAAAATTGCATTCCAAGAAAATTATTTGGGTGCATGCTGTTTCAGTGGGTGAGACCAGAGCTTCAGCGCCATTGGTTAACTCTTTGTTGGAAGATGGCTTTCAAATTCTTCTGACGCACATGACGCCAACTGGTCGAGATACTGGTGCTGATATCTTCTCAACTGCTATTGCCAATGGGCAACTTCAGCTAGCCTATTTACCTTATGACATCAGCTGCTTAGTTAGGGCATTTTTTAAGAAATTTAACATTCAACTTGGCCTAGTTATGGAGACTGAGGTCTGGCCTAATTTGGTTTTGACCGCGGCTAAAAAAGAAATTCCACTCTTATTGGTGAATGCCAGACTGTCTGAAAGAAGTGCCCGTCGTGTTGCTCAATTTGGGTCAGCAGGAACTGCTATCTATGGCGCCTTTACTCAAATCTTAGCCCAAACAGCTTTAGATGCTAAGCGCTATGAGTCTTTAGGCTTAGACAATATCACCGTCACTGGAAACCTAAAATTTGACGTGGAAATTAATGCTGCTCAAGTTGATCAGGCCATTCAATTAAGAAAGTTATTGCCAGCTAATACTCGATTGATCTGTGCGGCTAGTACTCGCGATGGTGAGGAGCGCATTGTGATGAAAGCTTGGCTGGCTTTATTAGAAGAAGCCCCAGAGCTTAAAGAATATGCTCGATTATTGATTGTCCCAAGACATCCCCAAAGGTTTGATGGTGTTTATCAAGAGCTGCAATCAAGTCAATTAGAGGTTGTGAAGCGTTCTCAGTTGAGTGACCCAGACTTAGCACAAGCAATTACCCGATCCGCAGTTACTCTTGGAGACTCTATGGGCGAGATGGGGTTTTACTATGCGCTTTCTGATGTGGTCGTCATGGGTGGTAGCCTTCAGCCACTGGGCGGACAAAATTTCATTGAGGCCTGCGGCTTAGGTCGACCGATTATCTTGGGTGAGCATACTTTTAACTTTCAGCAGGCAAGCCATGATGCTGTAGAGCAAGAAGCAGCCATACGTATTGGCAATCTAGAAGAATTAACTCAGGCTATGAAGGTGTTGTTGCAAAACGATCACTTACGAGAAAAAATGAGCGTTAATGCGATTGATTTCGCAGGTCAACATGCTGGAGCTACTCAAAAGATATTGGCAGCTATCAAGTCTTATCAATAGTTGCTTATTAAATAGCTAAGCAAAATGCTTGAAAGACTCAAGTAGAATGGTATTCAATTAATCAAATTAGGCATTAATGATGAAAAAGATCCTTGTGATGAATGGCCCTAACCTTAATTTGCTGGGTACAAGAGAGCCTGAGAAGTACGGTGATAAAACCTTGGCTGATGTTGAGGCTTTGTGTACTGCTGCAGCAGCCAAATCTAATTACACGGTTGAGTTTTTTCAAAGTAATCATGAAGGCGAATTAATTGAAAAGATTCATGAGGCTGGCAAGCTATTCAAAGCAGGCCAGTTAAAGGGCGTTATTTTCAATCCTGGTGCTTATACCCACACTTCGATTGCATTGCATGATGCAATTGCGGGTGTAGGAGGTTTGCCAGTTATTGAGGTGCACATCTCTAATGTCTACGCACGTGAAGCCTTCCGTCATCAATCCTATGTATCACCGGTGGCAGTAGGAGTCTTAGCTGGGTTTGGGATATCGGGGTATAGCATGGCGATAGATGCTTTAATCGCCAGAAATTAAAAAAGGAGACCTAGGTCTCCTTTTTTAATATACAGAACTAATTTTTATACCTGAGCGCCAAAGTTAGGATCATCAGATTTAGCAGTTTCATTTACGGGCTTGCTCTCAGCCTTAATTAAATCTTCACGTTTTACGCCAAACCACATGGCTAATGCTGCAGCTACGAAAACTGAAGAGTAGATACCAAACAAAATACCAATCGTAAGAGCCAAAGAGAAGTAATAAAGCGTTGGGCCACCAAATAGCAACATGGCTAAAACCATCATTTGAGTGCTGCCGTGAGTAATGATCGTTCTGCTTGTTGTGCTGGTAATCGCGTTATCAATTACCGCAACTGTGTCCATTTTTCTGTACTTGCGGAAGTTTTCACGAATACGGTCAAAAATAACCACAGACTCATTCACGGAGTAGCCAAGGACAGCCAACACCGCCGCTAATACTGAGAGTGAGAATTCCCACTGGAAGAACGCAAAGAAACCAAGAATGATCACCACGTCATGAAGGTTGGCGATGATGCCGGCTAAAGCGAATTTCCATTCAAATCGAACAGACAGATAAATAACAATACCAAGCACCACAAATAGCAGGGCTAGCAATCCATCAGTAGCTAATTCTTTGCCTACCTGAGGACCGATAAATTCAACACGCTTAAGTGATACATCTGCATGTGATGCTTTAAGTGTTTTTAAAACCAATTCACTTTGCTCTGCAGAAGACAGCACTTTACCTTCAGCATTTTTTTGGATAGGTAAGCGGATTAAAACATCCTTAGAACTGCCAAAGTTTTGTACTTGGATATCTTGATAGCCTAACTGTGTGAGATCAGATCTGATGGAGTCAAGTGGTGCAGCTTGTGAATAGCTGGTTTCCATCACAGTACCACCAGTGAACTCTACAGAAAGATGCAGTCCTTTATAGGCTAAAAAGAAAACAGCAGCAACAAAAGTTAAAGCTGAAATCAGGTTAAGCACCAAAGCATGGCGCATAAAGGGAATGTCACGACGAATGCGGAAAAATTCCATGGTCTTGAATCCTCTTATTCAGTTGGGCGCCAAACTTGGCCAATAGATATTTTTTGAAGTTTCTTCTGACGCCCGTACCAAAGGTTAGCAAGACCTCTGGCGAAGAACACAGCAGAGAACATTGAAGTCAAAATGCCAAGGCTATGCACAACGGCAAAACCTCTTACTGGACCTGATCCAAATGCAAGAAGCGCAACACCAGCAATTAGAGTGGTGATGTTGGAGTCCAAAATGGTTCCCCAGGCGCGCTCAAAGCCAGTAGCAATCGCTGCTTGAGGCGTTGCACCAGCTCTTAGCTCTTCACGGATACGTTCGTTGATCAATACGTTAGAGTCAATCGCCATACCTAAAGCCAAAGCCATCGCAGCAATACCTGGCAATGTCAGTGTTGCTTGTAGCATCGAGAGGATGGCTACCAATAAGAATAAGTTCACAGCAAGTGCAATAACTGAGAAGAAGCCAAATAAAAGGTAATAGGCCATCATGAAGATGGCGATAGCGCAAAAGCCGTAAATAACTGAATTAAAGCCTTTGGCAATATTGTCAGCGCCAAGGCTTGGGCCGATGGTGCGCTCTTCAATGATTTCCATTGGAGCAGCTAATGAACCAGCTCTTAGTAGAAGAGCTAAGTCGTTAGCGCTTTCAGTACTAGATTGGCCTGTAATCTGGAACTTTGCACCAAATTCACTTTGAATCGTCGCTACTGTTAAAACTTCGCCGCGACCTTTTTCAAACAAAATCATACCCATTGGCTTGCCAATGTTTTCGCGAGTGATTTCTTGCATGACGCGACCACCAGCTGAATCAAGCGTAATGTTGACCGCTGGACGTTGGTTTGAATCGAAGCCAGCTGATGCGCTTGTAATGCGATCGCCGCTAAAAATAACTGAACGCTTAAAGACTACTTGTCTGCCATCACCTGTTCTGAAAACATCGGCACCTGGAGGAGCTACTTCACCTGACAATAGATATGTCTTTACTGGATCAGCTAAACGTGACTCTAGGGTTGCAGTGCGGCCAATAATATCCTTGGCACGCGCTGTGTCTTGCACACCTGGTAGCTGAACAATAATGCGATCCTGGCCTTGCTGTTGAATAACAGGTTCTGCAACGCCTAATTCATTCACGCGATTATGAAGCGTTGTGATGTTCTGTTTAACAGCATTTTCCTGAACTTCTTTCAATGCGCTTTCTTTGAACTTTCCAACTAGCTTAAATCCATCGGAAGATTTTTCAACATTGAAATCTAAGTCTGGGAGATTCTTATTGAGTAATTGTCGAGCAGCGCTAGCATCTTCTTGTTTAGGGAATCTAACGGCGATTTGATCGTTTTGACGTTCGATACCATTGTGGCGAAGAGATTTTTCGCGCAATTGTGTACGTGTGTCAGTAGCCAAGCTTTCAAGCTTCTTTTGTAGTGCTCCGCGCATATCTACTTGTAATAAGAAGTGAACGCCGCCACGTAAATCTAAACCCAAATACATAGGCATCGCACCCATTGAGCTTAACCATGCTGGTGTATTTGAAATTAAATTAAGAGCTACGACATAACTTGGGTCATTGCTGTCAGGGTTGAACGCCTTTTGTAAAACGTCTTTAGCCTTAAGTTGATTATCTGTACTAGATAATCTAATTTTGATCGTGCCGTTATTACCAGCGCGTTCAAATTGAATGCCTTTGTTCTCAATATTGGCTTGTGTGAGTAACTGGGCCACACGCTCTTGAGTGGTTAAGTCAATTTTGACCGTTGCTTTACCCGCTGAGATCTGTACAGCTGGTGCCTCCCCAAAAAAGTTTGGGATGGTGTAGATGCCACCAATAAGTAGTGCAACTACGATAACGATATATTTCCACAGCGGGTAACGGTTCATGCTTAGCTTTCTTAGATAGCTTTGATCGTGCCTTTAGGCAACACAGCAGTCACAGCACTCTTTTGCATTTTGACTTCTGTGCCAGGTACTAGTTCAACGGTAAGGTATTGGTCTTTGAGCTGAGTTACTTTGCCCATCAAACCACCAACTGTTACAACTTCGTCGCCAACACCAAGTGTCTCAAGCATGTTCTTAACTTCTTTTTGACGTTTCATTTGTGGACGAATCATCACAAAGTACAAAACTACAAACATCAAAATTAAAGGCAAAAAGCCCATAATGCCGCCACCTTCTGCTGCAGCGCCGGCAGGTTGTGCAAAAGCGTTACTAATTAACATTCTTTTTCCTCCAAGTAGAAAGGAGGATTTTACCCTGTTGCCTCATTCACGCCAATTTGGCGTTTTTCATGAAAATCCTTAATAAATTCAGGGAATTTATCTTCATCTAAAGCCGCTCTGATCTCGTTCATCAGATTGAGGTAATAGTGAATGTTATGGATGGTATTGAGTTGGGAGCCTAGGATCTCATTAGCCTTCTGAAGATGGTGTAAATAAGATCTAGAGAAGTTTCTGCAGGTATAGCAGGTGCAGGTAGGGTCAAGCGGGCGGGTATCTTCCTTGAAAGTGGCATTTCTAAGCTTTAAATCGCCAAATCTTGTGAATAACCAGCCATTTCTGGCGTTTCGAGTTGGCATCACGCAGTCAAACATATCAATGCCTTGGGATACGCCCAGAACTAAATCTTCAGGTGTTCCAACGCCCATGAGGTAATGTGGCTTTTCCGGAGGTAGTTGAGTGGCAATGTGCGCCAAAATACGCTCAAATTCAGGTTTCGGTTCTCCAACGGATAAACCACCAATCGCAATCCCATCAAAATCTTGTTCTCGAACCCCTGCCAGAGATACCTCTCTTAGGTTCTCAAACATACCGCCTTGAACAATGCCAAAAAGAGCGTTGCCAGTTTCAAGCTCTCTGAATCGTTGAATTGATCTTTCTCCCCAGCGAAGAGATAGCTCTAGAGATTGACGAACTGTTTTTTCATCAGTGCGCACACCATTTGTTTCATAAGGGGTGCATTCGTCAAACTGCATGGCAATATCACTATTGAGTACCGCTTGAATCTCCATAGAGATTTCAGGAGACATGAACAATTTATCTCCATTGACGGGAGAGGCAAATGCAACACCTTCTTCAGTAATTTTTCTAAGTGCGCCTAGGCTAAATACCTGGAAGCCACCGGAGTCGGTCAAGATGGGCTTTTTCCAGCCCATAAAATCATGAAGACCATGATGTTTTGAAATGACATCTAATCCAGGTCTTAACCATAAGTGAAAAGTATTGCCTAAGATGATCTGGGCTTGAGCTTCTTCCAAATCTCGCGGCGTCATCCCTTTAACCGTGCCGTAAGTGCCAACTGGCATAAAGATTGGCGTTTCAACTGTGCCGTGAGGGAGGTTCACTCGACCACGTCTTGCGTGCGTACGCGTATCTTTTTTAATGAGTTCGAAGCTTAAAGGTTTCATAGACGACTTAAGAACATAGCATCGCCATAACTAAAAAAGCGATATTGTTGTTGAATAGCATGATCATATGCTTTTCTGATGTGCTCATAGCCAGCAAATGCGCTGACCAGCATCAGTAGTGTTGAACAAGGTAAGTGGAAGTTGGTAATTAAGCAATCAACAACTTTAAATTCATAACCTGGGGTGATGAATAGCTTGGTTTCACCCTCTTGCAATTGAAGTGCTGCTGCTGATTCAAGTGCTCTGAGGCTGGTAGTGCCTACGGCAATCACTCTGCCGCCAGAATTTTTAGTTGCCTTGATCAGTTCTTGAGTTTCTTTAGGCACTGAAAACCATTCGCTATGCATCTGATGCTGAGAAAGATCTTCTGTTCTGACTGGGCTGAATGTGCCAGCACCTACGTGCAAAGTTAATGTGGTGTGTTTAACGCCCTTATTGGATAGGGTGTCTAAAGTTTTTTGATCAAAATGCAGGCCTGCTGTTGGTGCTGCTACAGCGCCAGGGTTTTTGGCAACTACCGTTTGGTAACGCTTTTGATCTTCCTCATCAGGCGTATGGGTAATGTAGGGAGGAAGAGGGAGTTGACCATGTTTTTCAAGCAATGGAATACAGGGACCTGAAAACTTAACTTCAAAAAATGGGCTGTGCTCATGATCATGGCGACCAATCACTTCAATCGAAAATGGATCGGATGGTGAACCCATTTGTAGGAGGCTTCCAGGTTTAGGTGACTTGGAGGCTCTAATTTGGGTGATTGCTGTATCGATACCTGTGACTCGTTCCAGTAAAACCTCTACAGCGCCGCCACTCTCTTTTTTCCCAAAGAGGCGAGCTGGAATAACTTTGGTGTCATTGAATACCAGTAAATCATTGGCTTGGATTAAATTAATGACATCAGTAAATTTTTTATCTTGTATGAAGGTTTGACCCGCCACATCAATACCCAGCTCTAGAAGCCTGCTTGCAGTTCTATCTGGAAGGGGGTGCTGAGCAATTAACTCAGGCGGTAAGTTGTAATTAAAGTCAGAAAGTCGCATCGAGATACCGTAGGAACAGTAAGATTCTAAACATGGTTAGTAAATCTAGTTCAAATCCTCTCGAAAAGTTGGGCCTGCACTCCTCATTGGACTGTGCCTTGCACTTACCTATTCGCTATGAGGACGAGACTAAATTATCAACGATTGCTTCAGTTATTAATAGTTTTGGCATTAGCACGGCCCAAGTGCAGGGGTATGTCATCCGCCAAAAAGTGATGTTTCGACCTAGAAGACAGCTTTTGGTAGTTATTCGGGATGACCATGGGGGTGAGTTGTTTCTTCGCTGGCTGAACTTTTATCCAAGCCAGCAAAAGCAAATGGCTGTTGGGCAGCACCTTAGGGTGCGAGGTGATGTGAGAGATGGTTACTATGGTCCGGAGATGGTTCATCCAACGGTGAAAGCGGTTTCCCCTGATGCGCCATTGCCAAGCACTTTGACGCCGGTTTATTCAGCAACGGCGGGCGTGAGTCAGCTGAGTATTCGCAAGGCAATCGATAAAGCATTTAAAGATGCCAACCTAGAAGCGTTGTTCGCAGAGATCTTGCCACAAGATATTTTGAAGAAATGTTTCCCTTCTTTAACATTGCCAAGTTTGTGGAGTGCTATTCACACCCTTCATCATCCAAGCAAATCAGATGATATGGAGTCAATTCAGAATCGTACCCATCCTGCCTGGCGACGTATTCAGATTGAAGAATTATTGGCGCAGCAAATTTCGCTACAACAAGCCAGAGCAAAACGATTGAGTAGGCAAGCGATTCAAATGAATTTAAAGCCTAAGAAAGATGGCATCCTAGAAAAATTCTTAGACCAACTACCTTTTCAGTTAACTGGTGCTCAAGAGCGTGTCTGGCAAGAGGTTTTACAAGATTTGGCTCGCGCATATCCTATGAATCGTTTGTTGCAGGGAGATGTTGGAAGTGGCAAAACAATTATTGCTGCTTTATCTGCCATGCATTGCATCGATCATGGTTACCAAGCCGCCATCATGGCTCCTACTGAAATTCTGGCTGAGCAGCACTATAGAAAACTAGCAGCTTGGTTATTGCCTATGGGTATCCAACCGGTATGGTTAACAGGTTCATTAAAGGCTAAAGAAAAAAGAGATGCTCAGGCTTTGATTGCCAACGGTCAAGGGCAATTAGTGATTGGCACCCATGCTCTTATTCAGGAGGGCGTGCAGTTTTCAAGATTAGGCCTCGCAATTGTTGATGAGCAGCATCGCTTTGGTGTGAAGCAGCGCTTACAGTTGCAACAAAAAATTGATGATGTTGAAATTGATTGCCATCAATTAATGATGTCTGCCACACCCATCCCAAGAACATTGGCAATGACCTTTTACGCTGATCTCGAAGTTTCCGTTATTGATGAGTTGCCTCCTGGACGAACTCCAGTTATTACTAAACTCGTCAAAAATGAAAGGCGTGAAGAAGTTGTTCTAGGTTTGTCGGAGGAGTTGAAGAAGGGACGCCAAGTCTATTGGGTATGCCCATTAATTGAAGAGTCTGAAGTTCTTCAATTGCAAACCGCTGTAGATACCTACCAAGCTTTGCAGACAGCGATGCCTGATGTGAGAGTGGGTTTGGTTCACGGCAAATTAAAGTCTGATGAAAAAAATGCAGTGATGCAAGCTTTCGTTGCTGGAGAGATTCAGGTGTTAGTTGCTACTACTGTTATTGAGGTTGGCGTGGATGTGCCTAATGCCTCATTAATGGTTATTGAACATGCTGAGCGCTTTGGTTATTCGCAAATACATCAATTGCGTGGCCGAGTTGGACGGGGTTCGGCGCAATCCATCTGCATACTGCTGTATAGCCCTCAATTATCTCTAGCGGCTAAAGAGCGATTACAGACCTTAAAAGAAACTCAGGATGGTTTTGTTATTGCAGAAAAAGATTTAGCTCTAAGGGGCCCTGGTGAGCTATTGGGATCTAAGCAGTCGGGTGATGCCATGTTGCGTTTTGTCGATTTACAAAATGAGCATGATTTAATTGAAAAGACAAAAGATCTATCAGTTCAATTATTAAGTTTTTATCCAGAAGTTACTCAAAAACATCTAGAGAGATGGTTGGGTCACCGAGCTGATTTCTTAAAAGCTTGATATCCTCTCGTTATGACATTAACTGAATTCAGATATATCGTTGCTGTAGCTAGAGAGCGCCATTTTGGAAGGGCTGCTGAAGCCTGTTTTGTTTCTCAGCCCACTTTATCAGTAGCCATTAAAAAGCTTGAGGATGAACTCAATGTGCAGATTTTTGAAAGATCTGGTGCTGAGTTAACTATCACCCCGCTGGGGCAGGGCATCATTCATCAAGCGCAAAAGGTTCTTGAAGAAGCTCAAGTCATTAAACATTTAGCTCAGCATGGCCAAGACCCATTGTCTGGTCCAGTTAGGTTGGGAACTATTTATACGATTGCGCCGTACTTATTGCCAAAATTGATTGCAAGAAGTCGTCAAAATCTTCCAAATATGCCGCTTTATCTTCAAGAGAATTTCACAGTTCGTCTTTTGGAGTTACTTAAGCAGGGCGATATTGAGGCTGCCATTTTGGCTGATCCATTCCCACAAAGTGGATTGGATGTCATCCCTTTATACGATGAAAGTCTGATGGTTGCAGTTCCTGTGGGGCATCCTTGGGAACATCTGGATGCTATTCAGCACGCTGATCTGCAGTCTCAAACTACTCTTTTATTAGGGCAAGGTCATTGCTTTAGAGATCAGGTTTTGGATATCTGTCCTGATGTTCAGCGGGCGCAACGTGATGATGGTGTGAGCGCTTTTGAAGGGTCTTCCTTAGAGACTATTCGCCAAATGGTGGCTGGCGGAATTGGCATTAGTGTCTTTCCGAGCACATCGATCATCGATCAAGCTAATCCTAATGGATTAATTAAATATATCCCTTTTGCAAAACCTACACCGAAAAGGCGTGTGGTTCTAGCTTGGCGTAAGAGTTACGCCAGAACTTCAGCGATGCATGCATTAGCTGAAGCTATTAAATCTGCAGGCCTATCTGGAGTTGAATATTTATGATGCCTGTAAAGGTTTCAGATTATTTGGCATTGATTAGATTTGATAAGCCAATTGGCACGCTGCTGGTGTTATGGCCAACTCTCTGGGGCTTATGGCTAGCTAGCGATGGGCAACCTAATTTTCTATATTTTTTAATTTTTGTTACGGGCACTTTCTTAATGCGAAGTGCAGGTTGCGCTATCAATGATTATGCAGATAGAGATTTTGATAAGCATGTGGAACGAACAAATGAGCGCCCTTTAACTTCTGGAAGAATTCAGCCCTGGGAAGCCTTGATGGTGGCAGCCGTTCTGGCTGCCTTGGCATTTCTGTTGATATGGCCTCTGAATAACTACACCAAGCTATTGTCAGTACCTGCTTTATTCGTCGCAATCATTTATCCATTCACCAAAAGATTTTTTTCTATTCCACAAGCTGTTTTGGGAATCGCTTTTTCATTTGGTATTCCGATGTCTTTTGCTGCTGTACAAAATGAAATTCCTTTGTATTCTTGGATGCTAGTTCTTGCGAATATCGCGTGGGCAATTGCATACGACACGGCTTATGCGATGGTTGATAAAAACGATGATCTTAAGTTGGGGATCAAAACCTCAGCCATCACATTTGGGAAATATGATGTCTTAGCCATCTTGATTTGCTATGGAATATTTTTCTTGGGCTTTGCTTATGTGGCAGTAGACCAAAAATTAAATGCGATATTTTGGTTATTTTGGGTTTTAGGTATTGCTTTAGTTCTGCACTATTACCGTTTGGTCAAGACTCGAGATAGAGCTAAATGTTTTCAAGCGTTTAAACAAAATAATTGGCTAGGAGCCCTGTTCTTTATAGCCATTGCCTGCTCGTAAAAGCAGGCAATTATTATTTACCGAACTCTTCACCCATTTCAGCGCCGCGTGCACTAGCAGCTGCTACCGCTTCCCCAATAATGCCGGACCAGTTTAGTTTTTCAAGAACTTGTAATGCTGCATAAGTAGTGCCGCCTTTGGACGTCACTCGTTCACGTAAAGTTCCTGGAGATTCTGTTGATTGTGAGGCAAGTGTGGCTGCACCTAAAACAGTTTGAGTCGCCAATAAACGAGCTTGATCTGAACTAAGACCCTGTGCAATAGCAGCCTTTTCTAAAGCTTCAATGAAGGCGAATACATAAGCTGGACCACTTCCTGATACAGCCGTGATGTCATCAATTTGTTTTTCGTTATTAACCCAAGTGATTTTCCCAACAGCTGAGCAAATGCTTTCTGCGTTATTTCGATCCTCTTGGGTGGCCTCAGCGCTTGCAAATAAACCAGTCATTCCCTGACCGATGAGAGCTGGCGTATTAGGCATAGCGCGAATGAGGCGAGTATGGTTTAACCATCTCGCCATATCTTGAGTGCGAATGCCCGCAGCAACACTTAAACACAAAGGTTTTTTGGAAGATTGATTAAAGACTGCTAATAACTCAGAAGCAGCCTCTTTAAATTGCTGTGGTTTAACTGCTAAAACTAAAACATCAGCATCTTTAATGTTTTCAGCAAGACCTTGGATATTCGCTGTTGTGGCAATCTTGAAATTCTTTTCAAGATTTTCACGGGTCGGCTCAAAAGGATCAGCTACTGAAATATGGCTCGCTTGTGCGCCTTGCTGAATAAGTCCACCAATGAGGGCGCTGGCCATATTGCCGCCGCCGATAAAGCTAATTTTTAAATTTGATAAAGATGTCATAAATAAGTTCTTTTGCCAAAAATTGCTGTGCCAATACGCACCATCGTACTACCTTCTGCAATAGCTGCTGACATATCTGAAGACATGCCCATAGATACAGTGTCGAGTTGAACTGATCCTGTTTGTAATGATGGATTTTGTTTGAGTCTGCTGTAAATACTAAAAAGCTGATGGTGGTCGGCTTTTTGTTGAGTCTCATCATCCGTTGGTTCTGGGATGCTCATCAAGCCTCTTAAGCGAAGATGGGGCATTTGAGCGATGGCTAAGCACAAGTCGGCTACCTCTTCAGGTTCGACGCCACTTTTAGACGACTCTCCGCTGATGTTGACCTGAACACAAACATTGAGAGGGGGTAATTCAGAAGGGCGCTGATCATTTAATCGCTGTGCGATTTTTAAACGATCGATGCTGTGAACCCAATCAAAACTCTCTGCTACATCACGAGATTTATTACTTTGTAACGGTCCAATAAAGTGCCATTCTAGTTCGGCTCTGATATCGCCCAACTCAGCAATTTTCGAGACACCTTCTTGTACATAGTTCTCACCAAAGGAGCGTTGCCCAGCTTCATAAGCTAAGCGTACATCAGATGCTGGAAATGTTTTTGAGACTGCTAATAAGGAGATATCAGTCGCAGAGCGCCCAGATGCCTTGGCGGCTTCTGAGATGCGCTCTTGTACTTGGACTAAGTTATCTTGAATGGAGGTCATACCCTCCATTTTGCTCCATTATTGAATCAATCAACTCAATCCAGTGTTCGACAGCTGTATCTTTATTTTGTAAGTGCGTAATACAGCCGATATTGGCAGACACAATGCGATCAGCTTGATGCTTTTGAACTGCTGATTGAAGGTTTTCTAGTTTTTGTTTTTTAAGTTGTTTAGATAGATCTGCTTGCAGGATCGAGTAAGTGCCCGCTGAGCCACAACACAAATGACTGTCTTCGCACACATTGGTCTTGATACCTAATTGAGCTAAAAATCCTTCAAGTTGACCTTTGATTTTTTGACCATGTTGAAGAGTGCAAGGTGGGTGATAAACAACGCCTGCTTGAGTAGAGTCGCCCATCGATTTTTTTAGGTCATTAACAAAACTTGGCATGATTTCTACTAAGTCTTTGCAAATGCTAGAAATAGTTTTTGCTTTTTCTGCATAAGCAGGATCATCGCGCAAGATGTGACCATATTCTTTCACTGTGACGCCGCAGCCTGAAGCATTCATGATCAAAGCACTAACTTTCTGACCTTGGCATTCTGGTGCCTCGCCAGTGACGTAGGGCCACCAGGCATCAATATTTCGACGCATGTCATCTAAGCCTGCTTCCTGCTCGTTTAAATGGTACTTAAGAGCGCCACAGCATCCAGCTTTGGAAGCAGATAAAACATCCACACCTAGTCGATGAAGAACTCTAACTGTGGCGTTATTAATATTAGGCAACATGCCTGGCTGAACACAACCTTCGAGCATCAGCATTTTGATGCTGTTTTGGCCGGTCTGCGGTCTGACTCCAGGTGCTTTACCTTGAGGAATCTTTTGCTGAATGATGCTTGGCATCAAAGGTCTAAAGATGCGACCTAGTTTCATGCCGACGTCAAACAATGTTTTGTTCGTCAATCCCTTAGCTAAAGCGGAGCGTAGTAAGCGTTCTGATAGAGGGCGGCTTGGAGTTTGTTCTTCGACCCATTTTCTGCCGATATCCACAAGGTGACCGTAGTCGACACCACTTGGACAAGTACTTTCACAGTTTCTACAAGTTAAGCATCGATCAAGATGCTCTCTAGTTTTTTCTGTTGCTTGCTTGCCTTCAGCTATTTGTTTAATTAAATAAATGCGACCTCTAGGACCATCTAATTCATCGCCTAGTAATTGATAAGTTGGACAGGTAGCAGTGCAAAAGCCACAGTGAACACATTTACTCAAAATACTTTGAGCCATTTCACCATCAGGCGTGCCAACAAACTGGGGGGCTAATTGTGTCTGCATATTAAATTAACCTTCCTGTTGCAAATACACCTTGCGGGTCAAAAGTTTTTCTTAAGCGATCTTCAACTGGAGCTAAAGCAGCTGTCAGTGGATTGTCTTTTAATGAACTTAACAGCGCTGCATTTTTATCTGCAGATCTGAAAGCACTGGCATGACCACCTAATGACTGTGCCAAAGCTTTCATTTCTTTGGCGGCTTGATTGGATTTGTACCAACGCTGCCCACCATGCCATTCAATCAGCGTCTCACCAGCGATTGACAAAGTCTCTGTGGTTGATGGAAGTGCCATGCGCCAGAGATTCTCTGATTGAGATCTGTTAAACCATGAATGAGTTTGTTCGCGTAAGCTGGTCCAAAATGCACGCGCGTCATCATCAGCCATCAATTGCATGCCGTAGGTTTTAGAGAAAGAGCTAATGGCCGATTGAACAGCAGCTTTTGCTCCGCTTAATCGTAGATAAAGCGTGCCTAAGTTTTCTCCAGCCCAAGCGCTTGCATTTAATGGCCAAGGTTGACTTGCCAAAAGATTCATTAAATGAATTGCTTTAGATTGTTCCATTTGAACGCTTACGGTCGCTGTTGCTGCTGCTACTGGTAAAACCTTGATGGATACATCAAGTAGCAAGGCTAAAGTTCCTAGTGAGCCTGGCATTAAGCGTGATACATCATAACCAGCCACGTTCTTCATAACAGTGCCACCGAAATCCATAATTTGACCTTGACCATCCATGATCTTGGTGCCCAATACGAAATCTCTTAAGCCGCCCACGCCCACTCTTCCTGGTCCAGCCAATCCAGCTCCAATCATGCCGCCAATGGTGGCGTTAGGACCAAAGTGTGGTGGTTCAAAAGCAAACTGCTGACCTTTTTCTGCCAGAGCTGCTTCAACTTCTTTTAAAGGCGTGCCTGACTTGACCGTGATAACTAGTTCATCTGGTTGGTAATTCAGAATGCCTGCATATTCTTTGGTCGATAAGGTTTGGCCTTTTAAAGCATTGCCATACCAATCTTTCGAGCCAGAGCCTGTAATGCGAAGTACCTCTTTAGACTGGCCTGCTTGAATAATTTGATCTTGAAACTTTTTCAAAATAGGTGAGCTCATTAAAAACGCTCCAATTCTGGGTGAGGTAGTGCTCCGCCAGTAATTCTCATGCGGCCATATTCAGCACAACGATGAAGTGTTGGAATAGCTTTATCTGGGTTGAGAAGTTTTTTAGGGTCAAAGGCAGCCTTTACACCCCAGAATAATTCACGCTCTGATTCACCGAACTGAACACACATGGAATTGATTTTTTCTATGCCAACACCGTGCTCGCCAGTAATAGTGCCTCCAAGCTCAACGCAAGTTTCCAAAATATCACTACCAAACTCTTCAGCACGATGCCATTCATCTTCATCTGAGCCGTTAAATAGGATCAGAGGGTGCATATTGCCATCGCCAGCGTGGAAAACGTTCATGCAACGTAATTGGTATTTTTTCTCCATCTCTTGGATGCGGCGTAAGAGAGTGGCGATATGTTGTCTTGGGATCGTGCCGTCCATGCAATAGTAATCTGGAGAGATACGGCCTGCAGCTGGGAAAGCATTCTTTCTGCCACTCCAAAACTTTAAGCGTTCTGCTTCACTTTGAGAAACCTGAATTCTGATAGCGCCGCATTGGTTGAGAACTTGAGTCATGCGTTCAATTTCTTCAGCAACTTCTTCCGGTGTGCCATCAGATTCGCACAAAAGAATCGCCTCTGCGTTGATGTCGTATCCCGCATGCACGAATTCTTCAACAGCTCGAGTTGCCGCTTTATCCATCATCTCTAAACCAGCCGGAATAATGCCTGCAGCAATAATGGCCGCAACGGCATTGCCACCTTTGCCCACATCATCAAAGCTCGCCATAATGACTTGCGCTAATTGCGGTTTAGGAACTAACTTCACTGTTACTTCTGTAATAACCGCCAGCATGCCTTCGCTGCCAACCAAAATAGATAAAAGATCTAAGCCTGGTGCATCTGGCGCTAAGCTGCCAAACTCAACAACTTCGCCATTCATCAAGATAGCGCGAACTTTGAGAATATTATGAAGCGTTAAACCATATTTGAGGCAATGAACCCCGCCAGAGTTTTCGCTCACGTTGCCGCCAATAGAGCAGGCAATCTGAGATGAAGGGTCTGGTGCGTAATAAAGGCCATGCTGAGCCACTGCTTCTGAGATCGCGAGGTTACGAACACCTGGTTGAACAACTGCAGTTCTTGCAATTGGGTCAACTTTGACGATTTTCTTGAATTTAGCTAAAGAGAGCACTAATCCCTGAGCAATCGGCATGGCGCCACCAGACAAGCCTGTACCTGAGCCACGGGGAACAATGGGGACTTCTAACTCTTGGCACACTTTAATAACCGCTACAGCCTGCGCTTCTGTTTCTGGCAATGCAACTGCTAGAGGCATTTGCCTATAGGCTGCTAAACCATCACATTCGTAGGGGATAGTGTCTTCAGGCTCCCATAGCAGTGCATGGGCTGGTAGAAGCGGTTTAAGTGCTCTCACCAGCGCTTGCTGCCTGATGAGGATGTCATTTTCTGAGGTGTCTAGGGCTGTGCTCATTGTCTCAATTTGTAGTGGTTTTACTCTATTCTAGCCATTTCCCTATAATCAGGTCTATGGCTAATAGATTGACTCAAATCGCAACCCGAACAGGGGATGCTGGAACAACTGGTTTAGGTGATGGCCAGCGTGTGGATAAAGACCATTTACGCATTTGCGCCATGGGCGATGTGGATGAGCTTAACTCGGAAATTGGCGTTCTAATTACTGAAGATCTTCCCTCTAGCGTTGCAGCAGAGCTTAAAGAGCTTTTTTCGCAAGTGCAGCATGATTTGTTCGATCTTGGCGGTGAGCTTTGTATTCCTAATTACACTTTGCTAAAAGAAGAGCAAGTTGTCCAATTAGATGTTTGGTTGGCTAAATACAATGCCACCTTGCCACGCTTAGCTGAGTTTATTTTGCCTGGTGGCACTCGAGCTGCAGCCCAGGCCCATGTTTGTAGAACAGTGTGCCGTCGTGCTGAACGATCTATTGTGAAGTTGGGCCGTCATGAAGCTATCCATGACACACCAAGACAGTACGTTAATCGTTTATCAGATTTGCTATTTGTGTTGGCCAGAGTTCTTAATAAAGAAGCTGGTGGCTCAGATACGCTGTGGCACCATAAAAAAGACCCTAAGTAAACCTAGGGTCTTTGTAAAGAAGGACGGGTTTAACCCGTCTTTTATTTTTTGTTGCGACGCTGTTTAACGCCGTTTGCCAAAATTTCTAGAACGTCAATAGAGTCATCCCAACCAATACACGCATCCGTGATGCTCGTCGCGTACTTCAATTCATTAGGATTATCTTTGCCTGGCGTGAACTTCTGCGCCCCTGCATTGATGTGGCTTTCGACCATAACGCCAAAAATTTGTTGTGAGCCAGTAGATAGTTGACCTGCAATATCCTTGGCTACTTCAATTTGACGCTCATGTTGTTTGCTTGAGTTAGCGTGTGAGCAATCAATCATCAATGTGCCTGGTAATTTTGCTGCTTCTAATTCGGCGCATGATTTAGCAACACTCTCTGCGTCGTAGTTAGTTGTCTTGCCGCCACGAAGAATGACGTGGCAATCACCATTACCTTTTGTTTCAACAATCGCCACTTGGCCATTTTTATGAACAGATAAGAAGTGGTGTGGTCTGCTAGCAGATTGAATCGCATCAGTTGCAATTTTGATATTGCCATCTGTACCGTTCTTGAATCCGATTGGAGCTGAAATGCCTGAAGCAAGTTCGCGGTGAATTTGGCTCTCAGTTGTTCTTGCGCCAATGGCGCCCCAAGAAATCAAGTCGCCGATATATTGCGGAGAAATAACGTCCAAGAACTCGCTACCAGCAGGCATACCCATGCGATTGATTTCGATTAATAGATGGCGAGCCATGCGCAAGCCTTCATCAATTCTGTAGCTTTCATCCAAGTACGGATCGTTGATTAGGCCTTTCCAACCAACTGTAGTGCGCGGCTTCTCGAAATAAACGCGCATCACAATTTCTAATTCGCCAGCATATTTTTTGCGTTGCTCAAGTAATTTGTTAGCGTACTCAAGTGCTGCTTTTGGATCATGAATAGAGCAAGGGCCGATGATGACTAATAAACGATCATCCTTGCCGTGCATGATGTCACGAATCTTTTGACGAGTTTTACTGATGAGGTTTTCAACAGCGGTGCCCTGAATTGGGAAAAAGCGAATAAGGTGCTCTGGCGGCGGAAGGATAGTGATGTTCTCAATGCGAGCGTCATCCGTCTCTGATGTTTTATCAACACTGGCATACCAGCTATCTCTGTTGCTGAGGGCTTTATCAACCATTTCATTAACTCCTTATTGCTAGATACTTAAATATGTAAAAAAAAACCGCCGTTTGTGTCGGCGGTTATTTTGAGTGCAGGAAACTTATGCTTGAATTTCTGCCTCTCGACCGCCTTGGGCTGAGAACCAAAAGTAAAAGAAATAGAATTTATTTGCAGACATATGGTTAATGTAGCACAGTTTTTCTGCTTGTCTATTAAGCTGTGCCGCCGACGGTCATATTATTAATTCTAAGGGTGGGTTGACCAACTCCAACTGGAACGCTTTGGCCATCCTTGCCACAAACCCCAATACCGCTGTCTAGGGCCATATCATTACCAATCATGCTGATATCTTTTAAGGACTCTGGGCCATTGCCAATGATGGTCGCGCCTTTCACTGGGTATTGAATTTTGCCATTCTCAACCCAATAAGCCTCACTGGCTGAGAACACAAATTTACCGCTGGTAATGTCTACCTGGCCACCACCAAAATTCACGGCATAAAGTCCTTTTTTGATACTGCTCACAATTTCTTGCGGATCTTCTTTGCCGCCAAGCATGTAGGTATTGGTCATGCGTGGCATTGGAAGTGAAGCGTAGCTTTCTCTTCTGGCGTTACCTGTTACTGGCATATTCATGAGGCGTGCATTAAGACTATCCTGGATATAGCCTTTTAAGATGCCATCTTCAATGAGTGTGGTGCATTGTGTTTGGTTGCCTTCGTCGTCAATCGATAGAGAGCCTCGGCGACCAGCGATTGTGCCGTCATCCACAACAGTCACTCCCTTGGCCGCAACGCGTTGACCAATCTTGCCTGAGAAGGCTGAAGAACCTTTACGATTAAAGTCTCCCTCAAGACCATGACCAATCGCTTCATGCAGTAATACGCCAGGCCAACCCGGGCCAAGAACAACAGTCATAGGCCCAGCTGGTGCTGGCCTTGATTCAAGATTGATCAGTGCTGACTGAACGGCATCATCAATCCATCGATCAATCTTTTCTTGCACAAAGAAGTGATAATCAAATCTGCCACCACCACTTGATGAACCAACTTCACGACGACCATTTTGTTCGGCAATCACAGTAATAGAAACTCTTACTAGCGGTCTGATGTCTGCAGCCAAGACGCCATTTGCTCTAGCAACCATCACAACATCATATTCAGCAGCTAAGCCAGCCATTACCTGAACAATTCGCGGGTCCTTGGCTTTTGCTTTGCGCTCGATATCTTCAAGGAGTGCAATTTTGGCCTTGGCATCCAAACTATTCAGTGGGTTAGATGATTGATATAAAGCATGGGTGCCCGGTGTTTTCCATTGTGGGCTGATATAAGTTTTATTGTTATTTGCGCCAATCACTCGAGTTGCTTCAGCTGCCTTTTTAAGGGCGGCGACACTAATTTCATCAGAGTAGGCAAATGCTGTTTTATCTTGACTCACAGCTCTCACGCCAACGCCTTGGTCAATGCTGAAAGTTCCAGATTTAACAATGCCTTCTTCTAAGCTCCAAGATTCATTGTGGGTTCTTTGGAAGTAAAGGTCTGCATCATCAAGATGATGCGAGTGCATGTGGGCTAAGGTTCTTTGTAGGTCCTCTTCAGTAAGGCCTGCAGGAGCTAACAATATCTCTTTAGCAATTTTTAGAGCATCTGCTCTACTGAGATTAATGTGGTTTTCTAGCGCTAAGTGTGAATTCATAAACCTGATTAAAGCATGCGGTGTTGAAGTGCTGGTAACTTGGTGCGTATTTCATGGGCGATATGTTTATCAATCACACCCATTGAAATCCCTTCACCTTCTTTAACTTGAGACTTGATTTGGCCCCATGGATCAATCAGCATACTCTGACCCCAGGTAGATCGCCCATTTTCATGTTTGCCGCCCTGTGCGCTCGCCAAAACATAGCATTGGTTTTCAATCGCTCTAGCTCTTAAAAGTATTTCCCAGTGAGCTTGACCTGTTGTGTATGTAAAGGCTGCTGGAATGATGTGGCAATCAACAGCCCCCATCGATCTATAAAGCTCAGGAAAGCGCAGATCGTAGCAAATAGATAAGCCAAATTTCCATGAGGTATCACCTATTGTGATTGCAAATGAAGAGGGAGTTTGTCCAGCTTCAATCGTATTAGCCTCTTGATACTCCTCTTGCCCTTGTTTAAATCCAAATAAATGAATTTTGTTGTATCGGCAAATAATTTCACCGCTGGGTGAGAAAACAAGTGTTGTATTTTTCACCTTGTCATCAGTTGAGCTGAGCAGGGGAATGGTTCCGGCCACCAAATAAACTTCTTGAGATTTCGCAATTGCGCTTAAGCGTTTTTGAATTGGGCCATTATTGAACTCTTCTTTAATGGCCACTTTATCTGTGTCGCGATGCCCCATTAAACAAAAATACTCTGGCAAAACCACTAGCTTTGCCCCACCCATTTTTGCTTCTTGAATCAGTCTTTCAGCAGTAGCTAAATTGCCCTCTACAGATGGAGAGGAAACCATCTGAATGCTAGCAACAGTCAATTGATTGGAAGGCGTCATGCCCTAATTCTATTTCTTATTCGGATTTTGTTGTTGGCGAAGTAAGGACTTATCCCTAATCTCTTTAAGCTTATTCTCATCGAGAGGCTGTCCCTTGGCATCAAGGGCAATAACTTGAGGGGCCGCCCAAGTGCCTTGAACGAGGTAATCCAGTTGAAAGAGCTTGCTAACCTCGTCAGCAATCAGGTATTGGCCAACTAGGGTGCTAAGGCCAATAATAGGGTTAACAAATGTATAAGCAAGTGATGCCGAGCCTGCGTTCAGGTTAGGTACGACCGTAATACGCATATCCTGAGTTTCATCAATTAAATGAGCGCTGCCAGTTAGGCGAACATTACCTTGTGGGCCCTTAATGGTTAGATCTTGAATCTTGGCGACACCACTTTGAACTCTGCCTTGAGCAGTGATTCGGTCAAATGGTGTACCTTGGGTCACAATTGGTTTTAAAACGCCGCTGATATCTAATGTTGCTATGCGTGTTAAGCCCTGATAACTCAGCACGCCTAATAAACGCGCAACACCCGGGTCGACTTGCAAAATTGTTCCTTTTGCCAAATCTAGCGATAAGTCAGATTGCAGTGATGCAATATCAAATTGATAAGGTGCGCCAGACCAGTTCAATTGCCCAATTAATTTGCCAGACCCGCCGTCGATTGTTTTTGGGAAGCCTAATTTATCTAATAGCTTGCCGGCATTATCAATATCTAAATCAACGTTCAGTTGAGTTCTGCCTTGATTGCCTGATTTACTTTGTTTTGGTAGCTCCCATCTGCCTGTGGCCTCTAGCAGTGCATCTGCGGTTTTGATGGTTAGCTTATCAATTTTCCAATCATTCTTATCGTTGCTACCAATCAGTTGTAGCTTTCCGTAATCATGGTTATTGAAAACTAATTGATCAGCGATGATATCTAGAGCAGGTAGTTTTTGAATCTTGTTGTTGATACTTTTGGTAACCGCTTCACCTGTTGTACTTTTTTCAATGATTAACTTTTGAAGTCTGGCTGTTAGTTTTCCTTGCGGCAAATCTGCACGAGCAGGGCGCCATTGCACCGAACCTGTGGCAATGTTTGAGTTAATGCTGGCTTGCCAGAGATCATCTTGAAAACCACCTGATAGCTTGATATCCCTGAAGTCTTTATCTGAAAGCTTTAATTGAGCAATTGATGCTGTAAAGCTATTGATCAATGGAGATTCTTTTTTGCCTTTTGATGCTCTAGATTTTTCTGGCACATATTTTGAGAGCCATTTTTCCCATTCATCTACGTTGAGTTGTGCAAGATTAGCATTCAAAGAAATGCCTTGAGATGGGATGGTTCCCGGAGTGTTAATGCCTAAGCCAGCTTTCAGTTGATTGTTCTTATCAATGGCAAATGGAGCATCAATTAGTTTGCCGATTTTTAAAAGCCCTAGGTGCGCTTGATTTTCATTCTTAGCTAAATTGCTTAGCTCGAATTCGCCATTCAGTGCTTGACCTGCTTTTTTGTTAAAGGGTGCAGGGAAGTTAGCGCTGAATTGATTGAGTTGAATGCCAAGTTGTAGTTTGTAGCCGCTTGCTGTGATGAGCAGTTTTCCATCGTAATTAATTGATCCATCGACTTGGCTGTAGATATTCTTGAGTAACTCATCAGGCGCTTCTGGATTAATCACTTGAATGAGTTGGTCTACTTGTAGTTTGCCTTGTACCTTCATGCTAGGTTGATTAGCCCAAGGCAAGCTGCTTGTATTGTTGATGGCAATGTCACCGCCCAAGGTTTTAGCCTTCAGATTTTTAGCGCTGACACTTTCTTCTGAGAAAAGAATGTCACCGGAAATGTCTTTGACTTCAATTTGTTTATTGAAAGTTGCTGTATTGCTTAAAAGTGATACTTCACCTTTGATCGACGTCTTGTTGACATCAGCTAAAGGCATATCAATATCAATTTTTAATTTAGATGAACCTGCGATGTTTAGTTTGTCAGATAAATATTTGAGGTGCTGGCCAGATGGGCTTTGCAAATAGTATTTCAATAAATCTTGGCTAAGCCCCGCTGCTCGACCATTAATTTTTAAATGAGATTGGGGGTTGGTGACGTCTAGTATGGAGCCATGGATGTCAGAGAGCTCAACGCTTTCAAAAAGGGCATCATTGAAATCTAAAATCAGCTCTGGGCCTTTCATCACTACTCGGCCATTTACTTTTGAGAAGGCAGACCACTTACCTTCACCAAATATATTTTTTCCGGCGGGGTGATACTCCACATTTTCAATAGGCAAATTTAATTCAAAAACACCAGGGTGGCGGCTATTAAATGGAATGTGTGTTGGTGAACCGCTAATGCGTAAGCTACCGTTTTTCACCTGTCCTGCCTTCAATGCGCCGTTAATGTATGCTCGGGCATCTTTTGACATGGCTAGTGGAAAATACCTTGTTAGGTTGAGAAGCTTGGCTTTCTCAATATCCGCTTTGATGGTGAGGTGCTCTTCAGTTTTGGCTGTGGCAGGTTTGTACAGTGCGTCAAACTGTAGAGCTACATCATCATTTTCGAGATACATGTTTTTGAACTCGTAATCCCAGTTCGCATCATGTTTGACCCATTTAACAAGGCCTTTTGCTCGTTTTAAATCTAAATGATCATCTTCTAGAACACGGGGAAGTACTGTCGAACTATTTTTATTATTGAGGTTCACTTCGCCACCTAACTCGGTAGCAAATAATTTTCCTGAGAAGTTGGAGATAGAAAGATCACCATTCTTTTTAGGGTTTAAGAAAAGCTCATTAAATTGAAATGAGATTTTGTAATGCGATTCATGAAAACCAGGGATCTGAATATTAAAAGGCAGCTTGCTAGCTTGAGCATTCCAGCTGGCATCTAAATCTTCTAACTCACCAGATGGTTGGTAGTTAGTAATAAAGCTCTGAATATCTTTAGGTAATGGGAATTGCTTTGCCAGTTGTTCAACAAGGGCAATATTGATTTTTACAGCCTTGATGCCAGCATACTCAACTGAGTTGATGCTTGGAGCTGCTTTCCAATACAAACTTAAATCATTGAGCTCTTGTTTTGCTGATTTACTATCCACTTGCCAATTTAACTGTGGCGCGCTGACAGTCATTTTACTGCCATAAGTATCTTGCAAGATTTGAGCCTGTAGGCTCATGATTTTCAATGGTTGACCAAAACGAGCCCATTCGAAATGCAAATTGCTTAATTGAATGTCAGTTTGCCCACCGTCAAGCATGCCGCTATTTAAGTAAGCGTTGCCTTTCGTGGTCATGGCACCATCAACAATATTGATAGGTCCTTCGATCAGACGATTAACTTTTCTTAAGTCAATGTTCGTAATATCCCAATTGGTAAGACCATTCCAGTCATGCCAATCGCCTGCATTGCCAAACATGCTGTGTCTAAATTGCGCATCTACTTTCGCCACCCCTTCATTCCATGGTGAGCGTATAGCCAGATTGATTTTATGTTTGAACCATTTGTTTTTTAAATGTAGTGATTCAATTTGAATGTGATGTTCTGATGTTTGCTTGTATTGATCTAACCAAACAACTTCAGCTTGGTTAATTTGCATACTATCTTGATCAAAAATCCAATTGCCTGCTGTAAAGCCCGCAGAGTTCTTGTCTAGTTTGATACCCGCTATATCCCAATGACCCTGAGCGTCACGTTTGATATGAATGCGAGCATTTTCAAACTTCAGGTTATGAAAGTGAGGCTGCAATTCCCATAATGTTTCCCAAGACAAATTGCCTGTAATTTCTGGAATGCTTAAAAGAGGTGTCGAATTCTTTTCTTTTGAGTCATAAATGGCGATATTTTTGATTTTGAATGCTGGCCACAAAACATGCCAATCAGTTTGAATCTCACCAATTCTTAAATCTGCACCAATGCTATGACTAATTAATTTTTCAAATTGCGACTTATTTTTCTCGACCATTGGCCAAAAATAGAATCGAACTAGCAAATGAATACTGATAAATAATAGGGCGCTTATGAACCCTACCCATTTGGCTCTTTTTTTCCAAACGGCGACTTTGTCCGCGTCAATTTTTAATTGACGCAGCTTATCAAGCGATGTGGAAATATATAACCATGACATTTTTATAATTATGCTGTAGCCGAAGGGGTATTGATAGCGCTAACATGATACCTATGACATTGGATAACAAGAAAATTTCAGTACTTTTAGAGCATTCAGCCTATGCAACCCGTTGGTTAACTGCGCAACCCCATTGGATGGATGGTCTTTTATCTCGCCAATCCGGGCCTGTAGGGGATGCTGAGCTGAATGACATCCTCAAGCCAGCCTGGGACCTTTTAAGTGTTTCACCGCTTAATTTGGAGGGCTTAGCGGCTCAATTAAGGTTAGCTAGACAGCAGTTAATGCTTTTGTTGGCTCTTCGTGACCTTAATGAAGATGCCGATGTTGTTGAGGTAACCCAAGCAATGACCTTGTTTGCTGAAAAGGTTGTTGGAATGTCCATTGAGGCTTTGCGAGCAGATATGCGAGATTTGGTCGGTGAGCCCTTGAATGCAGATGGCCAATATCAACCAATGATTGTGATTGGCATGGGCAAGTTGGGTGGCCGAGAGTTGAATGTTTCATCCGATATTGATTTGATCTTCCTGTATGAAGATGATGGCGAGACACAGGGTGGCGTTAAGAGTATTTCTCACCAAGAGTGGTACACCCGTCTGGGTAAAAAATTGATTGCACTCTTAAGTGAGGTCAAGCCTGAGGGGTTTGTATTTAGAGTTGATATGCGTTTGCGGCCGAATGGAGACTCTGGGCCATTGGTTTGTAGTTTGGCGATGCTAGAAGAGTACTTTAGTGTTCAAGGCCGAGAGTGGGAACGTTACGCATGGATCAAAGGACGAATGATCTACCCATCAGAGGGTGATGCCAGTCAAGCTCGTGCTCAAAAAGGTTTACAGGATTTGGTGAGGCCTTTTGTATATAGAAGATATCTTGATTTTGGTGTTATTGCTGCTATTCGTGAATTGCATGCGCAAATTCAGCAAGAGGCTGAAAAAAGAAGCTTGTCTCATCCTGAGCGTGCTGCCGACATTAAGTTGGGTCGTGGCGGCATTCGGGAAATCGAATTTATGGCTCAGATGTTTCAGTTGGTCCGAGGCGGTCAGGATCCTGGCCTTCGCATAAGACCGACATTACAGGTCTTGGCGGCTGTTCATGAGAGACAGTTAATTTCTTTAGATGATTTAGAAAAGCTCACTCAGGCATATTTGTATCTTAGAAAATTAGAGCATCGCCTGCAATACTGGGAGGATGCTCAAACTCATCATCTACCACTTGATGATCAAGCCCAAACAAGAATTGCTAAGGCAATGGGGCATGCTGATCTCGATGAGTTCAGGGCGACCTTGGCGAATCACCGAACTAATGTGGCAGCTTTATTTGCAAACGCTTTTGTTTTAAAAAAACACAGCGCTGAATCAGATAGCGCTGATGACTCAGGTATTGCTTGGTCACCTCCTAATCATTGTCCTCAGTTGCTAGAGATGTGGAATTCTTGGTGCGGTAGTGCTCGTCAACGTTCGCTGACGGATACAGCTAGAAGACGTTTTGTGCAATTGATGTCTAGCTCATCAGAATATGTTCAAAGGCAAGGTTGGGAGATTAAGAAATCAGACGAGGTGATGGTTCGAATGATGAATCTACTAGACTCGATTTCTAGACGAGCATCTTACTTAGCCTTATTAACTGAGTATCCGCATATTCTGGATCATTTAATTGCTTTGATTTCATCTTCTAAGTGGGGATCAGATTACCTAATTAAGCATCCTCATCTTTTAGATGATTTATTAACCGGACAGGGGCAGTATTCTCCAGAGGATCATCCTTCAGTCTATTGGACCAAGCTCAGATCTGAAGTCAATGTCCTATTGGATGACGCAGCAGAACAAGGTGATCCATCTGAGCAGTCAATGGATATTTTGCGTCAGGTGCATCACACCGAAACTTTTTTAACTTTACTGGCGGAGTTGGGGATTGGTAGGCAAAGCCCTTTACCAATAGAGAAAGTTAGCGATCGATTATCAGCTTTGGCTGATTTGATTCTAGCTCTTACATTGGAGCGTGTCTGGCCCATCATTGCTAAAAAATATGAACTCAATGCTTTGGTTCCGCCATCCTTTGCTGTGATTGCTTATGGCAAATTAGGAGGAAAAGAATTGGGTTATGCATCTGATTTAGACATTGTGTTCTTGCATGATGCGCCCGATTCAGATCAAGATGCCACCGAACGATATGCCATGTTTGCAAGACGCCTGATTGCCTGGTTAACAACAGCAACATCTGCAGGTGTTTTGTTTGAGATTGATACTCGCTTGAGGCCTAATGGCGCAGCTGGACTTTTGGTCACCAGTGTTGATTCATTTAAGCGATATCAGTTGCGTCAAGGTGATAACGCTGCATGGCTCTGGGAACATCAAGCATTAACGCGAGCTCGTTTCTGCGCGGGTGACAATAAGATTGGACAGCAGTTTGAAGAAATCAGAGCTGAGGTTCTTGCGCAGAAGCGTGATGAGAGTGCATTGAAGCAAGAAATTTTATCTATGCGAGCTAAAGTCAGTGATGGTCATCCAAATGATTCTGGCCAATTTGATATTAAGCATGATGCTGGCGGTATGGTTGATATTGAGTTTATTGTTCAATATCTCGTTTTACGATTTAGTCATCAGCATAAAAATTTACTTGGAAACCTCGGCAATATCGCACTTTTAGGTATGGCAGCTAAAGAGGGTTTAATACCTGATGATTTGTCACTTAAGGTGGCAAGCGCTTATCGAGTCTATCGTGAGCATCAGCATCGCATTCGATTGGATGGTGCCGACAAGACGCGTATTAGCTTAGAGGATATGGATCAGGCCTTAACAGATGCTAGAACTGATGTAACAGCTCTATGGCAGCAAGTCTTAGGCGCCTAATAACTCTCTGGCGTGACGTCGAGTCGTTTCGGTAATTTCTGTGCCGCCTAGCATGCGTGCCACTTCCTCAACTCGCTCTTGACGATTTAAGCTGGTGATTTGAGAAATGGTTGTGTTTGCTTCGCTGTGCTTTGAAACTTTCCAGTGTTGATGACCTTGGGCGGCAACTTGAGCTAGATGAGTTACGCACAACACTTGGTGTGCTTGACCAAGTTCTTTGAGTCGCTTGCCCACTGTTTCTGCAACAGCGCCACCAATACCTGAATCAACCTCGTCAAAAATTAAAGTAGGTATTTGGCTGGCTTCTGATGTGATGACGCTGATGGCTAAGCTGATACGTGCCAATTCACCGCCTGAAGCGACTTTTGCAAGTGGTTTGGGTGTGACGCCAGGGTGGCCGGCAACTAGAAACTCCACTTGTTCTAATCCGTGAGGACCACCTTCACTTAACTCGTCTAATTGAATGCTAAATAAGCCGCCAGCCATAGAAAGATCTTGCATGGCATCGGTGACAGATTTTTCAAGAATCTTTGCTGCCTTTTTACGTGCTTGACTGAGCAATTTTGCTTCTTTGAGGTAGTTAGCTTGAGTGACTTGTAGATTTTTTTCAAGAGCGGCAAGATCTTGAGAGTCTTTAATCGCAGTTACTTTTTCGCGGATATCTTCCCAGACCTGAGGGAGATCTTCTGGCGTACATTTAAATTTTTTAGACGCGCTATGTAAATCTTTTAAGCGCTCTTCAACTTCTTTTAGTCGAGCAGGATCTACGTCAATTTTTTGCAAATAACGATTAAGACTATGTGCAGCTTCACTCAACTGTATTTGGGCAGTTTCAATGGCTATCTTGGCGTCATCGAGATTGCTATCCAATTTCGCAAGATCTTCAATTTCACTAAAAGCCCTAGATAACAATTCTTCAGCGTGCCCATCTTGCTCTTGTAAAAGATTGATGGCATTTTGGGAGCCTTCAATGAGGCGAGCGGCGTTGGCTAGGCGAGAGTGTTCAATCTCAACCTCAGCCCATTCTCCAGCTTGTGGAGCAAGAGCATCTAATTCTTCAAGTTGCCACGAAAGTCGTTCTTGTTCTTTCTGTAAATTTTCACCTGCGTGCATCGCCAGTTCAAGTTGCTTCTTGGCTGACTGCCAAAGTTGATGAAGTTGTTTGACTTGAGTGACTTGGTCTTGCAGTTGTGCTTGATTGTCTAGTAAATCTCTTTGGGCGCCAGACTTCAGTAATAGTTGATGAGCATGTTGCCCATGGATATCAACTAATAAGCTTCCCAGTTCTTTGGACTGGTTGAGTGTGGCTGTGCCACCATTAATAAACGCACGACTTCTTCCAGATGTATCAATCACTCGCTTGAGAATTAAGGTTGCGCCATCATCCTCGTTTGAGAAGCCTTGCTCATCAAGCCATTGATTGATATTTGTTTGAAGTTGTCCTTGCAGGGCAAAAATAGCTGAAATTTCAGCTTTATTTTTACCTTCTCTAATTTGACTGGCATCCGCTCTTTCACCTAGTACTAAGGCGAGCGCATCGAGCAGAATGGATTTACCCGCACCTGTTTCACCGGTGAGAACTGTGAAGCCGCTCTCTAGGTCGATATCTAATGTGTCAACAATGACAAAGTCACGGATATTAAGGCTGCGCAACATATTTAAAACGAAGAGGGGTATTCATTCCAATGTAATTTCTGTCTTAGTGCTTTGTATTCACTATGATCGATTGGATGAAGCAATGTCACGGTTTTTTGTGAGCGATTAATTTTGATTTGATCGCCAATTTGTAAATGCGTTAAAGATTGCATATCAAAATTGACGCTCACATCTTTACCGCCAATGAGTTCAATAAAAATCGTACTGTCGCTCGATAAAACAATCGGGCGATTGGATAGTGAATGTGGAGCAATCGGCGCTAGAACAACCCCTGCAACAGATGGATGGAGAATCGGGCCACCTGCTGCCATGGCATAAGCAGTTGAACCAGTCGGTGTTGCCACAATCAATCCATCTGATCGTTGGTTATACATAAATTGTTCATTGACATGAACGGTGAGTTCCAACATGCCAGAAACACCTGAACGATTTACAACCACATCATTCAGTGCAAGGCCAGTACCAATAACTTGATGGTCTCTAATAACTTCTGCTTCGAGTAAGTAGCGAACATCCTCATTAAAGTGACCTTTGAGCATCTCAGTGAGCACAGCTTCCACATCTTGCAGTGGAATATCGGTCATATAACCTAATGTACCCATGTTGATACCGATGAGCGGTACATGCTTACCAGCAATCTGTCGGGCAATGCCTAACATCGTGCCATCACCACCTAAAACAATGACCAAATCGATATTGGCCTCAAATTCACTAGTTTTGATGCTCTTAAGACTAGGAATGGCAGTATTTGCCGCAGTTTCAGACTCTAAAAAAACCTCGCAACCCATTGCTTGTAGGGTTTTAGCCAATTTACTCAGCATATGGGCGAAGCCATCGGCCTGGTATTTGCCTACCAGGGCGATCTTCTTAAAATGGCGTTCTGCGTTTTTTGTCTTAAGATTTGACATGATGTTGATTAAACCATAGCCCTAATAGCCCTACAATTACTAAATCATGGATGATCGTTCTAAAAGCCTCTTAAAAACTCTCATTGAGCACTACATTGCTGATGGCCAGCCCGTTGGTTCACGTGCTTTGTCAAAGTTCTCTGGCTTGGATTTATCCGCTGCCACCATTCGTAATGTGATGGCAGACCTTGAAGATATGGGTTTTGTGGCTAGTCCGCACACTTCGGCCGGACGTATTCCGACTCCCAAGGGTTACCGTTTATTTGTCGACACCATGCTGACAGTGAAGCCTATTGAAGAAATCATGGCTCATGAGGCTCAGGATGCTATTCAGGCAGATGCCCCTCAGCGAGTTGTTGCCGCTGCTGCCCAAGTTTTATCTAATTTAACGAATTTTGCTGGCGTAGTTTTAACGCCTAGACGATCAGAGCTATTCAAACAAATCGAATTTTTGCGATTATCAGAAAAGCGCATCCTCTTGATTTTGGTTACACCTGATGGTGATGTCCAAAATCGAATTATTTTGACCGAGCGTGATTACAGTTCTTCGGAGTTGGTTGAGGCGGCCAATTATTTAAATAGTCAGTTTGCTGGCTTGAGCTTCTATGAAGTTAAGGAACGCCTCAGACAAGAGTTAGAAGGTTTGCGTTCAGGCATTGCCACCTTGATGGAGGCTGCTTTAAAAGCAGGTGCTGAGGGTGCTGATGCTGACTCGGGTGTTGTGATTTCTGGAGAGCGTCGCTTATTAAACGTTGGTGATTTATCTTCTGACATGGATAAGTTAAAACAGTTGTTTGGCATGTTTGAAGAAAAAACAGGCTTGCTGCAATTGTTAGATGTTTCATCTCGAGCTGAAGGCATTCAGGTTTTCATTGGCGGTGAAAGTGCTTTGGTGCCAATGGAAGATATGGCCGTGATTACAGCCCCTTATAACGTGGATGGAAGAATTGTTGGAACCTTGGGGGTGATTGGCCCTACTCGCATGGCTTATGAGCGAGTGATTCCAATTGTTGATGTCACTGCTAAATTACTTTCTGGTGCATTGAGCAGCGGCATCTACGGAAAATAAAGACTAAGATTAAAAAATAACTAAAAATACTGAGAGACAATTTATGGCTATTCAACGTCAAGCCCAGCGCACTGCTATTTTGGTAGTTAATTTAGGAACACCCGATGCTCCTACTGCTAAAGCTGTGAAGCCCTACCTCAAACAATTTTTATCGGACCCTCGCGTAGTTGAGATTCCAAAATTGATTTGGTGGTGTATTTTGAATTTAATTATTCTGCCTATTCGCTCTGGTGCATCTGCTAAAAAATATGCAAGCATTTGGTTGCACGGTGAAGTCTCTGGCTCACCTTTATTGATCTACTCTCAGAAGCAAGCTCAAGCTTTAAAGAAAAAATTAGAGGCGCAAGGCCATGATGTGATGGTTGAGATGGCGATGCGTTACGGTAATCCAAGTTTAGAGTCAACTTTAGAGCGTATGCGAGATGCAGGTATGGAGCGCTTATTGGTGTTGCCGCTTTATCCTCAATATTCAGCAACCACGACAGCATCAACATTTGATGAGATTTTTAGAATATTAGCTACTTGGCGCAATCAGCCAGAGTTAAGAATCGTTAAGCACTATCACGATCATCCAGCTTATATCAGCGCGCTTAAGCAACAAGTTGAATCGTATTGGGCTCAACATGGTCGTCCTAACTTTGACGGTGGAGATAAGCTACTTTTTTCATTCCATGGCGTACCAAAGAGAACTTTAGATAAGGGTGACCCTTATCACTGCGAATGTCATAAAACAGGGCGCCTATTGCGAGAGGCTTTAGGTTTAAATGCTGAGCAAGCCATGGTTACGTTCCAATCACGCTTTGGAAAAGCTGAGTGGTTAAAGCCCTATACGGCGCCAACAGTAAAAATGTTGGGTGAGAAAAAAACCAAGCGTTTAGATATTTTTTGCCCAGGATTCCCAGCAGATTGCTTGGAAACCTTAGAAGAAATTGCTATGGAAGTTCAAGAAGACTTTATTCATGCTGGTGGTGGGGAGTACAACTACATCGCATGTTTGAATGATGCGCCTGCTTGGATTGATGGTTTACATCGAATTGCCATGGAACATGCCGCCTCTTGGCCCCTCAATTCTGAATCCCCAGAAGCTTTGGCTCTCAGTCAAGAGAGAGCATCTGAGCTGGCAGCCTGCCCCGTTTTACACCCTTAAAAATCAGCCTCATTAGAAATAGAAATATTTCTAATGAGGGGCTTGAAGTTCGTTTATTTGACCCCATATGCGTATCTATTCAAAAGATAAGTGACATATGAGCGACGATAAAAAACAAGAAAATCAACAAGAAATCAATGAGTTAGGTGATTCTCAGGCATCAGCAGAGCAAAAAGAAGCTGCTCCAGCTGCCCCATTAACGCCTGAAGAAATGATTGCTGCTTTGCAGGCTCAAATCCAGGAACATCAAGATCAGTTTTTGCGTGCAAAAGCTGAGGTTGAAAATGCTCGAAGAAGGTCTGTTGAGGAAGTAACTAAGGCCCATAAGTTTGCAATCGAAGGTTTTGCGGTTGATTTATTGCCTGTGATCGACAGTTTGACTGCTGCTATGGCCGATACCGGTGCTGACTCTGTCAAGATGAAGGAAGGTATTGAGTTGACTCTAAAGCAGTTGATGTCTGCATTAGAAAAGGGCCGAGTCCTTGAAATTAACCCTGTGGGAGAGAAGTTTGACCCACATCGTCATCAAGCAATTGCCATGGTCCCTCATGAGCAAGAAGCTAATACGGTTGTAACCGTATTGCAAAAAGGTTATTTGATTGCTGATCGTATTTTGAGACCTGCTTTAGTGACAGTTAGTCAGCCTAAGTAATTAGGTCTTGAAGAATCAGCATTGATCCCCATATTGAATATATAAACATTATTAGGAGTTAAGCATGGCTAAGATTATTGGTATTGACTTAGGTACAACAAATTCATGTGTATCTGTACTAGAAGGCAATGTGCCTAAAGTGATTGAAAACGCAGAAGGTGCTCGTACAACACCTTCAATCATCGCTTACATGGAAGATGGCGAGATCTTGGTGGGTGCTCCTGCTAAACGTCAATCAGTTACTAATCCACGCAACACTTTGTATGCCGTGAAGCGTTTGATTGGTCGTAAATTTGATGAAAAAGAAGTTCAAAAAGACATCGACTTGATGCCTTACACAATTGCTAAAGCCGACAATGGTGACGCATGGGTTGAAGTGCGCGGTAAGAAAATGGCGCCTCCACAAATTTCAGCAGAAGTTCTTCGTAAGATGAAGAAAACTGCAGAAGATTACTTGGGTGAAGAGGTGACTGAGGCTGTTATTACGGTTCCAGCTTACTTTAACGATAGCCAGCGTCAGGCCACAAAGGATGCGGGTCGCATCGCTGGTTTAGATGTTAAGCGCATCATCAATGAACCAACAGCTGCTGCTTTGGCTTTTGGTTTGGATAAACAAGAAAAGGGAGATCGTAAGATCGCCGTTTATGACTTGGGTGGCGGTACATTTGACGTGTCAATCATTGAGATTGCTGATGTTGATGGTGAAAAACAATTTGAAGTGTTATCAACTAACGGTGACACATTCTTGGGTGGTGAAGACTTTGACCAACGCATTATTGATTTCATCATCGCTGAGTTCAAGAAAGAGCAAGGCGTTGATCTATCTAAAGACGTATTGGCATTGCAGCGTCTAAAAGAAGCTGCAGAAAAAGCAAAAATTGAATTGTCATCAAGCCAACAGTCAGATATCAACTTGCCGTACATCACAGCTGATGCATCTGGTCCTAAGCACTTAAATATCAAAATGACTCGCGCAAAATTAGAGTCATTGGTTGAAGACTTGATCGCTAGAACAATTGAGCCTTGCCGTATTGCTATTAAAGATGCAGGCGTTTCAATCACTGACATTCAAGACGTTATCTTGGTTGGCGGTATGACACGTATGCCAAAGGTGCAAGAGAAAGTAAAAGAATTCTTTGGTCAAGAGCCACGTAAAGACGTTAACCCTGATGAAGCAGTTGCTGCTGGTGCTGCGATTCAAGGTGCTGTTCTATCTGGTGATCGCACAGACGTATTGTTGTTAGACGTAACACCTCTTTCATTAGGTATTGAAACCTTGGGTGGTGTGATGACTAAGATGATCAAAAAGAACACAACAATCCCAACGAAGCACGCTCAAGTTTTCTCAACTGCAGAAGATAACCAGCCTGCGGTAACAATTAAAGTGTTCCAAGGTGAGCGCGAAATGGCATCTGCTAATAAAGTGCTTGGCGAATTTAATTTGGAGGGTATTGCACCAGCTTCACGTGGTACACCACAAATTGAAGTGTCATTTGACATTGATGCCAACGGTATTTTGCATGTGGGCGCCAAAGACAAAGCAACTGGTAAAGAAAACAAAATCACCATTAAGGCCAATTCAGGTTTATCTGAAGATGAAATTGCAGCAATGGTGAAAGATGCCGAAGTGAATGCTGAAGAAGATCGTAAATTGCGTGAATTGGTTGATGCTCGTAATACAGCTGAAGCACTTATTCACTCAACTAAGAAAGCTATGGAAGAGCATGGCGCATCTTTAGAAGCTGATGAAAAAGAAAAGATTGAAGCTGCATTGAAAGATTTAGAAGAAGCTAGCAAAGGTACTGATAAAGATGCGATTGCTGCTAAAACTGAAGAATTAGGTAAAGCTAGTCAGAAATTAGGCGAAAAAGTTTATGCTGCTATGGCGGAAAAAGAGCAAGCTGCTCAGCCAGCCGGCGATAATGCTAAGCCTAAAGACGACAATGTCGTTGATGCCGATTTCAAGGAAGTAAACGATAAGAAGTAAGGAATAGTTTTGTCTAAAAAGCGCGACTTTTATGAAATTCTGGGTGTAGCTCGGAATGCCTCTGACGATGAGATTAAAAAATCTTATCGGAAGATGGCTATGAAATATCACCCAGACCGTAACCCTGATAGCAAAGAGGCTGAAGGTAAATTCAAAGAAGCCAAAGAGGCTTATGAGATGCTATCTGATCCTCAAAAGCGCGCTGCCTATGACCAGTATGGTCATGCAGGCGTTGACCCTAATATGGGTGGCTTTGGCGGAGGTGGCGGCTTTGGTGGCGGTGGTTTCTCAGACGCGTTTGGCGATATCTTTGGAGATATATTTGGCGGCGGCTCACAAAGTCGCGGCGGCCCTCAGGTCTATCGTGGGGCTGATTTGCGTTACAGCATGGAGATCAGCTTAGAAGAGGCTGCACATGGCCATGAAACTCAAATTAGAGTACCTAGTTGGTCTAATTGTGAAGCGTGTCATGGTGATGGCGCTGAACCAGGTTCTAAAGTTGAAACTTGTACAACATGTAATGGTGCGGGTCAGGTAAGAGTTGCTCAAGGATTTTTCTCGATGCAACAAACTTGTCCACGTTGCAGTGGTTCAGGTTCCTTTATTCCTAAGCCATGTAAAAAGTGCCATGGCGCTGGCAAGATCAAATCTCAAAAAACACTAGAAGTAAAAATCCCGGCTGGTATTGATGACGGTATGCGCATCCGTTCTAGTGGGAATGGTGAACCAGGTGTTAATGGTGGTCCTAGTGGCGACCTATACGTTGAAGTTCATATTAAGCCTCATCCAGTATTTGAGCGCGACGGTGATGATTTGCATTGCAAGATGCCAATTTCATTTGTTGATGCTACTTTGGGCGGGGAAATTCAAGTGCCAACGCTATCGGGTAAAGCTACTTTTGATGTGCCTGAAGGTACTCAGAGTGGTCGAACATTTAGATTGCGTTCAAAAGGTATCAAGAGCCTAAGAACTTCTTTGCCAGGTGATTTGTACATTCATGTACAAGTTGAAACACCGGTGAAATTGAGCCAGGCTCAAAAAGATATCTTGAAGCAATTTGATGAAAGTCTTCAGTCTGGCGGCGCTAAACACAGCCCTCAACAAAAAGGCTGGTTAGATAGAGTCAAAGACTTCTTTAATTGATAACTATTTTTTAAGATTTAAAGCAGTGCTCAGGACCGGGAAATTTCCCGGTTTTGACTTCTGCGATGTATGACTTAACAGCTGCTTCGATTGAAGCTTGGCCTTCCAAAAAGTTTTTCACAAACTTCGGCGAACGACCTGGGAATGCTCCCAACATATCATGCATCACTAGCACCTGACCTGAGCAATCAGGCCCAGCTCCAATACCAATAGTTGGAATTTTGATAGATTCAGTAACTTGTTTGCCAAGCTCTGAAGGGATGGCTTCTAAGACAATCATTTGCGCACCAGCAGCTTGTAGAGCCTGTGCATCCGCAATCAATTGCTTGGCAGCTTCAGGTGACTTCCCTTGCACTCTAAATCCACCTAGTGTGTGAACAGATTGAGGAAGTAAACCTAAATGGCCGCAAACAGGAATGCTTCGTTGAACTAAAAAGCGAACTGTTTCAGCTAACCATTCACCACCTTCTAGCTTGACCATCTGTGCGCCAGCTCTCATTAAGAGCACTGCATTTTCCATAGCTTGTTCAGGTGTGGCATAAGTGCCAAATGGCATATCAGCAATTAAAAAGGCTGATTGATTGCCTCTAGCAACACAAGTGACGTGATACGCCATTTGTTCAATGGTGACAGGCGTTGTACTGCTATGACCTTGGATGACATTACCTAAAGAATCACCAACGAGCAAAGCATCGATGCCCGCATGGTCAAGCAATGCTGCAAAGCTGGATTCGTAAGCTGTTAATACAGTGATTTTCTCGCCAGCTTGATACATGGCATTGAGTTGCGTAATAGTTTTAGCAGGGCGATCTGCCGATGATTCTTGTAAATAAGCCATGTTTTTTTAAGCCTTAAATATGTTGGCTGGGGCAGTTACACCCTTTGACCTTTTCGATGCGTTGATGTGCCACATTGTCAACGTATTGGGCTAATTTACCAAATCCTGGTAAATCGATGTCCGGAGCAATTTCAAGAAGGGGTAATAAAACGAAAGCTCGTTCAACCATTCTTGGATGTGGAATCGTTAAAGTTTCTTCTTGAACAGAAACAAAGTCATAAGCCAGCACATCCAAATCTAGTGTTCTTGGCGCATTGATGAATGGTCTTTCACGACCAAAAGTGTTTTCAACTTTTTGACAAATATGAAGTAAGTCGTTGGGTGTTAATTGAGTTTCAATGGAAATCACAGCGTTTATAAAATCATTGCCGCTGGCATTAACGGGCGCACTTTGATACATGCAGCTACGGGTGAGCACTTTCAGCTCAGGATTCTGAGCTAAACAAACTATGGCATCTTTGATGAGCTGTTTAGTATCACCAATGTTGCCGCCGAGACCAATAAAGGCCAGTGCCATGAAACTCCCTTTTCTTTATAACCGTACTTTATCTTTTTTTTAGTTATTTTGCTCAGGCGCTACCGATTTGGCATTTCGTGAGCGTGTTCTTCTTCTTTTTCGTTTGGGTGATGGCCCATTTGATTCAGAAACTGTATTTTTAACAGATGCCATCAAATCTTGCCTGATAAGGTCGTCCCCTTGCCAAAAGCTTGTCCACCATTCCCCAAGTTCCATAGGCATTTCATCTGTTTCGCAGCGTAGAAGAAGGAAATCGTAGCCAGCTCTAAATTTAGCGCTCTCAATAAGTCTAAAAGGATAGCGACCAACTCTTTTTTCAAGTCTTGGCTGCATTGTCCAGATCTCACGCATATCTGCTTCGTGGCGGCGTTGCATACCTAAAAAAGCTTTTTGAGATTCAAAAACCTCATCAATTGCTGCATGTAAAGCCGGGACGCTTGGCATGCCACCATTTTCGTAGTGAGCCCAAGCATCTTGAACATCATGCCAAAGGAGGCTGGCAAATAAAAATCCTGGTGAAACTGGTTTACCAGCGCGCACGCGAAGATCGGTATTGTCTAAAGATTTCTTAACAAAGAGAGCTCTATCTTCATTTTCAAGAATGGCATCAATCAGAGGAAGTATTTTTTGATGCAGCCCAACATCTTTAAGTCCTTGAAGAGATGCCCAAGCATGACCAGACATTAAAAGCTTAAGAATTTCATCGAATAATCTGGAGCTCGGCACATCCTGAATTAAATCACCCAGTGTTTCTATGGGTGCAAGCGTGTTCGGTTCAATTACAAATCCGGTTTTAGCAGCAAAACGAATAGCGCGAAGCATTCGAACAGGATCTTCTCGATAGCGCTGACTAGGTTCACCAATCATGCGAATAGTTCTAGCTTCAATATCTTGCATGCCACCGTGATAATCAAGCACGGTTTCAGTTTGAGGATCGTAGTACATCGCATTAATAGAAAAATCTCTACGAGTGGCATCTTCACCTTGGCTACCCCAAACGTTATCTCTTAGGATCCGACCATTGGCTGCAACGTGAGCATCATCCGCTTGAACGTGAGCTCTAAAAGTCGACACCTCAATAATTTCAGGTCTGTCTTTGCCGTAAAAAGTGACGTGCACGATTTGAAAGCGACGGCCAATTAAGCGCGAACGTCTAAATAATTTTTGAACCTGATCAGGAGTTGCATTGGTTGCCACATCAAAATCTTTGGGAGCAATGCCTAAAAGTAAATCTCGAACAGCACCACCAACAATATAAGCATCATACCCAGCCTCTTGTAAGACGTGAGTGACCTTAATAGCATTTTTTGAAAGTAGCTCTGGGTTGATGTGGTGTGAGCGCTTTAGAATTTTCTTGGGCGTTAAGCCGTGACCATGCAGCAAACTTTTCTGTTTAGAAGGTTTGCTCAGAATTCTGTCAATAAAGCGACGAATCATTTAAATAGTTCCAAAACAGGCCAATGATTCTCGAGCGCTTTTTTGCGCAAATTATCATCAGGGTTGGTTGGTTTTGCGATAGATACTTTTTCCATGAGTGGAAGATCATTGATCGAATCTGAGTAAAAGTAGCTTTCACTCAAACTTTCCCATGACAAGTCTTGTGCCGCAAGCCAGTTATCAACTCGAACCACCTTGCCTTCTCTAAAGTTAGGAATGCCAGCGACTTTCCCGGAAAAGTTACCAGTTAATGGATCGCCAATCACTTCCGGTTCCGTAGCAATCAGATGTTCAATACCAAATGCCGCAACGATTGGTCTTGTTACAAAACTGTTTGTGGCTGTTACAACGCAACATAGATCGCCTTGATCCTGATGCTTCTTTACTAAATCGAAAGCATTGGGATGAAGGTTAGGACGAATCACTTCATGCATGAAGCTTTCGTGCCAGATATTGAGTTGTTCACGAGAGTGCTCAGCAAGAGGTTTTAAGGCAAATGCTAAGAATGCAAAAATATCTAAGCGCCCAGCTTTGTAGTCAGCGTAAAAACGCTCATTTTCAGCGGCGTAATATTGTGCGTCGACAACTCCAGTTTTAACTAAAAAACGTCCCCATTCATGGTCGCTATCAATGGGTAGGAGTGTGTGATCTAAATCGAATAAGGCTAGTTGTGTCATTAAGTGTCATTATGCTCAATTTTTTTGAGCTAGCAGTTCTTTTACTAAATGAAGTGTGATGGCTCGCTTCGTTTCAAGGGAGTATGTGTCTAAGGCATCAAGCAGTGACATCAAGCTCGACATATCTCTGTGGAAGTGACGCAGAAGCCATGGTGTGACATCGCTAGATAGCTGTAGACCGCGTGCATGAGCTGCTTGCTCTAATGCCTGAGATTTCTCAGCATCAGAAAGCGCGTGCATCTGAAATACAAGCCCCCAGGCCAAACGCGTTCTTAAATCATCTCTTAACTGAAGATTGGCTGGAGGCTGTTGACCGCAAGTCAAAAGAGCTTGGCATGATGATTCGCGAATTAGGTTATGGATTCGAAACAGCGCCCCTTGAGCAAACTCATCTAAAGAGTCAATGTCATCAACACATAAAAGAGCAGGCAATAAAGGATTTTCTGAGATCAATGAACCCGCTGCACGCCATTCATCTTGAGTGCTGTCATGGTCTAGCAGACAAACATCGATACCTAAGTTTTTTGCGCTTAATTGCATGGCTTCCAAGATGTGCGTTCTGCCTGAGCCACTTTCGCCCCATAGATGCATCATTCTTAAGTCGGCGCGCAATGAAGTTTCTTTCTCAGCCACTTGCCAAAATTTTTGTAAATCTGTTAGCAGAGCCAATAAATTTTCATTGCCAGTTGGAATGAAGTTATCCAAGCTTGCTTGTGGTGTATGCCCTAAATCAAGAGCTATCTGGCGAGGTAAAGAAGACAATTTAGACACTTTGATTATTTCTGATACCAAGCACTATTTTTATAGCTATGCATAGCGTGTCTTGTTAGAACAAGTGCGATAGCACTCATTGGTAAGGCAAGTAATACGCCAAAAAATCCAAACCAGCCACCAAACAAAATAAGAGCAAATACAACCAATACAGGATGCAAGCCAATTCGCTCCCCAACTAATTTAGGTGTCAGGATTAAGCTTTCAAGAGATTGACCAGCTATGTAAAGAGCTAGTACAGCGATGACGCTCACACCAACCTCTGCTTGCAATACAGCTGACAAGAGAGCTAAGACCAATGCAGTACCATAACCAATGTAAGGAATAAAAATAGCAATACCTGTTAGTAAGCCAAGTGCTAGAGCCCCAGTCATTCCTAAGAAGTACAAGCCAATACAGTAGTAGATTGAAAGTAGGGCAATAACAATTAATTGACCTCTTAGGTATTGAGATAAGAGTTCATCAATCTCGTGGGTGATTGTTGTGACTTGGGTTAACCAGCGCAGAGGAATGATAGGAGTTAACTTCTTGAAAAACTCATCCCATTCAGTAAGAAGATAAAAAACAATAAAAATAATTAGCACTAAGGCAAAGATGCCGGCTAATAAAGTTTGTCCTGAGTTCAGCAATGCCGATAATCCTGATCCAATCAAAGCATCAGCATTGTTCGATAGTTGTGCACTGATACGTTCTTGCAATAAACCTTGGATTTTTTGAATATCAAAGTTGATGGCTAGGTTGTCTAGGGTCGGTTGGAGTGCTGCTTGGGTTTGAGAAAGCCAAACTGGGAATTGCTCTCTTAAGGCAGGTAATTCTTTCTGCAAAACACTTAAAAATAGAAGAATTAGCCCTGAAATCGCAAAAAAACCAATTAAAACCGTCAAAATTGCAGAAAATATCTTACCCAGTCCAAGCCCTTGAAGCCTGACGGCTAGGGGTCTTAGGACATAAGCTAAGATAAAAGCAGCTAAGAAAGTTGTTAATAAAGAGACCATAGGTTTAGCGTATCCACTAGAATTCTAAGATTCTACTGATTCAAATACATTTATAGCTATGTCTGATCAAAATTCTTCAAAATCTCAAGGACTTTCATACCGCGATGCGGGCGTTGATATGGAGGCTGGTGACGCTCTAGTAGAGCGTATTAAGCCGATGGCCAAGAAAACCATGCGCGAAGGCGTTTTGGCGGGTATTGGTGGCTTTGGAGCCCTTTTTGAGGTGCCTAAGCGTTACAAGGAGCCAGTATTGGTTTCTGGCACGGATGGCGTTGGTACAAAGCTTAAGTTAGCTTTTGACTGGAATCGTCATGACACGGTGGGCCAAGACTTGGTTGCCATGAGCGTGAACGATATTTTGGTCCAGGGTGCTGAACCTCTATTTTTCTTGGATTACTTTGCTTGTGGCAAGTTATCGGTTGATACGGCTGCCACGGTTGTTGGCGGCATTGCTTTAGGTTGTGAGTTGTCTGGTTGCGCATTAATCGGTGGTGAAACTGCTGAAATGCCAGGCATGTACCCTGAAGGTGAATACGACTTGGCTGGATTTGCAGTTGGCGCAGTAGAAAAGTCAGCCATGATTACGGGCGCCACTATTGCTCCGGGTGATGTGATTCTTGGTTTGGCATCAAGTGGTGCTCATTCCAACGGTTACTCTTTGGTTCGCAAGATCATTGATCGCGCAGGCGCTAAACCAACTGATGATTTCCATGGTCAAACACTCAGTGATGTTGTGATGGCCCCAACCAGAATTTATGTCAAATCAATGTTGGCATTGATGTCAAAGATCACTGTTAAAGGTATGGCGCATATTACTGGTGGCGGTTTGGTTGAAAACGTACCTCGCGTTTTGCCTGAGAACACTCAAGCTGTGTTGCATCGTGATGCTTGGCAGTTACCAAAATTATTCCAGTGGTTACAAAAAGAAGGTGGCGTAGAGGATGCAGAAATGCACCGTGTATTTAACTGCGGCATTGGTATGGTTGTGATCCTCAATCCAGCAGATGCGGCAGCCGCAAAAGCTCAATTAGAGTCAACAGGTGAAACTGTTTATCAGTTGGGTGAAGTTGTTGCTAGACCTGCTGGAGCGCATCAAACGATTGTTGTTTGATTACGTATTAATTTTATTGATTAAATCATTTGGTGGTGAGCAAGGCAAACTTGCTCACACCTATCCATATCAGATTCACTGAGTGGATCAAACACTTCTCTCTCAGCAATGCCGCGCAACCAAGTTAACTGTCGTTTAGCAAGTTGACGTGTCGCAGCAATTGATTGCTCTTTTAATTCCTCTAAATTGATGTTGCCATCAAGGTATTGCCAGGCTTGGCGATAACCCACAGCGCGCATCGATGGAAGATCGGGATGTAATAATGCAGCATTTCTTCGTAAGACTTGCATCTCTTCTATAAAACCTTGATCCATCATGATTTCAAAGCGCTGAGCAATGCGGCTGTGTAAAACAGAACGGTCAGATGGCTCTATTGAAATCAATCTCAAGTTAACAGGTATGTCTGAGTCGCCACGACCAGTATCTTTGGGCTCTTCTTTGAGCCACTCTGACATGGGTTTGCCGCTTTGAATAAATATTTCTAAAGCCCGTTGGATTCGTTGAGCATCATTCTTTTCTAGACGAGCTGCCGTGATCGGGTCAACCTGAGCTAATTCATCGTAAATAGCATGCCAGCCTAATTCTTTGGCACGTTCTTCAATATCAGCCCTTATTTCTGGTGAAGCAGTTGGCATGTTCGATAAACCATGGGCCAATGCTCGCCAATAGAGCATCGTGCCACCAACAATCAGCGGAATATTTCCGCGTGCTCGAATTTCTTGTATCCATTGTTTGGCATCTTTAGCAAATCTAGCAGCTGAATAAGGATCTTCTGGATTAGCAATATCAATGCCATGATGAATAACTTCTTGCATTTCTTCTTTGCTAGGTTTTGCAGTACCGATATCCATTCCTCGATACACCAATGCAGAATCCATGCTGATAATTTCAACAGTGCGCCCATGCTTTTTTGCTGCTCGAGCAAATCGCATGCTCATGGCGCTTTTGCCGCTGGCAGTTGGTCCAACAAGAGAAATAACGGCTTCGCTTGAATTCAAGACTATCGACCGCGCAAAAATAATTTATCTAAATCTTGAATGCTTAACTGAACCCATGTTGGGCGACCATGATTGCATTGATCAGCTCGTTCAGTTTGTTCCATTTGGCGAAGCAATGCATCCATCTCAGTCAATGTGAGCGTGCGATGCGCTCTCACAGCAGCATGACATGCTTGTGTGGCTAGTCTTTCATGTTGGGCTGCATCGATAACGGCTTTAGAGCCAGTTAAGTCGAGCTCTCCTAATAGATTTCTTAATAGACCGATAGGTTCTGATCTTTGCAAGAGTGTAGGAATTGTTCTGATCGCCAATTGCGTAGGCGATAGGGTTGCCACATCAAAACCAAGTTGAGTAAGTGTGTCGCGGTGATCTTCGGCTTTGCTCACCTCTAGCTCTGATGCATGCATCACGATAGGAACTAGTAGCTGTTGAACCTTGATCCCGGTGGCTAAATCTTGTTTAAGCTTTTCATACAAAACACGTTCATGCGCTGCGTGCATATCCACAAGGACTAAGCCATGTTGGTTTTGCGCCAAAATATAAATGCCGTGTATTTGTGCAAGCGCATGCCCTAATGGTTGCTCAGTGCTTGAGCTTGAGTGAGGCCCTAACTCATTATGAAGTTTTTCTTCGTGATTTAAATTAGAGAAAAAGCTATCAATACTACTTTTGCTACTTTGACTCAGTGGTAAGTGTTGATTGCCCGCTTGTGAAAGTTGTGGGTTCCATGAGGAACCTTGAGGCATAGCTTGATCAGTACTTCTAAATGAATAAGTATCTTGTGAGCCATCAGGTGTTTTGATCGTTTGCCCAGCTGCGGTGCTTAAAGCATCCTGAATCGCTTTATAAATAAATTGATGGACTGCGCCACCTTCTCTAAATCGAACTTCCGTTTTGGCCGGGTGCACGTTCACATCCACCAACTGTGGATCAATATCCAAAGATAGAACCACCATCGGTTGTCTGTCGCCATGCAGAACATCTTGGTAGGCACTTCGAATCGCGTGTTGAACAACTTTGTCGCGTACGAATCGACCATTCACATAACTAAATTGTTGATCTGCCCTAGCTCTACTCGCAGTTGGTTGGCTAATAAAGCCTCTTAAAGTTAATGGTCCAGAGGCGCTTTCTAGGGCGATGCGTGATTCATGGAATTCTTTGCCCAGAATAGAGTCAACTCGTTGTTCGATATTGCCGTGCGCCCACCTTTCAAGCACTTTGCCGTTGTGCCAAATTGCAAAAGCGATATCTGGGCGGGATAGTGCAATCCGACGAACCACATCTAAACAGTGACCTAGTTCTGTAGAGGCACTTTTTAAAAACTTACGTCTCGCAGGCGTATTGAAATATAAATCTTGAACATCGATAGTGGTACCGGTTGGACCTGATGCAGGACTAACATCACCCACTGTTTCGCCACCGTTGACGTTAATTTGCCATGCGTGATCATCATCGCTGGTGCGTGTGGTGATGCTTAATCTTGATACTGACGCAATCGATGCGAGCGCTTCTCCTCTAAAGCCAAGAGAGGCTACTGACTCAAGATCGTGAAGAGATTTAATTTTGCTTGTGGCATGACGCTGTACTGCAAGATGTAGTTCTGAGTGAGCGATACCTAGGCCATCGTCTTGGATAGAAATTCTTTGGCAGCCACCTTCTTCAAGACGAATGATGATGGCGCTAGATCCGGCATCAATGGCGTTTTCTAAAACTTCTTTAACAACCGATGCAGGTCTTTCAACAACTTCGCCAGCAGCAATTTGACTGATCAGGGTGTCCGGCAATGCGGCAATGGCTTGTCTCATTAAATGCGCAAAGCTTTCTAGTGGTGGCGGTACTGCTGTTCAAGCTCAATGATCTGCTCTCTGATTTCATCAAGGTCAGTCGCTTCTGGCGATTCATCAATGTACTTCTGCATATCTTCGATAGCAGGTCTGATGTAGTCCAATTGCGCTAAAGCTAAACCACGATCTCTAATTTCTTCGATGGCTTGCGGTAACAAAATAACTAAGCGTTGTTGAATGCCTAATAATCTTTCCCAACGCTCTTGTTGGGTATAGATCGCCTTCAGATTTCTTAAGAATCTTGAGAGTATTTCTCTTGAACTAGATGATCTTAAAAAGGCACTTAAAGGTAATTGCAACTCTCCTCGATAACCTTGAGCATCTAAATAAGGATCGAGCATTTCTTGTAGTTCTTGCTTTGATAAAGATGTGCCTGTCAGAGGATCCATGATCACCTCGCCTTGAGGCAATGACACTCTCACCATAAAGTGATTTGGGAATGACACACCTTTGATGTTCAAACCTAATTGTTGGCCCAACTCCATGAATATCAGCGCCAAGGAAATAGGTATTCCGCGGCGGGTTTCGATCACGCTGTGTAAATAAGAGTTATTGGGATCGTAGTAATCGTTTCGATTCGGCCCAAATCCTAATTCTTTGAAAAAGAAGTTTTTAAGGATTTGTAACTTTTGAATATCTTGCATTTCATGAGTGACACGATGTTTGACTTTGTCGCCCATTAGGTCGAGCTCATCCATCACATTTTGAATAATGAGATCTGGGTAAGCGTGTTGAGCTGCCGCAATTGCAGCTTCTGTCAGAGGGAAGTGTTCGTCCTCAGATACAAGTGATGCGAAGTAATCTAATTGTTGTGTTGGCATATGCGTTAGTTTATTTCGCTCGGTATAAAAAATCTTTTGTTCTAAAGCCTGTGATCCATAAAGTGCCAAGGTAAACAAAGCCAGCAAGACTTAACCAAAGCATCAATAAACCAATTCTAATCATTGGCGTATTTCTTAGTTCCAGCCAATCGTGCTGGCGTGCACCAAAGTGGAAAACAACAGTAATAGCGATTAAGCCAATTGCCAGCTTCATAAAGAATTTAACCCAACCCGCATTCTCATGAAAAATACCAATTTTGCTTAAGCCTCTCCAAAGCATTGCGGCATTCAGGCAAGCACCCAAACCAATCGATAGGGCTAAGCCAGCATGATCAAGCCATGGCACCAAAATAATGTTGGCAATCTGAGTGAGCACTAACACTCGAATAGCAATCTTCACAGGGGTTTTGATATCTTGTCTTGAGTAATAGGCGGGTGCCAAAATTTTCACCAAAATCAAACCAATCAAACCAACGCCGTAAGCAGCTAAGGCATGTTGTGTCATGACCACATCCATCGCTGTAAATTGACCGTAGTGATACAAGACTGCAGCTAGAGGTTGCCCAAATAAAAATAAAGCAATGGCGGCTGGTGCAGAAAGGATGAATGTTAGTTTGAGGCCCCAGTCCATGAGCTGAGCAATTTGTTCATTATCTTTTTGTGCATTAGCTCTGCTCAAGCTTGGTAAGAGAACTGTGCCAATTGCAACTCCAAGTAGAGCTGTTGGGAACTCCATTAAGCGATCGGCATAAGAAAGCCAAGATACGCTACCTGAGGCCAAGTGAGATGCAATATTGGTGTTGATGATCAGTGATAGTTGCGCTACTGATACCGCAAACAAGGCCGGAATCATCAGTTGCAAAACTTTTCTGGCGCCTGGGTGATTCCACGCATTTTTGATGTTTACCCAACTGAGACTGATTTTTGGCAATAAGCCAATTTTCTTCAATGCAGGGATTTGAATTGCCAATTGCGTAATACCACCCAAAATCACGCCGATGCCTAGGGCGTAAATCGGTGTTTCAAAGTATGGTGAAAGCAGCCAAGATGAAAAAATCATCGATAAGTTCAATAAAACCGGGGTAAATGCTGGAATTGCGAACTTTTTATAGGTATTGAGGATGCCGGCTGATAAAGAAACCATTGAAATCAGGCCGATATAAGGAAACATGATCCTTGTTAAAACCAGGCTAGCTTCATGAGCTCCGCCATCCTGAAAGCCTGAAGCTACCAAAAATATGATCCAAGGGGCCCCAATGAGGCCAATCATGACTGTGATGATCAAGGCCCAGAAAAGCAGGGTGGCAATGGCGCTAACCATCAAATAAGTGCCTTCTTGGCCCTCTTTTGTCGAAGTTTCCCCTAAAACAGGCACAAAAGCCTGAGAAAAGGCCCCCTCAGCGAACAATCTTCTTAGTAAATTAGGGATCCTAAAGGCCACATTAAAGGCGTCAGTCCACTCTGAAGCCCCGTAGGTACGGGCTATAAGCGTTTCTCGTAGCAATCCAGTGATGCGGGAAAGCATCGTAAAGCTGCTAATTTTGGCGGCGGCAGATAATAAATTCACAGACGTAGTTTTACAGATTTCTGGCGGGGGTGGTAGCCTTGGCCAGGATAAGTTATAATCTTTTTCTTTTGGCAATACCCCTAAAGGTTACAAACATGGCAAATACCGCCCAAGCTCGTAAACGTGCCCGCCAGGCAGTTTCTCAAAACGAACACAACTCTAGCTTGCGTTCACGTCTTCGTACAGCTATTAAGACTGTACGTAAAGCCGTTGACGCTGGTGATAAAGACGCAGCAGCTAAGGTTTTCCAAGCTGCTCAGGCTACCATCGATAAAATTGCTGACAAAAAAGTAGTGCATAAAAACACTGCTGCGCGTACAAAATCACGCTTGTCTGCAGCTATCAAGGGTATGACAGCCTAATTCAATTAGGTTGAAAAAGAGCCCGTTCCCTTATCCGGAGCGGGTTTTTTATTTTTAGTTTGAAGGTTTTACTGGGATTTCGCAGGCTTCAACAATAGGTAAATTGTTGTCTATCGCGAAGTTTTTAACGAAATCCATGGCTTTAGGTTCGATTTCACGAAGCCTTTCATCCACAACAACGCATTTAACACCGGCAATATTGACGGGTTTGACGTAGGGTGAATAAGTGAAGCGAGGATCGCTGGTATCGCCATCTGGGCGAAATTGAGCCATAACACCGCAAAGCCTTTCAGCCCAGTCGCTAGGCCTGAATGGTTTGCCATCGTTAGTGAGACCTTGTATGAAGAATTGTTTGGTCGTCACGGTGTCTTTGCTGTATAAATAGATTGATAGTTCGGGATAACCCGTAGATTTTATCAGTCCCAACTGTTATTGAATAGATATTTGAATTAACCAGGCGTTAAAAAGCTATGTCGTCGAATATTCCTGTCAGGCATTACCTACAATTTGCTGATTTCAGCGCGGACGAGTACGCATATTTACTTCAAAGGTCTGCATTCTTAAAAGCCAAGTTCAAGAGATATGAAACTTGGCATCCATTGCACGACAGAACGCTTGCAATGATTTTTGAGAAAAACTCTACTAGAACACGTTTATCTTTTGAGGCAGGCATCCATCAATTGGGTGGTCATGCTGTTTTCCTCAATACAAAAGATACGCAATTGGGTCGTGGTGAGCCGGTTGAAGATGCGGCACAAGTTATTTCAAGAATGACTGACATCATCATGATTCGTACATTTGGTCAGGACATCATTGAGCGTTTTGCAGCTAACTCAAGAGTACCTGTCATCAATGGCTTGACGAATGAATATCATCCTTGCCAAGTATTGGCTGATATCTTTACCTACGTGGAGCATCGCAGCACTATTGCTGGCAAGACAGTGGCTTGGGTTGGTGATGCCAATAATATGGCTTATACCTGGGTACAGGCAGCCGAAATTTTAGGATTCAAAGTGAACTTCTCTGCGCCTCCTGGATACCAGTTGGATGAAAAGATGTTGAGTCCTCAGGCCAAAAAATATCTCAACATTTTTGATAACCCCAAAGATGCATGTCGTGGTGCTGATTTAGTAACAACTGATGTATGGACAAGCATGGGTTATGAAGATGAAAACCAAGCTCGTCTAAAAGCATTTAAGAGTTGGATGGTGAATGATGAGCTGATGGCTGTTGCTAATGCAGATGCCTTATTCATGCATTGCTTGCCAGCTCATAGAGGTGAAGAGGTTTCTGCATCAGTAATTGATGGTTCGCAAAGCGTTGTTTGGGATGAGGCTGAGAATCGCCTTCATGTTCAGAAAGCGTTGATGGAATTCTTGCTGTGCGGCAAGTTGTAATTTTTTATAAAACTTAAATATACGTAGATAAATATGTCAGATATTAAGAAGGTTGTTCTAGCTTATTCAGGTGGTTTGGATACAAGCGTGATCTTGAAGTGGCTTCAAGATACATACCAATGCGAAATCGTTACTTTTACTGCTGACTTAGGTCAGGGTGAAGAGTTGGAGCCAGCGCGTGCCAAGGCTCTCAAGTTTGGTATCAAGCCTGAAAATATTTTCATTGATGACTTGCGTGAAGAGTTTGTTAGAGACTTTGTGTTTCCAATGTTCCGCGCCAATACCATCTACGAAGGTGAGTATTTATTAGGTACATCGATTGCTCGCCCTTTAATCGCTAAACGTCAAATTGAAATTGCTCGTCAGACTGGTGCTGATTCTGTATCGCATGGTGCGACAGGCAAGGGTAATGATCAAGTTCGATTTGAATTGGGTTACTACTCATTAGAGCCATCTATCAAAGTGATCGCTCCATGGCGTGAGTGGGATTTGTTATCTCGTGAAAAACTATTAGCTTATGCAGAGCAACACGGTATTCCTGTTGAAATGAAGCACAAGCAAGGTGGCGCTCCTTATTCAATGGATGCCAACTTATTGCATATCAGTTATGAAGGTCGTCACTTAGAAGACCCTAAAGCTGAAGCTGAAGAATCAATGTGGCGCTGGACAGTTTCACCAGAAGCCGCTCCAGATGCAGCAGAGTATTTAGATATTGAATTCGAGCGCGGTGATGCTGTTGCCATCAATGGCACACGTTACAAACCACATGAAATGTTGGCTGAATTAAATAAAATTGGTGGCAAGCATGGTGTTGGCCGTTTAGATTTAGTTGAGAATCGTTATGTTGGTATGAAGAGCCGTGGTTGCTACGAAACTCCTGGCGGCACGATTCTATTGAAGGCCCACAGAGGTATTGAAAGTATCACTTTAGATCGCGAAGTAGCGCATCTTAAAGATGATTTGATGCCTCGTTACGCAAGCATGATTTACAACGGATATTGGTGGGCGCCAGAGCGCGTAGCCATCCAAACATTGATCGACCACACTCAGCAAAGCGTGAGTGGTTTTGTGCGCGTGAAGTTGTACAAAGGCTCTGTTACTGTTGTTGCTCGTGATTCTAAGAACACATTGTTTGATCAAACAATCGCGACTTTTGATGATGACGGCGGCGCTTATAACCAAGCTGATGCTGGTGGATTTATTAAGTTGAATGCGTTGCGTATGCGTATTGCCGCAAATGCACGCAGAAAACGTGGCTCTTAATTTAGTAAGGATAAAAAATGCAATTTAATCAAGTTTCTGTTGGTAAAAAAGCGAATGTTTTCTTTGATGGCAAATGTGTTTCACATACTGTGACTTTGCCAAGTGGTGAGCGCAAGTCTGTTGGCGTGATTTTGCCAAGCACATTGCGATTTGACCTAAGTACTAAAGAAGTGATGGAAGTGGTCGATGGCACAGCTTATGTGAGCATCAATGGCGCTGCTGAAGTAGCTTATCCAGCTGGCCAATCATGGACTGTTGAAGCGGGTGGTTATTTCATTATTCGTGCAGAGCAAGCGGTTCACTACGTTTGCCATTTTGGCTAAAAATATTTAACGCGAGGGTAGACCAGAAATGGTGTGCCCCGCCGAAATATTTCTTTTAGCAAACCAGGCTTGATTCATTTCAAGCGCAAAGCGCACTGGTTTAGAAGGGCAATGGTTATCTTCATTCATTGCCTTCATTTCTTCGATATTCACGATCTTTCCATCATCAGCAATAAATGCAATGGCTAATGGAATTCGTGTATTTCTCATCCAAAAACAATGAGTGGCTGGATACTCAAAAACAAATAACATCCCCTCATCTGTAGGCATGAAATTTCTATGCATCAGGCCTAGCTGTCTGCTGGCTTGATTGGCTGCCACTTCCGCTGTGATTTTGTACAAGCCAGCTTGTAGCTCAATTGTTGGTAGCTTTTGTGCCCAAGCGAACTTTGTAAAGCCCAAAAGAAGGGCGGCAGTCACCCAGATAAATTGTTTTGAGAGCTTATTCACAGGGTGCGCTAAAGATTAGATAGCTTCAGAGGCCGGTTTATTGGCTTTAGCTTTACCAGCTTTTGTCTTATTGCCTTTTTTGCCTTGTTTTTTCTGTTTTTGTTTCTTTTTAGTTTGTTTCTTAGCTTTTTGAGGCTTTGTATTTTCAGCAGCTTGTTCGTTGGCTACCGGTGCAACAGGGTTGACCGGTGTTGCTGGTGCAGCACTTTGAGCTAGGCTAAGAGTTGTGAAACAGGTTAAGGCTAATGCGGCAATAAGTTTTGACATTTTTTTCTCTAATTAAATGAATTCAAATCAATCACTACTTTATCAGACTGGAGCGGGTGAGAAGTCAAAAAATCATCAAATTAAGAAAAGCTATTACCTATTAATACCCTTATAGAATTGTCCTGACACTTAATTTGAAACTTGTGTTTAGAATAGGAATCATGAGTCAAAAACCAAAACTTCCAAGCCCTCCAGATTTGCCTGGATTCCAGGAGGATCACGCGACGGTAATGGATCGTCAAACGGAGCGCGTTCAGCCTCCAAAAATGTTCAGAGTTGTATTGTTAAATGACGATTACACACCCATGGAATTTGTGGTGATGGTGCTTCAAGAGTATTTTCATAAAGACCAAGAAAGTGCAACTAGAATCATGTTGCAAGTTCATTTAGAAGGTAAAGGTGTTTGTGGTGTTTACACCAAAGATGTTGCAGCAACAAAAGTAGAACAGGTTGTAGATAGATCCCGTGAAGCGGGTCACCCTTTGCAGTGCACTATGGAGGAAGCATGATTGCTCAAGAATTAGAAGTTACCTTACATATGGCATTTGTGGATGCAAGAGCATCTAGACATGAGTTCATAACGGTAGAACATCTTTTGTGTGCGTTATTAGATAACGCCACAGCTGCGGATGTTCTTAAGGCATGCGCTGTCAATAATGATGATTTAAAGAGTAATCTTAAAAACTTTATTAATGACAACACGCCCATCGTTCCTGGATCAGCAGAAGTTGATACACAACCGACTCTAGGTTTTCAGCGCGTGATTCAACGTGCCATCATGCACGTTCAGTCGACTTCCAATGGTAAGAAAGAGGTAACTGGAGCCAACGTGCTCGTTGCCATTTTTGGTGAAAAAGATTCTCATGCTGTTTACTACCTTCAGCAGCAAGGCGTTACTCGTTTAGATATTGTGAATTACATCAGTCACGGTATTCGTAAAGATCAGGCAGAGGCACCAAAGCCAAATGAGTCTAGCTCTGAAACAGATGAGTCTAGCTCTGGAGGTAAAGATAGCCCCCTTGAGCAATACACTCAAAATCTTAATGTACTAGCGAAACAGGGTCGTATTGATCCTTTGATTGGTCGTGAAGGTGAAGTAGAGCGAGTGATTCAGGTTCTTTGCCGCCGTCGCAAGAACAATCCTCTATTGGTTGGTGAGGCTGGTGTTGGTAAGACTGCTATTGCAGAAGGCCTTGCTTGGAGAATTACACAAAATGATGTGCCTGAGGTTTTAGCAAAAGCAGTTGTTTACTCCCTAGATATGGGTGCTTTATTAGCTGGTACTAAATATCGTGGTGACTTTGAGCAGCGTTTGAAAGGCGTATTGAAGAGCCTTAAGGATAATCCTGACTCTATCTTGTTCATTGATGAGATCCACACATTGATTGGTGCGGGTGCTGCATCGGGTGGAACTTTAGATGCAAGCAATTTGTTAAAGCCTGCGCTTTCAAGTGGCCAAATGAAATGTATTGGCGCAACAACTTTTAATGAATACCGCGGTATTTTTGAAAAGGATGCAGCCCTTTCTAGAAGATTCCAAAAGGTGAATGTACTTGAGCCTAGCGTAGACCAGACCGTACAAATCTTGCGTGGTCTTAAGTCTAAATTTGAAGAACATCACGGTGTGAAGTATGCGCAAGCTGCATTAACGGCAGCGGCTGAGTTGTCAGGTCGCTATATCAATGATCGTCATTTGCCAGATAAGGCGATTGATGTGATTGATGAGGCTGGTGCTGCTCAAAGAATTTTGCCTAAATCCAAGCAAAAGAAAACAATTGGTCGCCAAGAGATTGAAGATATTGTGGCAAAGATTGCACGCATCCCACCGCAATCAGTCTCTGTTGATGATCGCAGCAAGCTACAAACACTTGATCGTGATTTGAAGAGCGTGGTGTTCGGTCAGGATCCTGCCATTGAAGTTCTTGCTTCTGCTATCAAGATGTCACGAGCTGGTTTAGGTAAAGATGACAAGCCAATTGGTTCATTCTTATTCTCAGGCCCGACAGGTGTTGGTAAAACTGAGGTGGCTAAGCAGTTAGCTTTCATTATGGGCATCGAACTTGTTCGTTTTGATATGTCTGAATATATGGAGCGTCACGCTGTGAGCCGCATGATTGGTGCGCCTCCGGGATATGTGGGTTTTGATCAGGGCGGTTTGTTAACAGAAGCAGTTAACAAAAAACCACACTGCGTTCTTTTGTTAGATGAAATTGAAAAAGCTCACCCAGATATTTTCAATATCTTGTTGCAGGTGATGGACCACGGTACTTTGACTGATAACAATGGTCGCAAAGCTGACTTTAGAAATGTCATCATCATCATGACAACGAATGCCGGTGCTGAGACGATGCAAAAATCATCAATTGGATTTACCAACGCACGCCAGGCTGGTGATGAAATGGGTGACATTAAGCGTACATTCACACCAGAGTTCCGCAACCGCTTAGATGCGATTGTTGGCTTTAAGTCTCTTGATGAGAGCATCATCTTGCGCGTAGTTGATAAGTTCTTGATGCAACTTGAAGAGCAGTTGCATGAGAAGAAAGTGGATGCCAGCTTTACTGAAGCTCTCAGAAGTTACTTGGCTAAACATGGCTTTGACCCATTGATGGGTGCAAGACCAATGCAGCGCTTGATTCAGGATCTTGTGAGAAAAGCCTTGGCGGATGAACTATTGTTCGGCAAATTGGCCCATGGCGGCCATGTGGTTGTAGATATTGATGCCGATGATAAGGTGCTCTTAGATTTTGATGCTCCAGTAAGACCTGCTGTTAAAAAAGTATCAACAGGTAATACTGAAACAGAACAAATTTAAGCGCGACCAGTACTTCCAAAGCCGCCAGCACCTCTTTCGCTGGCGGTGAATTCTTCTACTTCTGCCCATTCAACTTGAGCAACTGGCACGATCACTAATTGAGCTAAACGCTCCATAGGCTCTAATTTAAAGGCTGTTTGACCGCGATTCCAAGTACTCACCATCAGTTGACCTTGGTAGTCGGAGTCGATTAACCCCACTAAGTTACCAAGAACGATGCCATGCTTATGACCTAAACCTGATCTTGGCAAAATCAAAGCGGCATATCCTGGGTCATCTAAGTAAATGGATAGACCCGTTGGAACCAAAACTGTCTGACCTGGTTCAATCGTAATGGTCTCATCTAAACAGGCTCTCAAATCTAAACCTGCGCTGCCAGCGGTAGCGTACTGTGGCAAATTATTTCTCATTCTTTCATCAAGAATTTTTACTTGTAGTTTTTTCATATTAGATTTTTTTAGAAATAAGACTAATTAATTGACGTGATAAATTGAGTTTGTCAGATTTTGCCAATTTGCTTGACTTGCCATCTTCAATAATGAGCAGTTCATTTTCATCAAGGCCAAAGGTGCTTGGGCCGATATTAGCTACTAGCATCGGTACATTTTTCTTGGCGCGTTTTTCTTGAGTGTGACGCTCTAGATCATTTGTTTCGGCCGCAAAGCCTACGCAGTAGGGCTTTTTCTTCGTTTGAGAAACTTTTGCCACTTCAGCCAAGATGTCCGCATTCATTTCAAACTCTAAGCTGGGAGATCCTGAACTGGATTTCTTGATTTTTTCTGCGCTGATATTTTTAATTCTCCAATCAGCAACAGCTGCTACTGAAAAGAAAACATCGCAATCGAGTTTGGACATCACTGCGGCATGCATTTCTTCTGCGCTGGTGATGTTGGTGCGGGTGATCTTGCCTGCAAATTCAAGCGGTGTATCAAGATGACAGGGGCCTGCAATTAATTCAACATTGGCACCTGCTTCTAATGCGGCCTGAGCAATCGCGAAGCCCATCTTGCCGGAGCTCTTATTGGTAATACCGCGAACTGGGTCAATAGCTTCGTAGGTTGGTCCAGCCGTAATTAAAACTTTTTTACCCTGAAGTACTTTAGGTTGAAAGAATGCAATGACGCCTTCTAGGATTTGATGGGCTTCTAGCATGCGACCCATACCGTTTTCACCGCAAGCTTGTGAGCCACTAGTAGGACCTAAAACAGATACTGAATCTTTTTGTAATTGAGCTACATTTCTTTGTGTGGCTGAGTTGTCCCACATCTGCTTATTCATAGCAGGGACAACAATCAGCGGACACTCTCTAGCTAAACAAATCGTGCTGATTAAATCATCAGCTAATCCTAAAGCAATCTTAGCCATTAAATCTGCGCTAGCAGGAGCTATTAGGATGACATCCGCTTGGCGAGAAAGCTCAATGTGAGCCATGTTGTTCGGGATGCGTGCATCCCATTGGCTTATATATACAGGCTTACCTGTGAGGGCTTGCATGGTCACTGGCGTCATGAAATGAGTCGCTGCATCACTCATCGCCACTTGTACTTCTGCACCTTCTTGGATGAGTGAGCGTGCCAATTCAGCTACTTTAAATGCAGCAATACCCCCAGACATGGCTAAGAGTATTTTTTTACCTTGTAGTGAATTCATGATCAGTGATCAGCCTTGATTATTTGTTAACTCGTTTGATTTCATCAAAGATTAACAGAATCACACCAATCGTAATGGCGCTATCTGCAATATTGAATGCTGGCCAATGCCAAGCCATGTAATGAAGATCAATAAAATCAACAACTGCGCCATAAAGAATGCGATCAATCACGTTACCAATGGCGCCACTTAAGATCAAACTCAGCGCTAGTGAAAAAATAGTTTGGTAACTGTTTTTGCGAATTAACCAAATCATCACAATAGCTGCAATGATGCCAAATCCCGTGAAAAACCATCGTTGCCATCCACCGGCTTGAGCCAAGAAAGAAAAGGCCGCTCCAGAGTTGTAGACCAAGGTCCAGTTCAGAAAGCTTGTGACTGTTTGAGAGACACCTTCAAATAAATTATTTTTTGCAATGATCTTTGTTAACTGATCAATCACCAAAAGAAGGCCAGCCAAACCCATCCAAATCAAAAATGACTGGTTAGTGCTACTGGATTTACTTGAACGTGCCAAATGATTCTCCTGGATTAAGCGATATGGCGTTTTTCGCCATCACCAAACAAATTACTTGTGCAACGACCGCATAAGCTTGGGTGCTCTGCATTGTGTCCAACATCTTCTTTATAGTGCCAACAGCGACCGCATTTTTGGTGCTCTGAAGAGCGAACATTCACTTGCAATTCAGTAGCGCCTTCTTTGGATTCAACTGTTGCACTCGATGTGATGGTGATAAAGCGCAAGTCATCGCCCAATGATGCAAGTAATGCAGCATCTGCGCTTGGGGCAATGATGTGGATTTCTGCTTGAAGAGAAGATCCAACTTTGCCAGCCTCGCGCTCAAACTCAATCGCTTTAGTGATATCAGAGCGCATCGCGCGGATACGATCCCACTTGCTGATAAGAGCCTCAGCGCCATCAATCTTAGGAAGTTGGTGAAACTCTTCAGTAAAGATCGTATCTTTACTGTTTGTTTGATGATCAAAAATCTTCCAGGCTTCTTCAGCTGTGAAGGATAGGAATGGTGCCATCAAGCGCAAGAAAGATTGCGTGATGTGGAACAGTGCATTTTGCGCTGAACGTCTAGCAGGAGCATCTGCTGACAGCGTATACAAGCGATCTTTGAGAATATCCAAATAGAAGCCGCCCATATCTTCTGAACAGAATGTCATCAGTCTAGAAACGGCTGGATGGAACTCATAACGATCATAGTGCGCTAATAAATCTTTTTGCACTGATTCAGTCAGCGCTAAAGCGTATTGATCAATCTCTAACCAATCCTTGCTATCGATGTGATGCTTTTCAATATCAAAGTCTGAAAGATTGGCTAATAAAAATCGGAGTGTATTTCTAATGCGACGGTAGCTTTCAACGACGCGCTTGAGAATCTCATCAGAAATAGTCATTTCGCCAGAGTAGTCAGTAGATGCGACCCATAGACGAATAATTTCTGCGCCCATCTTGTCGGCTACTTCTTGTGGAGCAATCACGTTACCCACTGACTTGCTCATCTTGCGACCTTGGCCGTCTACCGTAAAGCCATGGGTTAACAAGGCTTTATAAGGAGGTTTGCCATCAAGCATTGCGCCCGTGAGGAGTGATGAGTGGAACCAACCGCGATGTTGATCTGAGCCTTCTAGGTATAAATCAGCCCAACGACCATCAGGATTGTTTCTAGATGGATCTGCTAGTGTTGACGCATGTGAACCACGAATAACGTGCCAGTGGGTGGTGCCTGAGTCAAACCAAACGTCCAGAGTATCTTTATTCTTTTC